>SVTG01000002.1 GCA_015063895.1 Oscillospiraceae bacterium | reverse complement strand
CCAGGCGGTATCTTGTTTCTGCCTCTGCATCTTTTCGTTTCATTTCGTTCACCTCCGCTTATATCTATCACTCTAAAACGCAAAAAAGTCAAGGCCCTATTTCAACCTTGACTCGAATTATATAATGCATAGGTAGGTAAACGAATGATACTTTTTTATGAACGATTACACGCCCTCGTAAACGATTTGTTTTTTTGCAATGTTACGCAACTTTATCATGTAACGATTTTTTATTGAAAATGCACCGCTTTTTGACTGTATCAATATTGATGTCAGTAGGCAAATAAGAAAAGGCACCCGTGGGGGTGCCTTTTCTTATTTATCCAAGCCGCAGGCTTGGCATGGCATCACGCGCCAGCGTGTATGGAATCGACGAAGGCGCATGGCATCACGCGCCAGCGTGTATAGAATCGACGAAGGCGTATGGCATCACGCGCCAGCGTGTATAGAATCGACGAAGGCGTATGGCATCACGCGCCAGCGTGTATGGAATCGACGAAGGCGCATGGCATCACGCGCCAGCGTGTATGAAATCGACGAAGGCGCATGGCATCACGCGCCAGCGTGTATAGAATCGCCGAAGGCGTATGGCATCACCGAAGGTGCATTTCTGCGGCTTGATGATATACAAGGCTACGCCTTGATTTTAGTTAGACTTTGTGGTATAATCTAATCGATAAATAAGAATTTACAGGAGAAACAAAATGGCAACTTTTTTCACTGTTTCGGGATTGGGGATACTGGTTTCCATTCTCGGCATAATCAATATGACAGGAAATATATCTTCTCTCCATTGGTATCACAGACAACGAGTGACCGAGGAAAATAGAAAGCCGTTTGGTAAGCTCGTTGGTTTGGGAACGCTTATCATCGGTCTCTCTATGCTTGTGTTTGGCATTCTGTTCTTGATTTTCGAGCAAACACAACTCCAAGCTTTTGTTATAATCGGTGTGATAGAACTGATTGTTGGCATCATTGTAGGAATGCTTGTTAGCTTCTATGCAATGAAAAAGTATAACGGCGGTATATTCTAATCGTCAAATTCCAATTTGACAAGCTTTACTATTGGTGTACTTTTAGTCGTTCTTGCCCCACTTCACGCACCTTTTGGTCGCTCTTAGGCAAATAAGAAAAGGCACCCGTGGGGGTGCCTTTTCTTATTCAACAGCAGAATGGATCTCGCTTCGCTTTGATAAATTTCCAGTTTTCTCTTAAAATATTCCAATTTTAATTTTACGCCATTCTTGATTTTTCCAAAAATCAAAGAATTGACACGCAAATAAGGGCAATACACATCACAGCGCACCCCGCTACGTTTAAACGAGAAAGGCGTTCACGGAAGAAGATAACCGAAGCGATCACCGAAAACAAAAAGGTGCCTGCGTTATCAAAGGTATAAAGCACCGCGATATCCACCAAAGGAATGATCGCCACCATAACGTTAATGGCAAGTGCCACCACCACAGAGCAGATCAGCAAATAAAACAGCGATCTGCGTGTCTGGCGCAGCGCACCAAAAGCGTTACGCTTTTGCTTTAGCAGCATAAACACAAAGGAGATCAATACCGCAAGAGCGTAGGTCATCGCAACCATCTCTTCCTTCTCGGCGGCACCCGTCAGACGCTGCTGTGCATCAAGCAAAGCACCGTACGTGCCATTGCAAAAACCAAGTCCCACACAAGCGGGTATAAAGACCTTGTCGGTAGCCAACGCCTCGCCCTTGCGGTGGCTGACCATGAAGACCGCCACAAAGATCACAAGAAGCGAGAGGATCTTGAAAAACGAAGGCTTGTCACCAAAAAAGACAACCCCTGACACCACAGGTATCATAATACCGCCGGCAATGGAAAAGACCATGAGCACCGAATACGCACCCGTTTGTGCCGCTTTGATAATGAAGGCGTTATAGCCAAACAAAATGGCTGCGTTACACACACCCAAAAGCAGCGTCAGGGGCGCCGCTTTAAAGGAAAATCCCGCCACCGCAAACGATACCGCCACAACCACCGCGCCGCTGACCAGTGTAAAAACGGGCGAGGCCATCTCGTCCTTTCCGGGATAGTGATCGGAATATTTTTTACAAAGCAGCGATTGCAGGGTGTAGAGCAATATCATCATGCCGATGAGAACCACGCTTCTCATTACACGTCAAGCCCCTTATACTTCTTACGCTTTTCCGCAAGCTGACGGTCGCGCTCCTCGGCGCGCACACGGCGCATGGCCTCCACGGTGATATCCCACGTGCGCTCGGGATTGGCGGCGCGGTAATCGTTTGATTCGCTGCCATGGAAGCCCCAAGCCAGCAGCGTGCGGGCACCGGCATCGTAAGCGGCAGCTGTCGCCTCAATGATCTCCTCCTCGCGCCCGCGTGGCACGTGATAGCTCTGGATCCACACGTTATGATCCTTTTTGTAATCCTTGGCGATCTGCATATTCTTTTTGGTTCTTTCAAACACAAAATCGTATGCGTCGTCGGCCTTGGCGCTATACCAATAGGGGTCACAGCCCACGTTGTGCAGATGCGGCAGACTGCAGATCTTATCAAGCGTATCCAGACAAATGCCGTAATGAGGCTTGAGCATCACGCAAACGGCGTTATACATGCCAAGCGAAGCGCTGTATGCCGTGATCTCGCCAAAGTAGTCAAGCAGAGTCGCCGTGCGGAACTCATCCACCTCAGGGCAAAGCAACGTCGGCATCGGATGATGGTAGCGCTCCTCAAACATTTTCTGACAACGCGGACAACGGCAGGTATAAACCACACGCTCGTCGGGCGTTTTGGGCGCGGGCGTCGGGAAAAAGGGCTCGTCCCAAAAGATGGTCTTGCCGCCGATCTCTGCTACCGTATCGAGCCAATCCTTAACAAAGCGACGGTATTCGGGGCTGTTGAGGCAGACCTGATAGGGGTGCATGGTGCCATCGCTGTTATACATATGCGCATCGGGATGATACGAAAGAAAATGGGATTTGTCGCCGGGGGCACCGCCAATACCCCAGTTATCCACCCACACCTCAAGCCCCTGATCCTCGGTAATGGCAAAGATATCCTTCATTACCGTCTTATGGCGCTCCCAGTCGGTATGAGAGAACATATGTACCACAATATCCATATCCGCCCTTGCGATCTCGCGCATATCGGTACGCACGTGTGAGGGCATACGGTTGCCATGATAGGCAACACCGGTCAATAAGCTTCTTTTGCTCATAAGCACGCTCCTTATATATCAATATGCCTTCATTATAGCAAAAAAGCGAAAAAATGACATGTTTTTTCACTAAATCTACTTGTCATATCCATAAAACATAAATTCAAATTGACATTACGCCCCTATTTTGCTATAATATTTTTATCAAAAACACAAGGAGGGTATCATGAGCCAAGCCGAAAAGCTATTGCAGGACTTTTATCTGATCTCGGGCATGCGGGTGGCCCTGTATGATAAGCAGGCGCGATGCATCGCCTGGGCCGGTCCTACCGCTTACAGCTATTGCAATGCCGTGCATACCACTGCCAAGGGCTTCAACCGCTGCTTTGCCTCCGATGAAGCGGCCTTTGCCACCGTAGCAAAAACAAGAAAAACGCATACCTTTACCTGCCCTTTTGGGCTTTTCGAGGCGGTTGCCCCCGTCATCAGCAAGGGCGTGCTGCAGGGCTATTTATTTGTCGGAGAAGCGATCGGGCAAGACATAGCACAGCAAGAGCTCGCCCTACGGGAGGGATTGCAATTTATCGGCGAGGGGATCGCTGAGCAAAGGCTGCGCACACTGATCGCTCAGTTAGCCACGCACACCGCAGATGAGCAGCAGGCGCTTGTCAACACACTTCAAATGTTTGCTGCCGCTATTGCCGCCACCAACGTGCTTGACACAGAGGAGCGCGGTACAGCCCTTTTACTGCGTGACTATTTAGACCGCAACTATGCTCAAAAAATCACCCTTTCGGAGCTGGCACTGCATTTTCACTACAGCACCGTGACGCTGACTGAGCATTTTAAGTGCGCATTCGATACCACCATCGTCTCGTATCTGACCGAAAAGCGCATTGAGGCGGCAAAAACGCTGTTGCTTGAAACCGAGCTGAATATCGGTTCGGTGGGAGAGCGGTGCGGCTTTGAAAATCCCGAGCATTTTTCCAAGACCTTCAAGCAAAAAACCGGGCTCTCCCCTTTACATTTTCGCATAAAAAAGGGCTGTCAAGCCCAGCTTTAAGTGTCTTGTTTCATACAAAATATGTCCACTTTCACCTTGACACACCTTTTTTGGATATGCTACAATAAAAATATCACCGTATATCACACGGCAACTACGATTCACGGAGGGTATCACAATGGCACAAAAGAAAATTTCTGCAATTCTGCTCGGCGCCGGAAACCGCGGCAAGGTCTATACCGACGATATGGCAAAATATCCCGAGCTTTATGAGGTTGTCGGCGTCGCCGAGCCGATCGAAGCGCGCCGCGACTATATTGCCAAGCTGCACAATATTCCTGCCGACCGTGTGTTTGCCGATTGGCGCGACCTGCTGGCACTGCCCAAAATGGCCGATGCCTGCATTATCTGCACAATGGACCAGGAGCACACTAAGCCCACGATCCGTGCCATTGACCTCGGTTACGAGATCCTGCTGGAGAAGCCCGTGGCCGCCAATCCGGAGGAGTGCATGCTGCTTGCCAACTACGCCGAGGAAAAGGGCGTAAACGTCCTTGTCTGTCACGTACTGCGCTACACCCCCTTCTTTACCAAGCTGAAAAATCTCATTGACGACGGGTACGTAGGGCGCGTGATGCAGATCCGCCACACCGAGGACGTGGGACACCTGCATCAAAGCCACAGCTTTGTGCGCGGCAACTGGGCAAATTCCGAGCGCTCCACGCCTATGATCCTGCAAAAATGCTGCCACGACCTTGACATTCTGCAATGGTTGATCGGCGAAAAATGCACCCGTGTGCAGTCCTTCGGCTCCCTTACCTACTTTACCAAGGAAAATTGCCCCGAAGGCGCCCCTGTGCGCTGCACCGACGGCTGCCCCGCGGCTGACACCTGCCACTATCACGCAGAAAAGGTCTACCTCTCCGACGATTGTCACGCGTGGATGAAGGAGGCCGTTGCCAAATGCCCCGATCCCACCAAAGAACAAATTGCAAAGGCACTGCGCGAAAACAATTTCGGCAAGTGCGTATTCAGAACCGATAACGACGTGGTAGACCACCAGGTCGTCAACATGGAATTTGAGGGCGGCGCTACTGCCAGCCTTTCAATGGCAGCCTTTAACCAGGGCGGTCGCGACATCTACGTGATGGGCACGGACGGCTCGCTTCACGGCCGCATGAAGGACCCCTACTTCACCTACTTTTCCTTTAAAACAGGCCAGACCACGCAGATCCCGATCGAGGATGCCGCCAAAACCAGTGAGCATTTTGGCGGTGGCCACGGCGGCGGTGACCAGGGGATCGTCAGCGCCTTCTTCTCCCGTATGAAGGGCACCTACAAAGGCAAATCGATCTCCAGCATTCGCCAATCGGTTGACAATCATCTGATGGCCTTTGCCGCAGAAAAATCCCGCATAGAGGGCAGCGTGATCTCCCTTGCCGATTATTGCAAGGAATTAAACGAGTCGTTAAAAAGCAAATAGGCCTATCAAAAAGGAGTGGGTGCGCCCACTCCTTTTTGATCCTGACCGGGATACAAAAGCACGCCCGTGCGGCTGGCCGCACGGGATTTCAAAACAAAACTGTTGACATTTTTTTAAATTTAGTATACAATATCAACAGACTGTTTTTTTGAGGTATTCTATGATTTATAATTCCGTTTTAGATGCGATCGGCAACACGCCGCTCGTGCGCCTTTCGCGCATGGCCCCCACTGACGGCGCCGAGATCCTTGTCAAATACGAGGGCTTGAACGTCGGTGGCTCCATCAAGACACGCACTGCCTACAATATGATCTGCGCGGCCGAACGAGAGGGCAAGATCGGCCCCGACACGGTCATTGTAGAGCCCACCAGCGGCAATCAAGGCATTGGCCTTGCACTTGTCGGCGCAGTACGCGGCTATCAGACCAAGATCGTCATGCCCGATTCGGTCAGCGAGGAACGCCGCAAGCTGGTGGAGCATTACGGCGCGGAGGTCGTGCTCGTACACGACGCAGGCAATATCGGCGAATGCATTGAGGAATGTCTGCAAACAGCACTTCGCATGCAGCGTGAGGATCCGCGCGTTTTTGTGCCCCAGCAATTTGAAAATCCCAACAACGTAGATATCCAACGCCGTCAAACCGGTGTTGAAATTCTGGAGGCCGTAAACGGTCCCATTCACGGCTTTTGCTCGGGTATTGGCACGGGTGGCACGATCACGGGCATTGGTGAAACGCTGAAGACAGCAAACCCCGATATTGAGATCTGGGCAGTAGAGCCCGAGCACGCGGCGATCCTGTCGGGCGGATCGATCGGCACACACCTGCAAATGGGCATCGGTGACGGACTGATCCCCGCCATTCTCAACCAACAGATCTATAACGATATCTGCATCGTAGGCGACGAGGAGGCATTGACCACCGCCAAGCGTCTGGCACGAGAGGAAGGCATTATGTGCGGCATCTCAAGCGGCACCAACGTGGCAGCTGCGATTCGCCTTGCCAAAAAGCTGGGGCGCGGAAAGACCGTAGTAACGGTGCTGCCGGACACGGCTGAGCGCTATTTCTCCACCCCCTTATTTGAATAAGATCAAAAAACGTTATCCCACAGGGCGATGTTCTTAACCGCACGGGAATCGAACGCATAAGGTCCGACAGGAGATCATTTTCGGCACCGTTGTGCGCTGTGTGATCGTACCGATATTTGCCCTCGGCATTGCTTATTTCTGCTTCAGAAACGACCTTGGCAAGGCACAGTTTGCCGCGTTCGTATCGCTTTTTGCCTCCCCCGTGGCCGTACCGAGTGTACCGATGGTACAGGAAATGAACGCAGACGTCACGCTTGCAGGACAGCTGGTGGTGTGGTCAACCCTTGTCGGTGCCTTCTCCATTTTCCTTGCTGCATTTTTCCTGCGTCTGGGTGGCGCGCTTTAAACAAAAAACGGATAACACCGCGGTGTTATCCGTTTTTTTATTGACCGCAGCTCATCCCCGTGATATAATAAACACAACGAATATAGGAGGCAACCCGCATGATACACGATTTTGCAAGCAAGGCCTTTGTGATGGTATCCGACTTTATTGAGCCAAACACGGGCAAGGACGTTTCAGATGCCCTACAGGCGCTGATTTTAAGTCATCCCCGTCGCGTGCTGTTTTTCCCCGACGGTGAGTATCTGCTTTCAAAGCCTATCTGCACGCCCGCTAACCCTGCGCATGCCGTGTCGTTGCAGCTTTCCGGTTTTGCCGTGATCAAAGCGACACAGGATTGGGAAAGCGACGAGGCGCTGATCCGCCTTGGCGGCATAGATCCCTACAACACCATTTTTGAAAACGGCAGCAACTACTATCTTTCGGGCGGTATCCTGGACGGCAGCGACAGAGCAAACGGCGTGTCGATCGACAGCGGACGCGAAACGCGCATTGAAAACCTGTCTATCAAGCACACAAGGATCGGTCTGCACATCAAATACGGTGCCAATTCAGGATCATCCGACGCCGATATCTGCAACGTCAACATTGCAGGGCGCGGCACCACGGACTCGATCGGCGTGCTGATCGAGGGTATGGACAACACCCTGACAAATATGCGCATTGCGCGCGTACAGATCGGCGTAAAGCTGGTGCGCGGCGGCAACTACTTACGCAACATCCACCCCCTTTACAGTCTCAAGAGCGGCTTTGACCATTACACCGACAGCATCGCCTTTCTTGATCTCAGCTGGGAAAACTGGTTTGATTTCTGCTACAGTGACCAGTACGCTACGGGCTTTTATCTTAAGGATGGCGTACACTCGGTATTTCACAACTGCTTTTGCTATTGGTGGAAGACCGTGGAGGGTGGGCAGACAGGCTTTCGCGCCGAGGGCAAATTCTGCGCACTGGTATCAAACACCAAGGTAACCTTCCGTGCCGACGCCGACAACACCAACTTTTTGCTCGTGGGTGAGCCCGGGGGAAACGGCGTCATTGAAAATCCCTTCTTCAACGAGGAAAAATCGCTTGACAAATCCTACCGCGATTATCTGATCGGCAGGGTCATTGCACAATAAAAAATGCTTCGGCAATCGTGTTGATCTGTCCGTTCAGAACATCACACCGTTGCCGAAGCATTTTTCAGATCTGCTTATGCACGCTCTTATACTCATCGTAATAGCGATAATACGGGCAGGAAGCCGTTTCCTTTTGCAAAAAGCGCATCATTTCGTCCTCGTCAAGACGCATTTTGCAGGTGTATTCCTCATAATATTCATCATAATCGTAGAACTCGCAGCTCTCACAATTCGAGGGCGGCAGCTTTTTCTCGGTCTTTTTCATCGTAACACCTCGCTTTGCTTCAGTATAACACAAGGCAAGAGAAAATACAACCCCTTATTACACCATATCAAAGCAAAGCGGAAAAAAGCCGCAGCAAAAATGTGCCACAGCACACCCCCACACGGCGCGCTCCTTCAAAAAGATCCACCCCGTCACCAGCGAAAGTGCGGCAGCCGCCAGCATCATTTCAATGCCGTAAGCCACGTGAAAAGCGGCAAACGTGAGTGCTGCCAACAAATTTGCCACGTGTGGGTGGCGCTTATCAAGCACCAATTCAAAGCTATACAGCATCACGCTTTTTGCAAGCACCTCCTGAAAGGGTGCTACCGCAAAATAGGTGATTCGTGAAATATCCCCCGCAATGTGCCACGAAAACGACAAGGCGTGTCCCCCAAGCAGGCGCAGCAGCATCAAAGCACCCACAAAGCAGAGCCCCACAAAGGAGCCTAACGCGAGGGAGCGCCAAAGCGTCGCGCGCGGCACTGCGATCCCCATCTCCTCAAAGCGCATTGGCGTACACAAGGCCAGCGCCGCAAACAAGACCATACTCAAAAGCTCAATCAACCGCCCGTAAAAATAAACGGGAAGCACAACAAGCGCTGCCAATGCCTGCCACAGCAACAGATATAACGCCAACGTAGCAACCAACAGCAGTAGCGTGCGCGTGCCGCTTTTTTGCATCTGCAAGCCTCCACCCCCTCACTCACTATCATCTGAAAAAGCGTTACCCAAGGAGCACAGTCTTATACAGCATTTTTCCAAAATACACGCATTTTTAGCGTCGCAAAAAACGTGAAAAATTTTTTATTTTTCCTCTTGACAAGCACTTTTGCTTGTGCTATAATACATGGGTACGCCGAAAAGCGTCACGCGGCATTAGCTCAGCCGGATAGAGTGCCTGGCTACGAACCAGTAGGTCGGGGGTTCGAATCCCTCATGCCGCGCCATAACAAGAAGCCCCACTTCGGTGGGGCTTCTTTGTTATGCTCGGTATGGGGCGAGGCGAAGCCCCCTCTGCGAGCGAGGCTCGCAGAATGGGGTTCGCATTTGAGCCGCAGAGCGCGTCAAGCTTGCTTGTAAGCGCCAAGGCGAAAAATCTTCACCGCAGGTGAATACCCCTCATGCCGCGCCAACAAAAAGAGAACTTTTGTCTACCAAAAGTTCTCTTTTTGTTTATCCAAGCCGCAGGCTTGGTATATCATCGCCGCGCGAAGTGCGGTGTATATCATCAGCCCCTGCGGGGCTGTATCTCATCACGCGCCAGCGTGTATCCTCCTGCGGCTTGATGCTATACAACACTCCGTGTTGATGATATACCGCAACGAGTTGCGGATGATATACAAGGCTACGCCTTGATTTATTAGAGAAAGTGTGGTATAATAAACCAAAGACGGGAGGTGACGGTATTGAAACGTGAAGATGCTTTTTATTATAAAACTTTGCTCATGTTTGGCTTTTCTGACGGCTACGATGAGTGGCTGAATTATTATTTAGAAAAAGAATCTCCATTGAGTGATATCGTATTAGAACTTTCTCTGTGCGGCTCGGATGTAAACAAAACAATTTCCTTGTTACATAACTACTGCGCCGAACAGAATTTTGACAAGGCGGTTTCACACGATAAATTAAGATTGTTCTTCAAAAATGCCTATTACTCAAATCGGATGAGTAAAGAAGAAGTGTTGTCCACTATGTACCGTTTGTCTCTCAACATTGGAGATCCCGGTGATTTTGACATTAAATTATGGGGAAGCATGTACTATCTCGATTATTACTACGGCTTGGCTTTAGATGGTGTAATCCCGATGGAAAATTTTGATTTTGCATTTTTCTCATACCTTGATAATGGAACGCCGCTCGATTCGGATCTTATTTGGAGAAAAAGCATGAAAAAGAAACCGTCATTGCTTGATAAGATCAAAAGTATTTTAAAAAGATAATCATAACCAGACACCTTTTGTTCGTTTTTACCCCTGTTCGGACACCTTTTCACTCGTTTAAGCCATAACAAAAAGCCCCACTTCGGTGGGGCTTTTGCTTTTTCTGTGCAAAAATCGCGTAAAAATTCAAAAATTCATCACACACGCGCGCAAAAAAGTAAAAAATGACAGTTGATTTATTCGTTATAATATGATAAAATTATTTTATATGTATAAATTGCGGCTCTGCCGCTGAAAGGATTCTGATATGATTAAAATCGAGCATCTGGTCAAGAGCTACGGCGCAAACACAGCAGTTGACGACATCAGCTTTGAGGTTGCACGCGGTGAGATCGTCGGCTTACTGGGCCCCAACGGCGCAGGCAAGAGTACGACGATGAATATTTTAGCGGGCTATCTCTCCTCGAGTGCAGGGCGCGTCACAGTTGACGGTCTTAACGTCCTTGATGAGCCCCTTGAGGTCAAGCGTCGCATTGGCTACCTGCCTGAGCAGCCCCCCCTGTACCTTGATATGACGGTGGAGGAATACCTCATATTCGTATACAACCTCAAGGGCTGCACCCTGAACCGCACCAAGCATTTGGCGGAGATCTGCGAGGTCGTAAAATTGACCGACGTCTACCACCGCCTGATCAAAAATCTTTCCAAGGGCTTTCGCCAGCGTGTAGGCATCGCGCAGGCGCTGATCGGCAATCCGCCCGTGATCATCTTTGACGAGCCCACCGTCGGCCTTGACCCCAAGCAGATCATTGAGGTGCGCAACCTGATCCGCACACTGGGTCGCGATCACACGGTCATTCTCTCCACGCACATTCTGCAAGAGGTGCAAGCCGTCTGCGACCGTATTATTATCATCAACAAGGGCAAGATCGTAGCGGACGAGCTGACCGAAAACATCAACCGTGTTGCCGCCAACACCTGCCGCTACCAGCTCAAGATCTGCGGCCCGCAGCGCGAGGTGCTCGCCATGCTGCGTGACCGTGCAGACGTTGCCTATGCCGAGGTGCTTGCCGCACGCGACGGCGACGCTTACGTATATCACGTGGAAAGTCAGCGTGGTGTGGATATCCGTAAATCGCTGTTCTTCGCCTTCAGCGCCAAGGGCTGGCCGATCGTCGGTATGGAAACGCTTGGCCTCAATCTGGAGGATATCTTTATTTCCGTGGTAGACAGGACCAATGCCGAGGACGGCACCAAAAAAGCAGCAAAGGGACGTCGCCAGCGCACCGGCACGCCGGAAAAGGACATTGCTCAGTCGATCCTTGACGCCACAGCCGCCAAGCAAGAACAAATTGCACCCATGGAGGGTGACGAATAATCCGCCGCGAGGCTTATGAAAGGAGCGTTGGCCAAGCGCCAACCGAAACGATATGTTTGCTATTTTTAAAAAGGAATTGCGCGCGTATCTGACCACCCCGATCGGGTACGTTTACGTCGGCATCTTTCTTGCCGTTTCGGCGCTGATCTGTGCCTTTACCACCCTGCAGCAGGCAAGCTATAACACCTCTGCCTATTTCCAATATCTGCTATTTTTGCTCATCGTTCTCATTCCGATCCTCACGATGCGCATGTTTGCCGAGGAGCGCAAATCAAGGACCGAGCAGCTGTTGCTGACCGCCCCCGTTACCATTACGGGCATGGTGCTTGGCAAATTCTTTGCAGCCTTCACGCTGTTCGCATCGACCGTAGTGGTCTCCTGCGTCAACTTTCTGCCCCTGATCGGCTATGCCGTATCGGAGCAGTCTATTTCAACGGCCGACACGCACATCGGCCCGATCGGTGGGCAGATCATTGGGTGCCTGATCGGCGTTTTGCTGATCGGCGCCGCCTTCATCGCCATTGGCCTGTTTATTTCCTCGCTGACCGAAAATCAGCTGGCCAGTGCGATCGTGACGATCGCCGTGCTTGCCGCTATGGTGTTTGTCGGCATCATTGCCGCCTACGTTAACTCTCCCGTTCTGCGCACCGTGCTTGACTGGGTCTCGGTGCTCAGCCGCTACGACAACTTCTCTATGGGTTTGTTTGATTTTTCCGCCCTCTTGTACTACGTATCAATCGCGGGCGTATTCGTATTCCTCACCGTGCGCATTTACGAAAAGCGCCGTTGGGGCTGATAGGAGGTGCCGCTATGCATATGATCCATACAAAAAAATTCCGTCATGGCAGCATTTCGGTGGCGCTCACGGTCATTGTGATCGCCGCTGTCATTTTACTCAACGCCATCTTTACCGCTCTGTCTGAAAAATACCTGTGGTATATCGACATGACGCCCGAGCCCCGCTTTACTCTGTCCGACGAGGCCAAATCCTTGCTTGACCAAATGGATGCCGGCCAGCAGGTGGAAATTATCCTTTGCGATGAAAAATACGCATGGGAAATGGATACCGTTCAGCTTGAGGTCTTAAAGACCGCCCTTGACATTGAAAAGGACTTTTCGAACGTCAAGGTCACCTATACCGACATTTACACCAACCCCTCCTCGGTCAAGGAATACAAAGAGCTGACCGGCAAAAACATCACCCAACAAAGCGTGATCATCACCTGCGGCAACGCCGTACGCGTTTACAATCTTGAGGACTTTTTCGCCCTTGATGAAAACGGATACGTATCAGGCTACGACGGTGAACAGGTCTTCGTTTCCTCCCTTTTGTCCGTCACACAAGCCTTCTCCCCGATGGCATGTCTGACAAACAACCACGGTGAGGTATGGGACGAGGGCTTTGCCAAGCTTCTTGAGCAGATCGGATTTGAGGTCAAGACGGTTGACCTTTCTAAAGAGGATCTGCCCGCCACCTGCCGCCTGCTGGTGATCTTTGATCCCACACGCGACTTCCTTGAAAAGGACGGCATTTCCGATGTTTCCGAGATAGATAAGATCGAAAAATATCTCAGCGAAAACAATTCCATGATGGTCTTCTTTGATAAGGATACCCCCTATTTGCAGAACATTGAGCAGTTTCTTGCTGAATGGGGCATTGAAATTGCACGCACCGACGACAACGACACACCCGTGATCCGCGACCTTGATTTCTCGCTTTCCATCAACGGCTACACCAACAAGGGTGTATACGAGGAGGCAGGCACGGGTGCGGATATCACCAAACACATGCGCGAGGAGGCAGTCCGCAAGACCGTTGCCTTCCCGAACACCACGGCACTGCGCTTCTCCTCGCTTTATCAGGAAACACTGTACGAGGGCTATCGCTGCGCCTCCTACACCAGCAACGCCGTCAGACGCTCTGCCTATAACGTATTTTCCTCCTCCCCCACGGCCGTTGCCATGTCAAAGGGTGCAGAGGTCAGTGAGGCCGATGCCGATCATCCCTTTGCCTATATGATGCTTTCCTGTCAGTCGGTCATCAATGACGACACACAAACGATCTCTCACTCCTTCGTGCTTGCTTGTGCCTCCTCTGACTTTGCCGCAGACGTCGCGCTTGACAGCCGATACGGTAACGCCTCGGTCCTCTCCTACGCCTGCAACACGATGGGCAGCCTTGTGGTACCCGTATCGCTTGACTGCAAATACTACGCCAGCATGGAGATCGCGGCCATCACCTCCAAGGCCGCTACCACCCTTACGGTGCTGTTTACCACCATTCCTACCGCCGCTGTATTCATCGCAGGCATCTACGTGATGATAAGGAGAAAACACGCATGACGGAAAAGCTGACGAACAAATCGGTTGTCCGTGCCAAAACAGCGCTCTACCGACAACGCCGCATCGCGCTCATTTTGCTGATCGTGGTGGCGCTTCTCGGTGTGGCACTCGGGCTCGTGCTCTTCTTCACCTCGCGCACAGCCTTTATTGACCCAACCGACGAAACCAAATATTACGTGGCCAAAAAGGACGGGCTCTACGTCCTGATGACCACCGACGGCGACGTCCTACCCACCACGGAGGGCGGCAACTACGTCACCGCAGCGGGCACCATCGTTTACGTGGATAAAACAAGCGGCGACTTCAGCACCGTGGCCGCCGTGCTGGTAGAGGACGGCGAGACCATCAAGTTTGACGTAAGCGATAACGCCTACGACGTGCTGCTGTATCCGCTTTTGGAGCGCGCCAACATCGCCGAGATCCGTGTGCATAACCAAAACGGCAGCTTTGCCTTCAAGCGCGTTGATTATACCGATCCCAACACCAAGGAAACCACGGCAAAGTTTGTAATCGAGGACCGTCCCGACCTGCCCGTTGATCAAACGATTCTCTTTGCAACGCTGATCTATTGCACAGGCAATACGCGCACGATGCTGCGCCTTGATACTACGCGTGTGCTGGAGCTCGGCTACGCCGAATACGGCCTGCCGGAGGATCCCGCCACCGCCACCAATTATTTTGTCATCACAGCCCTTGACGGCACCGTTCACAAGGTGCTCATCGGCGATGAGATCCCGTCGGGCGACGGCTATTTTGTGCGTTACGTCGGCAGAGATGCCGTATACGTTTTAAAGGAGCTGACCGAGGGTGACTATAACGGCACCTACAAGCAAGCGCTCCTGGGGCGCGTAGAGGATTACGTGATCCCCCCCACGGCCTCCCCCAACATGGACTCCAACAACTACTTTGACGTCACCGACTTCAAGCTCTATCACAAAAAAGAAACGACGCCCTTTATCGCATTCACCTACACGGGCTCGATCACAAAGCGCCAAAACACGTTCTACTCAAGCTTCCCGTACGTGGCGACCGGCGGTCTTTCGGGCTATTCTATCAACTCCTATAGCGTAGACAATGCCCTGTATGCGCTTTACACGTGGAAGCCCGATAAGGTGGTAGCACTCGGCACCGCCGATACCGTAGGGGACGATTCTCTCAACGACTGGCTTTCCGATTACGGTCTTGATTACGACCACTACGCGTATCGCTTCACCTTTACCTTTAATAAGGTGCGCGATTACAATACCACCACGCGCAAGGACGTAGTCAAGCTTTCCGACCAGGAAAAGCACACGGTGCTTGTCAGCGAAAAGCAGGAGGACGGGCTTTATTACGTGTATAACATCTGCTACGTTTACGACGACAAGACAAACGACTTTACCAAGATGGCCGATGGCTATAACATGGTGATCGGGCTTGACGAATCGCAGCTGCTGTTCCTCTTCTTCACCACAAAGGATTGGATCTCCGAGGACCTGTTCACGGGCAATATCGCCTATATGGAGGAGCTGTATATCAAAATCGCCGCGGGCAAGGCCGATCAATATCCCCAAGGATACGAGCGGACCTTCACCGTTGATAACTCCGAGACCTTTGCACAGCTTGAAAAGGAATACGGTGCCGCCACACAGGTGGGCTCCGATAAGCTGGCCGTGCGAGACGGCGCAGGCAAGACCCTGCACGCCAAGCAATTCAAGACCTTCTATCAGTCGCTGCTCTACACCATGTGCTCGGGCTATTCCTCGCTATCTGCCGCGCAGCAGGCCGCACACCGTGCCACGGGTACCGAGGGCGCCACGCTGGTCATTCGTATCAAGTACGTGCCCCGCGAATACGATGAAGAAACCGAGCGCTTTGAGGAAACGGGCGAGGTCATCGTGCGCGAATACTGCTTCTACGAAAATCTCACGCAGCCCCGTCAGTATTACACCACCGTCAACGGTGAGGGGGATTTCTACACGATCTCCAGCCGCGTCAAGAAGATCATCAACGACGTAATGAAGCTGTACGGCACCCCCGAAACAGATCCCATCAAGTATGACAGCCTGACCTAAAATCACTAAAAAAAGCAAGAGCGCGGCAAAAAAGCCGCGCTCTGATTCTTTTCAGGTCAGTGAATCGGGCTCAAAGCCTTCAAACGCATCAAAGCCCATTTTCTTCAAAAGGGCCATATACGTGTCGAATTTCACGCCCTTGATATTGGCAAAATAATGGTTTTCACCAGCAACGCCGTCAGCACTCTCCCACGCAATATGGTAGGCTTCCCTTTCTTCACCCACGGACAGCGAGCCAAGCTCTGTCAGCACCTGTGCTTCGAGCAACGCCGCACCTGCGTACATAAGCGCACCGTCGCGCACGCGCACCACGCGATAGCTGATTTCTTTATTCTCGGCTTGATCGTTGACGGCTACCAACCGCGCCTTGCCGTCCTGCGGCTCATCAAGGATCAAGCAAAGCGGCTGCTGCGCACGCACGATATACGAAAACGCCAATTTTTTGCGAAAATCGTAATCAACAACGGCATCGGAGATCTGTGGCCAGCCGTCAAGGAGGTTCCACCAGATAATACCGCCGTGCGTTTCACGGCGCACGCGGAAGCGCTCGATCATATATTTGAAGGCCTCTGCCTGGAAGATCTGACTTGCGGCAGCAAAGCGCGAAAGTGCATTCTCGCCCTTGCCAAGTGCCTCCGTGACGGCCGCAAGCCCCGTGCCCTCACGCGTGCCGAAAAGCGCGGATACCTGACGGCACATCAAGTCAATGCGGTATTCGTAAGGGCCGATATCAGCCAATTCGGGCGAGGTGGCGTGTGCCAGCCACGCCTCGTTGGGACGCCCGTTTTCAGCGAAGGGTGGCCACAAAAGCGCGCGCGGAATGTACGTAGCAAGCGACGCGGGCGACGGACACCCGTGAAAGCCCGTTTCGGAGGCGAACAGCGCATTGGCGTTCCGATAATAGTCGCTTTTAAAGAAATTGCGCGGCCCCCACAGATGCTGCTCGGGCGGGCGCAGACCGCTTTGGTAAGCGACCTCATCAACGTAAGGCGAGCTTGGCAGATACGGGCGGAAGCCGTCATAGGTCTGCAAGACCTCGGGCAGCACGCGGCGGGTAAGCCTATTTTGATTGGGATCCATTCGCGCGCCGTTTTGGCGCTTACCAAGGGCAAACTCGTCACACTCGTTATCCCCCGCCCACAGCACGAGCGCGGCGTGATGACGCAGACGGCGCACCAATGAGGTGGCCTCCTCGCGCAGCATAGCACAAAACGCCTCGTCCTGAGGATAATAAGCACACCCCATGGCAAAATCCTGCCACAAAAGAATGCCGTGCGTGTCGCACCAATCGTAAAACGTATCACATTCATAGGCATTTCCGCCCCACAGGCGAAGCATATTGCACCCGCTCTCCTCCACCAGCGCCAGCGCCTTATCAAGGCGTGCGCGATGGCGTGACGGAAAGACGTCAAGCGGCACCCAGTTCGTGCCCAGCACAAAAATTTTTTTGCCGTTCACGTTAAATTCAAACTTGCCCTTGCCCTCGCGGTCGACCACCGAGGTGCGCTCAAGCGTGACGGTACGAATACCGATACGCGTGCGGTAGGTATCACAAAGCCACTCCCCGCGGTAAAGCGCAACCTCTACCTCGTAAAGATGCTGTGCCCCTGCATTTTTCGGCCACCACAAGAGCGGCGCCTCGACACGGATACTGAAATTGCGGTTTACGCTATGAAAGCGCAGCGTCGTCGAAAAAGCGGACTCACCGCACCTACCGGACACCACAGCCCTGAAGTCAAGAAGCGAATCCTCGTTGGTTTCAAGACGAATATAGCCTGACAGCGTGGCGGTGCTTTTGGCGGTGTTCACGAAAGCGGTCGCAAGATAGCATTCTTCAATACGGCTTTTCGACTTTTCAACGAGCGCGACGTCGCGCCAGATACCGCCTGACACCGCACGCGGCATAATATCCCACCCGAACATATAGGGGGCCTTACGCACCCAAAGCGAATCGGTGTTGTAGCATTGCCCGTGGTGCAGAATGTTAGTGCGAAAATCTCTTGCACGGATCGCCGTGGGTATAATGTGAACCAGCACCTCGTTTTCGCCGATTTTAAGCCCCGTTGCGGGGTATTCGTGCACAATCAGCATATTATCGCACGTGCCGATCAGGGTGCCGTTAAGATAGATCTCGGCAAAGGTATCAATACCCTCAAAGCGCAAAAGGGCATCTCCTTGCGGCAACGCCTCCAGCGCGAAGCGCCGCACGTACCACAAATGCTTATTTTCCTCGTTTTGCGCAAGCATGATATTGGTGCCGTAAAAAAGCGGCGGCAATTTACCCTCGCGCACGAGGTCAAGCTCGAAGTTCCCGGGCACCTCGCCCGTGATATGCAGAAAATCGGTGGCGATCAGCGCCGCCTCGGTGCTGGCTGCAAATCCACGCTCGCGCACGATGCCGTGCGGCGCGATATACAGCTGCCACGCGCCGTTCAAGGATAGCGTATTTCTCATACCGTTCCCTCACTTAATCCCGCGGCAAGCGAAAGTGCCGCGTAATCTCCCAGCGCCTCGCCCAGCCCCGCGCTCACCACCGCAGTGCAGGCAAGCGAAGCAGCAAGACATTCCCTTTTCATCACGCGCATCATTTCCTCATACAGAAGATCGTTGGCGCGCAAGTAAATGCTGCCGATGACGATTTTTTCGGGGTTTAAGATATCCACCAGCAGCGAAAGCCCCTGCCCCAATCGCCGCGCGGCGGTGCGAAAAATGCCGAGCGCTGCGGTATCCCCTGCCCTTGCAGCCTCGGCCAGCAGCGCGGCGTTCACCTGCGGCAGCGCTACCTCGCTTTCACACCACGCAACGGGCTTGCCCATGCGCAGCGCATCAAGTGCCGCTTGCCTGCCCATTTGTGCAAGCCCCCCGCCGCTGGCAAAGCCCTCAAAGGAGCCTGCCTTGCCGAAGCCAACGGGGCCGCTGCGTGCAAGGCGAATATGACCGACCTCACCCGCGTTGCCGCAGGTGCCGCGATAGAGCCTGCCGTCAAGGATCAGCCCCGCGCCAAGGCCCGTGCCGAAGGTTAAAAAGATCATATTCTTCGTGCCGCGCCCCGCGCCAAAGCGCCACTCGGCCACGGCGCAGGCGTTGGCGTCATTTTCAAGACAGACCGCACCGCCGTAGCGCTTTTGCAGATATTCTACAATATAGACCTCGTCCCACCCCGGCAGATTGGGGGGCGAGAGAATGACGCCGCGCGCGGCGTCAAGCGGCCCGCCGCAGCTGATGCCGATCGTGCTGAAATCATCGGTCATCTCCTCGGCCAGCAGACAGAGCCTATTTATCATTTCATAAGGGGATGCCGCAAGATCGGTTGAAATTTTTCTCTTTTGAAGTATCACAAGCGCGCCGTCACGCACCTCGCCCACCGAAACCGCACACTTGGTGCCGCCAATATCAAAGCCTATCATAGATCGCCCCTCCTGCTGTTTCTGCTTTCATTTTAACATAAGCGAGGGCTTGCATATTAAGATTTTCTATGTTATAATTAAGAAAATCAACACAAAGAAGGTGAAACGCATGCAAAAGGGCATCAAGCACGCCCCCAGCGAGCTGGCGGGCGGCGCCACCTGCTATATCGAGCGCAAGACCGTACAGGCCGGCACGCGCTTTGCACCGCATTGGCACGATTATTTTGAGCTTGAGCTGGTGCTTGCGGGCGAGGGCGAGCATTGCTATAACCGCCAAGCGCAGCCGCTTTCGCGCGGCAGCGCCTATCTGATGGCCTATTACGATTTTCACGAGCTGTACGCCAAAACCGACCTCGCGCTGTTAAAGATCCAGTGCACCGAGCAGGCGCTGCCCCCCGATCTGCGCGATCATATCCTACTTGGCGGCGGGCGCTTCTGCGCCACGCTGACCGACGCAGAGCAGCGGCTGATCACAACGCTTTTTGCACAAATCGAGCAGGAGCGCAAGGATCACGCGGCCTTTGAAAAAACCGTAACGCAAAACGCAATCACCACGATTTTCGTTACCCTTTTACGTCATTCTACCAAGAACACCCCCACACCCCTCCCTCCTTTACTCCAGCAGCTCGTACGCACGGCGCAAACGCGCTTTCGTGAAAATATCACGCTGCATCAATTGGCTACCGACGCCTTTGTCACACCGAACTATTTGGGTGCACTGTTTAAAAAATGGACGGGCAGCAGCTTTTCAGAGTATCTCAATACCGTGCGACTGCGTCACGCGTGTGAGCTGCTTGCCACCACCGAACTTTCGGTCAAGGAGATCGCCTTCACCTCCGGATATCGGTCAGTTGAGCACTTTTGCTATACCTTTCAAAAAACGCTGCTCTGCACACCCAAAAATTTTCGCAAAAAGCAACGGGAAGGCGAAAATTTTTATTGACGATTTTTATCGGCCATGTTATAATTAACGTATATTTTGAAAAGGATATTTTGCTATGTTAAAACGCTTTGTCTCGTACTACAAGCCGCACAAGAAAATGCTGGCGCTCGATATGCTGGCCGCACTCCTGATTTCAGTGATCGGCATGGTATACCCCATTGTGACCAACAAGATGCTCAACGAGTACATTCCCCAAAAAATGTATTCCACCATTGTCATCGCGGGTGCCGTTGTGCTCGGCCTTTACGTGCTGCGTATGCTGCTGCGCTATTTCGTGCAGTATTACGGACACGTCATCGGCGTCAAAATGCAATCGCAAATGCGCCGGGACCTGTTCTCCCATCTACAAAAGCTCCCCTTCCGTTTTTACGATAACAACGAAACGGGGCGCATTATGACGCGCCTGACAAGCGATCTGTTTGAGGTGTGCGAGCTCGCGCACCACGGTCCTGAAAACCTGCTGATCAGCACGGTGATGATCATTTTATCCTTTTCCTATCTTCTCACCATCGATTGGATCCTTACGCTGATCATCTTCACCTGCGTTCCGATCCTGCTGCTTGTTACCATGCACTACCGCAAGGCAATGAGGGACGCCTTCAACGACCGTCGTCAGAGCAATGCCACCATCAATGCCGCCGTAGAAAGCAGCGTGACAGGCATTCGCGTTACCAAAGCCTACACCAATACCGCGACAGAGGTGGAAAAATTTAACAAGGGCGATAACGAATTTGTAGACTCCTCCTACCGTGCCTACGATGCCATGGCAAAATTCCACTCCTCCACCTCGTTTATCACCGACGTGTTCAACGTATTTATCCTGATCGCAGGCGGACTTTTCCTGTATGCCGGGCGCATCTCCTTTGGTGATTACTCCACGTTTATCGTATCCGTTAGCCTGTTTATTCAACCCGTTAATACCCTTATTTCCTTTATGGAGCAATATCAAAGCGGCGTATCCGGCTTTAGACGCTTTGTGGAGATCATGGACGAGGTGCCCGAGACCGATGCCCCCGACGCTAAGGTCCTTACCAACGTACAGGGCACGATCGAATTTCAAAATGTCACCTACAGCTACGACGAGAGCAAGGAGGTACTGCGCAACGTCAGCCTGCACGTAAAGCAGGGGCAAAAGCTTGCCCTAGTCGGCCCCTCGGGCGGCGGCAAGACCACGCTTTGCCACCTCTTGCCACATTTTTACGAATTGGAACAGGGCAACGGCCGTATCCTGATCGACGGCCAGGATATTCGCACCCTGACGCTTGAATCTGTGCGCCGTAACATCGGCATCGTACAGCAGGACGTTTTCCTCTTTGTTGGCACTATCCGCGAAAATATCCTCTACGGGCGCCCCGATGCCAGTGATGCCGATATAATAGAGGCTGCCAAGCGCGCCAACATTCACGACTACGTCATGTCACTTGAAAAGGGCTACGACACCGAGATCGGTGAGCGTGGCATCAAGCTCTCTGGCGGTCAAAAGCAGCGCCTTTCGATCGCACGCGTCTTCCTGAAGAACCCCGCTATTCTGATCCTTGACGAGGCGACCAGCGCCCTTGACAACACCACCGAGGTCATGATCCAGGAGGCACTTGACGAGCTCTGCCGTGGGCGCACCACGCTGGTGGTCGCGCACCGCCTCTCCACGATCCGCAACGCCGATGAGATCGCGGTCGTTATGAACGGGGAGATCACCGAGCGCGGCACGCACGAGCAGCTGATCGCACGCGGCGGCACCTACCGCGATCTCTATGCCCTGCAATTCCGCGACAACGATTTTGTGGAAATGTGATTCCCGAGGATAAAACCGTAACACACCGCGAAAGGTTTGTATTGACCCATAACGATACCGAAAAGCGCCCGATCGCCTTGCTGTCGGGCGCTTTTTATACTCCCATAGCGACACCGTTAACGATGCTTTTTTAGACACACTATTTACAAAAGTAGACACTCCCCTTGTTATTTGCAAGATTGTATGTTATAATCAAACTATAATATTATACTGTAAAGGAGATGCAGTGATGGCATATATCTACATTACCAACGGTAAGATCGTATTGCCCGACGAGGTCGTTGTCGGCAAAGCGCTTTGCTATGACGCAGCAAGCGGCAAGATCGTGGGCGTGGTTGATACGGTACCCACAGACGCTGCTTGCATTGACGCAGCAGGTGGCTACGTTGCCCCCGGCCTTGTCGATATCCACATTCACGGCTACCTCAATGAGGACGCCTCCGACGCGAAGCCCGAGGGCATCAAGAAAATGGCATACGGCGTTGCCCAAAACGGCGTGACCGCATTTCTGCCCACCACCATGACGGTATCAAAGCCCGAGATCGTAGCGGCACTTGATACGGTGCGTGCGCTCAAGCAAGAAAGCAAGACGTGGGACGGGGCAGAAATTATCGGCGTGCACGCAGAGGGCCCGTTTATCAATCCCTCAAAAAAAGGCGCACAGGCAGAGGAAAACATTCTCACGCCCGACGCGGATTTTGTACTCTCCCATAAAGACGTGATCACCTCGATCACCCTGGCCCCCGAAATGGACAAGGATCACGCCTGCATCAAGCGTCTTGCCAAGGAATCCGATATTTTGGTTTCAATGGGTCATACCGACGCCACCTTTGACGAGGCTATGTCCGCCGCACGCGACGGCGTAGGGCACGCCACGCATCTTTTTAACGCCATGTCTCCCCTGCACCACCGCAACCCCGGTGTTGTGGGCGCCGCCCTCTCGGCTGAGAACGTATCGGTTGAGGTCATTGCCGATACCTTCCATATCAATCCCGGCCTTTACAGCCTCATTGCCAAGGCAAAGGGGCGCAAGATGGTACTGATCACCGACTGTGTACGCGCAGGCGGCATGCCCGACGGTGAATACGACCTCGGCGGACAGATGCTGGTATTGAAGGGCATTGAATGCCGCCTTGCCGACGGCACGATCGCGGGCAGCGTGTTAAAGCTGAACAATGCCGTGAAAAACGTGCTTGACTACACCGATCTACCCGTCAACGAGGTCTTTAACATGGCCTCGCTGAACCCCGCCACCGCCATTCACTGCGAGGACCGTCTTGGCTCGCTTGAGGCTGGCAAGGACGCCGATATTATCATCACCGATGCCGATATCAAGATTTTGAAAACCATCAAGAAAGGAAGACTTATTTATGCTGTTGAAGGTTAAAGCCCCCCTGGATCCCGGCTTTATGCCGATGGCGGTCGTTTACCGCGATTTTGAAGCCGCCGTGGCCGCCGAGGGCGGTCAGAAGCTGACTGTTGGACTTGAAAGAAATGACGGCCTTACCTCGGTTTATACCGTGGATATCTTCAAGGACGGCACGGGCCACGACGAGGAGAACCACGAATTTGTGGAAAGACTTGTCAAGACCCTGCTGTGGACGCGCGGCGGCTATAAGCTGATCATTGCCGGCTCCAAGCTGATCGCCGACAGGATCAAGGCCGATTATGCCGTAGGCGGCGCACGCGATTTTGACCGCGACTTTATGTCCGGTGTCTATGAGGCCGACTTTGAGGTCGTGCACGTGCCCTTTGAGCAAGCCCCCGTACAAAAGGAATCCGCCACGCCCGTCGGCCGTCACCTTGACGGCTGCCGCATCGGCTTTGATGCGGGCGGCAGTGACCGCAAGGTCAGCGCAGTGGTAGAGGGCGAGGCCACCTATTCCGAGGAGGTCGTTTGGTTCCCCAAGCTTCAAAACGATCCCCGGTATCACTACGACGGCATCATGGACGCCATGAAGACCGCAGCCTCCAAAATGCCCCGCGTTGATGCCATCGGTGTTTCCACCGCAGGTGTTGTCATCAGCAACCGCATCATGACCTCGTCGCTGTTCCTGAAGGTCAAAAACGAGAATCCCGAGGCCTTTGAAAAGGTCGTCAAAAACATCTACACCGACATTGCCAAGGAGCTTGGCAACGTGCCGATCGAGGTTGCCAACGACGGTGACGTGACCGCTCTTGCAGGCGCTATGGATTTAAACGACACCAACGTGCTCGGTGTTGCCATGGGTACCAGCGAGGCAGGTGGCTACGTTGACGGCAACGGCAATATCACCGGCTGGCTCAACGAGCTTGCCTTCGTGCCCGCCGACTATAACAAAAACGCCATGGTGGACGAATGGAGTGGCGACTATGGGTGCGGCGTGAAATATTTCTCGCAGGACGCCGTCATCAAGCTGGCGCCCGCCGCAGGCATCGCCCTTGACGAAAGCGCATCGCCCGCAGAAAAGCTGAAGGCCGTACAAAAGCTGATGGCTGAGGGTGACAAGCGTGCCGCCGACATTTACGAGACCATCGGCGCTTACTTCGGCTATGCCGTGGCTTACTATGCCCTGTTCTACGATATCAAGCACGTACTGCTGATGGGCCGTGTATCCTCGGGTGAGGGCGGTTCTATTTTGCACAAGACCGCACAGCGCGTACTCCGTGAAGAATTCCCCGCACTTGCCGAGAAGATCACCATTCACCTGCCCGATGAAAGCAGTCGCCGCGTAGGTCAGTCTATCGCCGCTGCAAGTCTGCCCGTGATCGGCTGATCACGCCGAGCATCCTGCTCCGATCATCGCAAACCGGGAGGTTTATATGAACAGAGATAATATTCAAACTGCCGAGGTGCTCAGCGCGTATTTTACCCAAACGCCCGGCTACTGTGCACCCTACGGTAACGGTCATATCAACGACACCTTTTTGGTGGTAACCGATCAACGCTTTATCATGCAACGCATGAACACCTCCATTTTCACCCGTCCCGTGGAGCTCATGGCAAACATCATCGGTGTAACCGAGCATATCCGCGCCAAGGCACGCAAGGAGGGTGGAGACGTTGCACGCGCCTCCCTTGTGGTGGTGCCCACGCTTGACGGCAAGCAGTTTTTCGTTGACAGCAACAATTACTACTGGCGCGTTTATGAATTTTGCGAGCACACCGTGACCCGTGAACGCGTAGAAAACGCCAACGATTTTTATACCTGCGGCAAGGCCTTTGGCAACTTCCAGCAGATGCTGGCCGATTATCCCGCCGAAAAGCTCTCCGAGCCGATCGCTAACTTTCACAACACCCCCTGGCGTTATGAAAATCTGATGAAAGCCGTAGAGGCCGATAAGGTCGGCCGCCTTGCCACGGTACTCCCTGAGGTGGAATTTGCCCGCGCACGCAAGGATTTTTGCGCCGTACTGGAAAACGCACGTGCCAATGGCACGCTGCCCTTGCGCGTCACGCACAACGACACCAAGCTCAACAACATTTTGTTTGACGAGGTGACGGGCGAGCCCGTTTGCGTGATCGATCTGGATACCGTTATGCCCGGTTATTCGGTCACCGACTTTGGCGATTCGATCCGCTTCGGCGCCAATACCGCGGCCGAAGACGAAACCGATCTTTCCAAGATCTCGCTTGACCTTAACCTGTTCCGTGTTTATGCCAAGGGCTTCCTTGAGGGCTGCAACGGTAGCCTTACGCCCACCGAGATCGACCTTTTGCCCGAGGGCGCTATCATGATGACGCTGGAGTGCGGTCTGCGATTCCTCACTGACCATCTTGAGGGAGACGTATATTTCCGCATTCACCGCGAAAATCACAACCTTGACCGTGCGAGAAACCAGTTTGCCCTGGTAGCCGACATGGAGAAGAAGCTGGGCGAAATGAAAAAAATCGTCCGTGAGCTCGCAAACGGTTGAGCACACACCCTCTTACATGCAAAAAACAGACACACAAGCTGCTGCTTGTGTGTCTGTTTTTTATTTTCACACTTTATATAAAAGCGAACAGGCGCGCGGACTTTTCAAAGCTTGACGCGGCAAAAGGCAGGAAAATTCATTGCCGCGCGCTTTTGGGCTGGATTCCCATACGACTTTTGAAAATTCGCTTTAAGCTTCGGGTGCGCGATTTTTTGGATCTGTAATAGTATAACCGTAATATTTTTTAAACAAGCGGCTGACGTAGTTTGGGTCACTGTAGCCGAACAAAGCAGCTGCCTCATATAAACGGACCCCCTCTTTGGCCATCAACACCCGAATGCCCTCCAGCTTTTCGGTGTTTACATATTTCATAAAGCTGATGCCCTGTGTTTTTTTAAATACCGCACACAAATACTCGGGAGAAATACCGAGATGCGCCGCGACGCTTTTTTGCGTGATGGGCGCATGAAGTCTGCCTTGCACGTATTCCTTGGCACGCAACGTATACAGCGCCTCACCGGGCAGGGGCAGCTTTTTTTGGCGCCTGTTACACCGATCTATTTCATACAGCAAGCCAAGAAACATCGTCGCCCCCTTCGTCGGGGAGGTCTTAAAGATGAGCTGATTTCCAATCAGCTCATCAATGATATTGGCCGCGGCGCACACGTCAAACTGCGCCGGAGTCACGATCGGCAGATACAGACCGTTGCCGTCACCTTGGATCGTCCACGTCAACCGTGCCAAAACCGTATGGTGTGCGTGATATGCATTTGCCCTGATGCAGATCTGTGTCTGATCATAGGGCAGACACACAATATCCCCCTTGCTTGCCACGTATTCGCTGCCGTGATACGTGACGGTGATCTCCCCTTCGGATATATAGGTAATCTCCATCGCGTTTTCTCTTTGCGGAAAAGTGTTGAAATAGGTAGCGGCGTGATGCACGTGCGCAAACTCTACGCACGGCAGCGTTTTGATCTCATAGGTTTGCATGATACCCTTCCTTTCCCAAATGATCTTGATACCATGATAGCATTTTATATTAATTTTGTCAAGATTTTTTATTTTTGTTTATTGACGCACACACCACAGGAAAGTAAAATGAAATTAACCTCATGCCGCAAAAGGAGGTGCGCTTATGAAATTATTTGAAAGCTTAAATGAAGAACTAAAGCAAAATACAGGCACTTATGCACCGTATTATTTTCGCTATTTAGGCTACAAGGAGGATCTTAGTGCCGATTATGCCACCCTGCGTGCAAACGGCATTTACTCCCTGTTTGCGGCCCCCGTGCCCGTTATTCTAAAAAGCGAGTGGATCGCCGGCAACCAAGCATCTTTGTTTTGTGATGAAACAGCGCTGGTACTCAATTACGCAAAGAGCATCACGGATAAATTTTCTCAGCGTAGCTTTATCACGAATAAGGATCACTTTGCCCCCGACTACCGCCATATTCTGCGCACAGGACTGCCGGGTATGATCGATGAGATCGATGCGTCTATGAAAATGCATCAAAGCAGCCCCGAAAAAACAGCGACCCTTGGCGCTATGAAAAAAAGCCTTGGCGGCTTTGCTAAAATGATTGAAAACTATGCCCTTCGTGCCGAAGCACTGGAAAGCTCCCCCGAGTTTGACCCACAGCGCGTGCGATTCATCGCGCAAAACTGCCGCGCGATTCTCATCGGCCCGCCGACAAGCTTTCCCGAGGCGCTTCAGCTGGTGTGGTTCTGCCATCTGGCCTTCACAATGGAGGGTCGGCGCGCCATGGCCCTCGGGCGCCTTGATCAGTATTTATATCCTTTTTATAAAACCGACGTTGAAAAAGGCACCTTGACCGAGGCATTTGCCATTGAGCTCTTAGAAAACGTTTTTATCAAGCTGCAAAACGATACCATCAATATTTGCATCGGCGGTCAAAATCAAAAGGGCGAATGTGAGATAAATCCGCTCAGCCGTTGCATTTTACGCGCAGTCAGAAGCTGTAACGTCCCCGGCCCAAATCTCTCGTTACGCTACACCCAAAACACCCCCGACGAGTTTTTAGACGAATGTCTTGAAACCATCGGTACGGGCCTTGGATATCCTGCCATTATGAACGATGACGTCAATATCGCCGCGCTAAAAAAATACGGCTACGCCGAGGCGGACGTTTACGACTATTCGATGGTAGGCTGCATTGAAAACTTTATCACGGGCAAGCAGCCGCCGTGGTCAGATGGGCGCTTTGACACCCCGCGCTTCTTTGATTACGTTTTCAACAACGGGCAAAGCGAAACAAACCGCTCGGTGGGCTTAAGCCTTTGCCGACCCGAAGAGATCTCATCCATGGCCGATTTTATGACGGTTTTTGAAAAGCAGCTGGCCTTTGGCGTTGACGAATACGTATTCAAATTCAACGCCTCAAACGACGCCATCAATCAAGCCTTTTTTGCAGAGCCGTTTTTATCCTGCTTTTGCGAGGGGTGCATTGCGCGCGGGCTTGATATCAACTGCGGCGGCAGCATCTACCCCTCGGTCCACGGCGCTGCGGTGATGGGGATCGGCACGGTTGCCGATTCGCTGGCCGCCATTGAAAAGGTGATATTTATTGACAAAGCAGCAACGCTCCCTGACCTCAGAGATGCGCTGAACGCCAACTTTGAAGGCTACCGGACGCTGCGCGAAAAGCTGCTGGCCGCCCCGAAATACGGCAACAACGATCCCTTTGTCGATAAATACGCCGTGTGGTTTATTGACTGCCTCAATGCGCTGTTTGCCAAATACAAGACCCGTGACGGGGGTGGAATTTATATTGCCGCCGCCGCCAATATCAGCAATATTTACGCAGGCAGGATCATCAATGCCACCCCCGACGGCAGATTGCGCGGCGAGCCCCTGTCCGATGCGGCATCTCCGACCTACGGGCGTGACACACGAGGCACCACCTCAACGCTCTCCAGCCTCTCAAAGCCCGATTATACCAAGGTGGCCTGCGGCAGTGTGGTCAACCAAAAGTTCTCGCCTGCCATGTTCGGACCGGAAAAGCGCAAAAAGCTCATCGCGCTGATCAAAACCTATTTCAAGCAAGGCGGTCAGGAGATCCAGATCAACGCCACCTCGCGCGAAACGCTGCTTGATGCGATGGAGCACCCCGAAAAATACCAAGATCTCGTTGTACGTGTTTCGGGCTTTTCGGCGTTTTACGTGACCCTTGAAAAGGACGTGCAGCTGGACATTCTGAACCGCACCCAGCAGGAGTAAGCCATGCTGAACGTATCAAAGATCCAGCATTTTTCAACAGGCGACGGAGAGGGGATCCGCACCACCGTATTCTTCAAGGGCTGCAATCTGCACTGCCCCTGGTGCCACAATCCCGAAAATCTGAGCAACGCCCCCGTTCGCCTGCATTACCGCGCCACAGATACCGACGAGATCCTTGGGCGCACAGTATCGGTAGAGGAGATCTTGCCAGAGCTTTTGGAGGATAAGGCCTTTTTTGATGAAAGTCACGGCGGTGTGACCTTTTCAGGCGGTGAGGCTATGCTGCAGGCAAATGCGCTCGTTCCCTTAGCAAGGGCCCTGCGGGACAGGGGCGTGTCGGTGCTCGTGGACACCGCGGGCTGTGTGCCGTATGCTCTTTTTGAGCAGTTAAATCCCTTTATTGCGGGCTATTTGTTTGATTTTAAAACAGCAGACGAACACCAATACAGGGAAATCGGCGGAGATCTTTCGCGCATTCTTGAAAACCTACACCGCCTGCAAGCAGACCGCATACCGATTTTTATTCGCATTCCCCTGATACCGGGCTTCAATACGTCGCCACAGGCAACACGCGCCATTTGCGAGCGCTTGCAGGCTCTTGAGATCAAGCACGTAGACCTGTTGCCCTTTCACCGCTTGGGAAGTGCCAAATACGAGGCAATGGGCCTTGAATATGCCTATCGTACACAGCAGCCTCTTACCCAAGAGGAGCTTGACGAAATAAAAGCAATCTATCAAGCATATTTTTCAGTAACTGTAGAAAGGTAGAAAAAGAACATGATGAAAGCAAAAGCAGCTGTTTTTATGGGCGCACACAAGGATTTTGAGGTGCGTGAATTTGAAATCACCCCCACTCCTGCGGGATACGGACAAATGGAGCTGATCGCCAGCGGTATTTGCGGCACCGACCTGCATTTTCACAACGGAAAGCTGGCCATCAATCCCCCGACGGTGATCGGACACGAGTTTGTCGGCAGGATCACCAACCTAGATGAAAAAGAGGGCAAAAAATACGGCCTTGCCGTCGGCGATAACATCATTGCCGATATTGCCGTTCCTTGCGGCGAATGCCTGCTTTGTAAAAGCGGTGACGACGCCAACTGCGTGCGCATGCAGGTCACAAACGGCGGCAGCATTGACGTGGCCCCCTATCTTTACGGCGGCTATGCCGAGGTAAACTACACACCCCTGTCAAACCTTGTCAAGATCCCCACGGGCATTGACCCCACGGTTGCCGCTACCTTTGCCTGCCCCGGTCCCACCGCTATTCACGCCTGCGAGCTGGCAAAAAAGGCGGGCGTTGATTTTGCAAGCATCAACGTAGCTGTTGTGCAAGGACTTGGTCCCGTTGGCACCTTTGCCGTGATGTATCTGAAGGCATTGGGCGTAAAAACCGTCTATGCCATCACCGCGGGCAACGATACCACAAGAGAGAACACGGCCCTCTCGATCGGTGCCGATAAGGTCTTTAATCTCACCCGCGAGGGCGTTGAGGCTGTCACAAAGGCACTGCAAGCAGAAAACGGCGGACTTGGCGTTGACCTGTGTGTGGAGTGCTCGGGCGCACCTGCGGCCGTTGTACAGGGCATGGACATTCTGCGAAACAGGGGTGTTTATCTGGTACCCGGTCAGTACAGCGCCTCGGGCGAGATCGCCATTCAGCCCCAACTCATTACCTTCAAGGCATTGCACATCATCGGCTCCTCTCAGTACTCCATGTGCGACGTCCGCGTTTACCTTGAGTTCCTTCAGTCGCACACCGCACTGCACGAAAAGATCAAGACGCTGGGCACCTGCTTCAAGGTTACCGAGATCAACGAAGCCATTGCCTATGCCAAATCTCAGAAAAACGTCAAAACTCTTCTTGTAAAATAACAGCAAAAAGGGGGCAGGCATCTCACGAAAACCGTGAGATGCCTGCCCTTTAAACAGCTTTTATATTTGCTTCAGTATTTCGATAGCCCCCGCAACAATTGCCTCAGGGGCGCCAAAGCCTGTTGTGCCCGAGCTGAAGCGTCCCTCGTACGAGCCGTTCTCGCGCACGTGGTCGGGAATAACGTAGCCGTGATGCCCGTTGGCAAGCTCCACGGGAATGGTATGCGCGAAGGGCGAGCCGTGTTTGATGGCTCTGCCTACGGCAGTATACATCTCACCCGGCATGGCGAGCATGCCCCAAGGGCCCACGCGGTAGCCGTACACCGCAAACTCCTCGGTTTCGGGTACGTTTTCACATTTGGTAACGTATGCCATGGCAGTGCCGTACTCCCACGCGGGTACGTACTCGGTTTTGACGCGCTCAAGCACGTCGGCGGCCCACGCGCGCTCTGCATCGGTAATTTGGCGGCGTTTTACGGTAATGGCCTTACGCTTCGCACATACCGTATGATCCTGCTCGTTTGCTACAATACCGTCTAATGCCTGAGAGACCATATCGGCAAGCCCGCGGCCAATGACCTCAGGGGTAACCACACCCGGTGCCGCATGAAGTGTACGGTCTGTCCGATACAGGAAGTCGTGGTGATTGACGTCACCACAGCAGCCGTTGAAAAACAGGACCGTGACGTCCTCGCCGTATTTTTCCTTGAGGGCAATGCGCAAAAATCCGGGCCAATCGGCACAGAATTTATTACGCTCGCGTCCACCGTTGGAGTCGGGGTGATTGGCGTAATTGACCATGATGGCAACCAATTTACCTGAGCGCTCCACACGCATAATTTCCACACCGTAATCGGGTGTATCGCAGGTGCGGACCAAATCGTCGCGATACCCGGGATTGGTCTTGATGCTGCCGTCCGCCAGCACGAGATCACGGCAAAAGCTAAAGCGCCGCTCCTCGGCAGTGCCCACGCCAATGCTGATACCGTCGGTTTGATTTTCAAAGGCCTTCACAGCGGCCTGCACGATGCGGCGTGCCACCACCTGAGCGATCTCCGGCTCGGCGGGAGACTTCCAGCAAGGGATATCCAGGGCAGGGCCCATATGCGTATGCGAAGCGGCAAGCAGTACGTGATCCATCGGCACGCCCGTTTGCTCTGCGATTTGGCTGCGGATCGCATTGGCGTAGCTATTGGGAAACATCAGATGATCGGCGGAGATCAGAATCACCGTTTCTTCATTGTCGGTAAACGCTGCGGCATTTGCCTGTAAGCGTGTGTACGCCCCCTTGGCATAGTAGGCTTCAAATTCTCCGGGCATAAAGCCGTGGATCGGCGTGTAATCGACCTCTGCAAATCCTGCCTTCATCACATATCTCCTTCGTTCTTCTAAATCAGTATACGTATTACCGCGACTCTGAAAAGTCGAGTTCAAGCAAAGTATAGCAAACCGCTTACTCTTTGTCAATCCCCTTTCCGTCTGCGGCATTGTTTGAGTCTGATTTTAACTGTATTTATGCGGATTTTTGCTTTTTAAGTAAGGGCGCTTGACAAACCTGTGATTTTTGATATGATGAGGGTAGTTACTACTTTCAGACGAACGGAGGAACGATATGTTTACCAAGGCTATACCCGTTTGGGGAAACTATAAAACCGATTCCGAAAAACTGAACCGCCACCTCATCTTTCGCGAGCACGTAAGATCGCTGAAGGGTGTAACGATACAGATCGCCGCCGCGGATTTTTACCGTCTTACCGTAAACGGCAATTTCGTTGGCTTTGGCCCCGCGCGCACCGCCAAGGGCTATGCAAGGGTCGATTCACACGATCTATCCAACATCAAGGAAGCCGATAACCGGGAAAACGAGATCGTCATAGAAGTGGCAGGCTATCATTGCAAGAGCTTGTCTACCGTTTTTCAGGACTCCTTCTTCTGCGCAGAGATCAGGGAGCGTGGCGTGGTGACCAAATACACGGGCAAGGATTTTCAGTGCTTTGAAAACACGCGCCGCGTGCGCAAGGTAGAGCGCTATTCGGTGCAACGGCATTTTGGCGAGATCTATGACGCGCAGGGCGACAGTGAGCTGCCCGTACAAGCCGTTGCCGTCGCACAAAATATTCGGTTTATCCCCCGTCGCGTGCCCTTCCCGTCATATACGGTGTGCGACGCTCAAGCATATCTGTCACGCGGCACCTTTACCGCGACAGAGGACGGGCGCGCAGACAGCCAAAAATTCGGCACGGGCGCCAAGCAAAACGCATACAGCTTTCCGCCCGACAGGGAGCCCGAATACGGCATCTTTTCCCCCGATGAGATCAAGGACAAGCCCTACCGCTACGTAGGTAGCCTTCATAAAACCAAGCTTTCAGGTGAAGGGACGCTGCCTGTCACACTCTCGGCGGGAGAATGGCTGATGCTTGATTTTAACAGGATCATAGCCGGCTTTATCCGTTTTGACGCCGACGTGAAAAGCGATTGCGACGTGATCGTTGCCTTCAGCGAGCTATGTGAAGGCAACACCTTTTCCTTCCGCAGAATCAATATGCAAAGCGTCATAGAATATAAGCTTTCGGCAGGCAAGGCAACTGAGGAATCATTTGAGCCCTATTCCTTCCGTCACGTAGCTGTTTTTGTCAAAAAAGGCACCCTGTGCCTGAAGTCCGTAGGATACCGTACGTTTGAAAGAGATATGACGGCGGTGATCCCCCGCAGCTTCAAAAAGCCCCTGCACAATGAAATTTATCGATCGGCCCTGCGCACCTTTGCGCACAACGCCGTGGATCTTTTCACCGATTGCCCCTCACGCGAGCGCGCGGGCTGGCTTTGCGATTCGTTTTTTACGGGGCGCGCCGAGCATTTTTTCTTTGGTAAAACACCGATCGAAGACGCTTTCCTTGAAAACTACGTTCTTTATCGGGGCGACGGCACCTTCCCCGAGGGCGTACTGCCCATGTGCTACCCGAGCGACGCGCACCAAAGCAGAAAATTCATTCCCCAGTGGGATATGTGGTACGTGCTTGAGGTCTGCGAATATCTTGACGAGCGCAATCCCGACAAGGATAAAGAAATTTTTAAGCCCTCCGTGATGGGTATCCTCAGCTTTCTTGAGCGTTATGAAAATAAGGACGGACTTCTAGAAAACCTTCCTTCATGGAATTTCGTTGAATGGTCGGATGCGAACTCCTGGACGCAGGACGTCAATTACCCCACGAATTTCCTTTACGCGGCTTTGCTTTCTGCCGTGGCAAAGACATTTTCTATGCCCCGTCTTTTAAAAAAGGCTGAGAGCCTTCGCAAAAAGGCCGCGGCGCTTTCGTTTAACGGCGAGGTGTTTGTTGACCACGCCGTAAGAACCCCCGACCAAACGCTTGAAAATCAAAAGCACATTTCAGAGGCGTGCCAATATTACGCCATACTCTACGGCGGCATTGACCTTGACGCACCGCAATATGCAAGGTTGAAAAGCTACGTGATCGACGACTTCAAAAGCTTCGACCACGGTGAATACACCTTCTGCCCCAAAAACGCCTTTATCGGGCTTTATCTGAGAATGAACGTGCTCATGCAAATGCAGGACAAGGCGCTCTTAGCACGCCTTTATCGGGCTTTATCTGAGAATGAACGTGCTGGACAAGGCGCTCTTAGCGCAAAATCTAGAGACCTTTTGCCTGCACATGAGCCGCACCACGGGCACCCTGTGGGAATATAAGGACGGCTACGGCAGTCTTGACCACGGCTTTGCCTCTTACGTTGCCCTGACGATACCGCACGCCGATGCGCTGACCGAATAACGGCAGGCGAAGCACCGTACGCATTCCTTAATCAAAGGAGAATATCATGTTTCATATTTTTAAAATTACCGCCAACCACGTGATTGATTTTGCCGCAGAGGAATTAAAAAAATATCTGCGCATGATGATGCCGCGCTGCGGCGAGATCGACATTGCCTACGAGCCCACCGCAACACAGGGATTTCACCTTGGCTTGATGGCCGATTTCGGGCTTGATACGAGTGAAGCCGAGGACCTCACGCTTGACGACATTCTGCACATAGACGTGGACGGGGCGGGCAACGGCATCATTGCCGGCTCCAATCCCCGCTCTGTGCTGCTTGCGGTCTACCGCTACCTCACGCTAAACGGCTGCAGATGGCTGTTTCCGGGTGTTGACGGCGAGTTCATTCCCACCAAGCAAATAACTGCCACCAAGTACCACAAGATGGCTGACTGCCGCTATCGCGGACAGTGCAACGAGGGGGGCGAATATCAGCAGCAGATGATAGAAGCCATTGACTTTACCCCCAAGCTTGGTATGAATATCTTTATGCAGGAGTTTGACAACCCCAAGGCATATTACGATAGCTATTACGATCATGCCTTCAACAACGCCCGCGAGCCCGAGCCCGTGAGTGAAGCACAGGTGCTGCAATGGAAGCGCCAGTGCGAGGCTGAGATCTCTAAGCGCGGTCTGCAATATCACGACATGGGGCACGGCTGGACGGCTGAGCCCTACGGCATCAGCTCCTCACTTGGCTGGAAGGCAAGCGACGCGGGCGCAGTTCCCCCCGAGTCTTTTGTGCATTTGGCCATGCTGAACGGCGAGCGCCAGCTCTACCTCGGTGTGCCGCTGAACACCAACGTATGCATGTCAAACCCCGAAACGCGACGCCTATGGGTCAAGAGCGTGGCGGATTACGCCGCGTTAAATACAAACGTAGACTACCTGCACGTTTGGTTGGCAGACTATTACAACAACCATTGCGAATGTGAAGCGTGCCGCAAAAGGATCGTCACGGACTGGTACATTATGCTGATGAACGAGATCGATGAGGAATTGACACGCCGCGCGCTGAAAACACGCATCGTATTTATCTGCTACTATGAAACGATCTGGAAATCCGAAACCGTCAATATCAAAAATCCCGCGCGCTTTACCATGCTGTTCGCACCCATCACGCGTGCGTATTACCGCTCGGTAGACCCACAGCCCAAGGAATTCCCCTTTGTGCCCTTTAAGCACAACGATATCACGCTCCCACGCGATATCGACGAGTATATTCCCTACGCCAAGTCCTCCATGGCACAGTACGGCGTGAACACCTTCCTTTATGAATATCACTTCTGCTACAATCAGTACTACAACCCGGGCAGCATCCATTATGCCCGTATTATTCACGAGGACGTCAAGGGCTACTACGCCCACGGCTTCCACGGCATCATTGAGGACGGCTCACAGCGCTCCTACTGGCCGCACGGTCTGCCCTTTTACACCTATGCCGCGACCCTGTTTGACGTAAATGTCAAATTCGAAGATATCGTAGAGGACTATTTCTCCCACGCCTACGGCGAAGCATGGCGCGAGATGCTTGACTTTCTCACCGACCTCGGTGAGATCGTGCCGCAAAGGTATCTGGCGGGCAAGGCGAGCAAGGACCCTGACTTCCACCGCCTGTACGACCCCGAAATGGCGCCCCGCGTGCGCGAGCTCGGCAGATTTGCCGCCACCTTCAAGCCCTTCCTTGCAGCGCACAAAAATATGCCCATGCGCACCCAGACTGTGTCGATGCGCCTGCTTGACTTTTACCTTGATTTCCTCCTCGGCGTAGCCGAGCCCATCGCCCTTGCTGCCGAGGGTAAGCGCCGCGAGGCGGCAACGCTCTTTGGCGCCTTCTTTGACGAGTACGCAAAGCGTGAGGCGTATTTTGAGACCTACTACGACCATTTTAACGTAGGGCTCGGCTATGCGGGACGCTACTTTTATATGCACGCGGGCGGCGGCAACAATATCCCCGAAATCTGAATAAAAGGAATCCCATTATATGAATATCTTTAACTGTAAAACCAACCATCTGACCTCGCCGCTGGGATTTGCCATGGACAGTGCTACCGTATCCTGGGTCAGCGAAAGCGAGGTCTCCGAGCGTCATATCAAAGCGCGTGTTCTGGTGGCACTTGACCAGGATATGACACAGATCGTTTACGATCACACGCAAAGCGATCTTTCCTGCACAGGCGTCAAGCTCCCCCTCTCGCTCGCACGACGAAAACAGCAAATGCCTCTTTTTATTTTCACCCTGAAAAATGGCACGAAAAAACCCCGGAAGCCGCTTGGCTTCTGGGGTTTTTTGACCTGCATCTATTTCGGTCACATAATGCGGTTGCACAGGTGGAATGTTGCCCCGCTTTGCTCGCTGCGCTTCGCACGCTTAAAGGTTGACTTGTCGACACCGCCGACCATTTTGCTCCGCAAAAACGTCAACCTTTTCTGCGGCGATATTATACTTGCAATTTTTATGATATTTGCACGCCGCAGGGCTCAAACCGCAAGCCCCCGTAATCGGCAAAAGAAAAGGCCACCCGACTGGGTGGCCTTTTCTTTTGCTGGCTTGTGTGACCGATTTGGACACACGCATTTTTGTTTATCCGCGAGTATCTTATTTTGCCTTATCTTGCTCGTTATAGTAATTCCTTGTATTCTCAGCGCATTTTTCGATTCGTTCGATGATACCATCCTCATTGATATCGGTAGAAAGAAAATCCTTGAGATTTATTTCCCCCAACACAAAATGTACGGAATAGAATGAAATGCCCGATTGATCCAATAATTCCTTTGTTTTTAACAGTATTTCGGCTGCCTTTTCATTGGTATCGGCAACGCTGTCGCTATCAATATGCAGTACAAGCTTGCCATTTTTAGCCCCCAGCATGCCTACGTTATAAAATCTGTCGTTAACAAGCTCGCTTCTCTTGATGGCGCCCTCTACCACCTCTGCACCAGCCTCGCGCTCAAATTCCAAGTCACCGTACCCCATAGCTATGGTGTAAGGATACGCACTACTGTTGAGAACGCTATCCACCATTTCACGATACTCAAAAAATAATCTATTTGCCACATTGCCGTGTCCTTCAACACGTGTGCTATAATCATCACCACGTATTTTTCCGAGCATTGACATGCGCAGCGTGAAATTACCATCTACACTACCGGGAGATACAACGTGTGCATAGTATCCAACTTCCTTGAAGCTATATGAGACCTCTTGAAGTTCATAGTCTATATTTGAATAATTTGTTCTAAGATACTTTTCTGCCGCATTACGAGCCATCATTTTTGAAATGGGATTACCCACAAGCCCATTTGCAAACCAACACACGCCAACAATAAGAGCAATAGCCAAGCATAAGGCTGAAATCTTCAAAATTCGTGTTTTCATTTCTTCTCCTCCTTTCTAAACGCATAATACAAAAGGAAGGCGATTGCCACTCCGACAAGAACGAAGATTGCGTATAGCATCGTCCACATAAGCGTATCCACAAAGCCTATCTCTACAAGCTGAAAAGCAAATACAGAAAGGTCAATCAAAAGCAACAACACAAGAACCTTATAAAATGCTTTCCATTTAAAGACGTAGTATCCGAAAATACCAACGATCGGCATAATCAAACTGTTATACATTAAGTTGTTGCCAGCCGTCCACCCAAAGCCAAGAAAAATTAAAAATATGATGGCAGCATAAGCAATCGAATAGAATTGTCTATTCATTCTTTTCATCATTTTTTTGAAAGGCTTTGAGTTCGCGGTTTCAGCGGCAGGTTTATTTTCAACCATAGATAACGGCACTCCATTTTTCAAACTTTCAAACTCGGAATGACATTCGGAACACTCTTTCAAGTGGTCACTTACAAACTGCGCAGTTTCGGGGTTTACCATATCTTCAACATAAAGCGGTAGCAAATCTCTGACTACACTACATTCAGTTCTCACCGTTCTTTTCCTCCAATCTTTCTTTAATCATTTTTCGCGCTCGATGATAGGTGACACAAGCCCAATTCTCGGTCTTGCCAAAGATCTGAGCAATCTGTTTGAATGAAAGCTCCGCATACACGCGCCACATAAAGACTTCCTTGTGCGGTTCACTCACGTCGTGCAAGATCTTTTGGATTTGCTCTATCTCCTCGCGCCGGACGTACTCGTCGGCCACGCTTGGGGCAAGATCGGGAATCTCTTGCAACTCTGTTTCGTCAACTTGTTCTGTCCGATTGCTTTTCTTTATGTAAGAATAGTAACAATTCTTAGCTATTTGGCAAAGCCAAACACGCACATCGCAATCTCCACGAAAGCTGTTAATCGACTTCATAGCTTTGAAGAAGGTATCACTTGTAATTTCCTCAGCTATATGCTCGTTACCCGAAAGCCGCAAAATATACAAATAAACGTCATTAAAATATGTATTATACAACTGTTCAAAATCCGTCACCCTATCACCTCCTTCACTTATAAGACTCCGAAGAAAAGAAAATCTTACAAACTTTTTTATTATTATAACATATTTTTTCAAAAATTCGAAACGAGCATATTCTGATTTTTAAATAAGAGTCCTCCTTTCAAACACAATTATTTAACAATTTCAAAAACGAAAAAAGGGGCAGATTTTTCACAACAATCGTGAAAAATCTACCCCAAATGCGTGGTGCAAGGTTCATTTCCCGCTCGAACGGCGAAAAGCGGCAAATGCATCTTTTTATTTTCACTTAAAAAATGGCATAAAAAAAACAGAAGCCGCTTGGCTTCTGGGGTTTCGTGACCTGCATCTATTTCGGTCACATCAAAAAACAGTTCTTATGTCTCCCCCTCTGGGGACGAAGAGGGGGAGGTCACGGAGTGACAGGGGGTGTGGGTGGGCGGGTTGGGGCAGGATTTTAGTACGGGTTATTTGCTGCTTTTCGGGCGTGACACGAAAAGCGACGCAATATTTTGCCTTCGGCAAAATGGGCCCCGACGCACGCGGTGTGTTATCCTTCGTTAGTTATCCAGACTTTATAATATAACGCCTTCTCCGCCATGCACCGCCACCGCGTGCTCGGTTCGCACGGCGGAAGGTCGCCCCATGCGACTCCGTCGCATAGTTCAAATCCCACCCCCGCCTTGCCGAAGGCAAGCAAAACGAAAAAAGCACCCACACGGGGTGCTTTTTTCGTTTTGTGTTGTCTTGACAAAATAGATGCCAATCTCAAAAAGTCAATAAAATCAAGGGATTTGGAGTTTTGGAGACGGTTTTATGTGCATCCTTAATAGATACTTATATCCTTACAATACACGAAAAACTTCGGCATCTATTATTTTCGGTCATTCACGGCGTAGCCAGACGATCATATCCGTTTCGCCTCGGTTTGCAAAGCAGTTGTAGGGTATGAGCTTCAGGCTGGCTCTCACCTTTTGCGGCGCACGGTTTGAATAAAGCTCGTCTCCAAAATCTGTTTCTCTTACACAAGCTACCTGTAGTGTATAAAGACCGAGGTTCTCATCATATGCCTCATGGAATTCGGGATTTGATGGAATAGAATAGCTATGAAGATCCGCACCGTTGTCCATTCCCTCTGCACAATATACCACAGGACCTCTTGCAACGCAGACGCGTCCCGCGTTTCTCATCACACGGCTGTCAGCGTATACGAGCCTCGGTTTTATGTCAAAATTCGCAACGATATCGCCACCGTCGTTCTCAACCACGGCATATCCGCGTTCGATGGAGTAGGGCTTGTTGAGCGTAAGGTGCTCGCACCATGACGGAATACGCACGGCCACCCTCGCTATGCCCCTTGCGGAGATCTTTACCGTGCCGTCGTTAGGATAATCGGTTTTCTGCGTACAGCATACTCCAACGTCGTTTAACTGTGACGAGATAAACTGATTGATGTACAAGGTGTCGTTTTCACTACCGTAAATGTAATTTCCAAGAGAGGGAAGAAGCCTGTTAATATTAGGAGGACAGCAGGAGCAGCTGAATACGCCCGGGCGCTGCGAGATGGGGAAGACTCGTTTTCCCCAAGTGCTACTCCATCGCTCGGATAGATTGATCTCGAGAGGGTTGGTGTAAAAGAATCTTGTTCCGTCCAAGGAGAGTCCCGACAGTACACCGTTATACAAGGCACGCTCGATGACGTCGGCATATTTTGCATCGTTTTCAAGGGCAAGCATGGCATTGCCAAAAAACATGAGTGCGATCGCCGCACAGGTCTCGGCATAAGCCGTATCGCTTGGAAGGTCGTAGTTTGTTGTAAATGCCTCGCCGATGTTTGTCGAGCCGACTCCGCCTGTAACGTACATCTTATGCGACATGATATCGTTCCAGAGAACGCGACAAGCATGCTTCAGTTCATCGTCATCCGTTTCTTTTGCAAGATGTGCCATGCCGGTGTAAAGATACAGGGCGCGTACCGCGTGCCCGACTGCCTCGGCTTGCTCTCTGACGGGCTTGTGACTTTGGTCGTACTCGGGATGATCGTTTTCGACGACAGTTCCGCGAGTATTTATGAAATGAGCCGCAAGGTCAAGATATTTTCTTTCGCCTGTATAGTGGTACATACGAACGAGAGCAAGCTCGATCTCCTCGTGTCCAGGTGTGAAAAAAGCGGCGCTCCTATCAACAACGAAAACCTTGTATATATGCTCCGCGTATTTTTCCATACACTCAAGAAGAGTTTCTTTACCAGTCGCTTCGGCATAGGCAACAGCCGCCTCCATCAGATGTCCTGCACAGTAAAGCTCATGAGCGTTGCGATTTGAAAATCTATTTTCGGGTTCACAGACTGTGAAGTAAATATTGAAATAGCCGTTATCCTCTTGATGCTCTTTTATTTTGGATATAATGCCGTCTGCCTTTTGCTCAAGCTCGCGCATCTCGGGGTGATGCTTCAAAATATAAGCCGCGCCTTCTATCCATTTGGCAACGTCGCTGTCCCAAAAGTAATGGGGCTTAACAGAGCCCTCAACAGTGGGATCATAACTAAAGTCAAAGGCAGATATTCTTCCCGTTTCAAAGAAGCGGTCGTACACCGCGTCAATCGTGATTTTCCGATTTAGCTCTTGCTTTTCTAAAAGGTAGCCGGATGTGAGCCGTACCTCTTTATAAGAGTATGTTTTCATAAAACCACCTCAAAATAGCTGTATTTTCAAGGAAATATTGATTTTCTTTTGAATTTATTATAAAATATATTCGTATAAAAATCAATTCTCAAAACACGATATGAGGTAAGAAAAAACGATATGAACATTCTAACGAATAATAACATCGTATTTTCATATGCGGGACTTTTTTCAACGCAAACGGAATGGATACACCCCAAACGAACAGAAAAAACCTATGAGATAATCTGTGTCACAAAAGGAAAGGTATATATGCGTGAGGGGGAGCATGAATATCTGGTAGAGCAAGGACAAGTGATGTTGTTATCCCCGAACGTGCTTCATTACGGAACGAGGGTAACGAGTGACGTCGGCTTTTATTGGGTACATTTTACCGTGAAGGAGGGGGATCTCCCGTTTAATAAACGTTTTTTCGAAAGCTTCAACGGTATGTACCTCTTTAAGGAGCTGTTGCACTATAACAATCTGCCGAGCGTTCCTGAATACGCTGTAAATTCAGTACTCATTCATATACTTGCCGTACTCTGTCATTTGTCCGAAAAAAGTGTGTGTAGCTATAACAGTATTGCAGAGACACTTCTCGAGTGGATAAGGATAAACGCAGACTCCTCTCTTACCGTTAAAAGTGTGGCAGAGCATTTCGGCTATTCACCCGACCATATAAACCGCTTATGCAAAAGTAATTGCGGTATTGGCGCGAGGGCGCTTATCAATAATTTTTTACTTGCGAGAGCCAAGGAGCTTTTATGCAATACAGAAAAGTATGTTAAGGAGATAGCTGCCGAGCTGGCATTTCCAAGCGACAAAGCCTTCATTGGATACTTTAAATATCATGAAGGCTGTTATCCGTCAGAGTTCCGTAACCGCTTCGGAAAAATACATATGAATAAAAAATGATCAAGGGACAGATTCTAAGATGAAGCAATCTCAAAATCTCCCCTAAAAAGTCGATTATTCAAGTTCAAATCCCATCCACACGGCGTTTTTGCCGTGTGGCATCTATTAAAATCACTACCTGAAAATTGGTAGAAAAAAGCCCAGATGCCTTGTGACATCTGGGCTTTTTGGGGTGGCATCCATTAAGGATGCACAATATGGCTTGTGTGACCGATTTAGATGCAACCATTTTCTTACTTGTTTTCATATGATTCTCCCTCAAAGGAAAGGGTTATCGACAACATATTCCCTTTATAATCAGCAGAGATATTGCCCCCCATTCGCTCGACCAGGATCTTGGCGATCGAAAGCCCGAGCCCTGTGGAGCTTCTGGCGGAATTGACAGTATAGAAGCGATCAAAGAGCTTTTCCACGTCCACCGCGGACAAGGTGCGCGCCGTATTGCTGAACACGATGCGCCCGTCCTCACTCATACAGACGGAAAAGTCCCCATCGGAATATTTCACCGCATTGCTTACAATGTTACTGAAAATACGGGAAAGCGCGGAAGCATCTAGCACGCGCCACACTTCGCAATCGGGCAAAGAAATCTGTGGTTTTATGCCCTTTCTCTCAAGGGCTGCGTAAAAGGAAACCAACGTGTCTTCCAGCACGCGGCATACGTTCAGGCGCTCGGGGGTTAGCGCGGGTTCAGCGGAAATCACCGAAAAGCGGAACAGCTCCTCGGTGAGCGACTTCAAAACCTCGATACGGTTTGCAATTTGCGCAATATAGCGGGCGGTCTGCTCTGATTTTTCCTCCGCTTCTAAAAGATCAAGATACCCGCAAATAGCAGTGAGGGGTGTGCGCAGATCGTGCGAGACATTGGTAACGGCGCTTTTTAATTCCTTGTCGCCGTTTTGGTAGCGGTGCCGCATCTCGCGCAACGCGCGCAGCTCGCGGTTGATCGAGGCGGCAAGTGTGCGTATGTGCCGATCTCTGGTGGATACACAGATCAGCGTATTGGTATCGCTTTGCAGATGCTCGGAAAAAGCTACGGCGATCTCTCTTGCCGCCTTTTGCATGGAAAGCACCTTGCACACAAGCAAGAGTACAGTAAGGGACAGCACTCCCACCGCGATCCATAACGCGACCATACGCACACCTCCTTTTTGATATTATTTTAAATCTCGGCGGCAAAAGCCCCACGCGCCGCCAAGGGTGGATAGCAGGGTGAGCAACGCAGAAAATACGGGCAACCGCCACACGTTTGCAGGCAACTCGCCTGTCATACCAATGGTTATAGCCTGACCGCCGGGCAGAAACTCGTGCAAAAATTGGAAGAATGCGCGCTTTGCACCCGTGAGATATTTGGGGTTGGGCACGGGCTCGGGAGAGGGCATCAGAACGCCGTTTACGACCGTTGCCGGACCACTCAAAAATTCAGGGGCACAGAGCATTTGATAGATCGCCATGCCGCCCATCATCAAGCCAATGGCAAGCAGCATCGCGCCAACCGCCACAACCGCCCTGTTTTGGATCAGCATGCAAAGCGTGACCATCAGAGCATTCATTGCCACCACGGTGGCAAGCGAGCAGAAAAAGAAGACCACGTTCACCTTTATCAGTGTCAAAAAAGGATTCAGCAGCGGTGCGGAAAGCCCCAATACCACGCCGATATAGACAAGGTGCATCAACATCGTGGCTGCAGTTGTGACGATCAGGTAGGTGAGATAGATCTGCACTCTTCCCTGTCCCACGATCAGCTTGTTGCGCCACGTGCCGTCCGCGTGCTCGGCACCGATGAACAGACCGTCGAACGCCGCCACGGTGATGAGAAAATAAGTGAGACCGATAAACAAAAGCCCATCGGGTCTGTCGTAGCCCATATCCTGTAAAACATAGGCGTCACGTGCCCGTGCGATCGTTGCAACGGCGCCAAGACCGCCCATGGCAAGCATACCGATCCAAAACAGCTTCCCTTTAAAGAGTCGTGCAAAGGTAGCAGAAAGCAGATTTTTCATACCGTCCACCCCCTTATTTGAGGTCACGGCGACGGAATATCACGTAGCCGATGCTGCCAATAATCGTTGTTAACCCCAGAGAGTACAGCGGGAGAAATTTAATGATCTTCAACCAAGAAAAGTCATGATCTGCCTCCGCGTTACTGTAATTCCATATCGCAATACTTTCAAGCAATGGTTCGCTCTGACCCAAGGGAAGCGTATAGCTCAAATGCGTAAGCAATGTGCGCGCCGCACCGTCGACATAGCGAGGATCCTCTATTTTCTGCAAAGAAACGAACTCCCCTGCCTCGTTATAATGCTGTATAAGATAGTACTGCGGACGTGTAAGTGCCGCATCTATCGCATAAGAAGCAAACAACAACCCGACCACCAATAGCACGGAAAGGATCGCCGACACAGCGCGTTGGCTGACCAAAAGCGTAAGCGTGCAAAGCAACGTGACAACGGTAACTGTCATCATCATAAGACACAGTGTGATCAGGGCAAGCATTCCCGCTGGCACAGGGGAAAGCACCTCGTGCGCGAGCGGCGCAAAGCCGATCAGAAAAAGCAGCAGCATCGCAAGGCAAAACGCCGTGTGCAGAAGCCATTCCGAGCAGAAGATCTGACCCTTTGTGTAGCCCGTGACCGCCTTATTGCGAAAGCCGCCCTCGCCGTGCTCACGCCCGACGAACAGCGAGATGAATGCGGCAAACGCGATGAAAAGCGCGATCAGATACACGTCGTCAATGGTGCAGACTGCATTGCGACCGCTAAACAGCCCTATTATAAGCGAGGCAACGGCAACCAATGCGGTAAGCGGGTTTTTGAGATAACGGGCAAGCCCCGCGCGCAACAAATTACTCACGCTCGCCACCTCCCACAAGCCCCATAAAGTAGCTCTCAAGCGACTCGTCGTGCTCGGTGATCGCGCGCAGCTCGCAAGCGCTCTCATCAAGCGCGTGCGTCAGCTCGGAAATATTGAGCTTGGCGTAAATGTCAGCGGTGGTGTCGGAAAGGATCTTGTATTCCACCCCCATAGTGTCCAGCACGTGCGACAGCGCGGCGGCGTTGCTGACCTCCACGCGCATACACTTGCGGCAAGCCGCTTCCAGCTCCGCGGCGCTCATTTCCTTTACCATTCTGCCCTTATCAATAAAGCCATAGTGGGTAGCCAGACGCGAAAGCTCGTCAAGGATATGGCTGGAGATCAACACGGTGATCTGCCGCTCGCGGTTGAGCTTTAAGATCAGCTCGCGGATCTCGATGATGCCCTGCGGATCAAGACCGTTGATCGGCTCGTCCAGCACCAAAAAATCGGGGTCGCCCGCCAGAGCGATGGCGATGCCAAGGCGCTGCTTCATGCCAAGCGAGAAGTTGCGCGCCTTTTTCTTCCCTGTGTTTGCAAGACCTACAAGTGAGAGCAGATCGTCAATCCCCTCATAGGAAGGGAGCCCCAGCAGAAGATACTGCTGCTTTAGGTTTTCGGCAGCGGTCATATCCATATAGATCGCGGGCGTTTCCACCACCGCGCCCATGCGACGGCGAGATTTTGCGATGCTTTTCTCCTTATAGTCAATGCCGTAGATGCTGTAAGAGCCCGCCGTAGGGGATTGCAAGCCGCAAATAAGGCGAATGAGCGTGGTCTTACCCGCGCCGTTCTTGCCGACAAAGCCGTAGATCGCACCCTTTGGCACGTGCATGGTGAAATTGTCCAGCGCCTGAAATTTGCGGTAGGCTTTGGATAGGTTTTGTGTTGTGAGTACGTATTCCATCTTGAACTCCTCCTTTTAGATGTTGCCGCTATTCTATCAAAAAAGCGTAAAGGCGGCGGTAAAGAAAAGGGTTAAGATTTCGTAAAGATTTCCGCAATGCGGCTTTTTTGCCTTATTTCAGCTTAAAACCGATGCCCCAAACGGCTTCGATGTAATCCTTGCCCGACACGTCGCGCAGCTTGCCGCGCAGGTTGCTGACGTGGATCTTGAGTGAGGTTTCGGTGCAGTCGGGGGTGTCGATGCTGATATGCTCCAACAGCTGCGATTTGGACACCACCTGCGCGCTGTTTTGCATCAGATATTTGAGGATAGCAAACTCCGTGCGCGTCAGCTTGACCTCAACCTCTCCCACATGCACGGCGTAGCTCGCCGCGTTCAGGGTAATGTCATCAAAATGCAGGAGTGTTGTCTGCTTTGTCGCGCCGCGCAGCGCCACCGCAATCCGCGCCAACAATTCCTTGGTATTGAAGGGCTTTGTGACGTAATCCACCGCCCCGCCAAGCAAAAGATCCACCTTATTATCCACGTCAATTTTGGCACTGACCACAATGACGGGAATATTCTTGATTTTCGGCAAAACCTCCTCGCCCGAAAGCCCGGGGAGCATCAGGTCAAGCAGCACGAGGTCGGGTGTTTTCGTGGAAAGCAGCATCAGCGCCTCGGTACCCGAATACGCGCGCAGAACGCCGTAACCCTCACGCTCCAGCACCTCGGTCAGCATATCGCCAATGTGCATATCGTCGTCGATAATCAGTATCGTTTTCATGGTTGCTCCTTTGTTTTTGTGGGGAATTGTATTTATACCATTTTATTATATCATAAGCAGTGTTGTTTTTCAATTCATAACATTACATAAAAGTCAAACTACGACGCGCTTGCCCTTTCAGACACAATTATTTAACAATTTCAAAAACGAAAAAAGGGACAGATCCTTCACAAAAATCGTGAAAAATCTGCCCCAAAATGGTGGGTGAAAGGTTCATTTCCCGTCCCTAGGGCGAAAAATGGCTTTGGCATCTATTTATTTTACACCGGGGAAAGGCATGGAAAAACCCCGGAAGCCGTGGCGGCTTCTGGGGTTTCGTGACCGGCATCTTTTTCGGTCACATCAAAAAACAGTTCTTATGCCTCCCCCTCTGGGGACGGAGAGGGGGAGGTCACGGAGTGACAGGGGGTGTGGGTGGGCGGGTTGGGGCAGAATTTTAGTACGGGTTATTTGCTGCTTTTCGGGCGTGACACGAAAAGCGACGCAATATTTTGCCTTCGGCAAAATAGATCCCGACGCACGCGGTAAAACAATCTTTTGTTTGCTATCATAATTTTAAAATGCAGTGCGTTCATTGTCAAGAAGCACAACCGCGTGCTCGGTTCATGCGACCAGAGGTCGCATGGTTCAAACCCCACCCCGCCTCGCCTACGGCGAGCAAAAAAGAAAACACCCCACAAGGGGGTGTTTTCTTTTTTGGTTGCGGGGATGGGATTTGAACCACATGACCTCCGGGTTATGAGCCCGACGAGCTACCAAGCTGCTCTACCCCGCGATATGAAATTGAGAAAATGGTGCCGGAAGCCGGGATCGAACCGGTACGAGATATAATCTCACGGGATTTTAAGTCCCGGGCGTCTGCCAGTTCCGCCATTCCGGCAGGCCGAAATGCAGAGGTTTCCCTCACTCGCCTTGCTATTATAGCATAAGCGTCGGGCATTGTCAAGTCTTTTTGAAAAAAAGTTATTGACAGAGCCGTTTGCAAAGTGGTATATTGTTTATATACCACATTATATGCCAAAAAGAAGGAAGCTATGCTATGATTCCCTCAAAATTTTTAGAGCGTATGCGGGGTTATTTTGACACCCCCACGTTTGAGGCGTTTTGCGCGGCGCTGGAGGCGCCCCCCGTGCGCGCATTCCGTGTCAACACCGACAAAACAACTGCCGCGCGGCTCCTGCCCCTGCTCCCCTTTGTGTCCACGCCCCTACCCTTTGCAAAAAACGCCTACTACGCGACAAACGACAAGATCGGCGCGCACCCCGCGCACCACGCGGGCATGCTGTATATGCAGGACCCCGGTGCCATCAGCACCGTGGCAGCCCTACCTCTTGAAAAGGGTCTGCGCGTGCTTGACCTTTGCGCCGCCCCCGGCGGCAAATCGACCCAGCTGGCAAGCGCGATCGGTCGGGAAGGTGTACTCGTATCCAACGAATACGTCACATCAAGAGCCCGCATTTTACAAGGAAATATAGAGCGCATGGGCGTTACCAACACGCTCGTCACCAATCTTGACAGCGCGGCCGTTGCCAACTTTTTTGGTAATTATTTTGATCTCGTGGTGGTCGATGCCCCCTGCTCGGGCGAGGGAATGCTACGCAAATACGAGGTGGCGGGCGAAGAATGGAGCGAAGAAAACGTTGCCCTTTGCGCCGCACGCCAGCGCGACATTTTAACCAATGCAGCTAAATGTGTTGCACCGGGCGGACGCCTGCTTTACGCCACCTGCACGTGGTCGCTTGACGAAAATGAGGAAAACGTTGCGTGGTTTCTTGACAGCTTTCCTGATTTTTCGCTCTCCCCCGTGGCTGACTGTGTCACCGCCGTAACGGCTGACGGCATCTCGGTAAAGGGGCACGACCTCACCGCCTGCCGCCGCTTTTATCCGCATATTTCTCCGGGCGAGGGGCAGTTTATCGCACTGCTGACACGCAGCAACGAAGCAGCTGCCACGCCCATCCCCAAAAATAACGCACAGCCGCTTTCCCGCGCAGATGAGGATACCGTTGGAGCGTTTTTAGCGCAAGCACTGCAAGGAATACCCGAAGGACGGCTCTGCCGTCTTGGCGATAAGGTCTTCCTGTGCCCTGACGTGCCCCTGCCGCCACGCGGTATCTTTGCCGCAGGCGTTTGTATCGGCACCCTTGTCAAGGGACGCCTTGAGCCACATCACCATCTTTACTCGGCATACGGGAGAGATTTTAAGCGCATTTTGCCGTTTTCGGCCAACGATCCGCGCACCGCAAAATATCTTGCAGGCGAGGAGATCGATGCCCCCGAGCTGCAGAACACGCAAAACGGCTACGCCGCCGTACTTTATGAAGGCGCACCGCTTGGCGGCGGCAAGCACGTCGCCGGCAAATTAAAAAACCACTATCCCAAGGGATTACGTAACAAATAAGGAGAAAACCTATTATGCTGACCGTTTCACATGTAACCAAGACCTATGCCAAGAATATTGCTTGCAACGATATTTGCTTTCACCTGCCGCAGGGCGGTGTGACCGTCTTGCTCGGGCCCAACGGCGCAGGAAAGTCAACACTTTTAAAATCGATCACAGGCTTTTTGCGCTATCAAGGCGATATTACAGTCCGCGGTCTGCACAACAAGAGCGTTGAGGCCAAGCGTGTGCTCGGCTACGTGCCCGAGATCCCCTCCCTTTACCCGAATCTGACGGTTTGGGAGCATTTTGAATTTATCGCACGTGCTTACAAGCTTGAGAATTACCGCGACTATGCCGAAAGCCTGCTTGATCGCTTTGAGCTGACCGATAAAAAGAATAAATTCGGTGACGAGCTTTCAAAGGGCATGCAGCAGAAGCTGAACCTCTGTCTCGGGCTTCTGCCCAAGCCCCAGCTGCTTTTGATGGACGAGCCGATGATTGGTCTTGATCCGCACGCTATCAAGGAATTAAAAGACGTGATCGAGGAGATGCGCCGTGAGGGGCGCACCGTACTGGTCTCCACCCACATGATCGACAGCGTTTCGCTCCTATGGGATCGCGCCCTGATCATGCAAAAGGGCGTTCTGCGCGCCAACGTCACGCGCGAGGAATTACAGGCACAGAGCACACAGCTTGAGGATCTGTTTTTCGCCATCACCGAGGGCACGGAGGCATAACCCATGCGTATGACGCTTTACTATATGGTACACACCGTAAAAAACCAAATACGCAAGCTCTTCCGCACTTGGGTAGCGGTTTTTCTGCTTGTTTGCATACTGATCGGTGTCATTTTCGGCCTCGGTGCCGCCGCACTCTCCACCCTATTTGAAGAAGACACACCCGAAAACGGGGAGCATTACGAGGAAACGCTACCCGATGACGGCGGCGAAGCCGAGGCGATGCCAACACCCGAGGAGATCGCCGCACTCTTAGAGCTTGGCGTCGGCGCACTTGTGCTGATCGTCATCTTCTTTTCCGCCTTTCAGGCAGACAAGAGCGGCAGCTCCATCTTTTTGATGGCTGACGTCAACCTGCTCTTTCAAGCCCCATTATCCCCCCAAACGGTGCTGCTTTTCCGACTTTTGATGCAAGCGGGCACCTCGGCATTTGCCACCGTTTACCTACTGTTTCAGATCCCGAACCTTATGGTCAACCTGGGCCTTGGGGTCGGCATGGTGCTGATAATTTTGGCCGCTTGGTTTTTCCTGCTTCTTTACAGCAAGCTGATCTCGGTGCTCTTATATACCGTTTGCGCCACAAAAGAAAGCCTGAAAAAACGCCTGCGCCCCACGCTTTTTGTCCTTATTGCCATCATCGGTGGCGCCTTCTTGCTGTTTTCCCGACGCTTTGAGGGCGATGCCCTCAAAGCCGCGTTTGCCTTTTTCAACGCCCCCCTCACGCGCTACGTACCTGTTTGGGGGTGGCTGAAGGCATTGCTCGTTTGTGCCTATTGGGGCCATTGGGGCGGTGCGGCGATCGCACTGCTGGCTCTGGTGTTATTTGCTATTTTACTGGTGCTCATAATTCGCCGCATCAAGGCAGATTTTTACGAGGAAGCCATGGCACGCTCCGAGGAGATCGCCGCGCTGCGCGAAGCGCAGCAAAATGCCAAGGGCCTCAAGCAACGGAAAAAGGAGCGCGGTGAGCGCGTGCGCGCCGAACGCCCCTTGAAGGGGCTCGGTGCCACCGTATACTTCTATAAAACCCTACACAACCGATTCCGCTTTGCCTATCTGCACGTATTCACCAAAACCTCTCTCACCTATCTGCTGGCCGCCATTGGCACTGTGGCATTTTTGCTGCTGGCGGTAAAAAGCAGCTTCTTTCCCGCGGTGGCGCTGATGCTTGCAGGCTTTGGCTTTTTCCGTGCGCTTGGCAACCCCATCTCGGCAGATATCGCACAGGAGCATTTTTATATGGTGCCCGACACCGCACACCGCAAGGTGCTGTTTTCCTTCCTTGGCGGCACACTGAATGCCCTGCTTGATACGCTGCCTGCATTTTTGCTGGCCGCCATTCTTCTGCGCGCAAACCCCTTCTCAGCGCTGCTGTGGCTGCTGCTGATCATTTCGGTGGGGGCATTTTGCGATAGCATGGGGCTGTTTATCGATCTTTCTCTGCGCGAGGGCCTTACACCCATCATCAAATCCTTGATACAGATCCTGTTCGTATACTTTGGCCTGGCACCGACAGCCGTGCTCATCGTGCTCGGCTTCGCCTTTGATCTGCTCCTGCCCTTTGCAGGAATTGCCATCGCCCTGAATCTTGCCATTACCGCCCTCTCGCTTACGCTCTCGCCGCTCTTTATCCTCAACGGCAAAAAATAAAAGCTTTGTAACAAAAGCACCGCCGCCGCGAAATTCGCGGCGGCGGTGTGTTCTTTTTGTTATGATTTATGCATAAACAAGACGCCCAGCGTATTACGCCCGCAATGCGCAGAAACCGTACAGCCCGCACGCGTCACGTGCACCTCGCCCCACGGCAACGCCTCACTGACCTGCGCCACACATTGTGCAACGATGCTTTCATCGCAGCCTGCGTGCGTCACAAATACGCGCGTGGTATCAATATCCGTGCCATCGCCAATACGGTCGGCAATATAGGACTGCAGCACACGTGCAAATTTGCCGCGATACTTCTTACCGACGCCCATTTTACCGTCGCGCACCGAAATACAGGGCTTTAATTGCAGCACGCCTGCGGCAAGCGCCGCCACAGCGGAGCATCTGCCGCCCTTATGTAAAAATTCAAGGTCATCTACCACAAACGAGGCGTCAACGCGTTCAGTCATCGCCGATACCGACTTTGCGATCTCGCCTGCTGCGAGTCCGTTTTGCGCCATCTCGGCAGCAGCCAGCACAAGCAAGCCCCCACCCGTGGAGAGATTTTTGGTATCTACCACGTATACGTCAGGATAGTTGGCAGCGGCCAAACGCGCGTTGTTATACGTAGAGGACATCGTCTGACTGATGGTAAAGCACACCACTGCGGCACCGTTTTGGGTCTGCTCCTCAAAAAAGGCACAAAAGGCAGCGTAATTGGGCGCGGCAGTCTTCGGCAGCTCCTTATTCGCCGCATAGTGCGCATAGATCATATCGGGGTCAATATCTACTCCGTCGGTATAGGATCTACCGCCCAGCGTAACAGCAAGAGGTATGATCTTGATACCGTATTTTTCAATCAAAGCACTGCTAAGATCACTGGTGCTGTCACTACAAATAATAACCTGTTTGCTCATATATCTTCTCCTTTTGTGTCGGATTGCTTTTCTTGTGCGGTGGCAGCAAGCAGCTGCTCTACCACCAGATGACGCTGCACGCGTCCCCTCTTATCGCACGGCACGGGTGCCGTAGCGATGGCAAAAAGTGTGATCTGCGCGCCCTCGGGCAGCTGCCCATTCACGCGCGAAAGCCACTCCCCAACTGTCCTTTCCTGCGCCTGTACGCTCTCCTCGTCGTCGCTTGCTGCTCCCTCAGGCACGATCAAAGCAGCAGGCTCAACGTCATGTCCCCCGTCGCAGGGAAGCCCTACAACCACAGCCTGCTTAATGTGCGAATGATCGACGATCATTTTTTCAAGCTCTTCGGGGAAAATGCAGGTGCCGTCGGCACGTACGATGCGATTTTCAACGCGCCCCACGATGCGGTAAAGCCCACGCGCATCCAGCCGCCCCACGTCCCCTGTCGCGAGTAGAGAATGCCCGTCGTAGGGCTCCTCGCCATCGTAACCGAGGAACAGCGCCTCGCCCTGCACAAAGATCTCTGCGTTATCATCTACGGAAAGCGTGAGCCCCGATAACGCGTGCCCCACCGTACGGCAAGTGCGCGGCGTGCTCACCGCCAGCGGTAAGCCGAGTGTGGGGGGCACGTAGCACTGTGCCGCAAGAATGCCGATCCTGCAAAGGGCATCGCAAAGCGTTGCCTCGCCCTGCCCGCCTACGGTCAATACCGTGCGCAGCGCACCGCCAAAAGGTGCACGGGCAGTAGCCAGTAAGCGCCGCCTTGCCGCAAGACGTGCCGCCAAGGGCTTGACCGAAGCCGTCAGACGCCAGACGCGCTGCAGGCTTGCCTGCTGGTCGCGCCGAGCCGCCAGGCGATGAAATTTATCCGCGATCTGTGCCGCCACAAAGGGCACTGTCACCATCGCGGTCGGGTGGATCTCGCGCATATTGCGCATCAGCATACCCGTGCCCTCAGCAAAGGCAACCGACGCACCGCAGCAAAGCGGACCCAGCACACCGCACACCCACTCGGTAGCCTGCGAAAGAGGCAAATGCGAGAGGAAAATATCGCGTGCATCAAACAAATTGGTTTTTAAGAATGCGGCAAGCATCCTTAAAAGGTTGGTATGCGAAAGCAATACCCTTTTGCCGCTTGGCAGGGAGAAAAGCAGCGCGGCATCATCGGGGCAACGGACAGCTGAAGCGGTCCCTGCAAGCAAAAGTCCCCTACCCTCTTCGATCAGTGACTCAAATGCCGCAAGAGAAAGCTTGCAAGGCAGATCAAGATCAGCCACCAGGGGGGCGGTCACGTCATCGTAAAGCACAGCGGTGATGCCGCTTGCCTTCACGATCCTTGCAAGCGCCGTTTTCTTCACACCGGAGGAAAGCGGCACGGCAACGCCAACGCCACCGGCGACGGCAAGCGTCGCCAGCACGAACGCATAGCTGTTTTTTCCAAGGATCAGTACACGGCTGCCCGCAACGATCCTTCCCGACAGGGCGGCGGTCAGTGCCGATAGCTCCTCACCCACGCGACCAAAGGAAATATGCTGATAAAAGCCCTGCTTTTTTTCGTGAATAGCGACCGACGTACCGTACGTCTCGCTGATGCTGTCAATCAGCGCTGACAGCGTGCTTGATCTTTCAAATAATGCTTCATACGTAGCAGCCATCGGATCACCCCCTCACCGTTTTTGAATTTATACCGTCAAGGCAGCGCCGCCGATCGCCTCGGTAGCACGCAAGATAGGATCAACCTCGTTTTCAATAAAATGCTCGACCTGCTCGGGACAGCGGCCAATATAATCCGCGGGCCTCAGCAGCTTCTCTATATCCTCCTTGGCAAGGCCAAAGCGATCGTCTGCGGCGATGCGCTCAAGCAGATCGTTGGGCAGGCCCTCCTCCTTGACCATGCGCCCCGCAGCCATGGCGTGCTCACGAATAGCCTCGTGCAGCGTCTGGCGGTCACCGCCGCGCTTCACAGCGGCCATAAGAATATTCTCCGATGCCATAAAAGGCAATTCAGCGGCAACGCGCGAAGCGATCACCTTGGGATAGACCACAAGGCCGTCGGTAACGTTGATGAAGACATTAAGGATCGCATCTACCGCCAAAAAGCCCTCCGAGATCGCAATACGGCGGTTGGCGCTATCGTCAAGCGTGCGCTCAAACCACTGAGTGGAGGCGGTGATGGCGGTGTTTGCGACATCCGAAATAACGGCGCGGCAGAGCGCACTCATGCGCTCACAGCGCATGGGATTACGCTTGTAGGGCATCGCCGAGGAGCCGATCTGGTTCTTCTCAAAGGGCTCCTCCATTTCCTTAAAGGATTGCAGGATACGCATATCGTTTGAGAACTTATAAGCACTCTGTGCGATGCCGGAAAGCACCGAGAGCACACGGCTGTCAAATTTGCGCGTGTAGGTCTGACCGCTGACGGGCACGACCTTGTCAAAGCCCATTTCCTTGGCAATATACGCTTCAATCTCATCGATCCTTTTTCCGTCTCCGTCAAGAAGCTCCATAAAGCTTGCCTGTGTGCCCGTAGTGCCCTTTGAGCCGAGAAGCGCCAGGGTGGACAGCACGTATTCAAGATCGTGATAATCAAGCACCAGATCGTACAGCCACAGCGTGGCACGCTTGCCGACCGTGACCATCTGTGCGGGCTGCAGATGCGTGTAACCAAGCGTAGGCAGATCCTTATACTTAAGAGCAAAGTCACGCAGGTTCTGCATCACACGGCAAAGCTTGCCGCGCACCAGCAAAAGTGCCTCCTTCAGGATCAGCATGTCGGTATTGTCACCCACGTAGCAGGAGGTTGCCCCGAGGTGAATGATAGGACGCGCCTTGGGGCACACGTCACCCCATGCGTGAATGTGCGCCATAACGTCGTGACGGAGCTTTTTCTCGTATGCGGCGGCAAGATCCAGGTCAAGATCCTTTTCGTGTGCCTTCATCTCGGCGATCTGCTCATCGGTGATCGGCAGACCCGCCCTTTGCTCGGCCTCAGCCAGCGCGATCCACAAACGGCGGAAGGTTAAAAATTTTTTCTCGGCCGAAAAGAGATATTGCATCTCATCGGAGGCATAACGGGTAGAAAAGGGAGAAATGTATTTGGTACTCGACATAGTATATGTTTCCTTTCAGTTCCAATATTTCTTATCTAGGCTACGCATCTGAATAGCCTCGGCTACGTGCGGTGCACGGATCACGTCGCTTTCATCAAGATCGGCGATCGTGCGCGCAACGCGCATCACGCGGTCATAGCCACGTGCGGACAGGCCCATACGGTCATAGGCTCTGGCAAGGAGCGTACGCGCGGCCTCGTCAGTCACACAGTATTTGCGGATCGCCGCAGCATCAAGCTGCGCGTTGCAATAGATATCCCGCTCACCCTGCAAACGTGCGGCGGCAAAGGCCCTCGCGCGTATCACGCGCGCACGCACGGCAGCCGAGGACTCGGCAGGCGCGGTGGCGGAGATCTCCTCAAACGGCAGCGAGGGTAGCTCGACCTCAATATCGATGCGGTCAAGCAAGGGGCCGCTGATACGCGAAATATAACGCTTAACGTCAGCGGGTGAGCACGTGCAGGGCTTGGTCGGGTGACCGAAATACCCGCATCGGCAGGGGTTCATCGCACCCACCATCATAAACGAGCATGGAAACGTAACGCGTGCCGCGGCACGGGTGATCGTCACACGCCGATCCTCTAAGGGCTGACGGAGCGTGTCGGTCACGGTTTTGGGGAATTCGGGCAGCTCGTCTAAAAACAGCACCCCGTTATGCGCAAGCGAAACCTCACCGGGCGTAGGATTGACGCCGCCACCCACCAAGCTGACGGCCGACATCGTATGGTGCGGTGCGCGGAACGGACGCGCTGTCAGCAAGGAACGCCCCTCGGGCAGGGTACCCGCCACCGAATGTATTTTGGTGGTTTCGATCGCCTCCTCAAAGGAAAGGGGAGGCAAGATACCGGGCAAGCGCTTCGCGAGCATTGATTTTCCCGTACCGGGTGGGCCGATGAGCAAAATATTGTGACCGCCCGCCGCCGCAATTTCAAGTGCACGCTTGGCCATAGCCTGGCCGCGCACGTCAGCAAAATCAAGCCCGATCTGCTCCATCGCCGCGGCGTATGTATCAAGCTCCGCCGAAACGGGGGTGAGGCGCGTTTCTCCGTTGAGGTGCGCCACCAGAGAAGGAATATCGGTCAGCGGATAGACCGTCATACCCGACACGGCCGCCGCCTCACGGGCGTTTTCGGCAGGCACGAATATCTCGGTAAGTCCCGCATCGCGCGCCGCCACGCACATGGAAAGCACACCGCGCACGGGGCGCACCTTACCCGACAGCGAAAGCTCACCGATCAGGCACGTGCGCGAAAGATCCACGTCACGGCGGATCACACCGCCACAGCGCAAAATGCCGCACAGCATCGCAACGTCAAAGCCCGAGCCCTCTTTTTTGCGATTGGCGGGGGCAAGGTTTACGGTAAGGGAGAGGGCGGGAAAGCGAAAGCCGCTGTTGTAGCTGGCCGTGCGCACACGCTCCTTAGCCTCCTTAACGGCAACGTCGGGGAGCCCAACGATCTCAAAATCGCCCATGCGCTCCTGTGCATCACATTCAACGGTCACCAAAAAGCCGTCAATACCGCAAAGACCTGCGCAAAGCAACGTTGTCAGCATCGCTTACCCCCCCTTTTTCGTATATTTATGATAAGTATATCATAAAAAATCAAATATTGCAATATTTCACAGCGGCTTTTTTGCCGCAAAGCGTCGGTTTTGCGGCAGCGCTTGGACAAAACGCGAAATTTGACCAAAAACGGGTGGATACGCGTTTTGCGTATCCACCCGCAATCCTAAAAAATCACGCTTTGTCAAATACGGACGCTGTCAAGAGCGGTACCAGTATTGATAGGCCTCTATGCCCGCAAGACGCGCGGCGTTGTCGGCAGCGTCACCAAAGCTGACGTCAATACCGCCCTGACCATAAATTTCAGAGGTTTTCCACCCCGTCTGGGGCGTAATCGTCACGCTTGCCAGGCTGTAGCAGCTGGCAAACGCGCGCACGCCGATCGTCACAAGCCCCGCACCGCCAACAAAGGAGGTGAGAGCCGAACCGACAAGCGCGCTGTCGGCCACTACCGCCGTATCGGCGTGAAGCGTGAGAGACGTCGCGCCCTGCTCGGCACCGATCAGGACAAGATACGGATTTTGCGTGTTACCGAGATACAATCCCCCACCGTACGCAACAGGCTCCACGTCTGTCATATAGAAAGCAAATTCCCCAAGCGTACGCAGCCCCGTCGGTAAGAAAACCGATGAAAGCGCCGTGCATTTATCAAACGCGTGTGCACCGATATGTGCCACATTTTGAGGAATCGTCACAGCCTGCAATGTCGTGCACTCGGCAAAGGCATATTGATCGATACGCTCAAGCGTTGTCGGAAATTGCAGATTTTCCAGCACCGTACAGGCGGCAAACGCGTAAGGGCCTATGGCAAGCAGCCCTTCGGGGAGCGCAACGCTTTGCAGTGCCGCGCACCCACTGAAGGCACCCGACGCGATAATGCGTGTATCCTGCGGCACGGCAAAGCTTGTCAGCGACGTGTCGGTGGCGGCCACCAAAAACAAATGGGGGGCCGTTTCGGTGCCAAGATATTTGGCGCCGTTTTCTTGCGCGTAATCGATAGCCTCACAGTCGGCAAAGGCCTCCTCATCAAGAGCGCGGATCCCATCGTGCAGCGTCACGGTCTTAAGCGCCGTGCAGCCCGAAAAGAGTCTGGCCGAGATCACGGTAACACCCGCAGGGAAGGCAAAGCTTTTCAGCTTCACGCACCCCTCAAAGGCCGCCACGCCGAGGCTTGTCAATTCGCTGGTATCGGTAAAGGTCACGGTCTCAAGCGACTCACATTCGGCAAATGCCCGCTCGCCGATGCGCTGCACGTTTTTTCCAAAATGCACCGACGTAATATCCTTGCCCATGAAAGCACGATCGGCCACAGACAGGATCGGCTTGCCGTTTTTGAGGGGTGGGATCTCCACCGCCAGAGCCTTGCTGTTGCCCATATCGACCAGCTCGTACCCCTCTTCGCCGTTCACAACGACCTCCTCGTACACAAAATACTGATTGTCGTATTGGGCACGGCCGCAGAATTTACAGTACCCCGCCTGATACACGTGCCCCGTTTCGTATTGCTTTGTTTCCACCACCTCGCCGCAATCGGCACACACCTTATGCTTAGTGCCCGCTACGGTGCAGGTGGCCTCGGTTACCACCTCCCATTCAGCATCCTTATGCTTACACGGAGCGCAGGCAACCAGTGCACAAAGCAGCAGAAGAAGAAGGGGTATTACACAAAATCCCTTTAAATTTTTCATCATACTCTCCTTGACGTTCAGCTTCAGATCGTGCTGTCAATCATACAATCTAAATTATAATATATAACACGCAAAAAGTCAAGAAAGCCAAAAAGATAACCGACGGCAATTTTTGCCGTCGGTTTTTCTTTATTTCGTAATGATACGTACGCCTGAGGGTAAAATACCCGTTTGCTCATAAACGATCTCATTGATCTGCGAGATCTGCGAGGACACCAGCCCCTCGCTCTTCACCACGACCGAGCAGCTGTCGTCATTGACGATGGCTACGCACTGTGCAAAGCCCTTGGCCACTACCATCGCCTCAATATTCGCCTCAGCCTCCATTTCCTTGGCAAGCTGCGAGATCTCAAGCAATGCACCCGTTTTGGTGGCCTCGTCTGCATTTTCATTGTCTACCACGCCCTGCAACACCAGCAGCGCCTCGTCGCGGGCACGCTGACGGCTGACCTGCGTGGCGGAAAAATACCCGTCAACGTCAGTGTTGGTATCGGTGCTGTCCCCTGCCCCGTCACCCGCCTCAACGTCGGGATCCACGGGGGCGGCTTTTTCACCAAACAGCGTAAAATTGAGCACCAGCGCGGCGGCAATCAGCAGCATTGCGCAGGCAATGACGATCTGACGACGTAGGGGGCGGCGTTTTTCGTTTTTGTGAGCTTTGGGCATTTCAAGTTGATTTTCCATTCTTCAATCCTCCTTTGTGTATTGCCTCATTCCAGTTATATGGGCAACGTCAAAAAAATATGCCGATTTTACGGTTTATTTTTTTAATTTGCTTGACAGTGAGGGCGATATTGATTATAATCTAAATGGTTGCGTATGCAACTAATGACACGGAGGTGTTTTTATGCACGCATTGAACCGCTTAAATTCGATCGTACGCTACGGCAACCAATGGCGCGCCCCAAAGCTTGAGGGCACGGGCATCGGGCCCTGCGACCGACCCTACTTATTTTATATCTGCCATCACCCCGGGCAATCACAGGATAGCATTGCACTGGCGCTTTGCGTCAACAAAAGCAGTGCGGCAAGACGGCTTGCCTATCTTGAGCGCGAGGGGTACGTCACGCGCACCCCGGGCGCAGAGGATCGCCGCGTGCTACTGATCCATCCCACCGACAAGGCCGTGGCGCTCCTGCCTGCCCTGCGCGAGCTTTCACGCGAATGGAACGCCATCATCACGTTAGGCTTCAGCGAGGAAGAAATGGAGCAATTTGCAAGCCTTATTGAAAGGGCGTTTGCCAACGCCAGACAAAAAGTGGAGGAACTATCAAAATGAAGCTGATCTTCCGTTATTTAAAGCCGCTGTCCCGCATGATCAGCTTTGGACTGACCATTAAGGTGCTCGCGACGCTGTTTGAGCTGATGCTCCCCTACATACTCAGCCACATTCTTGACGTTGTGGTGCCTACACACAGCATATCACACATCGTGCTGTGGGGTGGGGCGATGATCGTGGCAGCTCTTCTTGCCATGATCGGCAATATTATCGCCAACCAAAACGCCGCTAAGGTGGCGCGCGAGGCCTCGCGTAGGATCCGCCACGATCTGTTTGCCGCTACCATGCATCTGACCTCGCGCCAGACCGATCAATTCACCGTCCCCTCTCTTGAAAGTCGCCTCACGTCCGACACCTATCACGTGCATCACTTTATCGGTATGGTGCAGCGTATGGCTGTGCGTGTGCCGATCCTGCTGATCGGCGGTATCGCCATCACGCTGGTGCTTGACTGGCGCTTAGCGCTTGTGATGATCGTCACGCTGCCCTTTATCGGTGGATCTGTATTTCTCATCAGCCGCCGCGGCATGCCCCTGTACCGTCAGACGCAAAAGGCGGTTGACGGCATGGTGCGCGTGGTGCGTGAGGACTGTCAGGGTGTGCGCGTGATCAAGGCGCTTTCCAAGGAGGAATACGAAAGCCGCCGCTACGATACCGTAAACCGCAATCTCGTTGCCTGCGAACGGAAAGCGGGCATCACCATGGCACTTTCTCAGCCCTTGATGACGCTGTTTTTAAATCTCGGGCTCGTAGCGGTCATTCTCACGGGCGCCTATCTTGTCAACGACGGGCTTTCCATGCCCGGGCGCATCATTGCCTTTATCCAGTATTTTACGCTGATGTCGGGCGCCATGAGTGCTATGACGCGTATTTTTGTTATGTCCACCAAGAGCGCCGCCTCTGCCAACCGCATTGCCGAGGTGCTGGCCGCTGAGGATACCTCGCGCAAAACTGCCGATACGGGCACGGAAAGTGCCGACGGTGCCTTTATCGTATTCGAGGACGTCTGCTTTTCCTACAACGGCAAAAAGGACAACCTCTCGCATATCAGCTTTACACTCCCCAAGGGCGGCACGCTCGGTGTCATCGGCGCCACGGGATCGGGCAAAACGACACTTTCAACTGTCTTGCAGGGCTTTTACGATATCGACAGCGGCAGCATTCGCATCGGCGGAAAGGACATTTACGCCATGGATAAAAAGGCGTTGCACAGCATGTTCGGCGTCGTGATGCAAAACGACTTCATCATCGCCGAAACCGTAGCCGAAAACATTCGCTTTGGGCGCAATATCAGCGACGAAGCGATCCGCCGCGCCGCCGAGCTCGCGCAGGCCGCCGACTTTATCGAGGGCTTTGCCGACGGCTATGAGCACCAGCTCACCGCCAAGGGCACCAACGTATCGGGGGGACAGCGCCAGCGCCTGCTCATCGCGCGCGCGCTCGCAGGCGATCCCGACATTCTGATTCTCGACGACGCCTCCTCCGCGCTTGACTACAAGACCGACGCCAATCTGCGCCGCGCCATTGCCGAGGGCATGGCCAACACCACCACGGTCGTGATCGCACAGCGCGTCAGCTCCGTCAAGCACGCCGACCACATTCTGGTTCTTGAAAACGGTGCCGTGATCGGTGCCGGCACACACGAGCAGCTGCTTGCCACGTGTGAAGCATACAAGGAGATCAGCGATTCGCAGATGGGAGGTGCCTTCCTTGAATAAGACGTTACAGCCAAAGAACACGCAAGCCGCCCCCGCGCTTCAAGCTCCCACAGGCAAGGAAAGAATACGCGTGCTGGCACGTATGGGCAAATATTTGTTCCGCTATCCCAAAACCGTTTTGTTGGCACTGCTTTTAATGCTCTCCTCCAACCTCTTGGCGCTGGCAGGACCCATGCTCTCCGGACGTGCCATCGATGCCATTGAGCTCGGTCGCGGTGCCGTTGATTTTGATACGGTCTGGCTTTACGGCAGCCTGCTCATCGCCTTTTATACCGTCTCGGGGCTGCTTTCCTATCTGCTTTCGGTCCTGATGGTGCGACTGAGCCAAAAAATCATTTACACCATGCGCCGAGAGGTGTTTGAGCACCTGACAAGCCTGCCCGTCGGCTATTTTGACACCCACGCAACGGGTGATATCATCAGCCATATTTCCTATGACATTGACACGGTAAACGCCTCGCTCTCTCACGACCTTTTACACGTGCTTGCCAGCATTGTGACCGTTGCGGGCGCGCTTGGCATGATGTTTTCAATCTCCCCTGCGCTGGTGCTGGTGTTTGCCGTCACCATTCCCATCTCGATCCTCTTTACCCGTTATAAGACCAAGCGTATCCGGCCCCTGTTCAAGGCGCGCTCGCGTAAGCTGGGTGAACTCAACGGTTACGCCGAGGAAATGCTGTCGGGCGCTAAGACCATTCGTGCCTATTCGCGCGAAAACGTCATCATTTCGCGCTTTGACACCCGTAATAACGACGCCGTGGAGGCCTACTTCCAGGCCGACTGGCACGGCTCGATCATCGGCCCCAGCGTCAACTTTATCAACAACTTCTCGATCGCCTTAGTCACACTCTTCGGCGGCATTCTGTATATGCTCAGCACCACGCGCGCCGATCTTGCACCGATCTTTGTTCTCACGCTTGGCGGTGTGTCCGCATTTGTACAATACTCACGCAAATTCTCAGGCCCCATCAACGAGCTGGCCAACATCATCAGCGAGCTGCAATCGGCAACCGCCGCAGCCGAGCGCGTCTTTCGCCTGATCGACGAGGAAAGCGAAACGCCCGATGCCGCCGATGCCACCGTACTGACAGACGTTAAGGGCGAAGTAGATTTTTCCCACGTGCGCTTCGGCTATACCGAAAACAAGACCATTCTGCACGATCTCACCGTCCACGCCGCCCCCGGTACAACGGTGGCCATTGTCGGCCCTACGGGTGCGGGTAAAACCACCATCATCAATCTGCTGATGCGCTTTTACGACGTGGGCGGCGGCAGCATTTCCGTGGACGGCACCGAGGTGCGTGCGGCCACACGAAGATCGCTGCGCGGCGCCTTTACAATGGTGTTGCAGGACACGTGGCTCTTCTGTGGCACGATCTTTGACAATATCACCTATGGCAAGGAAAACGCCACCATGGACGAGGTGATAGCCGCAGCAAAGGCCGCGCACATTCACCACTATATTGAAAGTCTGCCAAACGGCTACGACACGATGCTCACCGACGACGGCATCAATATTTCCAAGGGCCAGCGCCAGCTGATCACCATTGCGCGCGCCATGCTTGCCGATGCCCCGATGCTGATCCTTGACGAGGCGACCTCCAACGTCGACAGCCGCACCGAGCAGCAGATCGGCTCGGCCATGAAGCGCCTGATGCAGGGACGCACCTCGTTTGTCATCGCGCACCGCCTGTCCACCATTCAAAACGCCGACGTCATCTTGGTCGTAAAGGACGGCAACGTGATCGAATCGGGCAACCACGAGGCACTGATGAAAAAAGAGAGCGGTTTTTACAAGGCACTTTACAATTCGCAGTTTACCTGATACAATAGTAGTATGAAGATCACGTTATTTGCCTTAAATGCTTCTCACGCGCATACCTCGCTTTCGGTGCGCTGCCTTTTGGCCGCGCTCCGCGACGCAGGCTACACCAACGTTGAGATCTTGGAGCCCACTCTGCGCGATCGCACCGAATCGGTGCTGGCTGAGCTTGTCAAGAGCCACGCCGATCTGTACGGCTTTTCCTGCTATATCTGGAATATCCGTGAAACGCTCGCGCTCGCGCGCGATCTGAAGGCGCTCTGCCCCAACGCCAAGATCCTACTGGGTGGCCCTGAGGTCAGCTTTGACACACACCGCTTCACCGATCTGCCCTTTATTGATTGTATCGTCACGGGTGAGGGTGAGGTGGCCATTGTGACACTGGCCGATCTGCTGGCCGCAGGCGATCCCCTGCCACGTCTGCTTACAGGCACGCCCGACCCCGCCTTTTTAGCACGCGGTGCGCACTACACCAAGGACCGCGCCTCAACGCTGGTATATTACGAAAGCGCGCGCGGCTGCCCTTATCACTGTGCCTTCTGCCTTTCCGCCGCACAAACGGGCGTGCGCGCGAAAAGCGCCGCGCAGACCCTGGCCGACCTACTGAGCTTTGAAGAGATCCCCGGGCCTATCACCGTAAAGCTGGTTGACCGCACCTTTAATTTTGACGTGGCGCGCGCCAAAAAGATCTGGCAGGGATTACTGGACGCAAGATACACCAAATGCTATCACTTTGAAATCTCGGCCGGCCTCCTTGACGAGGAATGCTTTGCGATCCTGAAGCAGTTTCCTGCACGCAAAATACGCCTTGAGATCGGGGTGCAAAGCACCAAAGAACAAACGCTTGCGGCCATCTGCCGCCACCAAAGTGCCACAAGCACCCTACGCGCCGCCAAGCGCCTGAAGGCAGCGGGAAATCTACATTTACACCTTGACCTGATTGCGGGTCTGCCTTTTGAGGATTACGCCTCGTTTGCCAGATCCTTTGACGACACCTACTTCTGTGCTGACGTGCTGCAGCTTGGCTTTTTGAAGCTGCTGCACGGCACACCCCTGTATGAAAACGCAAAAGAATACGGCATGATCGCTTCAGGGACACCGCCCTATACCGTGCTTCAGACAAAGTGGCTGAGCTTTGAGGAGCTGCACCGTCTGCACGGCATTGCCGACCTCCTTGACCGCCTACAGGAAAAGGGCAGATTTGCCCATGGATTGCACTATATTTTAACGCGTGTCCCCTCGCCCTTCGGCTTTTTTGAAAACTTCCTTGACTACCTTTGCTTGCACGACGGGCGCGCCCTGCAAAAAATCGCGCAGCGCGAGCTTTTTTCACACTTTTACGCCTTTGGAAAGACCCTGCTTCCCACCGACCGTCACGCCGAATTCGCCACGTATTTAGAGGCAGATTTCAGATCGGCCGAGGTGCGAAGGCCCCCGAAATTTCAATAAGCGAGCAGCTTTTTAAAAATCCGGATCAGACAAACATCAAAGAGGCAAGCAAGGGCTTGCCGGCCCCACCGACGGGCATCTTTTAAAAAAGGAGAACGATCAATGAAGCGTGTGCTTGTCACAGGCGGCTCGCGCGGCATCGGTGCCGCCACCGTCAAGGCCTTTGCCGAAAAAGGCCACCGCGTCGCCTTTATCTATCACACCAACCACGCAGCGGCCACGCGCGTGGCCGCCGAAACCGGTGCCCTGCCCTTTTCGTGCGATCTTGCCGATACCGCAGCGCTTGACGCCGTGTGGCCGCAGATCGTCGCGGCGCTTGGCGGCGCCCCCGAGATCCTTGTAAACAACGCAGGCGTGTCGGACACGCGCCTCTCGCGTGACGTGGACGACGCCACGTGGCAGCGTCTGCTAAATACAAATCTCACCGCCGCCTTTGCTCTTTGCCGCTTAGCGCAGGTGTCAATGATCGCAAACGGGTGGGGACGCATCGTCAATATCGGCTCCATGTGGGGCAAGGTCGGCGCCTCGATGGAGGTGGCCTATTCCGCAGCCAAGGCGGGACTGCGGGGCCTGACGATGGCTCTGGCCAAGGAGCTTGGCCCCTCAGGCATCACGGTCAACTGTGTTGAGCCCGGCGTCATTCAAACCGATATGAACAGCTGCTACGATGAGGCGACTCTCGCCGCCCTAGCCGACGAAACACCGCTTTGTCGCCTCGGTACCCCCGAGGACGTAGCCGCCGCCGTCGCTTTTCTTGCCTCAAACGAGGCCGCGTTTATCACAGGGCAATGCCTTGGTGTTGACGGCGGCTTTGCCATCTGAAAGGAGATCTTATGGACTTTTCAACCCTGAGTGCCAATTTAGAGCAGCGCGGCTTTGCCGTTTCCTGCTTTGAAACCGCCGCTGAGGCTGCTGCCTATCTGAATACCGCCGTTGACGGCAAAACCGTCGGCTTTGGCGGCTCTGTTACTCTGGAGCAATGCGGCCTTTATGAAAGCCTTGCCACCCACAATACCTGCTTCTGGCATTGGCGCGTACCCGAAGGCGTTTCCCCTAAGGAGCTGCGCGACAAGGGCAATGCCGCCGCCATTTATTTCAGCTCCGTCAACGGACTTGCCGAAAGCGGTGAGATCATCAATATCGACGGCACGTGTAACCGTGTGGCCGCGACGGTCTACGGACACGAAAAGGTCTATTTGGTTGTAGGCAAGAACAAAATTGCCAAAACCTATGACGAGGCACTGTGGCGCGCACGTAACGTGGCAGCCCCCAAAAACGCGCAGCGTTTGGGGGTGAAAACCCCTTGCGCCGTCAAGGGCGACCGCTGCTACGACTGCAAGAGCGACGCACGCATCTGCCGCGCCCTCACGGTTTTATGGGAAAAGCCGATGGGGCTTGACGTCGAGCTTGTTCTGATCAATGAAAATCTCGGTTATTAAAAAGGAGAATAATAATGAGCCGCGAATTAAAAGTAATGACCTTTAACCTGCGTACGCGCGTCAAGAGCGACGGCATCAACTTTTTTGACAACCGCCAAGGACGCGTGCTTGACACTATCAAAAGCGAGGCACCCGACCTCATTGGCTTCCAGGAGGCCACGGGCACGATGCGCCGCTGGCTGGTAGCCAATCTCCCCGCCCTCGGCTACACCGTGATCGGCTGCGGTCGCGGCAAGGATTACGACGACGAGAGCACCTCGCTTGCCTTCCGCACCGATTTGTTTGATCTCGTTTCCTTTGACACGCAATGGCTGTCAAACACGCCACTGGTACCCGGCTCGCGCTATGGCGGCGATCAGAGCGGCTGCCCGCGCACCTTTTCCGCGGCAGTCTTGAAGCCCCTTAACGAGAAGCCCTTCCTGTTTGTAAACACCCATCTTGACCATGTGGGCAATATGGCAAAGCTGCTGGGTATGACGCAGATCATTCAATACATCTCTTTGAAGGGCCTGCCCGTGATCGTAACGGGTGACGCCAATGCCGTTCCCACCGACACGGCCATTACGGCAATGGTAGGCGCCGCCCCCTGCGGCCGCGAGATCGTTGACGTGACCGCCACGCTTGACGGCACCTTCCATAAATTCGGCGAATATCCCCCCGAGCGCCGCCGCAAGATCGACTATATCTTCACCGACCTGCCCTGCACACCCGAAAGAAGCTATAAGATCGCAGATGAGGGTATTGACGGCGTTTATATTTCTGACCATTTTGTGGTCTGCGGCTTTATCACGATCGGAGGGGAAAGCTGATATGGCAAGCGTAGTTACAAGCATTTTTGAAAATATGCAGTATGCCGTGCGCTACCCGGACGGCTATACCGAAGGAAAAGCCTACCCCGTGCTGCTGTTTTTACACGGTGCGGGTACACGCGGCACCGATATCAAAAATATCACGGGCCACTCGTTTATGAAGCGCCCCGACAAAATAAAGGACTATCCCTTTGTGATCGTCGCTCCCCTTTGCCACGAAAACACTTGGTTTGATCTGTTTGAGACCCTTAAGCGCTTTACCTTCTTTGTGGCGAGCCGACCCTTCACCGACAAAGGGCGCCTGTATCTCACAGGCAACAGCATGGGCGGCTACGGTGCGTGGCAGCTTGCCATGTCATTGCCCGAGCTCTTTGCCGCCATCATCCCCGTTTGCGGCGGCGGCATGTACTGGAATGCCGCACGACTGATCAACGTGCCCGTGTGGGCCTTTCACGGCGGCATGGACGCCACGGTATTTGTGCAAGAGAGTGAGCACATGATAAACGCCATCAACAAAAAGGGCGGCAACGCCAAGCTGACGGTATACCCCGAGCACGGGCACAACAGCTGGAGCGATACCTACGACAATCCCGAGATCTACACCTGGCTCCTTTCGCACGAAAACAGCAACGCAAAGCAGTTGATCGATGAATACAACTCCTCAAGCACGTTTGGATAAATCTTAAAAAACAGGGCCGATACGCTAAGCGTATCGGCCCTGTTTTCTTTTTATAACCGTAAACCGTATCAGTTATGAACAATATTTTGAAAATCACTTTCGCGCGCACCGCGTGTTTCAAGAAACGTCTTCAAGGCACGCGGATCCTTAATACCGTCTAAAGCAAAATCCCACTTACCCGTTGCATCTACGATCAGATCACCGTAATTAAAAATACTGCCCAACAGGCTCTGCTTGAAATTAACGCCATTCACACGGAAAAAGGGCTTGCGATCTTCATTTTTATTTAAAACACCATATTTATGAATCACGTGATCGTCATAAAATTCAAATCGCTCGCTTTTCAGCGCAATAATGCGAAAAACGATAATGAAAGCAGGAATTATCAACCAAAAGAAGAGAACGCAAAGTGGAGTAAACGCTTTTACAATAGATTTTTGAGCAACGTAATTAGGATTCATTTCAAATAACCTCACAAAGATATTCTCACCCTTTTTTACAAGATTTGGGGTGTTATTTACATTTTAACACACAAAAGCCACGTTGTCAACTCTTTTGAGTTAAGTTTTTTAACAAAAAAACTGTAGAATAATAATATCAATGAAAGGTGGTGAGGGCTTGACTATCGGACAAGCAACACAAATGCGCATATTGGAGCTCTGCGCTGAAAAATCCATTACGATAAACAAGCTCGCTACGATCTGCGGCATTACACAATCAACGCTGAATAACATCATCAGCGGCCGTAACAAGGGCACCACGGTCTCCACCATTCAAAAAATTTGTGACGGACTTGAGATCACCATATCCGACTTTTTCAGCTCCGCCTTATTTTGCAACCTTGAACAAGAAATAAAATAAAAGATCCCTTATCACGGATAAGGGATCTTTTATTGCTTTTATATCAGATCTCGGGAATGACGACCTCGACCTCACGGCCAAGCTTGGCGGATTTTGCAATACCGTCGATAATTGCCTGGTTGTAAAGGATCTGGGAGGAGGGTACAGGAGCTGTGCCGCCGTTCTTTACTGCATCGCAGAAGGAGCGGATCTTCTTATCAAACAGACTCGCGCCGCTCTTATCCTCAATGATCGGGATCACAGTCTCAGTCTGCTCGCCGCACACCTCGTGATACAGCTTCATAGCGCCGCCAACGGTACCGTTCCAGCACTCGGTGGAGGGGATACGAAGACCGCCCTTGGTACCAAGAATAATGGTATCACCGGGGGTATCCATGTTCATTGCCCATGCAATACGGAAGTCAAGAATGATGCCGCCCTCAAGACGGATAAAGGCTGCGGCAAAGTCGTCAACCTCAAATGCCTTTGCATACTCGGGGTGACCGGTCTTGACGTAGTTAGAGTAGTTGGGGTCGGTGCCAAAGAAAGCAGACTTATAGCCGCTGACCGTCAGGGGCTTCGGATAACCGATGGCGTTGAGCACCATATCGAGCGAATAGCAGCCAATATCGCCAAGTGCGCCGATACCTGCAGTCTCATCGGTGATAAAGGTGGTGCCGAAGGGCGTCGGAATACCGCGACGGCGGCCACCGCCGGTCTGAATGTAGTAGATCTGGCCAAGCGCGCCGCTGTCAACGATCTTCTTGATCATCTTCATGTTGGCATCAAGACGGGGCTGGAAGCCGATGGAAAGGATCTTGCCGCTCTCCTTTTCAGCCTTCATCACCTCAACGGCCTCGTCAAGCGTTACCGTAAAGGGCTTTTCAAGCAGCACGTGTACGCCCTTCTTCAGTGCATAGATAGCGGGCTCGGCATGCTGACGGTTGTAGGTACAGATGGTAACGGCATCAAGCTGAAGGCTTTCGTCGTCAAGCAGCTCCTTATGGGAAGCGTAGTCGGTCTTAACACCCTCCACACCGTATTTTTCAAAAAATGCCTTTGCCTTACCGGGCACAAGGTCAGCACCCGCAACGATCTCAACGTCGGGCTGCTTCATAAAGGACTTGATATGAGAGCCTGCGATCCAACCGCAGCCGATAAAGCCGACACGCAGCTTGCGCGTGGTATCGATCACAACCTCTTCCTGGGATTCCTTAAACGCATTAAGATCCTTATCTTCTGCAATAGCCATGATTAAAATTCCTCCTGAATTTATTTGTGCGGCAACGCTCAGTTGCCAATGGATTTCAAGTACTCTCGGCTGATCTCGATCGACTGCATGGGAGTAAGACCCATAGAGGGCTTATCCAGCTCTACAACGACCCACTGTGCACCCGACTCGGTAGCCGCCTTCAGAATAGCGGGGAAATCCTGCAAGCCGGAGCCCACAGGACGGAACTCAAAGTTGCCGGGACGCTGGGGCACCTTCTTTTCAATGCCGATCAGCTCGTACATATCCTCGGACTTTTCGCCATAGAAGTCCTTGAGATGCACTACGGGCGTGCGGCCGCTGTACTTGCGGATATAATCGGCAGGCACCTCGCCGCCTACGTTGACCCAGCAAACGTCAAGCTCGGTCTGCAGCAGGTCAGCGGAAACCTCATCGTAAAGAATATCGAGTGCATACTTGCCGTCGATCTTCAAAAACTCAAAATCGTGATTGTGATAAAGCAGCGTCATGCCAAGCTTTTTGGCAACGGCGCCCAGCATCTTGATGTTTTCAATCACCGCAGCAAAGCCCTCCGTGCCGGGACGATCCTCCGCCACAAGGTAGGGCACGGCCACAAACTTGCAGCCAATGGTAGCATACTGCGAAAGCACTGCCTCGGGAGCAGCGATCATATCGCGATACGGCACGTGAGCGGAAACGGGCACAAGACCGATATCCTCACACATTTTTTTGATGTCGGCAGGGTCATTCTCGTAAAGACCGGCAAATTCCACGCCGTCATAACCCATATCCTTGATTTTTTGCAGCGTGCCGCGAAGATCTGCTTTCGCGTCATCGCGCACGGAATACACTTGTACTGCAACGGGCAATGCCATAGCAAAGTACCTCCCTTATCTATGTTGGTAATTTCATTATAATGTAGTGAGGCGACTTTTTCAAGTCATTTCAAGCAATATAAAAGACAAAAATTGCTTTATTTTCAAATCTTTTACACTTTTGGTTCCTTTTTTTGCTTTTTGTTTGACAAAAGCGGCAAAATACTATATACTAAAATATATTTTGCGGGAGGCGCTTATGAGAGATTTTTTAAACGAGGGGAATTTTGCCAAGGAAATAAAACAAACGGTTTTGCCGACGCTGCAGGCGGCGCGCACCGATCAAACGCTTACCGCCCCCGACGGTACCCCGCTATACACCTGCCATTACGCGGCACAGGAGCCGCGCGGCACGGTAGTGATCGTACATGGCTTTTCCGAGACCGCTGAAAAATATCACGAATTTATCTACTATCTTCTGCGTGAAGGGCTTTCCGTATTGACCTTTGACCAGCGCGGTCACGGGCGCTCGGGACGCGATGCCGCTGTCGGTGTCATACACGTGCGCCGCTTTGACGATTATATCAGCGACCTTGAGCAGATCCTTGCCGCCTACCGCGATTCGCTCACGGCACCGCTATTTCTGTTCGGACACTCAATGGGTGGCGGCATTTCGGCACTTTTCTTAGAAAAGCATGGGGACGTGTTTGAAAAAGCCGTGCTTTCCGCCCCCATGATCGATCTGCTGTACCGCGGTATCACACGCCTTGCCTGCCGTGCAGCGTGTCGCTTTTGTATGCTGACGGGCCGCGCAAAGAAGGCAGTCTTTATCTCGAAAAAGGACTACGAAAACGAGCCCTTTGAGCGCTCCTCTGCCCTCTCCCCTGCGCGCTTCGCTTATCTGCGCGAGGGGCGCCGCACCGCGCCCCACATGAGCGGTGGCGCACCAAGCTACGCCTGGAGCGCCGCTGCCCTTGGTGTGTGCCGACGCATTTTTCGCAAAAAGGCCCCCACGCGTGTTAAGATCCCCGTCCTATTACTGTCAGCCAACCGCGATCATCTGGTGTGTAACGAGGCACAGGCGCGCTTTGCAGCAGCTCTGACAAACGCGACCCTCACACAGGTAAAGAGCAAGCACGAGATCTTATTTGCCAATGATGAGGTGCTTCACCCCGTGCTCAACCAAATTCTTGATTTTTACGCAAATCCGTAACGCAAAAGCCGCATTGCCACCGAAATGGCAATGCGGCTTTTTGAACCGTATGAAAGGAATTACCCTCTATACGGGACGAATTTTACTGATAGGTGATCTGATCGATTACGCTACGCAGGCACTTTGCACTGTGCTGGAGTCTTTCCTCCTCCTGTGCGGTAAGTGCTGCGGGGATCTTGCCCTTAAGGCCGTCCTTGCCAACGATGGAAAGAACAGAAAGGCAAACGTCATCCACACCGTATTCGCCGTGCATCATGGTAGAAACGGCAAGAGCAGTTTCAATGCCGCTGAAGATAACCTTGCAGATATCCACAGCCGCGCAAGCTACTGCATAGAAGGTAGCGCCCTTGCGCTTGATGATTTCGCCACCGGACTTTCTCACATACTCCTCAATGGCATCGTGATCAAGCGGATGATCTGCATCAAGCACCTTCTGGTAATCGTCTACGTTGGTGGTGCAGATGGCAGCCTGAGACCACGGCACAAAGGAGCTGTCACCGTGCTCGCCGAATACGTAAGCGTGTACGTTCTGCTGGCTGATCTCGAAATGCTCGGAGAGCCAGTAGCGCAAGCGGGCGGTATCAAGCGAGTTGCCCGAGCCGATGATGCGGCTTTCGGGAATATTGGTAATCTTGTGGAAGACGTAGGTCATAACGTCCACAGGGTTACTTACGATCACGTAAACGGCATTGGGAGCATACTTGGTAATCTGGGGAGCAATGCTGCAAAGAATATTGATATTGGTCTGCGCCAGGTCAAGACGGGTCATGCCGGGCTTACGGGCCATACCGGAGGTGATCACAACGATGTCGGAATCAACTGCATCCTCGTAGCTGCCGGAAGAGATCTTTACGTCCTCGCGGAAGAACTGACCGCCCTGTGCGATGTCGATTGCCTCACCCTCGGCCTTTTCGGTTTTGATGTCGATGATCACGATCTCATTGGCCACGCCCTCTACTGCAAGCGTGTATGCAATAGTAGCACCAACATTACCTGCACCGATAATAGTTACTTTTCTCATGTTCCTTTTTTCCTTTCGTGGTCTGTTTTATATATTACTTACTGGTTTGTGCAACCATTTTGTAAACGCTTTCCATCTCTTCCTGACGCTGTGCGGCCAAAGCCTCCATGGCAGCCACCTGCTCTGCGCTGAACGCGTCAAGGTCGCCGGGCTTGAGCTTCTTCTTATACATGCGGTCGGCGATCAGTGCGTAGTTGATATCAAGCTCGGTGATCTTGCTGTTGATCTGGCAAATAACGATATTGCTCTTGCCTGCCAGCAGTGCATCTACGGCACGCACACCCATCTCGGTTGCGGTGAAGCGGTCACGAAGCGTGGGGTTGCCGCCGCGCACCACGTGTGCCAGACGTGCAAACTTGGTTTCAATACCGGTCTCGGCGTCGATCTTCTTGGCAAGCACCTCACCGTACTTCTTACCGTCCTCGGTCACCACACCCTCGCTGACGATAACAAGGAAGCTGCGCTTACCTGCGTCGATGAGCTTCTTCATACGGTCAAGAAATTCCTGCTCGTCAAATGCCACCTCGGGTACAATGGCAGCCACAGCACCCGAAGCCAGACCCGTAAAGAGTGCGATCTGACCGCAGTCGCGGCCCATGACCTCCACAACGTTGCAACGCTTATGTGACTCGCACGTATCACGCAGACAGTCGATCATGTTCAGGGTCGTGTTCATTGCCGTGTCAAAGCCGATCGTGTAATCGGTTGCGGTAATATCGTTATCGATCGTGCAGGGAATGCCGATCGTGGGAATACCGTGATTGGTCATATCGGTAGCACCGCGGAAGGTGCCGTCACCGCCGCATGCCACGATCGCATCAATACCGTGGCGCTTGCAGGTAGCGATCGCCTTCTGCATGCCCTCCTCGGTTTTAAACTCAGGGCAACGGTCGGAATACAAAATCGTGCCGCCGCGGGAAATAATGTTGGAAACGGTTCTCGGGGTGAAGGGCACCACGTTATCGTGGATCAGGCCCGAATAGCCGCCAAGAATACCTACCACCTCAACGCCCTCGTCAAGTGCCTTGCGTGCAACGGCGCGGACAGCGGCGTTCATACCGGGGGCATCGCCACCCGAAGTCAATATACCGATTTTACGAAACTTAGCCATGTAAAAATTCCTTTCTCTGATCAACTGTCAACAGTTCAAACAGTTTCACTCCAATCAGTTAATATTGTAATATATTATACCGCAAATGTCAAGCATTGATTGATAAATTTTTCACGAGTTTTTGGTGTTTTTGCGTAAAAATGCCAATGCGTCGGATATTGCGCGCACCGAAGCCACCTCGCGGATATAGGCGCGATCGCGGAAAGCACCGAGCGACAGGCGCCGCGACGTGACCGTATCCTTGTCGGCCACCGCCACGTACACCGTACCCACGGGCTCACCTTCCGTGCCGCCCCCGGGGCCTGCATAGCCCGTTGTGGCGATCGCAACGTCAACCGAAAGTGCGGCAAGCGCACCTCTTGCCATTGCCTCGGCCACGGGCGCGCTGACAACACCGTTTTGGGCGATCAGATCGGCAGGAACGCCAAGCAAGCGCGTCTTCTCATGCGTCTGGTAGGTCACGGCACCGCCGGCCACCGCGTCGGAGCACCCCGGCACGTCGGTGAGCTTTTTGGCGATCAGGCCCCCCGTGCAGGACTCGGCCGTAGCGACGGTTTTTCCCTGTCTTTGCAACTCGGCAACCAGGGCATATTCGGGGGCGGGCACGTCAATACCGTAGACAAATTCACCAAGGGGCAACGCCATCAGCTTTTCGATCATCGCGTCACAAAGCGCCGTCGCGTGCGCCTCGTCGGCATCGCGCGCCGTGACACGCAAGCGCACCTCACCCGTCGCGCAATAGGGCGCGACCGTAGGATTTTCACTGTCGCGCAGCGCCTGCGGCAGCGCCGCCTCCACTGCCGACTCTCCCATGCCGATAATATGCAGATTACGGCTGACAAGAATCGCCTCGCAGCGCTTTTTCAAATACGGCTCTACCTGCTCACGAAACAGCGGCTCAAGCTCACGCGGAGGCCCCGGGAGCATCACCACGACCTGCCCCTTTTCGTTTTCAAGGGCCAGCGCCGGGGCGGTGCCGTAATCGTTTGGAAACACCACCGCGCCCTCGGGCATCATGGCTTGCTTTTTGTTATTTTCGGTCATCACGCGTCCCGTGGCGGCAAAATACGACTCAATACGCAAAAGTGACGGGGTGTGCATTTGCATTTTGCGCCCGAACACAGCGGCAACCGTCTCCTTGGTAAGGTCGTCATAGGTAGGACCCAGGCCGCCCGACATGATCACCAGATCACTGCGTGAAAGTGCAGCGGTCACGTCGGCCTGTAGGCGTGCGGGATTATCGCCCACCACACCCTGACGGTACACGCCGATGCCGAGCGTAGCCAGACGGCGCGCAAGGTACGCCGCATTGGTATTCACAATATCGCCGATCAACAGCTCGGTGCCGACACAAAGGATCTCGGCACGTTCAAAGCAATTATTTTTCATAAGCCACCTCGTCGGGAAATTAAAATTCTGCTATCATTGTAGCACAAAAAACAGCTTTTGGCGCAAAATCGCACGAAAAACTTGAAAAAAAGCCAAAAATATGGTAAAACAAATATAAATGACAAGCCAAACACCGAAGGGGGGATTCACGTGAGCGCCTGCGTTCTTTGTCCGCATCAGTGCGGCGCCGACCGCGAAAACGGCGAGATAGGGCTTTGCCACGTCGGTGACAAGATCCGCATCGCCCGTGCCGCCCCTCATCATTTTGAGGAGCCGCCCATCAGTGGCACCAAGGGGTCGGGCACCGTCTTTTTTGCAGGGTGCTCACTCTCGTGTCTGTTTTGTCAAAATCAAAAAATCAGCCGCGAGGCCGTGGGGCGTGCGGTTGACGAGGAGGAGCTGGCCGAGATCCTGCTCGCTCTTGCCGATACGGGCGTGCACAATCTGAACCTTGTCACCGCCACGCATTACACCGACCGCGTAGCGCGCGTGCTGACACGGATCAAGCCCCGGCTGAAGATCCCTGTCGTTTGGAACAGCAGCGGCTACGAACGCCCCGAAACGTTACGGCTTTTACAGGGGCTCGTTGATATTTATCTGCCCGATTTCAAGTACGTATCCCCTACTCTTTCAGCCGCCTATTCAGGCGCACCCGACTACTGCCGATACGCAACGGCCGCCATTGCCGAAATGTACCGCCAGGTGGGGCCCGTATCCTTTGACGAGAACGGCATATTGCAGCGAGGGTTGGTGATCAGACACCTGGTGCTACCGGGTTGCCGCGAGAACGCGGCCGCTGTCCTGAAAACGATCTCTGACACAGTACCGACCGCACATATCCGCTTATCGCTTTTGCGGCAATATACACCCGATTTTGCGCCCCGTTCAGCGCCTAAAAATCTATTGCGGCGCGTAACGACCTACGAATACGAGCAGGTGCTAAAGAAAGCACTTCTGCTTGACTTTGACGGCTTCAAGCAGAAAAAGGGCTCGGCCACAGTTGGCTACACACCCGATTTTGATATATAAAAAGCGCTTGTGCGTCTTTATGGGTATGGGCTAAGCCCTGTGCCTTTGTAGTACAAAGGCGAAGCTGGCGACAAAACAAAATGAAACAATATTGTTTGCTGAGGTGAATAAATTGATATTTTGGATAGAGAACCAATTCAAAAATGAATATATTGACTCCGCAAAACAAACCGGTATCAGATGTGTATTTCCAAAAGGATTTGATGAAGATACAAAAAACGAAATAAAGCGGTTTATTAAATTCATTAGAGCAAATTATTATTTTCCCATTAGGGTAAACGTTACGTTTGATAACAAAATACATTTTATCAATCAAACAGATGGTCACAAATATTACGGTGTGTTTTATGACGGAGATGCTGATAAAAAGACATATCCCCAAATTTATATCGCGGCAAAACATACCCCAAAAAACTCTATAGAAGATATATTGTTTAATATAGCCCACGAATTGACCCATTATTATCAATGGTATTTTCTTGAGGATGAAAAACGAACAGACAGAAGTTTGGAAATGGAAGCGAACAAATGGACTAAATATCTCTTATACACATATTATTGTGAAAACCCTAATTGAATAATAATACCCCCGACAGATTTAAGATCTGTCGGGGGTATTATTTGTTTTCTGCGCATCAAATTCGTTTATCTGTAGGGGCGTGCATTGCACGTCCGCGGACGACCAATGGTCGCCCCTACAAAATAAATACAAACTTCCTTATGAGAAGTCCGTTTTCCAAGCGCTTCTATTTTATGCCTTAAATCTTCTCGCATAACCGCAGCGGCGGCAGAGTGCCTCAACGCCGCGGTGATCGGTAAATCCGTCGTAAACGGCACGCGCGCGCGGAGATTGCAAGATCTCCCGCAAGGAGCTCTCAAACAAGTTGCCGAGTGCAAGCTCTCCCTCGGCATCAAGGCAACAAGGCACCACGGTGCCGTCCACGTGAATACCGACCTGATTACGCAGCGCATAGCAAAACAAGGGGGTATCCTCAGAAATAGCAGGCGCGCGCATATCGGGCCAATCAAACTCCTCGCCCCACTCAAGAAATACCTTTGTGGCAAGGCGATACCCGCTCCATTTGTGCTCCCACGGTGTGGGAAACACCTCCCGCATAGCGGCAAGCACGGCTTCGTTTTCGCGCTCCCCCGCACCCCCGATATTCCAAAGGCGAAACGCCACGATCGTGCCACGCTCGGCCATCCTCTTACCGAAAGCAAGGCAGGTAGGCAGATACGCTTCATCGGCAAAGGCGGCATTAGCCGCGGGCGCGTGCAAGGAAATACTGATCTTATAGGGCTGTGCCGCCAGCAATTCCTCGCCCCGCTTTGCCAAAAGCGTGCCGTTGGTGGTAATGGCAGGCAAAAATCCCTTCTCGCGGGCCCGACACACGAATTGTGGCAGCAGCGGATGCAGCAGCGGCTCACCCATCAGATGAAAAAATATGTATTTGACCTCGCCCTGCAAGCGGTCGGTCAGAAGCTCAAATTCATCAGCGGTCATCTGACGCTTTTCGCGCACCGTTTTGTGGCAAAATTCGCAGGAGAGGTTGCAGATATTCGTAATTTCAAGATAAGCCTTTTCCATTCTCTTCTCTCTCCCATTTTTAACGTTTTCTAAGGCACCGAGTCGTGCCTGCCCCCGATCCGCACGCGGGACGGGAATTTCGCCCTTCGGGCGAATATGCGCTACGCGCATGCGAACCCGCTTTCAAACCGCGCTGCGGTTTGAAACGGGTTCGGTCGCTGCTCCAAAGAGAAACCCCGCCGCAATGGGCGGGGTTTCTCTTTGGAGCAGGCGACGGGAATCGAACCCGCATCTCCTGCTTGGGAAGCAGGGGTTTTACCACTAGACTACGCCTGCGGACTTCCTTATTATAGCGAAAAAAAACAGGTTTGTCAAGCACTACGAAAAAATTGCGAAAAAAACTCTTCGACACGATTTTTAAAGGCTTGCAAGCTGCGCCCGACAAAGCCGAAAGCACGGCTTTGTCGGGCGCAACCACAACAGCAATCGCCGAATTTAGTGCGTATTTTTCATGCCGGCAAGGGTCTCCACAAACTGAGAGAAGGGTGCCTTGGCACGAAGCATATCATAAAAGGTCTTGATCATCGCAACGTCAGCGGGATCGGTCAAGCCGCTGTATTTTTCAAGCGCGCGCTCAATACCGTTTTCCTTGACATACGTAGAAATCTCCACGGCGCCCGCATCGCTCTCAAGATCAAACAAATAACCTGCCGCAATACCGACAGCGATGTGCGCAGGAATGCCGCCCTGCTCACGCACGACGTTAAACGCGCCGACCAGACGGTCAGTGGGGCAAAGCTTGCGCTTGGGGTCGCGGCCAACGCGATCCAGCGAGTCTACCAGAAGCTTGTTTTCAAAGCGCACCATCAGATCCTCTACAAACTGCATCGCATCATCGGTAGAGGCACCGTGGCGCTTGGCAAGCGCACGTGCAGACTCAAGCAGTGCGCGCGTGAGGATATACTTGATCTCACCGTCAGTGGCTGCCTCAAAAATATACTGATAGCCTCTCTGGTAGGCCATATAGGCCATCAGCGCATGACCCATGTTATGTATGAGCAGCTTGCGCTCGATGAAGTAGGCGAAGGGAGTGAAGGCAACCAGCTCCTTGATGGGGGGCAGCTCACACCCGACGGGGCGGAAGCCCAGCGCATCGGCGGGTAATTCACTGTAAGGCTCGGCACAAACGGCAAGCGGATATTTTTGCTTGAATTCTTCGGGCGTGGGCGGCACGGTTCTGCCAACCGAAACGCAAACAAAGCCAACGTTGTTCTCAAAGAAATCCTTAGCCTCGGCAGGAATGTGAGGCTCAACAAGACCGCGCAGATATTCGTTTGAGCCGATCATATTCTCGCAGATCAAAATATTGAGCGGACGGCCTGCCTCTTTTCTTTTTAAAATGGCCTTTGCGATAATATGTGCCACAAAGGGCAACACAGGCACACCAAGTGCAGTTGCCAGCAGATCGGCATCGGCGATCGCATCGATCACACGCTGCTCCTCTCTGCCGTTGATCGCATCAACGTTTTCAACCCATTCCGGCACGTATTCGGTACCGCGCGTCACGTAGATCGGGTACTTCCCTGCCTCGTTGATGGCATTCACCACCTCGGTGTTCACGTCAACGAAGGTCGTGTGATATCCCGAAAGATACAAACGCTGCGCGATAAAGCCACGTCCGATATTACCGGCACCATACATAACAGCTTTCATAATTGTCCTCTTTTCAAAATTTATTTTCTCGCCGCCGTCAATTTTGCTTGACGGACGGCATTTTGTTTTTATACTGAAACGGGATCTGCGATACGATGATCGCAGCAAAAATAAGAAGCATACCGAAAATTTCCGGCAAGGTGGGATACAGCGACAGCGCGATCATGCTGGCGATCACTGCCACCACCGATTCAAGACTCAGCACAAGGCTGGCAAGCGTCGCAGGCGTGCGCTGCTGACCGATGATCTGCAGCGTATACGCAACGGCAGAGGACAAAATACCTGCATAAAGGACCGTCCACCAACCGGTGAGGATCCCGTCAAGCGTGGGCTTTTCAAATATCACGGCAAGCAGAGCTGCCACCACGCCCACCACCAAAAACTGCACCGCCGACAGACGCACCGCATCGGCACGCGTGCCGATATGGTCGACTAAGATCATCTGACAGGCAAACAGCAGTGAGCAAACGATCAGCTGAATATCGCCCGTTGTCAGCGCGCTGCCGTTCATGCAAAGCAGCCAAAGACCCCCGAGCGCCACCGCCACGCAGGCGTATATATGGGGCGCCGCACGCTTGCCCAGCACCAGAGAAAACACCGGCACAAAAACAATATAAAGGGCGGTGATAAAGGCGTCCTTACCGGGCGAGCCCGTGTTGCTGGCGATGCCGAATTGCTGCAGGGCCGAGGCCGCACACAAAAACAGTCCGCAAAAGGCACCGCCAAGGAGCGTGAGCTTGATCTGCGATCGGCTTGAGGGTGCGTATACACCCTTGCTTTTTTGCCATTTATCCTTAAGCAAAACCACCAAAAGAAGCGCGGCCGCGCCCACAAAGGAGCGAAGCGCCAAAAAGGTAAAGGGCGGTATCGTTTCAGCGGCAGTATCCTGTGCCACGAACGTCGTTCCCCAGAAAAAGGCTGCCAGCAAGCAGCAGATCAGCCCACTTGATTTGCGTAAAAACTGCATATCGGAAAACTCGCTTTCTCAAACAACGAATCTATTATAACAAACCAAAGAAATACTGTCAAGACTCAAGTTCAGTTTGTGTGTCGGTCAGTGCATCTCCGTCGGGGCGCTGATAGCAGCCAAGACGAATGCTTTTTTTGCCAAAGCGCGCTCTGATCGCATGCATCGTATCCTCCACGCCCTCCTGCTTTTCAACCTTGCCGTCTGCCACCGAGAACATATCAAGCTGCTCCTCGGTGCCCTCGGGGCCTACCAGCCCCGCGGCCGTCACGGTCAGCGCGCGGATCATATTGCCGTAGCCGTTGGCGGCCTTGATCAGCGCCATGGCATTTTCAAGGAGGTCGCGCTGCAGCCACGTGGCGCGCCGCAGAGTGCATTGCTTTTGCACCACCTTAAAATCAGGGCTCTTGACCTGCACCTGCACCACCGTACACTTGCAATTTTCGTGCCGCAAGCGTGCCGCCACCGAATCACACAGCGCGGCAACCCCCGCACGGATCTCGGCCTCACCCACGATATTGCGGCGGAAGGTCATACCGTTTCCAACCGATTTCGGCTGCTTTCTCTGAAAATAGGATTGCACAGGCTCGTTATCCTGACCGTTGGCGTAGCGCCACAGCATGCCGCCCGCCTCACCGAGGCGTGCCATCAGAAGCGCAGGGTCAGCCTTGGCAAGATCGCCGATCGTCAAAATCCCGAGCGCGCGCAGCTGCTCGGCTGTGCGGCGCCCGACAAACAAAAGCTCCGACACGGGCAAGGGATATACGATATCGCGGTAGTTATCGCGATCAATGACCGTGGTGGCATCGGGCTTCTTATAATCGCTGCCAAGCTTGGCAAAAACACGGCAAAAGCTCACGCCCACCGAGATGGTAATACCGATCTCACTGCGCACACGGGCGCGGATCACGTCGGCAAGCTCCCTTGGCGACATAGGGAACAGGTGCATGCTGCCCGTGACGTCAAGAAAAGACTCGTCAATACCAAACGGATCGACAAGATCGGTATAATCCAGATAAATGGCGTTCACGCGCTTTGAGATCTCGTGATACCGATCGTGATGCGGTGAAACCAGCACAAGATCCGGGCATTTCTTTTTGGCCTGCCAGATGGTTTCAGCCGTCTTCACGCCATAGGCCTTTGCCAGCTCGTTTTTGGCAAGAATGATGCCGTGACGGCTTTCGGGGTCGCCCGCAACAGCCATCGGCACCTTGGCAAGATGGGGCTTTGAAAGCATTTCGACCGAGGCAAAAAAGCCGTTGCAATCGCAGTGCAGTATCGTTCGCTCGCTCATATGCTCTCCTTTCCATCGTATGCCGATCTAATCCAGTGCGATCAAAAAAGTAAGGTTCTCAGGGCAGTTTGCCGCCACGCCAAAGGGCGTGCCCTCGGCACAGGGTGTGCGCAGCTCGTAGGTATCCGCACCGAGAAAAGCCGCCACACGGGGCGCAAAATGAGTGGCTCCCAGCCATTCCTTAAAAAGCACCTCGCGCCCACGCAGCTCGTAAAAGGTAACGAATTGCCCCGCCATTTCAAGGGCGCCGCCCCCAAGATACCCCAGCGACAAAAACGCCTCGGTGGGAGCCGCAAAGGGGGGCAGCAGGTATGCTCTACGCGCTGCAAGATACGCGCTTGGTGAAAGTGCGGTCAAGGGCAATGCCACCCCTGCACCGCCGGCCATGCCGCGCTCGGTTTTCACGGGCGATACAGGCACAAGGCCCACCGCGCGGTAAAAATCAAACAGCGAGGGGGCGCTGGGGCGCAAAAACACGGGCAAGCCCTCGGCGATCACCTCACGAAGAAGCCTTGTCGCCAGCCCCTGCGAGCGAAAGGCAGGATCGGTGGCAACCGCATACAAATACCGCGCATCAACGATGCCGTTTTCGGTTTCAATGGCATACGGTATTGAAAAAAGCATAGATTTCGGCGTATCGCCCTCGGCGATCACGCGCAGACAATCGGGCATCGCATGGGCAAACAGCGCATCGTCAAACGCGCCCGACACGCCGAAAGCCTGCTCGTAAAGCGCGCGGCACGCCCTTTGCAGCTTCTCCATAAAGGCACCTCCCCTCCCCTTTAGTATATCCTATTTCGCCGCCAAGGTCAAGGCAAATGCCACAAAAAACCGTGTTTTATATTGTTTAATTATCTAAAAATATAACGCTTGTCTTGATTCCCCCGCACGCGCGTGTTATAATGGGGCCAAGCGCCAACAGACGCCACCGAAAGGAGAGCTACGATGAGCAAGCTTCGTTTAATGGGTCAAAACCAATGGAATTGTACGAACAATCAGGAGAAATGGATCGAGCAAGGGCTTGACTGCTCTGCCGAAACGCGTATGAAAGGACACATCCGCGTCTTTCAAGAGCTGATGCCCGACGTGTGCGGCGGCCAGGAGGTCAACAAGGATATGCAGCTTTTCTTTATGCTTTACGCACAGGAGGAAAAGCTCCCCTACGCTATGATCTGGGGCAATATGACGCCCATCTTTTACCGTGCCGACAAGCTTGAATTGCTTGCCACGGAATACCTGCTCTACCCTAAATATATGGAGGGGTACGAGGGCATCTTTAACGACAGCAACAGCAAGGCCTGCAACTTAGCGGTCTTCCGCGACAAGGAAAGCGGCAAGGTCTTTATCTTCGTGACCACCCACCTCTGGTGGCGCAACGGCAACAACCCCGACTATAAATACTACCAGGCGGGCTCCAACGAGGCACGCGAGCACCAGCTCCGTATGGCGGTAGCGCTGATCGACAAATACCGTGCCGTGTACGGCGAGGTCCCCGTGGTGATCGCGGGTGATATGAACACGGGCACCAATTCCCCTGCCCTCAAATTTGTAGAGGATGAGGCGGGCTACACGCACGCACACGACGCCGCGACCGACTACACTACCGAGCTCTCTGGCTACTGCTCCTGCGGCTGGGGAGGCCCTGCACCCAAATGGTGGGATACCCCCTACAGCGCCGCCGACGACCATATTTACGTCAAGGATATGCCCGCAGGGGCCGTCAAGCGCTACGACCGCTATATGCCCGAATACTATTTGTCACTTTCCGACCACGCGCCCGTCTATATCGACGTGGAATTTTAAGGAGGATATATGAACAAGCTTCGTTTAATGACTCAGAATCAATGGAATTGCACCAACAACAACGAGGTGTGGGAGGCGCTTGGCCTTGACTGCTCGGCGGCTGTACGCATGAAGGGACACATTCAGATCTTTAAGGATCTGATGCCCGATATCGTCGGGGGCCAAGAGGTCAACATGGATATGCAGATGCTCTTTAAATTCTATTGCCTGGAGGAAAATCTGCCCTATACCATTGTGTGGGGTAATATGACGCCTCTGATCTACCGCGCCGACAAATTTGAATTGCTTGACACCGAATATATCCTCTATCCCGCCATGGTTGCCGACTTTGAGGGCAAATTTAACGACGCCAATTCCAAATCCCTCAATCTCGGTGTGTTCCGTGACAAGCAAAGCGGGAAGGTATTCATTTTCGCAACCACCCACCTGTGGTGGATGAGCGACGAAAGACGCCCCGGCTCCTCCGAGGTACGCCGCAGACAGATCAAGCAGGCAACCGAGCTGCTGGCAAAATATCAGCAAAAATACGACAACTGCCCCATCATTTTCGTAGGCGACATGAACGCACGCTTCAATTCCCCCTCTATCCAATACGCGCTCGGCGAGGGTGGCTACAGCCACGCCTATCACCTGGCCACCGACTACCGCTTTGAGGAGCGCGGCTATAATGCCTGCGGCCCAAAGGCCCCCGGCACGTGGCAGCACACCCCCTTTGAAACTGCCATCGACCACATTTTAGTCAAGGATATCCCCGAAGGGGCGATCAGCCGCTTTGACCGTTACTGCCCTGACTATTATTTGACCGTTTCCGATCACGCCCCCGCATATATTGATATCACATTTTAAGCAAAAAGCCTTCTGCCGCGGCAGAAGGCTTTTTTTATTTTTTGCAATAAAGCGCAGCGCGCCCCTCCTTGCCGCATTTTTCAATGACGTCAAGCGCCTCAAAGACAGCCAACGCATCGTAAAGTGCATAGCCCGCAAGGCGACTGACCTTACCGAAGGTCTTGGCGGTAAAGGGCACGTCAAGTCGCTCATCGGCAGGAAAAAGCGCCACGTAGTCGGCTTTTTCACGCAAATAAACCGTATCAAGCAACGCGATCGGTATCAATTCATAGCGATGCGAGCCGCGCTTACCGCCTCTGCCCCAGCCGTCAAGCAGTCGGTACTCATCGACCTCCAAGAGGGGCAAGCACAGTGAAAAGCGCGGAGTGCCCAGATAATCAAGAAAGGGCCTCAGCTGTGCCAATGCGTGTAGCGGCGTTTGCTTTTTCGGGGATTTTTTACGCGACGTGACCTCCCCGCTCCGACCGTCCAGCCAGCTGATATATTTGACGGCAAGCAGCGGATGCACCACTGTGACGGGGTACGTTGTTTGTGTCATATAAAAGGCGAGCTTGGTGCGCATCGGATAAAGCTTGCCCGTTTGCACCTCAAAGATCTCGCCCGTGGGTGCAAGCACGTCTGCGACGAATTTGCGCGGCCTTGCGCCCTGCCCCTCGATCTTGATCTCATGGCAGGAGAAATCGTCAAGCACCCAGCGCTTCAGGACGCTGTGCAGCCGCTTTTCAGCAAGCAAGCCGATGCCGTCGCGCAGCTTTTCGCGCGACAGCTCCTCATCGGCAATGCGTAAAAATCTGATCTTTCCCGCTTCCATCAGGTCGCGATCCCCGCAAATTGATTTTGGTAAAGCTTGGCGTATTCCCCGCCGAGCGCCAGCAGCTCGTCGTGATTGCCCGATTCGGCGATCACACCGTTTTTCACCACCACAATGACGTCGGCATCACGAATGGTGGACAGACGGTGTGCGATGATCAAGGACGTGCGATTCTTCATCAACGCGACCATTGCCTGCTGAATGTGCATTTCGGTGCGCGTATCGACCGACGAGGTCGCCTCGTCCAGGATCAGGATCTTCGGGTCGGCCAGCACAGCGCGTGCAATAGACAAAAGCTGCCGTTGACCGCGCGAAAGATTGCTGCCCTCCTCGTCAAGCACGGTGTCATACCCATCGGGCAAGCGCTCAATAAAGCGGTCGGCCTTGGCATGACGCGCGGCCTCCTTCATCTCCTGCTCAGTGGCCGTGGGACGCCCATACATAATATTGGCGCGAATGGTATCGTGAAAAAGCACGGTGTCCTGCAGCACGATGGCAATGGCACGGCGCAGCGTCTTTTTGGGCAGATCGCGAATATCGATACCGTCTACGGTGATTCTGCCGTCAACCACCTCGTAAAAGCGCGTCAGAAGATTGACGACCGTAGTCTTTCCCGACCCTGTAGCACCGACGATGGCAACCTTTTGCCCGGCCCTGACGGAAAGGTTGAGTCCCTTTAACACGGGCTCACCCTCCACGTAATGAAAATGAATGTTTTCAAACTCAATATTACCCTTGATCCCGTCGGGCGAAATTTCAAGCGCGCCCTCATCGATCTCCTCGGGCTGATCCATGATTTCAAAAATGCGCTCTGCACCCGCAAGAGCCGTCAGGATCGTAGAATACTGATTGGCGATCTGATTGATGGGCCTGGTGAAGCGCTTGGAATACGAAAGCATTGACTGGATATTACCGATACTGATATTGCCTGGGCCACCGAACAAGATCATCGCACCGCCCGTAGCCGCGATCATAACGTATTGAAGATTACCGATAAAGTTCATGACAGGCCCCATCACGGACCCCCATACGCGTGCGCTCACTGCGCAATCGCGAAGGCCACCGCTGATCTCGGAGAAATGCGCGACGGCTGCCTCCTCCTTGCCGTAGGCCACTACGGTCTGATAAGAGGTTACCATCTCCTCAACCGTGCCGTTCAGGCTGCCGAGCAGGCGCTGCTGACGCACGAAATAGCGGCGCATGAATTTGCCGAGCTTGGTGGAGATAAAAATGGAAAGCGGCACCGTCACCATCGCAACAAGTGTCATAATGGGGCTTAAAACAAGCATCATCGCAAACGCGCCCACAAGCGTCAGCACCGCAGAAAACAGCGAGGTAATGGCCTGCGAGATGGCATTTGAAACGTTTTCAACGTCGTTGGTCATGCGCGACATGATATCGCCGTGCTTGTGATTATCGGTATATGAGATCGGCAATTTTGAAATTTTGCAAAACAGATCATTTCGCATCGTATAGACCGTACGCTGCGAAAGCTTAGCTGCAATAATACCCTGAAAATAGTGTAACAGGCTGCAAGCCAAAAAGATCACCGCCATGGCCGCAAGATAGCTGACCATACCCGCTGTGCGTCCGTCGCGCCCCTCGTAAAAGCCGGCAAAAAAGTGCACACGGAACTTGGTTTTTACCGCAATACCCTCAAAACGGGGGTCGTTTTTGTCATAATTAAAAAGTATTTCATCGGTTTCGGCGTTGACATAGATCGGCTCGATCGCATCGATCGCGTTACCCTGCAGCATGGGTCCCGCCAGCTCTGCGGCCGTCACCGCCAGCATGATCAGAAGAAGCGCGATCAATATGTATTTGCTGCTGCCGATATAGCGCAGCAAGCGCACCACGGTCTTTTTTAGATTTTTCGGTTTTTGTACGCTTGCGCGACTGTTTGGATTGCCGCGCCCGCCCGGACGCATATCAAAGTTAGGGGTAGCAACCGGTCTTTTTCCGCCCTGATTCATACCGCTGCACCTCCTTTGCCCATCTGAGAGGCATAAATATCACGGTAAGCCTCGCTGATCCGAAGCAGCTCGTCGTGCGGCGCGCAATGGCGTATCGTACCGTCCTCGATCACGGCAATGCGGTCGGCATCGCGCACGCTGGCCACACGCTGTGCGATCATGATCACGGTCGTATCTCCCATCGTTTCCCGCAAAGCGCTACGCAGCCTTGCCTCGGTAGAGAGGTCAAGGGCGGAGGTCGCATCGTCAAGAATTAAAATCTCGGGTTTGCGTGCCAGCGCGCGTGCCACAGACAGGCGCTGCTTTTGTCCACCCGATAACGACGCGCCCTTCTCTGCCACCGCGCTTTGATATCCGTCGGCAAATTCGCGCACAAATCCGTCAGCCTGGGCCACAGTCGCGGCGGCCTGCACCTCGTGCTCGGTGGCATCGGGCTTGCCCCAACGGACATTGTCGGCCACGGTACCCGAAAACAGCTCACTCTTTTGCAGCACAAAGCCGATCTTCCTGCGCAGCTCCTTTAATTTGTAATCACGGACCGGCACACCATCGACCAGCACCTCGCCGTCGGTCGCATCGTAAAAGCGCGGGATCAGCTGTACCAGCGACGATTTACCCGACCCCGTCGCACCCACAATGGCCAGCGTCTCACCGCGACGCACCTCAAGATTGATATCATGCAGCACGGGCTCACCCACGGTATCGGGATAGCGGAACGACACACCGCGAAACGACACGGCGATCTCCCCGTCAGCGGCACGCGTACCCGTGCCATCGGCAATGACGGGCACAGTATCCAGCACCTCGCGCACGCGCTTTGCGGAAGCCAGCGCACGTGAAACAGACTGAAACATCATCGTCACCATCATAATGGACATAATTACCTGCGTCACATAAGAAACAGCGGCCATAATATTACCGGTGCTCATACTGCCAACGCCGGAGGCAATGCTGTTGCTGCCCATATAAATAATGGCGATCACGGCAAAATTCTGCACGAAGATCAACACGGGATTCATAATTGCCATCAAGCGAAGCACGCGGTAATTGATGCTGCGCAGCGCGCCGTTCGCCTCGGCAAAACGGCTGTTCTCATACTCCTCCTGCACCGAGGCCTTGACGACGCGCGCGCCGCTCACATTTTCCTGCACAACGCAGTTGACGCGGTCAAGGCGTTTTTGCACCGTGCCAAAAAGCGGTACCGCGCGCGCCAGCACCAGGATCAGTGTCAGCAGCAAAACGGGCAAGGAGATCAGAAGCACCGTGCCGAATTCCACCTCGAGAGTGAGCAAAAATACTGTGCCGCCGAGGAAAAACATGGGGGCACGCACGAACATACGCAGCAGCATTTCGACAAATTCAACGATCATGGCAATGTCGTTTGTCATACGCGTAACAAGAGACCCTGTCGTAAAACGGTCGGTCTGCTCGATCGACAGGGACATCACGCGCCCGTAGGCGTCACGCCGCAGATCATGCCCAAAGCTTTGCGAGGCGCGCGCGGCAGTATAGGCACAAAACGTGCCGAAAAATCCGCCGATAAGCGTCACCACCAGCATCAGAACACCAAACACGATGATCAGCGCAAGATTAGTATATCCACCGTCGGGATAAAACACCCCGATCAAAAAGGAGGCCACACGGTTCCCTGCGATATTCTCACCAATGATGCCGTAATTCACGATAAAGGACATCAGATACGGCAAGCACAGATCGCAAAGCACCTCGCCCATCATCAGCAAGGGCGAGAGCACGGCAAAGAGCCGATACGGCTTTAAATAACGAAACAGTTTTTTCATCTTATTTTTCCTTTAAATTCTCATACATGCGAGAAAGCAGTGCCACCAGCGTCGCCTCCTCCTCGGCGGTAAAGCCCGCCATCGCACGGCGGTCATTTGCCATAATGTGCCCCACGTGCTCACGGTCAAAGGCAAGCCCCTTTTCGGTAAGGGAGACCTGCATCACGCGGCGGTCATCGTCGCGCGGCACACGCGCGACGTACCCCTCCTTTTCCATCTTCCGCAGTAGGATCGATACCGTGGGGGTGGAAAAATGCGTTTTTTCGGCAAGCGTCAGCTGACTGGCCTCACCAAGCACGGCAAGATGCGCCATCAGCAGCCTTGCGGCCTGCTGGTCCATAACACCCTCCCGTGCCTCTGCATCGCGTACGCGGTAGCGTAGCAAGCGCGATACGTTCATCAGCAGGCGCGGTGCCTGCGGCAGATCGCGCAGCTCCTCACGCTCGGGGGGCGGCGGGAGCAGTATGTGCGATTGATTTTTCATAGAGCCTCCTTAATAGTTTATTAGCAAACTAATTATATCATAAAATTACCATTTGTCAATAAAAATAAATAAATTTGCGCTACCACCGTCAAATCACACCCAAAAAATCGGCACCGCGCGAAAAGGCTGGTAAACAGTGCTCTTATTGTTAGTGTGAAACCGCAGACAGGAGCGCATAGTAATGCTGATGGGAGGAAGAAAACATGAACAGAAATTTTAAAAAAACAAGCGCTAAGGCCCTGCTTGCTCTTTTATTATGTAGCGTTTTGCTCTGCGCACTGCTATTGCCCGTCGGTGCCGCTTTGCCACAGCGCGAACACGTATTTGTCGGGGGTGGCGCGTTTGGCGTACGCTACGTAACAGACGGCATTATGGTGGTCGGTTACTGTGACGTGACCTCGGGCGGGCACGCCAAAAATCCAGCCAAGGCGGCAGGTGTGCGACCGGGTGACTGTATCACCAAAATAAACGGCCAAAGCGTTGAGAGCGCAAAAGCATTGGCAGAAATGATTGAAAACGGGAAAGAAGCACCGCTGACGCTGACGCTGCGGCGCGACGAGGAAGTAAAAAGCGTTACGCTTTCTCCTCTTGCGTGTGACAGCGACGGACATTGGCGATGCGGCCTTTGGGTGCGTGATACGGGTGCGGGCATCGGCACCGTCACCTATATCCACGCAAACGGCAAAGACTTCGGCGGCCTTGGTCACGGGATCTGCGACGGCGCCAGCGGCTGTCTTGTTCCACTGTCGCGCGGCACCGTCATGGGCGTATCCATCCATGACGTAAAGCGCGGTGCGGTAGGCACCCCGGGCGAATTAAAGGGGCAATTTACAGCTGCCAAAATCGGTGCGCTGACCACCAACACCCCCTGTGGCGTATTTGGTGTGCTGACCGATCCGCAGCCGACCACAGCGGGTCTGTTGCCCGTCGGTCACCGCGACGAGCTGCACGAGGGCGTTGCTACCTGCTGGTGCACGCTTGACGATGAGGGCCCGCAGGAATACACGGTGAAAATTTCGGATATTCACCGCGCAGCCAAGGATAACAAGTGCTTTACCGTTACCGTCACCGACGAAGCGCTGCTTGAAAAAACAGGCGGCATCGTGCAGGGTATGAGCGGCAGCCCGATCATTCAAAACGGAAAGCTCGTCGGCGCCATTACCCACGTGCTGATCGGCAACCCCACCACGGGGTACGGAATTTTTATTGAGAATATGTTAAATGCTGCGCAAATTCCCATGGCGAAGGCAGGATAATAACAAGGCAATCTCATCAACTTGGATGAGATTGCCTTGTTTTATTGAATTTCCTGTTCTAAATTCCTGAATTCTTCAGTGTCAAAAAATTCAACAATCGTTATCCCAAATCCGTCGCAAAGCATCTTTAATGTAACGATTCCGGGATTTTGACTTTTTCCATAAAGTATATTTTTTATAGACGATGGCGCGACAGCCGATTCCATCGCAAGGCGGTGTATTGACATTCTCTTTTCACCAAGCAATTGCAAAATTCTGTTTTTCACAGCCGTATACATATCTATATAATATCCTCTTTCGTGATTTTAGACTAATTATAGCCCAAAACACTTGACAAAATAGGCTATATATGATACAATACGAGCTATAAATAGCCCGCATCTGTTTTGAAAAGGAGAACGCTATGGCAATAGCCGATATTATCAAATATGAAGGCGACAATAGCACCTTTATATGGAAGCATCCGTGCGAAGATTTTAATACGACTTCGCAACTGATCGTCCACGAATCGCAAGAAGCCGTGTTTTTTGCAAATGGTCAAGCACTTGACTTATTCGGTGCGGGACGACACACGCTTGAAACGCAGAACATTCCGCTGCTACGTAGAATAATCAATATTCCTACGGGTGGACAGACACCGTTCCATTGTGAGGTTTATTTTATAAACAAAACCGAACAGATGGCAATCCGATGGGGTACAGACTCTAAGGTTCAGTACGTAGAACCAACCTATAAGTTTCCGATCTCCATTGGCGCATCGGGAGAAATGACACTCAGCGTTGAGGATTCCCGAAAGCTTCTCATCAAGCTTGTCGGTACGGAAAACTATCTTGACCGTCAAAGTCTTGTTACGTATTTCCGCGCGGTACTGATGACCAAGGTCAAGACCTATATGGCGCAGACAATGCGACAGAACGCCATCAACATTTTTGAAATTGACGAGCAGTTGGAAGTCTTTTCAAATGATATACACGAAAAACTGATCGATGATTTCCTTGAATACGGCATCAATCTCAGTCGTTTCTACGTTACTACTATTGTAAAACCCGACGGAGATCCTCAATACGAACGCTTTAAGGAGTTACACTTCCGTCAGTACGCGGATATTGCCGAAGCCAAGTTACAACAGCAGACTGATATCATTCACGCACAAACAGAAGCTCAAAAGGTTGTTATCGACTCTCAGGCACAGGCTACCAAACGAGCACAAGAAGGATATACCTATCAGCAAGAGCGCGGATTCGACGTTGCGCAAGACGCTGCTAAAAACGAAGGTGCGGGACAGTTCACAAATATGGGAATTGGTCTCGGTATGATGGCTGGTGTTGGGGGTGGCATTGCCAATATGGTCGGCGGCGCGGTCAATACGGCGTTTAACGGAACAGATACGCAACCTGTAGGGACAGGCGTCCCCGATTGTCCATCTACTTTCTGTGAAAATTGCGGTGCAAAGCTTACACCTGGCGCGGCATTTTGCGACGAGTGCGGAACAAAGGTAGCTATTCCCGATAATGTTTGCAGAAATTGCGGCTATCAATTTGAGCGCCCCGGTAAGTTCTGCCCCAAATGCGGTACAAAGAGAGGGGGATAAGCAATGAAAAAGAATAATTTAAAGTCTTATCTTGCCCTTGGTATTGTATTTGTTTTATTTAACGTCATTGCATTTGTAATCCCTACCGAAAAAACTGCCACGTTCTTTGCGGCATACGTTTTCGCGGTTGTAGCCTTTGCAGTACAAATTCCATTGTGGAAGATTGCCTTTGGTAAAAAGGATACGTTGAAAAGCAAATTCCTTGGCATTCCCGTTGTTCACGTTGGAATAACTTATCTGATCATTCAACTGATTGCCTTTGCGGTCTTTATGATCTTCCCGACGCTTCCCGCATGGTTGGCAGTTGTGATATGCGTAATTATCCTTGATATCTCTGCCCTGTGTGTTATTGCAGGTCAGGCGGGCGCAAAGGAAATCAACCGTGTAGAGGAAAAAATCAAGGTAAAGCGTGTATTTATCCAATTCCTGCAAACCGATATTGAAATTCTTGTTGAAACTGAAACAGACGCTGAAACCAAAGCGGCACTCAAAAAGCTTGCCGAACAAGTCCGTTTTAGCGACCCGATGAGCCACGAAAAGCTGGGTGACTTGGAATCAAGAATCACAGCCAAGGTTGAGGAAATGAAAACGGCGGTGGATAAGAAGACACTTGTTGTAGAGATTAATACATTACTTACTGAGCGAAATAAAAAGTGCAAAATTTTGAAATGAGGTTTTTATGGCAAGAGTAAGAGATATGCAGGGATGTCCTGCACACCTGGTAACGTTAAAATCTGATGGTAAGCGTAGGCATCCTTCTCGTTGTATTTTTGCAGTAGGAAAAGCACCTAACCGATATTGCACAAATGAACAATCTCCTGTTTGGAAGGACAAGTGCAGTTCTGCGGCAAAATGTGATTTTTATGAAGAGGGGGACGTAAAAAATGGATGAATTGTATAAATTGTTAATTAACTTTTCGTTTGGAGTTCCCGTCACGAGAAAAAGATTGTTAAAGATACAAGGAATTACACCCGTTCTAATACAAAAAGCTCTTGATGGTGGATGTATTATTGAAACAACGCCTTCGGATACAGGTGAGATAAGATATTTAATTACGGTTAAAGGACAAAAAAGATTATAAATACGGAGGAAACCATGAAACAATTAACTTGTGAAATGTGTGGAAGCACAGACCTTGTAAAGCAGGACGGATTTTTTGTATGCCAACCGTGCGGAACAAAATATTCTGTTGAAGAAGCCAAGAAAATGATGATTGAGGGGACAGTGGAGGTCACGGGAACCGTCAGAGTGGATGATTCCTCTAAAATCGATAACTATTATACTATGGCTGAAAATGCGTATGATGCCGGGAACAAGAAAGAAGCGGAAATATACTGCAACAAGATAATTGAGATAGATCCAACATATTATAGAGCTTGGTTTTTAAAAGGAAAAGCAGCCGGTTGGCAATCAACTTTGCGAAAAATTCGAATAGAAGAAAGTGTTAATTGTTTTACCAAAGCAATTGACAATGCCCCCGCGGATAAGCTTAAAGAAATCAAAACAGAAGCAGTTATTGAGATATCAGCATTATCAACTGCTTTAATAAAACTATGTTGTAATAATTTTGCCGAGTATCCTTCTAGAGAAAATTCGTCTGATATTTTAGATAATATAAAAATGACAGCGCAGTATTTATTGCTGCTGTTAAAAAAATGTGGTGTCGCTTCTACTGAATTTTACAAAAAAGTAGCTTCTTTGATGAATGACGCTGTTTGCTCTGCATGGGAAAATGTCATCACCAAAGATTACCAACACTCGGAGCATCCATCAAAACACATTTGGGAAACATTTACAGAACGCTGTGCGTCATGTATAATGATACTTAAAGCGGCAATAGATTTGTGTGATGATGATAAGCAATCAGATGTTGGACGATATAAAAACTTAATTTTGATTATACAAAATGTGGTAGATTCCTGTTCCTACACATATAGAAACGGTGGTTATTCAAGAGAATTTACTTTAACGACTGAATTTAGGCAGAAACTTATTGACGAGATGATGGGATATCACGAAAAAATCAAAGAAATTAATCCTAGTTATGTTATTCCTAATCGTCCAACCGTAAAGAAAAATGCTGGCTGCTACATTGCAACTTGTGTATACGGCTCTTACGATTGTCCGCAGGTATGGACGCTTCGTCGTTATCGTGATGACACGCTCGGATCTACTTGGTACGGAAGATTGTTCATTCGTACATACTATGCAATCAGCCCTACTCTTGTAAAGTGGTTTGGCAACACAAATTGGTTTAAAAAGCTTTGGAAAGGCAAGCTTGACCGTATGGTTGCAAAGCTTCAATCTAATGGTGTTGAAGACACGCCTTACGAAGATAAAAATTGGTAATGCAAAGAAATATGAATTTTTAGTTAAAAACTGTTGTCCTTTACCCACCACATTCCTGAGCGGTAGCCCATTATACTCCTTTGCGGTGCAAGCGTTACCGCTTGGTGCGATGCACTCCGCTCGTCGGCGCGCAATGCTTGCAAAGCAAGCTTGCCATGGAGCGAAGCGGAATATGGTAACTGCACGTGCTGATCAATGATCCCACCGTGGGATACGGAATTTTTATTGAGAATATGCTCGCACAGATGGGCGATTTGGCATCGTAAACAGACGCGCCATGCGCGCCCCTACAAGCCATACCCTCAACGCCGTAGAGGCGACCATCGGTCGTCCGCCAAAATTATCGAAAATATGCTCGCACAGACGGGCGATTTGGCATCGTAAACGGACGCGCCATGCGCGCCCCTACAAGCCATACCCTCAACCCCGTAGGGGCGACCATCGGTCGTCCGCCAAAATTATCGAAAATATGCTCGCACAGACGGGCGATTTGGCATCGTAAACGGACGCGCCATGCGCGCCCCTACAAGCCATACCCTCAACCCCATAGGGGCGACCATCGGTCGTCCGCCAAAATTATCGAAAATATGCTCGCACAGACGGGCGATTTGGCGTCGTAAACGGACGCGCCATGCGCGCCCCTACAAGCCATACCCTGAACCCCGTAGGGGCGACCATCGGTCGTCCGCCAAAATTATTGAAAATATGCTCGCACAGACGGGCAATTTGGCGTCGTAAACGGACGCGCCATGCGCGCCCCTACAAGCCATACCCTCAACGCCGTAGAGGCGACCATCGGTCGTCCGCCAAAAAAGGCAATATCATTCCTAATGGTCTGATATTGCCTTTTTTATTCATATATTGAAGAATATCCGAGCACGGAAAAAAATTTATTTCAAATAATGCAACAGACTTTTAAAAAAGATGGAAACCCACTTTGTTTTATGCCATAATAAGCACCGTATGCGCGGCAGCTGTCCGCCACTCCATTTTAAATTTAAAGGATTCACACATGATGGAATTTTTACTGTACGGTGCGCTCTTGATCTCACAAGCAGGCACCGCCGTCAAGCAGTATGCCATGAAAAAATGCGGTATGCCGGCAGCACCATGACGGCCAACATCGGCAAAAAGCTTTACGCCTTTTACGTCACCGACAAGCGAAATAAACGCACGCTGATCACAACGCCTCGCTTTTTGGCGGGGCACTGTTATTTTAAAAAGCAAAATTTCACAAACCGTATTGACTTTTAAAATTCGCGGTTATATAATGAGGGTGCAGTAAAAAAATGGAGGATACTCTTATGTCCGAAAAGGTTATTTTGATTCTTGCCGACGGTATGCGCCCCGATGCTATGATGAGCTGCGGGCACCCGTTTGCCCAAAAAATGACGGAGCTGGCCACCTATTCGCTCAATGCCCAAACCGTATTTCCCTCGGTAACGCTCCCCTGTCACGTATCGCTGTTTCACAGCGTTGACCCCTCCCGTCACGGCACCACCACCAACACCTATACCCCCCAGGTGCGCCCCATTGACGGCATTGTGGAGGTGCTGAAGAGAAATAAGAAAAAGTGCGCGTTTTTCATCACGTGGGATCAGCTGCGCGACCTTTGCCGCCCCGGCAAGCTTGACGTGTGCGACTTTATCAGCTGCTATAACTATCAGGACGTCAATGAGATCATCACCCCCCGTGCCATCAAATACATCAACGAGCAGCAGCCCGATTTTCTTTTCCTTTATCTCGCCGATACCGACAACACCGGTCATGCACTCGGCTGGATGGGCCCCGAATATATGAAGGATGCCCACGATGCCATCGGCTGTGTGGAAGAGGTCTATAACAGCATTCCAAAGGACTATACCATCATCTTCGTAGCCGACCACGGCGGTCACGACCGCACGCACGGCACCGATAGCCCCGAGGATATGACGATCCCCTTCTTCCTCATCGGTCCGCGCTTCGAGGGTGGCAAGGTGCTGCCCGAGGCATCACTCAAGGACGTAGCTCCGACCGTTGCCAAGCTCCTTGAATGTGACCCCGCCGAGGAATGGGAAGGGACTGCCAGAGTGTAATTTTTGCCCCGTATCACAACATATTTGCAAAAAAAGATCCCCCGTAACGTATCTGCCATAAAGCAGGTTACTACGGGGGAGCTTTTTTATAAAAACGAACACGGCGTAGGGCGCAGCCCTAAACGGCGTATTCGTTTTATGTCGGCCCGTGCTCCTTTAACGGAGCACGGGCCACTTTTCATAACGGGAGCAAGCACCGCTGTTGCTCTGCCGCTCAGCCCTTGCGTGAGGGCCGCTAAGACAAAAGCATTTGCCCTTTACGCTCTGGCTATCGATCACGACCATATTGGCAAAGTAATTCGGCTCGCGCGGTCCTATCCAGTATACACAGGTCGCGCACAGCCGCTGACAGCCTGACATTTGATAAGACATCGTTGCCTCCTTTTTTATAAATTAAAATTGTGCCAGCTCGTCCTTTAATACCTCGCGGAAAAATTCAGCATAAATGTCATAACCCTTTTGGTTATAATGTACCCCATCCTCCACGTATATGCTCTTATCGCGCAAGGGGGTGCAGCTCATCTTATCCACGTAGATCACGTTTGGCGTTTCCCTCGCGAATTTCTGCAGCCATTCGTTGTATTCTATTCTTTGCGCCAAAACCTCTTCGGTAGCTTTAGGCCCCGCGCCCGAGCCCTCCAGATAAATACGCAGGTCGGGAAAATCGGTCAGCGCATAGGCCAGCACGCGCTGTGCCAGCTCCCAGTTTTCCTCTCTGCTGTAGCCAAATGCCCCACCGTTGCCGTAGGAGGGGCTGTAAACCAGCACCTTGGGCTTCAGGGGACGAACCATGCGGTCGTAATAATAAAGCTGATGCTCCGCACAGCTTGAACCAAAGCCGCGATTCACGCAGCAGGGCTTGCCACTCGCCCCCAAAAGCACCTCGCGCAGCGGAACGTGATTCCATCGTGCGCTCCATCTGGTAAAATTAGAGGGGCCGTAAAATACGATCTGCCCCGGCTCCACCTGCTCCTGCTCATATCTGCGCACGGAATTCTCCAAGGACTCTTTCCAAATCTCAATATACTGTAAGCCAACACGAACGGGCATATTGTTATCTCCTTTTCATTTCTACGCATGCTGCGTTTTTCGTATTATACCATGTCAGACACAAACGCATCAAGTTTTGGTTTGTATCAATGCTGTGCAAATCAGCATTCACTGAATGGGAAAGGGCAGCGGGAAGGATTGGATATCCCGTAACGTGACGTGAATATTCTCATTTTTCACGCCGATCTCCTTCATAAATGCCCGATAGCGGATATAGCCCACGTTATGCGTATTCAATCCTTCACCGCTATCCTGATACCAGAATCGCTCACCGCACTGCCAGATATAGGCCTGTGCGCCGATCAATTCATAGCATCTGCGCGATACATTACCGCACCCGTGATGCCCTACCTGTACCACGTCGCTTGACAATTTCTCAGCACAGTTTTCTACCAGATCATTATCGCACACCCATTCGGCGTCACCCAGGAACATGACCGTCTGCGCACCGTCATAGTTCATCTTATAGACCACACTCGAATCGTTGATATTCATACGGTCCGCAAACGCAAGATCCGGCACGTGAATGACCTCAAATTCGATCTCGTCCACCGTGATCTTATCACCCTTCTGTACCACGTGCAGATCGGTGTGCAGGGCTTGGTCGCTTGTCATCATGATATCGTAGCTCTTGGCGTGTCTTTCATGCGCCTCGGGCGAGAGCTTTGTCCAAAATTCTCTTGTAAGGAAATTACAATACACGTCCTTGACCTTCAGCTTATCTCTCCACTCCTCCTCGCACAGGCGCTGATACGCATGGACGTGGTCGCTGTGAAGATGAGAAAACAGCCATGCCGTCACTGTGGGCACCGCCTCGCCCGAAATGCTTTTCAGGCACTCGATCAGTCTTGGCAGATCTTCCCTCTCGCCGCCATCGATCACAATAAGCTTGCCCTCGCGCGTTTTCAGGATAAAGCTGCCGATATTCCAATCGATCAACTCCGAGCAATTCAGCGAATACAACGCCGCCCCCTCGATCGGCTGCGGTCTTTGCAAGCGAAGATCTGCTCTGGTATAGCTGTATTGGTAGGTTGCCGGCATTTCAAGATCGGGATCCTCGGGAAATGCGTCGTATGTAGCGTAAACGAATTGATACCCAAGTATCTCCTCAACAAAGCGATAAGCGGCCATAACCGTGCCGATCGCACCGTCATCCAGCTTTTTATATGCCGAATGATACGCGGGCGGCGTGTCGGGCGGTGTGCCAAGGCCGGTCAGATACAGACGCTCTCCCTTTTTAAACATGGTAAATTCCCAAATACCGTCCCTTGAGCGGGCAAGCTCAATACCGTCAGTTTCTTCTCTTGACGTTTTACCGACAACGATCTCAAGCGGCGTCGGCGCTTCGCTGTCCTTGACGATATCAAGCTTCTTGCCGCACACAAGCTTCACGTTTTCCCGTATAAAGGATGCCGCACGCAGCTCATTGGTCTCGGGTCTGCTCGGCACAACGATCCTGTATTCCGTTATCTTACTCATACGATCATTCCCCCTTAATGATTTGGTTGACTCTTCTCAATTTTTCTGAATTTCAGCAAATAGCAGGTAAAGTTGGGGACCTGAGGCTCCCAAACAAAGCGGTCACCGTAGATCACAGCCTTTTGTACCAACGCAAGATCATGATCGGCATCCAGCAGATATATCTCCGCTTCAACGCCGTTTTCGGCTGCAAGGCCCACCATATCCAGCTTGATAAATTTGGGCGCGGCGTTATCGTCATCGTTATAATGCGTCATGATAACAGCAGCCTCATTTTCATTTTTGGCGGCACACACAAAGGCATCGCCATCATCCGAGGCAGACGCTACATAATTTCCCAGCTTGTAAAGCGCATCAAACATGGGAAATGCAAAATATGCCGTGGTGGTCACCTTACCCACCTGCACAAAATCAAACAACCCGTTCCAGTGAGTGGGGCGTGCATCGTAATACATCAGCATATCCACACTCGACGCCTGGCACGCGCACATGGCCGCCAGCGTAAAGGAAGCGCCCTTGATCTGTTTTTTGACAAGATGACTATACGCCATTTCATCACCGTGCCAGCCAAGCACATAATTCCATTCGTTGAGAATACTTTCAACCTCGGTATATCCGTATTTATCAAGCAGATTACGGATCTTTTCGGCCTTCGCGGTGATCTTCCCTACCGTATGAGCATATATGTGCCAGGAAAAGAAATCAAGCGGAGCCTTCAGCTGCGCGAGAAAGCTTTCCGCCCACTCCAAGTTACCCGCGATCGCAGGACCGCCGATCTTCAGATGCGGAAAGCATTGTTTGAGGTGCGTTGCAACAATATGATAAAATTCAAAAAACTGCGCCCTCGTACCACCCCAGGTGCGCTTGTTTACCGCATCATCGGGATCAAGATCGGGCTCGTTCCATATCTCCCAATATTTCATATCACGGTAGCTGCCGTCTGCCCACCCTTCGGTATAATGGCGAATGATATGCTCACAGATCACAGCCCATTTATGAAAATCCTTCGGGGGCAGGGTGCCGTATTTTTTCACCTCATGCTCAATGCGGTGCCCCAAACGGTAAAACACCTTCGTCCCCGCCGCCTCGATCATATCCATATAATGATCGGTGCAGACAAAATCATAGGAGCGAGGGTCGTTGGGATCGGCATCAAAATCGGGGAAAATAAACGCAACGTCAACGGTATGCTCAAGACCGTATTTCGCATGAAAGGACGCATCGTGCGTGCGCGCATAAGGAATACCCGCGGCGCGAAACTCCTCAAGATTTCCGTTTCGTACGTTGGGGGGCGGATCGCCCCAGCCGAGATGCTTATTACCGACCTCGCAGTGAGGACCGTTGTTGGTCGCATGCATGGGCTTTATTTTCCCCTGAAGGTTTGCAAAATCAACGTAAAGGCAAGACATAGTAACCTCCCACATTCAGACGTCACCTTTATTATAAGATCAAATTTATTTGATGTCAATAAAAAATGCAAATAACGCTGCCGATAATGCCTTACGGTTCCCTCTCTCAAATTCCTCTGCCTGCCCAGCTCCGGATAGTTGTTGCAGCCCTCCTCAAAGATCAGTTTCCCTACCGTCATTTTCAGCTTTTTCATTGTAAGATCCTCCCGCTTTTAATAAAAATAAATTGGACACATCACTAAGGAAAACCCTTAAAATGATGTGTCCGACTTTTTTGTTTAATCTTATATGGGCGATGCCCCTCGGCGTTGCCGAGGGGGACGAACGCCCGCGGGCGAACACCGCAAGCAGTTCAGAATGCCTTGCAATCAAGGATTCGTGCTTGTCCATTTGCTCTGTCTTTCTCATTGCCGCTGTTTTCTGATTTTCCCTGCGGTAAGGCCTATTTGGGATTTCAACAGGCGGTTCAGGCGTTCCGTGGCGGAAAGCCCCACCTGCTCCGCGATCCGTGCGATGGGCAGAGCGGTATTTCTTAACAGATGCAGTGCGCGATCGGCACGCACCTCACGGACATACTCACTCATACTCACACCGAAATCCTTGATGCAGGCATTATAGAGCGCAGTACGCGAAAAGCCGAGAGCTGCACAGACCGTTTCGGTCGTAAGATCGGGATTGGCAAGGTTTTCAAACACGTAGCTTTCTATTTTATATGCGACCGTGCTTTTCCGTCTTGTCAGCAACTCGTGCGAGCGCACGTAGGCCGCAGACATCGCGAGAATACGTGCCGTCGCGCGCAAGTGCCTCTCATCGGTTTCAGGCATTGCAGAAAGCAATCGCGAGAGCTCCTCGTGCAAGGAAGCATCATCCAGCGCATCAATGCACGCACGCACCTGCTCCCGACCATTTTTTGTGAGTAGTTGACCGAGCATCAGATAGCCAACAGTACGTCCGTTTTCGGTAACGGGCGCAACCGCCTCGGTCAATCCCATATGACAGCGATAGATAAAAATACCGCGCTCCTGCGCACTTTTCTCAAAGCCGTAGGCATCGCACGCAAGACACTTTTCCGTCAATGCCGCGGATTGACGGACTACCTTGCAGAAATCGCACATCATATCGGGTTGAGAATGAATGATTTTACGGGTTTCATCGTAAATAACGGTTTTAATACCCGTAATCAGCTCAACATCATCACAAACTGTGCGCAGCATTTCGTTGCTATTCATCTCATCACCTCAAAAAAAGTATAGCACAGTAACAAGCACTTTTCAAGCGTTTTTCTGCCAAAATATGATTGTTTTGTTCTATTTTGTGAACAAAATACGCTTTTTAACATGAAAATTATATGATACAATAAACTTGTAAAACCCGAAAGGAGATTTTATAATGTATGAAGCTTTCTTAAAAGAAGGCGAAGGCATTCTTCGCCTGGCGCCCACGTGGGTTCCGCGTGCATTCTGCATTCCGGGCAAGCGCATCCGCCTGCACCCCGACGATTATTACGTGCTGGGGCTTTCGCGCGGCGGCATTGACGAACGCTGGTTTGCCTCTACCACCCACGCCGAAAACGGCCCCGAAACCCCCGATGACGAGGGCTTAAGCTATGTGGTTTCTGCCGACGGCAAGAGTCGCGTGCTGCTCCGCGATATGGTTGCAAAAATGGGCGGTGCGCTCATCGGTGACGCGCTTTGGGATAAGTACCACCGTTGGCCAATGTTCTCTAAATTTTTTGACAACAAGGGGCCGCTTCCCCACCACATTCACCACCGCGAGGAGCACGCCGCACGCGTAAATGCCAGTGGCAAGCCGGAGATGTATTTCTTCCCTGCGCAGTACAACAACCATGGCGGTACCTTCCCCTTTACCTTCTTCGGCATTACGCCGGGTACCGCCAAAGCCGAGGTCAGAGCCTGCCTTGAAAACTTCTCCAAGGGCGACAACTGCCTTTTAGACCTCTCGCAGGCCTTCAAGATCACGCTTGACACGGGCTGGGACGTTCCCCCCGGCGTGTTGCACGCTCCCGCTAGCCTTTGCACCTACGAGCCGCAGTTCGCAAGCGACGTTTACGCAATGTATCAGTCCGTCCTTTACGGCGGCGAGTGCGTCAGCGAGTACCTACTCTGGAAGGACTGCCCTGCCGAGGAAAAGGGCAACTTTGACTACCTGATGGACGTCATCGACTGGGATGTAAATATTGACCCCTACTTCAAACAGAACCGCTTTATGGCGCCCTTGGTCATCACCACGGACAGCAAGCACTGCGAAGAGTGGATTTGCTACAAGTGCCCCACCGTCAGCGCAAAACGTCTGACCATCTATCCCGGCGAAACCGTCACCGTTACCGACGAGGCTGCTTACGGTATGATTCTCATTGAGGGCCGCGGCAAAATGGGCAAGTGGGAAATTGAAACCCCCACCCTCATCCGCTACGGCGAACTCACAAGCGACGAGTTCTTTGTTTCTCACGACGCCGCCGTGAAAGGTGTTACCATCACCAATACCTCGGCAACAGAGCCGCTTGTGATGCTCAAGCACTTTGCCGAGAACCCCGAGCTGACCCGTCTGCTTGCAAGAAAGGATTAATATGTGGTATTCTAATGTGTACAGACGTCATCTTTGTGATATGCACATTGATGACTGGAATGAAAGCTTCCTCTCGGAATTCTCACCTGAGATCTACGTAGAAAATCTGAAAATCGCAAAAATTCAGAACGCAATGCTCTATTTTCAATCACACGTCGGTCTTTGCTACTACCCCACCAAGGTTGGCAAAATGCACCGCACCTTTGAAAAAGAACCCGACAAAATGCGCCGCCTGGTCGACCTTTGCCACGAAAACGGCATTATGGTAACGGGCTACTACAGTCTTAATTACAACACCTATGAAAGCGACCGTCACCCTGCGTGGCGGATGCAAACGGAACCCGACAAGCAGACTGTGCAGGAAAGCGACGGTGTGACCGCCTTTGCCTGTGCAAGAAGCAGTCGCTACGGCCTTTGCTGCCCCAACAATTTTGAATACCGTGCATTTGTGTACGAGCAGATTGACGAAATGATTGACTACTTCGCAGTAGAGGGGTTGTTCTTTGATATGCCCTTTTGGCCTGCGGGAAGGTGCTTTTGTGACAATTGCCGCGCCCGTTGGGAAAAGGAGGTTGGCACGCCCTTTCCCAAGGCAATGCCCGAGGGTGGCGATGCCGAGCACCTTATCTGGATGCAGAAGCGACACGAATGGATGGGCGAATGGATTGCAGCGGTCACTGCCCACGTTAAAAAGAAAAACCCCACCCTTTCCGTCGAGCATAACTTTGCGCAAGGCATTGACAGTGCCTCTCACAACGGCTGTGCCTATGAGGTGAATGCGGCAAGCGATTTCGTGGGCGGCGATCTCTACGGTGGCATCTGGAACCACTCTCTTGCCTGTAAGTTCTATAAAAACATCACCAAAAACGCGCCGTTTGACTATATGTTCAGCAGATGCAAGCCGGGACTCCCCTCCCACACCCTCACCAAAACCGAGGACGAGATGCTCACCGAGGTGCTGGCAACCACGGCGCACCACGGCGCTACGATGGTGATTGACGCCATTGACCCTATCGGCACACTTGACAAGCGCGTGTACGAGCGCGTTGGTAAAATCTTTGAGGTGGAATCCGCCTACGAGCCCTACCTCACGGGTGACATGGCAGAGGACGTAGGTCTTTACTATGGTGCAAAAAGCCGCTTTGGTAGATCGGTCTGCGGATCGGATAGCAAAAAGGCATCCATCACGGCATCAAAATCTATGATCACCGCACATGTGCCCTTTGGTGTAACGGGCCCCTTCCATCGTCTTGCGGGCTATCGGGCGCTTGTGATTCCGTTGCTCAGTGAACAGGATGGAGATACCGCACGCATCCTTGATTACATAAAAAACGGCGGCGCCATCTATTTGAGTGGCGTAAGACACGGCGCATTGTTAAAGGCACTCACAGGCGGCACCCCGAAGAGTTATACCGAGGAGGAAAAGACCTACGCGGCACCGACCGCGGCAGGCACCTCTCTCTTTGGTGACTTCACCCAAAAGTACCCCCTGCCCCTTGACTTCCACGCACCCATTGTTGAAGGCATCGAGGACTGTACCGTGCTTGCCACGCTCACCCTGCCCTACACAAAGCCTGACGAGGTGCGCTTTGCTTCCATTCACTCAAATCCCCCCGGCATTGCCACTGAAATACCAATGATGGTGGAAGGTCGGTACGGCAAGGGTAGATTCATCTGGTCGGCTGTGCCGATTGAGTCCGTAGAGATGGCAGAATACAAGGATATCTTCCTCGCCTGCCTGCGCCGTCTGCTCGGCGACTATAAGCCCGCCTTTGTCAGCGATGCCGCAGAGGACGTGGAGATCACCCTCTTTAAGAATAAGAAACGCTACATCCTCCACGCTATCCACCTTGACGAGCGCGTCAAAATGCCCACGCTCCCCTCCTTTACGCTTGGCGTCAGGTGCAAGACCGAAGTAAAGCGCGTAACACTCGTACCCGAAGGCACCCACATCCCCTTTGAGATGCGTGATGACTACGTCTATTTCAACACCCGCCCCCTGCACATTTTTGATACCTATCTCATTGAAATATAACGATAATCCCCACTGCGCGGGGAGCATTTGCTTTTCGTGCATCACGGCGCCTACATCCGCATCTTTTTCATCGTAAAACTCTCCACTTTTTATATGAAATTTTTTATATAAAATTGATAAAACAAATTGGACACATCACAAGGGCAAAAGCCCAAAATGATGTGTCCGAATTTTATAAAGGTTTTGCAACTTCAATCGCCGCTATCAATCAATAATAGCCTTCTGCTCTCTTAATTCTGCCTGAAGCGCTGATACGTCAATGCTGCGGATGTCGGTTTTCCCCGCAATCGCCATAGAAGCGGCAATGCCTGCGGCCTGACCCATTGCCATAGCAGCGGGCATGCATCTCATACCGCCCACGGCCTGAGATTCACAAGAGAGCGTCTTGCCTGCCACCAGCAAATTCTTGCAGTTTTTGGGGATCAGGCTACGGTAAGGGATATAGTAGCGCGATGCGGTTGCGATCTTAAAGTTCCCTGTTTCTTCAGGCGTACGGTTGTGTATATCCATACCAAAGCCGTATACGGCAATCGTATCGTCATATCTCACGCCCTCGGAAACATCCTTAACCGTGATCTTATACTCACCCTCAATGTGTCTGCTCTCTCTTACGCCAAGCACCTGTGCCGCACCCAATAGGTCAATATTCTCAAAGCCCGGGGTTTGATCACGCAAAACGGCAAAGGCATCCATTACCTGTGTTCTTGCCTCGCTGTGCGCCTCGGTCATACTTTTTGAATTTGCCGCATCCACGTTGTAAACGTGATAATGGTTTACCTTGTATCTGCCGGGAACGGTGGTACGGTACGCCTTTACGGGGAACAGCGGTCTTTCAAGGTAAGCCTCATCCCTCGCGCCGCCTATCTCAAACATCAGGGTGCCGGGCTGCGGAATACCGCTTCCCTCCTCACCCTTATAGGTGGGCACACCTGCACTGCTTGCCACGGCAGCAATGCCCGTGCAATCAATAAACTGTTCGGCTTCCACGGCAATCAGTCCTTCAAGCGCGTTCAATACAACCGCACGGATCTTGCCGTCTTCCACAACGCAATCGGAAAACTGCGTGTAACAAAGCACCTCTGCACCTGCCTCGTGCACCATTTTATCCAGCACCAGCTCCAAACGGAAGGAGTCAAAGGGCGTAACGTGGCGATGATATATCTTAATAAAGGAGGTATAAACACTGGCGGCCTCGATGCCGTCCGAAAGATACGCGCCGCCTATTTCAATCAGGCGATCTACGATCTCGGAAAACAGTCCGCCAACCGTCTTTACCTCGCCCTCTTTATCGTAGTTGGTCATAAAGGGGCCTACCTTTGCAGAGGTAGCCATACCGCCAAGTATGCCCGTACCCTCAACCAGCAAAACCTTCATACCCTTGCGTGCGGCAGCAATTGCGGCGCAAACACCCGCAGGACCACCGCCGATAACCGCAACGTCGTATTTTCCGTAAACGGGGATCGATTTGTTAAAAGAAAGCTGTTTCATATTATCATAGATCCTTTCGAGTAAAATTTATCACTTTATTTCGGTGCAACCGTTACCCCTCGTAATCAATGCGGGCAAACAGCTCTATCTCCCAAAGCTCGCCCTCCCTCGGCACACGGCCGTTTTCAGGGGAGGAAAAGGAAGCATACCACTTGTTATCACCCGGCTTTGCCCGCACCTGCACCCACGTGCGGTCGGTCTGCAAGGAATTCCGCAAAATGCGAAAGCCAACCTCGCCCGAGATGCCGCTGGTGGCACTGCTGTACCGCACCAAACGCGTATCGGGGTTATGAAGCATCGCTTGCCCCTCGGTGGTGGGAATGGGGAGCGTGACGCAGCCAAGAGAGGCGCCGTTTTCGTCAAAAGCTTCAAACGTCTCACATATGGGTATGCCGTTTTGCTCACGTCGCATCGTAAACATCTGTAAAAACGTGGCGTTTTTACGCACGTGAAAGTCACCCCTGAGCCAGCGCACGCTCTGGTGATTCTTCAATCCATCAGCAGAAAAGCAAATACGCTGCGTATGCTCTGCCACGGGTATACCATAGCTATCAGCGTTTGACGTCCCCCAACGGTAAAGGATAGTTTGCAGGTTAAAATCTATAGCTTCACAAAAAAGGGCGCAGGGGACGGTAGCAGTAAGGTCAAGGGCGGTGCCATCGGCCGTAAGGGTAACGGACGTGAGACGCTCATCCCCGTGGAAGCCGCCGATAAAGTCAGCGGCATAGCACTCGCCGTTCTTTTCTATGGGCTTGGCACCGGGGGCAAGATGCACGATGCCGGCAAGGTCTTCACGAATGGCCAGGGAAATTTCCCCCTGCTGCAGCACCTCGAAAAGCGCTTCACTCTCCACAAAGGCCTCGCTAACGGCCTTTACACGAACCAGCTGTGCCTCGCGGATGCGGTAATTGCTGACGTTTGCGGTGGAATTGGGGGCGTAATTGTCGCGCGTATCGTTATATTCGTACACGAGATTATAGCGTACAAAGCAGTCGCCAGACAGTGCTTTTGTCGGCAGATATATGCGAAGGGGTGCGTAGGCATACCCCTCGTTTTTCGGTAGAATTTCCAAAATCGGTTTGAAAACCATCGTCACCCTCTCCATTCTGCTCTATTATAATAACAGTCACCCCGCGCGCCGTCGCGCGCTTAATAACACCAAGCGGGCACATCGCACTTCATATTCTCTGCCCTTTCCCTACGTTACATCGGTGCTGCATCGGAGAAGAGCCATACACCTGCTTAAACCTTTCGCAAAAATAGTTGCTGTCGTTAAAGCCGCAGGCAAAGGCCACCTCGGTAATGCGCAGATGGGGCGATTTTCTTAGCATCTCCTCCGCCTTTTGCAGACGAAGTGCGTTTAAATACTCAGAAAATCCAAAGCCCGTTTCCTTTTTAAACAAACGCGAGAGATGCTCCGGGCTGATCGCCACCTCGCGCGCCACATCTGAAAGTCGCACCACACCGTCATAATGCTCCTGGATATAGCGCACCGCGCGCAGAATATAAGGGTTCCCCTCCTGAGCGGTGGTACAGCGGTCAAAAGCACGCGCCAATGTGTAAGAAAGCAGATGCATACGGTTCATCAAAATCCGATCGGTATACTCATCGGCTCGTTCCGTTTCGCGCTCAATTTGGTCAAAGATTGCAACAATCTCGGGCAAGGCTGCAGAATTACGGTGTATATACAGCGGTGCGGACAAGCGAGCAAGCAATTCCTGCGGAAGCCACTGTGGCGCGCACCAAATCACACGCCTGACATACGCATCCTCTTTATATTTTACCTTGTGAATCGTATGCGGTGGAGTGAGAATAAAGCCACCTCGCTCTACCTGATAGAGTTTATTTTCAACAAAATAACTACACGCGCCCTCATCAAGCACATAAATTTCAAAATAATCGTGATCGTGCCTTTTGGGCGAGAGTTTGCGGGGGCGAGTCGTGTTTTCAAAGCAAAAATACGGCACACCCGTTCCACACTGAAACATCCGTTTCTCCCCCTTTTCTCTGGTTCATCAGTATTCCATATTTATTCTATCACAAATATCAATATAGTCAAGATAATTTTGCAAATATGTCAAAAATGTAGAGGAATTCTTTAATATTTTGATATAAAATAAAATTGCATAAGTAGTACGTGCCTTGCAAAAGGGCGCGGCAAAAGGAGAAAAGTATGATTTGTTACAATCAGCAGGACAAAATCCTTGCCAACATTGCAAGAGTAATTGAAAAGAGGTTAAAGGATAAGAATACCGATCTCACCCTCGTGCTTGACCCCACCTTAAAGGAGTTTGAAAGCAAATTTGAAAACGGCGTGATTTCAGGCGGCTCCTACCCCGATATTCTCTACGTTGCAGGTAAATTCCTGCGCAACCCTGCCCTTGAAAACGGCACCTTCCGTTCCTTCAAGCCCATGTGCGGTCTTTATTGGGCCACTCACAACCAAGGCTATGCAGAATGCGCGCCTATTGAAGAGCTTTTAGAGGATATTGAGGATGAGGCACTGTGGGGCATGAACGTGTTCCGCGCTTGGTTTGATATGGCACAGCACAAGGTTGAGGAAAGTGCCGATTTCATCAACCGCCTGCTTACGTTGTTTAAGCACGCAAAATCCCTTGGTCTGAAAACCGCTACGGGCTTTCTCTCCAACGAGGCGTTTGACGACAGCCCCGAGGAGCTTCGCGCCGATTGGACCTGCGGTCACGACGGCTACGTAAAAAATCTTATCGCGCACTACCATCGCGAGATCTGCCCCTCAAAGCCTGGTGGCATTGAAAAAATTCTCGAATACCGCCGCGAAATGATAGAGGCCTTTAAGGATGCGGATTTTGATTACATCAGCGTCGGCCCGTACGACCAGGGCGGCTGCACCTGCTCTGCGTGCGCACCTTGGGGCGGTAACGGCTACATCAAATGCGTAAAGGCCTTAATTCCCCTTATCAAGGAGTATTTCCCCAAGGCCACCCTGTACTTGGGCACGTGGCGCTTTGGCGCCTTCCGCGCACCGGGCGACGTCAGCGAGTTTGACCTGTTAAGAGAAGCACTGGCAGACGGCAACCTGCCCGAGATCGAATACATTTCCTGCGAGCCGCACGCACACACTTACCCCTTTGAGCGTCCCTTGGGCAGACCTTATATCGGCTTCCCCGAAATCAGTATGTGCGGCATCTTCCCGTGGGGCGGCTACGGTGCCATTCCCATCCCGATGAAGCTGCAAGGCCTTTGGGATGCACACAGCGATAAGCTGCAGGGCGGATTCCCCTACTGCGAGGGCTTTTACGAGGACCTTAACAAGGTCATCGCACTCCGCCATTACCGCGACAACCAGCACGCCTCTGACACCGTAAAAGAGTATCTTGCCTATGAATTCGGATTGTCGGGTGCACTGCTTGACATAGCGCACGAGGCCGTGATGGCCATGGAGGGAACGCACAAGCGCACTTGGGAGCCCGGCCACCGCTATCCCATTCTTGCCCCCGAAAGGATATTCGATATTGAAAAGGCCATCCTCACCGTGCACGCGACGCTTGATGAAAAAACGCAAAACTGCAAGAAATGGCGGCTTATTTACTATCGCGCCGTCATTGACGCAGAGCTTGCGCGCAACGACTTTTACAGAAACGATAAGGTTATGCAGTACTTCAACGAAATGATCGAGCTTTACCATTTGCAAAACGGAAACTGGTTCATCAAGCCCGATATCATGACCGACGAAAAATACGGCAGACCGCTGACAAGGGAGGAGCTGAGAACCATCGCCCTCGGCGGCACCATTGACTGAAGCCCCCGTTAATATAAAAGGACACATCATGGGAAAACCCTTAAAATGATGTGTCCAACTTTTTATTGTTGATTTTTGCGTTACTTTTTGTTCAGTATCTTGACGCCCGTTAGGATAACGGTGGCGCAGTCGTCCTCGTTTGCGGTGTATGAAAGCAGGGCGATGCGCTTTTCGGGGTGAGGATTTTCCCATATATAGGCGGTCAGTAATACGTCCTCGCCGTGGAATTTTTCCTCCAACGTGGGGTCGGAAAACCAAGTGCCGACGTAACCGTTATGGCGATGGTAAGCACCCTGAAGCGGATCGCCGTATTTGCGGTTATAATGCTGCACGTTTCCAAAATGCTCTGCGGGAACGGTTACCTTTTCGCCGTCCTCATAGGTCACGGTGTAGGTGCCGCACACATAGTTGGGAGCCCATTCAATGTGAGGGGGGGCCTGCAACGTGGTGTGCTCGATAGCCAGGCGATCGGCCTTGGCCTGTATCTGCACCTCGCACCCATCTGCTACGATGGCCTGCGGACGGTAAGCAAGCAGTGCCTCCGGCAAGGAATCGTTGCCTCGGGGCAAGGGGATCTCTGTGCTTGCATATCCCGCGGGGCAGTATTTGCCGCGCATCTCGTCGCGCTGTACGGGCTGAAGACGTTTGGAGATCAGATGTGCGTAAATTTCGCGCAGAGCGGGATCGTATTGCTCGGCGTTCCAAAGCATTTGGGCGGTGTAGGTCAGATCAAATATTTTGCCGCGGCGACCGAAGTTGGCTTCCTTGGTCAGTGCCCACATAGAGACTTGACCGCCCACCATACCGTCCTGCATCATGCGTTGACGGTATCTGGGGTAGTGAGAGGAATAAAGATTGCCCACAGCCACGCGGAAGCCTAACGGCAGCAGATTATTTTCAAGATCCTTATCGAAATGGAAATACCAGATGAAATCCAAGCAAAGGATATCCTTGGGAATCAGATTGGCGGCGTTAGCGGTCTGGTACTTCGTGCATGGCTGCAGCATATCCGACCACATGATCGTGCCGAGTCCCTTTTGCTTGAGGTAATCGTAAAGGCGGTTGATATGGCGTGCCAACAGCACGTCGTGGGGCGTGTTTTGGCATTTGGGGCAAAGACCCAGATGATATACCTCATCGTGGCCTATATGCACGTAGCGTTGGGGCTTGGTGACCTCCAAAATTTCGTCGATAATATCAAAAATGATCTCGTAGCTCTTTTCATTGGAGGGGCAGTAGCAGTGGGCATAGAAATTTTCCGGTCTCGCGTCCTCGTTGCGCGTGTCGGTCACATCCTCGTCTACCTCAACACGCTCTGCGATTTCGGGATGTGCGTAGGTGATATACTGCACATGTCCAAGGCTTTGAATTTCGGGAATAGGCTCGATGCCGAACTCCTTGATATAGTCAAACAGCTCAGCTACCTGCCATTTCTCAAGCAGTTCGCCCTCAGCCACTTCGCTGTGGGGAAAATAGGGCTGCAATCCCGCCTTGGCGCGTGCCACGCCGCGAAGCCATCCCTCCGAGATCTCGGGGTGGCGGTCAAAGCGCAAGGCACCCGCAAATTCAATAAACATGGTATTATAGCCGAGGGGCAATAGAACATAGCGCACCAAACGCTTAAAAAACTCGATTTCCCGCACGGCGGGAAGGTACAAATGAATGCCGCGCAGAGGCTTGGTGGGCCAATCCTCTACGTGCACGATGGGACAGGCACCGTTCCGACAAAGATCAAGAAGTTTGCAGGCGGCATACATCAGCATAAAGCGAGAGCCTGCCGTCAATACGACGCCGTTTTTAGTGCAATCAACGGTATAGCGCTCTCCGTCGTAGCCGTCGGAGGCAAGCACCAGCGTGGCGCAGATGCCGCCCTCTTCAAGCTGTCCGAAGCGCTCCGTCAGGCGCTCGCGCAGAAAGTCTGCGGCGGCTTTTTCGTCCTCGTGCGCGTTTGCAGTTTTGATGTCGGAAATACGAACAAGCGCTTCTCCTACCGTTAGCGTTTTTGCCATTGGCCAGGTAAAGGGACTGTCCTCGCGGCGGCAAACGGCAATTTTGGGTGCTGTGAAGGAGAGGTCGTGCAGGACGGTATGGATGCGCAAGATCAAAGCGCTTGCGTATGCACCCACACCGACCGTCAGCGTTCCGCCTGCGGTTTTGCCGGTTTCTGCCGCATATTTCGCTACCGTGCGCCCGTCTGCCAATACCTCAAAGCCGCGGATTTTGGAACCCTCCTTGAGAGGGAGCGTAACAGAGCCGACAAACATATGCTCCTGCAGGTCGATTTGAATATCAACGCCCGTGTAGCAAAGCTGATTCCAGCTGAACGTGGTAACGCCGTTTTCAACGCTCGTTGGCGCACAGGGAAGGCTCGTGCCGATTTTGGTATAGGTGAACGGCGTGTCGCTCTCAAAATAACCAATATACATTTTTGTTCTCCTTGTCCGATCATGTTCAATTTCGGTTAATTTTACTGATCCTTAAATACTTTCTTCACTGCTTCAAGATAGCCGTAACCGTAAAGATTGTCCGGCTGAAGATAGCTCGTCTCCGTCCACTCATTCCAGCTGTTTATCGTAATCAGCGGTGCCGGCAGATTATGGGTATCAACGTATTCCTTTGCTTGAGTGAATGCTTTTTGGATATTTTCGGGTGTGTTATTCGTTATTATGCAGGGCTGAAACTTACGAAATCTGGGATTGGAATCCCAGCCGAGAGATACTTGCGGAAAATACCTAATACCCCTTTCATCCATTTCATCATAATTCTTCTTATGAATCTTTATCATTTCACTGTAATCATTATCGCGTTCTTGTCGCGTTCCCATATTGTAATGCGTAACACTGTCAAAATCAAGCATCCCATAGATATCTAATGCACTTGCGCCAAATTTCCCGTCGAGATCAAACATCTCAAAGGCGTTATAAATGAACTGCAGGTGAAGCCCCGGGAACCCGGCGCGCTTTACCTCTTCTCTAAAATAGGCAATAGCCTCCTTTGCGCCGTCAAATCCGCCAAAACTTTTTAAAAAATTTTTAATGCTATATATGGAAAGCACCGGCTTGCCGTCTATCCTATAGTAAGATGGGTGGGAGAAATACTTTTCTATCCAGCGCTTGACTATAGTTTTGAAGGTATCAAAGGAAACATCGCCGCGCCAGATAATCTCGTTGCCGTATTCATCGGAATGATCAATACTCCAAACGTGATTTGCATTATGATTCGCCCACATGATGTAAAACTTTACAAGATTATTATTTATTGCCCTGAGATATCCATCGGTAAGACAATTTTCAAGAAACGGCCTGCCGTCATACCAATACCAATCGTAAATGAATACGTTGACACCGTGCTTGTGGGCACAGTTGATCTGCATCTCCATAATGTCGGGATTCGCCTCGTTTACATAACCCCAAAGGGGGCGTCTGTCCCAAACGTAATTTTTGGGCTTGCCCACGCTGTTCCTTTTTGCGTTGTGAACCGTTTGCCACTCTCCGTAACCCTCACTCCAAAACAGTCGGGCTCTCATATCATCGCCTGTATAAGACGGCCATACATATGCCGCAATATCATATTTCTGCATCATTCTCTCTCCGAATTATTCTAATATTTTGACTTGCATGTCAAAACTCTATTGCATTGTTTACGTGTACGTGTTATAATTATAGCACACTTTTTTCATACATACTATAAGAAAGGTACGCATATATCATGCAAAAACGAGCATATCAGCAACTTTCATACTATAATACGTACTTTTCGCCACTCCCTGCTGAACAAAACGAGCCCGTATACTTCAGCGGCATTTATACCAAGCTTCCGTACGCAGACGATTTCACGTTTCTTCATTATCATGACCGTTACGAAATAGGGATCTGTGAAAGTGGGGAGGGGCTGTTTTTGTCCGAAGGTGTTTTTTCATCGGTATCCAAAGGCGATCTCATATTCATTGCCCCGTCACGACGTCACTACTCAAGATCATTAAGCCGTGAGAACCCATGTGTTTGCCGTTTTGCCTATTTACATGCATCAACCGTGGAGCAGCTGATTTCTTTATCCTCTTCGGAAGACAAAAAGAAGCTCATCACCTCCTGCGCACAAAGCATTCCGTCTGTTATTCATCCCACGGAAGATCCCAAGTCGGCAGAGTTGCTTGCGCGCATTATGGAAGCATGTGCAAAGAAGACGCATGAAGGCGATATGGTGGCGGCGCTTCTCATATCCGCGTTTATGATCGAGTCCTGCGAGGTATATCCCCCCTTTTCTCCGCCTCATATCATGAGTAACACCAATGACGCAATTTCACAAATCTCGGAATACCTTTATCTTCATTACTCCGGTTCGGATACTTCAAAATTTTTAGCCCAAAAGTGTCATTTGAGCGAAAGTCAGCTTCGCAGACGTTTCGTGTCGGTGTACGGAATGCCGCCTATCGCCTACCGTAATCTTTTGCGATGTCGGATCGCTGCCGAGCTGCTGACGAGAACAGATATGCCTGTTTCCGAAATCTCAGGCAGGATAGGATTTCATACCACCTCGGACTTTTATCGATCCTTTACAAAAATATACGGCACCTCTCCCTCTCATTACAGATCCTCGCATAGATAGCCGGCACTATAAAAATATTGGACACATCACTAAGGAAAACCCTTAAAATGATGTGTCCAACTTTTTTATTTGATTTTGATGAATTGCAATCTGCGATTGCATAAATTGACGCTTGCGCGTCATGATTTGAAGGCTTGCGCCTTCATGAATTGAATTGCCCTTCTATGCGCCGCAGTGCAATTCATGGCGTTAGCAAATTCATGATAACGCAGTTATCAATTTACGCCCGTCAGGGCAATTCATTGCGGTCGCAATAAGCTTATTTCGAAGCTTCTTCAATTGCGACAGCGACCGCAACAGTCATACCAACCATGGGGTTGTTACCTGCGCCGATCAGCCCATCTTCTCTACACTATCATGGCTTTCGCCGAGCTTCGGGGTGAAAGCCTCGGCCTGCAAGCCTTGCGGTGTAAGCTTTTCACGATAATCGCATTGCAAAATCCTGTTACGCTGAACACATCGTTTTCAGTTTTGCTGAATGCATTATATCGTGTTTTAAGGATTTTGTAAGCGGGCAAGTTGTACGAAAAATCCATATTTATTTAAAGCACAATGGCGCTTTTTCTAATGCGTCACAAAAATATTTTAAAAGTTCAAAAAGCGATTCCCGCAAATTCGAGAACCGCTTTTTGATTTATTAATTTAGTTATTCAGTTTCTTCTTGAAAAACACGCACAACGACCTTGTTTTTGTCATAAGAAGGCACCGTAATAATAGGGCCATACGGACTTTGACTGGTGATTTGAGAGATTACCAAGGAAATTCTAGAAAATACATTTCCCAGTATAGGCATCCCATCCTTAATTTTTTGAGTTATACTGCTTGAAGTTTCTGTGTTGTCTGTATCAATGCGAACATTAAAGACTGCTTCCGCCAATACCTGATCGATTTGAGAGATACTCAAACGTCTTGTTATAACGAGTCCAAAATGATGTTCTTGGATTTTTCCAATTACGATCTCATCAACCTGATCCACAGAAATTTGACTAATCTTCTTTGTAACATTAAAATTAAATTGTGCCTTAATTAATGTAGCATTCATACCTGTAAAATTACCATCCATTTTACTCTTCTCCTCCGAATACAGTTACAGGAACTCCCTCATTTACTTGATTCCATAAGAGTTGCTGATTTATCGTAAGATTATCTTGCTGTAATTTTATGCTATATCCCGTCATTGTCTGAATAGTTCTTATTTTGGCGTCCAATTTACAATTGTATTCTGACATACCAAGATAATGTTCAACAGCATTATTAATAATCATGTTAATGCTTACACCCTCATCCGCAGATTTTTCTGCAAGTTTCTTATGGGTGCTTTTGGATACTCGAAGTGCTATTTTCCCAGAGTACTGTGTTTCTTCATATGCAGTCGGGATATCAATATTTTGGCTCTCTAAATACTCCAAATAAATTTCAAGATTCTCTTCAGCTTCTCTAATAGCTTCTTCTGCCGTACTTCCGCCACCTACACATCCGTCAATGGCAGGGAAAGACGCCGTCCAATACGTTATTCCACTAGCATCTACTTTAGGAATCACTCTGATTTCATAGTTTGCCATATCACTCCTCCTCTATCTCCTTTATCCGTTGTCTAACCTGATCAATGTAGGTTGGCTTTACCGGATTGTGCATGGGGATGGTTAGCATAAATGTTTTGCCCGTTCCTTTGTAGGCATAAATATAATGACTACCATTTACATGCTTTATCTCAAAACCATAGTGTTTCAAAAAGCTTTGCAGCTTATCCGGAGAAATATCGTTCGCCGTTGGTACACGCATGATTTTTTCTTTGATATTGTCGTACTTTCCCATTAAACGAACCGCATCCTCCTTATAATATTATGAAAAAATAGACATTTATGATATCATATACGATATCATCACTCTTATATTGTACCATTTTTTCAAATATTGTCAATAGGTTTTCTTAAATTAGATTGCGAATTTAAAATATTTTGTTGCTTTTGTTGTTATTTAGCCCCTTTCGCTTTATTCTTTATACTGCAAACCAGTATTTGATTTAATCGTATTTTATCACATATTCCCTTTTTTGTCGTCAACCAAGTTTCGATAAATTTCTCTCCCTTTTAAGGCAAATTTAAATAAAAATAAATTGGACACATCACCAAGGAAAGCCCTTAAAATGATGTGTCCAACTTTTTTATTTGATTTTGATGAATTGCAATCTGCGATTGCATAAATTGACGCTTGCGCGTCATGATTTGAAGGCTTGCGCCTTCATGAATTGAATTGCCCTCTCATGCACCGCAGTGCAATTCATGGCGTTAGCCAATTCATGATAACGCAGTTATCAATTCACGCCCGTCAGGGCAATTCATTGCGGTCGCAATAAGCTTATTTCGAAGCTTCTTCAATTGCGACAGCGACCGCAACCGTCATACCAACCATGGAGTTGTTACCTGCGCCGATGAGGCCCATCATCTCTACGCTATCAGAGCTTTGGCCGAGCTTCGGGGTGAAAGCCTTGGCCTGCAAGCCTTGCGGTATAAGCCTTTCGTGATAATCGCATTGCAAAATCCTATTACGCTGAACACATCGTTTTCAGTTTTGCTGAATGCATTATATCGTGTTTTGATGTGTTCGCGAATGGGATTGGTGGATTGTTTGCGGAAACGTTGCCGTTCGGATATTTCCATATGATCGCCGAGATGGCGCAAAAACTATAACAAACGAAATCAGCACAAGACTTGCAAATCACTTTTGAAACTATTTGTTGCATCCCAATATACCCAATAGAGAGGGAATATTAGTTCCTAAACAATCTAACAAATCCGGGAACGAACTTACAAACTCATCAGCTTGTGCAAGTGCACTAGTAATATTAGGATAATACTTGCTGTCAAATATGGCTTTACTGATATCTTTTTTGTGATGTGCCCGTTTAGAAACCTCAAAACTTGTTACCGTGTGAGCATTCGATACTTTCTTATTCAAAAGCAACTCTTTTAATTGGTCTTCTGAAAATTCAGCTTTTACATTGCACAAATGAAGAAGAAGCCAAAATTCAAAACAAGGATTTGATACATAGCAATTATATCCCTTCTCTTTGCATATCTCTATACATTTTTCCATTAATTCCCTGCTATGGTTTTCACAATCTCTATCAATAACAATGCCAAAGGAATCGCCCTCATTCGTAAAGGTTGTTAAATATTTTCTGTATTCTATATCTATTCCAACAACAAAAAGATCTTCTTTAAAACTTTTAAATTCTGCTGGTGTTAAAGTTTCTCCCCCCTCTAAATATTTAGAAATAAAGTCTTTGGAGTACTTTTGGACAAAAGAATCAGGCAAATCCGACGGAAGCAAGTCCCCATCTCTTAATCCCATATATTCATTTAATAATTCAATTACATATTGAGGATCACTATATCCCTCTCCGCGTCGATGCCTAAGAACTTCGATTTTTATCAGTGTATTGTCCAAATAATTGTTTAAATGTTCAAAATATCTTCTTTCGGTTTGATCACCTTCAACTGATAATATTATCATTCGCTTGGGTGGAATTTTATCACTTTCATCTACCCTTACAAATGCAGAAGATTGCAAACGAAATTTACTAGTCATTGTTTCCATCATCTTCACCATCATTCAACGCAGAAGTAGTTAAAACAAATTCTCGGAAAATGGGAATAGCACCATAACGACCAAGCAAATATTCTTTTTCAACTTTCTTATCAAAACGCTCTTTAAATTTGTTTAAGGAATACAGAGTAGAATTTCCATTTTTTTGACGCTCCACAAACCAAATTTCATCTTGTCTTATAAAATCTAAATCCATAAGGTTTGAATCATGTGTTGTAACAATCAACTGAGTTGCTACGTCATTCGATAAATTATAAAAATAATTAATGAATTCTTGAGCTGCTTTAGTATGCAAACTTCTATCTAATTCATCTATCAAAACAACACAGTTTTCGAGTGCTTTTTGATATATAGGAATTAAATCAAATAACCGCTGTGTTCCATCAGATTCATCACTATATTCAAACAGATCATCATTATTTCCATGATTTGAAACAACTTCGTAAGCAGTCAACACCCCATTTTCCAACTTAACTTCAATCAATGTCGAATTAGGTTGCACAAAGGCACTTTTAGCATCCTTTTTTAACTTTTCTGCTAATTCCGCTTTAATCTTATCTAAGGCCTGTTCTGGAATAAACGAAAAAGCTTTATCAAACTCAATTGCTTTTTTGGATACCGTTTCAATTCCAGTATCAAAATAATTCAAAAGAGTTTCTAATTGTATTCTATCATCATCATTATCAACGAGTTCTGTGATAGCACTATACTTAGAGTGCGGAAATATGACAATCAAATGATTAAACCAATCCATAACATCCTTAAATGGTTTATAATCATCTTCATCATCCGGACTACGCATAACAACATCTGACAAAAACAATTTCTTTTTCATTTTAGTTGTAGAGATGTCGCTAGAGTAGACTTTAAATCTTTCTCTTTGTGCATTGCTCTTAAATTGAAGATCGGAAGCAAAACGATAATTTTCGCTTTCTGTATCTTTGCTTCGGAGAAAAATACAATATTCCCTATCATTATCAATTCGATACAACCATTCTTCTTCAATGGATGAATCTACATAAGATAACGCAAATCCATATGAATAAAATTCACCATTTGTATAAATATCAAATTGAAATACACCAGGTCTATTTTTATATGATGGATCGATACGAAAGAATTTTTTGTCTAGGCTAATATTTTCCAACCCTTGAGTAACAATGCTATTCGCAAAAGCAATCGCCTTAATTAAATTAGTCTTGCCGCTTGCGTTTGCGCCAAATATATAAGCGCCTTTCAATATACGTTTATCCTTACAATTGATCACATGATTATGGTGCCTTGTCATCTTACTAGCAACCATGCTAAATTCTATCTTCTCGCCAAATGACAGAAAATTCTCAACAGAGAATCTAATTAACAAGTTAAACACCCCCTTTTTTAACATTATATACGATTTTTTCACAATTATCAATAGTTTTTAGAAAAATAACTGTTATAATTTTCATATCAACTCCAATCATAATTTTTAATAGCATTATACCACACTTATTCTATTTTGTCGTCAACCAAGCTTTGATAAATTTTTCTCTCTTTCTACAGCGAATTTTGATAAAAACAAATCAGGCACACCATAAGAAATTCCTTCAAAACAAGCAGTTTAAAAACACGATGAGGTTGCAATCGGACGATTTTATCTGCTAAATTATACGAACGGCAATATTTTGTGCTCTGTTGTTGTTCTGAAATTTACAGATAGAAAGAAGAATGATTATGGCAAACATTGAAAATAAAGAAATTACAAGCAAACCTATTAATAAGACCACAGAGACATTGATCAAAGAACTTGAGACCATGAGCGACGCGGGGCTTCATGATCTATTTATGTTTTTCTACAAGCTCAATTGTCAGCACGGAAATATGATCTACAATGAAAAATTCAACGAGTTCCTTGAGGCGTTTAACAGCAATCCATTCAAGCATCATGAGGACAAGGTTTTCAGAAAGGAACTGATAGAAAATCTGACCAAATATTGCTTTGATCATATGAGCCTGTTAACGGCCACACTGCTGCTCAAAAAGAAGTTCACAATTGATGAAGTAATCAATAACTATTACGCTAGTGTAGATGCTTTTGGATACGACGTATTCTGATTGCCGGACAATGTATTGATAGCACAAAATATCAATACGTTATCTTATAAACAAAAAACTGATGATCATTTCGACCATCAGCTTTTTTACAACTGTCAGCTATTGTATATATTATAATTTATTTCTATCCTTTCATCTCCTGTTCCAATAATCTCTCAAGAACGCCTCAAAATTCAATTTCACACTACTTGACACCATGTATTTAAACAATTCATCGTCTTCAGCACCGGTCGAATAGAAGCAATCGTAGACCTGCCAGACCTTATGCCCCGAAGTCAAAAGATCGTACAATGTCATCAGATACACACATGATTCAACATAAAAGATATCGCTGCCATAAAGCTTTCCGCCCTCAGCCTTGATGATCGCCTCTCTGAATGCTGTCATCGTATTGCAAACGTCCTGCCTATCTATGTTTTTCTGATCCATCGACAGCCATGTATGATGCCCAGTCTGCTTCTCCGTGGAGTCAAAATAAGCTCGCATATGAAGCTTTTTAATTGACTCACGCATTTCGCTGCTGAACGCTTTTCCTGGCTCCATAGCTTGAAATATCAGCCCGTAGATATCTTCCGACTCGTCTATCCAATGCCCCGAATTCAAAGATAACGTCATTCGTGGAACAGAAGCATTGATGTCTTTTTCTAACGTAAAGCCATATGCTTTCAAAAGCTCTGCACGCTTGTCTTTTTTAAGACTGATCATTTCATTCGTCGCCCTGATACCAATGCCACTTACATATAAACCATTGTCCGCCCAAGTGAAATTAGGCTGAAAACGAATACGAAACTCCGGATAATCTCTGTAATAAGTCTTATTGATCTCATTTGCCTTCATAATATGAAATCTAAGTCCCGGATAATTTTCATACAGACACAAGGTAAGCTGTTTCTTGAACTCATCCTTACTAAGTTCGACTGGTCTGATCAATCTAAGCCTTGACGCAAAACGCACTTTGGATCGATCTATTTCTGTATGAACACCTTGAAGCTCGTCCATATCATAGACCTTGTTTTGCACGATATACATCTCAATGTCACGTGCTGCGCAATATGCCTTGACCTTGTCTTCGTTCTCTTTATAATATCGATACGTCTTGCTCTTATTATCTTTTTCGTAATAAGCCCCAAACTGATACCGATCACATTCAACGCTGATCAAACCGATCTCAATCATATAAGCGATCGCCCTGGAAACGCCCTTTTCATTGTCCCAGATAGCAAGATTGTCTTTATTCGTTACACTGATCGGCATGATCGTACAGCCGGTTTTAAACCGTTTATGCTTGACAGAATCGATAAATGCCAATACCTTGCTCAGTTTTGTTTTAAGCTTCGCCTCAGCCCCTTTTGCCTTGCTCTCTGTAATGTTCAACACCGGTAGCACATAATGGTCTGCCCTGACTGGTTCCCAAGTGTCTTTGACAACACTAAAATCATAGTTTTTACGATCCATCAGTCTGCTTGTGATCTCTTCTAACGTAATCACAAGAACCACCTCCAAGCCTTTAAATTTTGCAACTGTCAACTATTGTATATTATAATAATATTTCTCTTACTTTCTCTTCTTTCACTCTTTTGCTCCAAAGCTTTTGCCGCAGCAAAAATCATTGTTTTTTCAAAAAATTGCGCTAAATTAAATGAAGACATGAAAAAGACATAGCCATAGGCAGGCCAAAATATACGCAAATACGAAAGGCAAAAAACATGAAAGAAAAAAGATTCGCACGCATTGCTCGCCTTACCGGACGATCTCAGGATAAAGCACTTTTCAAAACTCATTTTCAAAAGCTAACCAAAAAGCAACGCAAGTTCTTTTGGGCCATTTTTATTCATTGCTGGGCAAGCAGCAAGACCTTGATCGATAAGCAGAGCTTCTTCAATTTGTGGTGCGAATTAAATTATCTCTGCCATGAACTTGACGAAAGCTTCCCGGATCCATACGACGACCGCGAAGCAATAAGATCTTATTGTCATGCACACCCTTATTACTTCATAGATATTCTGACGCCGAAAATGATCGCAAATCTCTTTGCCGAATACTGCTACAGCGAGAGCTTAGATTTTTTAACCACTCTCGCACAAAAACTGCATGAAGATGATTTAAAAGCAGCATATGCTTACGCAAACGAAGCTCTTGGCCTAGACGAAAATATAGACGAGCGTGTCACCGAGGTAGAAGAACATATATCTACCTTTTCTTAATGAGTGGAGGTTATAACGATCAAATTGTCGTTACAACCTCCTTCTTGTTTTATCAACGTGCATCACGCCATGGAGGAAGATACTTTTGTCGCGCCCCGTAGATGCAAAAGATAGCACGCATTTCTTTCTTATCACAGAGATCTTCTCGATGGATCACTCTAACAGCACCGAGTTTTCCGATCCAGCCTTCGTAATGTGCCAGATTATGGTCTCGAATGTTGAAAGAATTAAAAAATGCCGTGATCTTTTTGTTGTTTTCCTGCTCATCTTTAGGGTCAAACCAAAGATAATACCAAAGCTTGCCGTGGTATCCGGAAACTTTAAAAGTGATCTCAAAGCGCTTTTTCCCGCTCTCAAATTCTTTCACGTCTACGGCGTAGACCTGCACTCTGTGATCCCCTTGGGGAATTCCAATGAAATTTTCATAAATGAACCTGTTAGGATTACTGCTCCAATATCCCATAATTGACCTCTCTTTCAATTGCTCAAGTTTTAACCACACAAATTGTAGGGGTTTTCATCATCACTCCAGAAAAGGCTCGTTGCTTTATACATGCGCTCGCTCTCAGCAACGGTTTTCTCGAGTTTGGCGATCTCTTTGTTGATCCTGTTCAGTTCCTTTTGCTCTCTCTCGCTGAGCGTGCAACTGTTGCTTTCTTCATTGATTCCTCTATCCTGAAGAAAGATCCTCAAAACCTCGCGAAGAAACCTCAACCGCAGCTTCTCGGGCAAAGTCTTATAATCGCCGTACTCATATTCAAAGTTGAGGCTGCTTTTCGCAACACGATACTCCAGGGCACTGGCCTGGATCCACAGATCAATACCTTTTTGATAAGACTTTTCCCACTTCAAACCGCGCATATAACAATAGCCGATATCATACAAGGCCCCCGGCATCTCTTTCTTCGCCATCGGCAACAGGATATTGATCGCGCGCTCAACGTCTTGCTGACACCATGCACCGCGCAAGAGATTTGAAGCATAGGTCCAATGCAACAAAGGCCACTGATGAAACCACGGATCATCAAGAAGCTCCACCAAGTGTTTATGCAAGCTGGAATCAATTTCCACATTGAAACAATCATCCATCGAAAGGCGCACATATTCATCAAGCGTGTAAGCCTTATGCTCAGCCTCAACGTTAGCCCAATAAGCAAGCAGTTTAGGATCCTGTTCCATCATTTCGTCAATTGAAATCGCATAATCTTCATTATCGAATTCTGTCATTTGTTTGATTTCTCCTTCTGTTATAATTGTGTTTGGATGAGGGGCTACAATATTGATCTGTAGCCCCTTATGTTATATCAATCGTACTTAGAAGCTAACTCCGGGGAAGCTTTTGGGGATAAACATCTTTTTATCAAAGGGGAGTCTGATATCTTCCCCCATAGCAACGCCGTCATTGCTATCAGAAGGCTTATCCTGCCATTCAGGAAGCTGCTCCTGCTGATCACGACTGATGCAAAGAGCGACCTTGGCGATCGTGCGCCCCTTATATTCATCATGCATGACGTAAACGGCGCCCTTCTTGCCGATCCACATTTCACAATGATTGCGCTCTTCTGCGGCAATGGCGAAGGAATTAAAGAATTCTCCGAGAAACTGATTGGTGCGAGCTTTGTTATCGCGGTTGTACCAAATGTAATGTCTCAGTTTGTTGCTGTGACCACTGACCTCGAGCGAGATCTCAAGACCTTCCGTGCCATTCTTTGCCACCGTCTGTGTGGCGTTGGTGATTCGAACTCTGTACTTGCCCTCCGCAAGAATATCGGTCTTGTTGGCATTGTAATCGTTTTCGTTATAGTTCCAATTGATCATAATTGTGTGATTCTCCTCTTTCATGATTTGTTTTTAGTTGTTTTATTGGTGTTCAAAATTCTATGATTAGGGTTCAAATGGCGAAAGTGAGCGCAGTTTTTTGTACTCTTCAAAGTCGATTGTTGCCCAAATATACCGTGTAGTAGGTTCAGTACAGATGACAAAACTTTCCAACAGATGTTGGCGAGCATCACGATCATCAATGGTCTCACAATAAGTATGAATGTCGTTCATGTTTTTCGCAAACACTCTCACCTCCGTTTTTGGCGCTACATGCACTGTGATGTCGTGGTCAAGATAAATATTCTCTGTAATGGATTTGTGTATATCTTTGAGTTTAATATTCTCAAAGACTGTCTCATCATAATTGCCATTCTCGTCGTAGTGTCCTACCAACGCACAGACTTTGGTGCATTTGCTGTAATGAGTGGGATTAATTCTTGCTTTCATTCTTTTTGTTTGTCTCCTTAATTAAATTAGAATAATAGTGGTGTTGTCGTGCAGGGGAAACGCGAGGATTTTGGTTAGGTATGAAACATACGCGACCTTCAACGTATAGGGAGGTGCCCTACAAAATTTATGGGTAGTGTGATTTGGTAGGGTTTGTATGGACACTATACTACGTTGAAGGCAGTATATTTGTTTGTCAAAGAACAGTCGAATGGTGGATGGGTTTCTGTGTTGGAGCACCCTTAAATCACACCTATAGTATAAATTTTTTCAAGTCCAAAATTGTCGATGGCCAATCGACATCAAAAAAAGACCTCGTTAACGAGGTCTTTTTTTGATGTGTGTATGACAACTATTTTGTGTTCGACTTAGATTTCAGCTCTCTTTTGTATTTATAGTAAGAATTCCTAGAACAGCCACAAAGTTTCATAACGTCAGGATCCTCTAAACTCCCTCCAAAATCCTTACAATGCTTTTGGATAATAGATTTGCACTGAAGAGACTTTTTAGTGATAAGAGTTGTCCCTTGAGATAGACCAATCTTTGTGCCATTCTTCTTCGCCTCTCTCATTCCTTGAGATATGCGACTGTGCAGATCTGAAACTTCCTTCTCACTCTGCTCCAATGCCTTTTTAATCTGCTCCTCTGCCAAGGACATAAGAAACTTATTGATCAATGCGATATTTCCGCTAAAGAATTCATCTACCGCTTCATTGCCGGTTTCAACAGAGATATGCAACAGGTTGTTCCTTGTCGCTGCAAAGACCGATGTATTAATCAAAGGTTCATTAATAAAAACGAGATTGACCCCTAGTTCAAACATTTTTTTGTATTCTTCAAATCCTTCTTTGGCATTTCTTGCAAATCGGCTCACAGAATCGAAAATCACAGTATCCCCCTCTGCCAACTTCCGAACAAGTTGTGTCCATGCCGGACGTTCTAACGTTGTCCCCGTATAATGCTCCTTAATGATAACTGCATTAGGTTCTACATCCAGGATATTTGTGATCTGACGAGATAGCCGTTGATGTTGGGTACTAACCCTTGCATAACCATAAATCATAATTTAATCCTCCACATTAGTCGTAAATCTTACTATAGTTTCTTTCTGTACTTTTATTATGTCGTGTTTTGGGCCTTTTGTAAGCGTTTTGGAGGCGAAATTAGTACAATGTTTGCAAAGGTTTGTTTTGATACTGGCTTTTCGCGTGATCTTATGATATACTATAGATAAATCAATCATTTAGGAGGTTTCCTTATGTCTTCTTGGACCTTTGAAGAAGATTTTATTGTTTGCGAATTCTATTTTGAACATCTTGAGCGTGGTTGGAGATCTTATGTTGAAGAATTAATGAAAAGACTCGAAGCGCGCGGATTTGGACAAAGAGATAAAGGCTCCGCAATTATGCGCGTCCAAAATTACGAGCACTTGCACACTGGAACAAAGGGACTATCTAAAGCCGCTAACCAAAGCAGACGTATGTACGATGCCTTTTCTAAAATGATTAAAAATGCTACTATAACCGCAAATTACAACAAACGCGCCAATAGCATTCCTGCAGTTGGCACCACAACCTTGCCCACTTCGATTTTTGTTCAAGACCAATCTCTTCCCTCTCTTCCGCTGGGTTATTTAAGTAGTAATGCAGCAAATCTTTACAATTCTATGTTTGGAGAAGGTGTTGAGACCTCCTTTCAGGAAGTTCTCTTCAAATTCATTGATCAACGTGGTATGACTGACTCGGAAATATACAAATCCTGCTTCGTTCGAAGAGACACATTCTCAGCAATCAGATGTAGAAAGAACAATGGCGTTTCCAAGAGAACCGTGATACAGTTGTGCTTTGGATTGAAACTTAATATTGATGAAGCTGTAGTTCTTATGGCAAGTGCAGGTTTTGCTTTCGCGGATAAAATCTATCCTGATAAAATTGTCTTAAAATACTTAAAAAATAATAATCCAGACATATTTGCCGCAAATATTGAGCTATACGATAATGGAGCAGATCTTTTGTTCTAATATATCGAAAAAGCAAGTGATCATTTTTGATCACTTGCTTTTTTGTAGTCGCATCAGTCAAGGTATTCGAGAAGCTAAGAAGAACGGCGCTCAGATTGGTCACTCTAAAGGCACTTGCCTCACGACCAAGAAATCGCTGCAATGCAAGGCTATTATCCAGAAGCATTCCAAAGACTTCGGCGGTAGTCTTGAGGATTCCGAAGTCATTAAACTGTGTGGGTGCTCGAGAAATAGTTATTACAAATATAAAAAAACAATCAAAGAAACTGCGTATTAATTTGTTTTTGATCCCTGCTGGCGTGACAAAAATCACGCCAGCAGAGATTCTTATTTAAAGTCAAATTCGCTATGAGACCAATAATAGTTTGTATAAGTCGATGTTAAATATTTTGCCGCCGTAGACGAATCTAAACTTTTTCCAAAAGAGTATTCAAAGCCACTACCGTCGTATCCTGTAGAAATTAAATACCAATTCCGGTTAAGGTATACATTTTTAAGACTGGTACAATTATAGAACGCATAGGGGTCAATATGAAGAACGCCCTTGGGAATTGTTATATCTTTCAATCCGGTACAACTCGCAAACGCGCTCCAACCAATCCTCTCAATGCCATTCATAGTTACACTTTGAATACTATTACATCCCGAAAAAGCAGAATCGCCAATAGTGGTGCCCCCTGTGATAACAACAGTTTTCAAGGATGCGGGAACATAACTGCTGTTTTGGGAAGAGCTATTGGCACCAAAAATATAACCAAAATGTGTGTTTTGTGTGCCGTTCAGCGCAGCCCCTACAAAAGGTATCGTGATACTTTCAAGACTACTGCAACCCGAGAACGCGCTCTTGCCGATGGAGGATACACTCGAGGGGATCGTGATCGACGTGAGGCCACTGTTATAGAACGCATGAGAGCCGATGGAAGTGACGCTGCCGTCGATAGGGATCACACTGTTAGTACATCCTATAATCAAGAGCTTGCTTGCTGTTTCAATTAAGCAATTTCCCTTACTGTGATAAACTGTATTGCTGGCTGCTACAGTAATGTTTTCAAGACCGCTACAACCCCTGAACGCACCACCGTCGATAGAGTTTACACTCGACGGAAGCATAATGGATGTCAGACTGCTGCAATTATAGAAGGCAGAAGCACCGATTGTAGTAACACTGTCGGCGATTGTAATCGACGTGATACTGCTACAATTGTAGAACGCAGTATAACCAATAGAGATACCACCTGTGATTGTAACAGTTTTGAGAGAGGTGGGAACATAAGTGCTAGGATCATATGGCGAACTTGCCCCAAAAATATAACCAAGGTGCGTATTACTTGTGCTCTCTAGTGTGGCTCCCACAAAGGGCAGTGTTATGCTTGTAAGTTGGTTACAACGATAGAAGGCTCCGGAGCCGATGGAGGTAACACTATTGGGAATCGCGATAGAGGTCAGACTGCCACAACCATAGAAAGCAGAAGCACCGATGCGTTGTAATTGGCTCTTCTCTTCAAAAATCACTGTTTTAAGGGAGCTACAGCCATAGAACGCAGAGCCCTCAATCCAAAGCACGCTCGCAGGAATTGTAATAGATGTCAAAGAACAGCCCTCAAATGCAGAAAAGTCAATTTGGAACACACTGCCGTCGGTGGGAATTACACTATTTTTGCAGCCTGCAATGATTTTTCCGGCTTGAGTCATAATTAGACAATTTCCCGCGCTTCGATAAACTGAGTTTCCAGATTCTACGGTAATGCTTTTCAAGTTATTGCAGCCATAGAAGATTTTTTCACTAATGTAGGTAACACTTGAGGGAATTGTAACAGAGGTAAGCGCAGTATAATTCTTGAAAGTGTTTGCATCAATACGAGTAATAGCAACACCGTCGACGGAAGCAGGAATATTCAGTTCCTTATAATTTGTTTTATAGTAGCCGGATACACCTGTGATCGTATTGCCCGAAAGTGTATAATAACATTCCCATTTTGCTTCAATCGTTAGATTCTCACAAAAGCCATTAAAGCTTGTAATCTGCTCGTCGTCCTCGTACCAACCAAGGAAGCGATAATGTTCTCTTGTGGGTGCTAACAAACCAGCGGTCAAATCTAACACGGTATAGGTTTTAGGATTTTCAACATGATTTGTGCCACCATTTAACACATAAGTAATCGTGTAGACAGTTGGACTCCAATTTGCGGTATAGGATAAGTTTTCGGTGTTGCATGCCGCAATCGTTACAGTCTTTTGGGGAACATCGCCGTTCGATCCAGTCCATCCGACAAAGGTATACCCCTTTTTGGTGGGTGCAGTCAACTCAATTTCAGCACTTTCGATGTTGTGTGTAGAAGGATTATCAGCACTTCCTCCATCCAACTCATAAGTGATCGTATACGTTTTCGCTTCCCATTTCGCCTTAAGAGCGACATCCTTCGCAATGCTCCAACTACCCGTTAGATCTATCTTATCATCCCCATAATACCAGCCCGCAAAGTTGTAGTGCGTTCTCGTAGGTGACAGTAAAGCGTAGTTATTATCATAAATTACGCTTGTTGAAGGATCTTCTACGCTTCCGCCGTTTGCATCGTAAGTTATGGTATAAGAATTATTTGACCAACTTGCCGTAAGCGTGATATTGCCGGTAATTAGCCAAGTACCGGTAAGCCCAAATTTATTCTCCTCATAACACCATCCTACGAAGGTGTATCCCGTTCTAGTTGTCTCGGGAAGCGTATATAGCTGCTCGTATTTTAGAATCATAGCAGTTAAAGCATCCCCACCGTTAGTGTTAAACGAAATCGTATAAGAGTTTCGCTTATATTGATAGCGAACAGAGCGAGAACCATCGGGCAAAATCGTAACGGTTTGTTTAGTGGGCGCAGTGAATCCTATGTAATTCTTGGTTGCAGGTGTTACATGACTGTCGCTCACGCCGGTGAAATCATCGATGTCCTTTAGCTCATAACTACCATCAAGCTTTTCAATGTAATGTTCTACTGTATAGGAAGTGTCCCTATTTGCAGTCCATTCAGCTACCAAATTAACGTTCTTAGCAATCGACCAAATTCCAATAAGCTCAATCTCATCCCCCTCAAAACACCAACTTGCGAACGTGTATCCCGTTCTCGTGGGCTTAGCGAAGGTATAGGATTGCTCATATTTCAAAGTCACAGAGCTTACAGTAGAACCACCGTTAGAGCTGAACGTAATGGTATAAGAATTTCTTGTGTACTCATAGCAAACAACAAGAGATCCATCGGGCGAAATAGTAACGGACTGTTTGGTGGGAGCAGAAAAGCCAGTGTAATTTTTTGTAGCCGGCGTTACCTTACTATCACTTACACCTGTGAAATAATCGGTGTCCTTTAGTTCATAGGTGCCGTCAAGTTTTTGAATGTAGTGCTCTACCGCATAGGCAGTATCGCTGTTTGCAGTCCATTCAGCTTCCAGCACAATGTCCTCGGCGGTTGTCCAAATGCCACTCAATTGCGTGAATTTAATACCATTGTTGTACCAACCCTCAAAGCTGTAGCCGATTCTCGAGGGATTAGAAAAGTTGTACATTTCCTCGTATTTCAAGGTCTTTGTGGCGATAATAGTGCCACCATTGGAGTGGAATGTAACAGCATAGCTGTTTCTCGTATAACGATATTCCACTACACGCGTGCCATCAGGCAAAATAGAAACTGTTTGCCTTGTAGGTGCCGTAAAGCCTGTGTAATTTTTGGTTGCGGGAGTAACATCGGCATCGCTTTCGCCCGTAAAATTATCGGTGTCTTTCAATTCATAAAAACCATCAAGCTTTTCGATATAATGCTTTACCTTATAGGCGGTATTGCCGTTTGCCGTCCACTCAGCCACGAGAGTGACGTCCTCAGCAATCGTCCAGGTTCCCGTCAACTCCACCTTATCATCGCCATAATACCAACCATCAAAGGTATAACCGGTTCTTGTAGGCTCTTCAAGCGTATAGGAATGATCGAATGTCACTGATGCGGTAGGAGAGGTAACTGTGCCGCCGTTAGGAACATACGTTACGGTATAAGGGTTTGCCTTCCAATTAGCATTGATTGTTAGGTTGCTTGTTACGGCAAGCGCAAGATCACGCGACCATCCGTCGAAGGTATAACCCGTTTTCTCAGGATCGGCAGGTGCGGAAATAAAGGCGCCCTCCTCTATTGTTTGCGACGTTACTGTTGTACCGTCATCGGTGTTAAACGCTACCGTATACATCGGTCTGCGCCGCAAGGTAACGGTATACAGCTTTTGTGCGTTGCCATTCGTGACCAAAATATAATAGGTGTTGTCCTCAAGCTCCAGCATTACAGTCTTGCTGTTGATCTCATTCTCGCAGCTAATATCACGCGCGACAATATAGGTGGCGCCGTTTGCTACGGTGATGTCATTTAAGAAAGAAAATGCTGTGGTATTGTTGGGCAGCGAGAGATACGCAGTTTCACCGGTTACAGTCATGGCAGCAGATTTGATAGCCGTACCCTGCAAATGGGCAGGGATGATCTGCTGTGCAACTAAAACTGTACCGCAGACTGAGCAATGCTTGCCTTCGGTAAGACCATCGGTGGTGTCGGTTTCCGACACAGCAGCATCAATCACCTCAGTGTGCTGGGTGGTCTTTTCAATTGTTTCTGTTTCCAGTGTTTCTCCACACGCGGTGCATTCCTTGTGTTTTTCACCCACGACGGCACAGGTTGCTTCATCGTCAACAATCCAAGTGCTTGGTGTGTGTGCCGGCTTCTCAATGGTTACTGTTTCCAGCACTTCACCGCACTCGGTGCATTCCTTGTGCTTTGCTCCCGCAACGGCACAGGTCGCCTCCGTATCGGTAATCCAATCACCCTCTGTGTGCAAGTGGATCTTACTCCATTTGGCATACACTTTCATATCCGAGGATAGCGGCGTATCCATTAAGGAATTTGCCGTAAAGGGCTTCTCCCACACATCGTTATCCCAGTACCAACCGTCAAAGTTATAGCCCTCTTTGGTCGGATCCTCAGGCATTTTGATGCTTTCCTCTCCTGCTGTGCCAACGGTGACATAATCTTCCTCGTCAACCACAAAGGTGATGTTGAATTCCACATCCTTACCACAGGATACAAGCAGGGTGGCAAAGATCAGAACAAGCATCAAACAACATAAACATATCCGTGCTTTTTTCATAACAAATCTCCTTTATAAATTCAAAAAATGATTTGTTTAACAATAAACCTATATAATAATTATATCGCTATAAGACTAATTTGTCAATCTTATACATATAATTCTTTGGGCGTTCTTATGGTAAACTATTCTTATAAGACTAACAAGGAGAAAAGGTATGGATGTTGGCAAAAGGATAGTCGCTTTAAGAGAGCGATGCGGATTCACTCAAAATGGTTTAGCCGAGCGAGCCGGAGTGTCTCAAACGCACTTGCGCCGCGTGGAACTTGGCGAAGCAGATATTACTGTCGGTCATCTTCAACTTTTGTGTGACGCCATGAGCATATCTATCGAGGAATTTTTTAAAGAAGAATCCACTTCTGATGAAATAGCCGTAGCCTTTTCCAAGCTTTCGCCTAAACAAAAAACGCTTTTGCTCACATTTCTTGAAAGCTTGTAAATCTCTTTTCCTTAATTCGCAATATTATGTCATATATTAGGTCTTTGTAAGCTCTTTTCAAACAAATTAGCACAAGATTTGCAAATTGCCTAAAACTATAAACAAAATGGCCCGTGCAAAAGCGCGGACCGTTTTGTTTTTAATTAATGCAATTTATCCGTTTATCGTTGCAAAAACGGTATCTGATCAAATCCAATCTCATTTATGAAAGAAAAGCTGCAGAGGACTTTAATTTTATATCAACCCACAGATAAAATTTTTTCAAATTTTCAAGCATTAATGTTTGGACCTTATGTTGTAAAAAAGTGTTTTGGTCAATGTTATGGCTTAAAAGGCAATCAAACAATTTTTTATTAAACTTATATTCTTTTTTGAAAGCGATAAAATCTTTGGTGCAAATTTTTGATAACTGTTCTTTATCCACCAATTTATGCAGAACAAACGCTATGCTCATTTTATATCTTAATATCCTAACATGCTCCTCTTCTTTTATGTTTTCTGTAAGCAGTGAAATATAGTGTAATGTTACAGGAAATCTAATAAATGGAATGCAACTATATTCCAAGCACGAAATAATAACATCCACGGCTTGTTGAATACACCCATAAACCATAACATAAAAATTAAAGGCATCGGATTGGCAAAGATCTAGCATATGTGCATTTTCTTTTAAGGCATCGGCAAAACGCGATTTTAAATCTTTTGTTTGGTCATCGTTTTGAGAAAAAAGGATCAAATTTGCCATATCACTTCGCCCGTGTGTCAAAACATCATCAATGGTCTTGCATTTAGCAAAAAAATCTTTTAAGTTTCTGATATCGTTAAACAAACTTGAAAAAGTGCGTTCTCCCAAATCAAAAAAAACCTCGTTTGTGAAAAATTGATTAAACAATCTTAATGGTAATACAAATATCTCACCTTCGCAGTTTTCAATTATTTTAATATTATCTTCGGCAGTTTTTCCTACCTGCTCATATAATAAATCAGCAGCTTTAGGATCTTGTATGTCTTTACAGATAGCGGAATATTTACTTAGAGGATCGTCCAAAACATGTTTCTCTCCCAAAAGCAAAAACGGAAAATGCTCATTATCATCATAATCTAAATATGTTGCAGCGGTAAAAACATAACTTTCATCACCAGAAAATTCAGAAACCAAATACAAACGAACAATATCTATATATCTATACCAGAACAAATTTATTTCGTCCAAGGCCGTAACAGAAAACTTAGATTTCAATTTTGGCAACAACTTTTGAAGCAATGTCTTATATTCAATTTGTATGAGATGCATCTTTTCCATTAGAAGATTTGATTTCAAAATTAATCACCTCCTCAAATAACGCTTGGGGCAACGAATATAGTTCATTTAAAAACATTACGATTTTATTCATTATCATAATGCAATCGGGCATAACGGACTTTAAAACATTGTGATCATCAATATCTGGCACACAATGATATTGATGTGCGGGGTTGTTGCACTTCAATAACGAGGATTCTCTAATCGCTCCCCATAAGCCATGTTCAAAAGAAGAATCGTAATCATAATATAGTCCGTATAAATGTTTTTCGCCTACGCTTTCTGATTTTAGTCTTATATTTTGGTTATCAAAGTATTTCGTATCCATATTGATAAATTCTTCTTCTTTGAATTCATTAACCAACATCTCGATATACTGTTGATCAAAATGCGGCTCCCCTTCAGCAAAAGTCTCTCTGTGTCGTGCTAGCACAAGTTTATATAGACCCAAACCATATAGCTTATAATCTTTCCATATATTTTCATGACCACTTTCATTTTTAACCAAATATTTCATCATAATATAGTTTTCAATAAGTCCTCTAACACAGCTTCGTCCGGAAATTAAATTAAACAAATTATGTTCATGTGCTTCTTTCAAACGTTTATACGAATAGGTTGCTATTCCTAACAAAACATTCATTTTATCGTCCAACGGAGAAGCCGCCGCGTATAGCTGAGACAAATATACAAAAACCTCATGAAGTTTTTCCATATAGTTCTCAATTTTTCGATTTTCGATTGGAAATCCAACTTTAAAAACAGAACATTCCGTCATTTGACTTATTTTCCTCCAAAACATTTGAATGTAGCTTGAATCTATATCTTCTTTCCTAAGAACGAACATTTCAGATGATCTAATACTTGGTCTAATCATTCTCATCAGTTCGTCTGTGTGTGACAATCGCGGATATTTTTGAATTAAATCGATTTCTTCTTTAGGCAAATACATCTTTCCGTTAAGCAAATGATAGTATAGCACCACAAATCTTATATCCGTTGATTCGTTTGATTGATGCCCCATAATTTCTCTCATTGTTTCAATTAATTTGTTGCATCTCTCTTCTATGCTAATGTCAGCTACAAAAAACGACTCACAAAAATCAGCATTTTCACTTTCTGTCACTATAACCGTTAATGGGGCGAGAATATCAACCCCTATTTGCCCAACTATAAAATCATAAAACTCTTTTTGAATATCTGAATCTAATTTTAATATTTGAGATAATCTTACTGTAGATAGCTCTGGGGCTATCCTGTGCAATTCCAAAATTATATTGTAAAGCTTGTTCAATCCCATATTTCGTCCCAAAGCATGTAATATTAATCCAATCCAAAGATATTCAGGCATACGTCCATATGTCCAAGACATTTCGTCAGACAATTCTTGCATTTGAGGTATTGAATTCATGGGAGTAATAAATTTTCCTTTTCTAAATTGATGTTGTGATAATTTGCTTTTCATTGTTACTCTTTTTTACCCTCCAACAATTTATTTCATTAAAAAAGCTCGTGTTTGCTCATCCACATTGTACCACAAAAAAATTATTACATCAATACCATTAATCTCGCTCCATTGCAATCCTTGCCTTGCCATAGAACTTATCCAGTACGTTAAATTCATCCACTTGCTTTGCCACGTCGCTGACGAGCAGGTGGATGTAGTTCTGCGTGATGTCAAGACTGGAGTGCCCGAGCAGTTTCGAGAGGGAGACGACATTACCGCCGTTTAGGATCCATTGTTTTGCGAAGGTATGGCGGTAGCGGTGGATGCCCGTGGTTTCCACGCCTCTTCTTTTGTTATATTCGTAGAGCATATGGTAGCAGGTTCCCTTTACGAGCTGCTGACCGAAGATATTGCAGAAGAGGAAGTCGTCGTTAGACTTGTGCTGACGATATTTCAGGTATTCAGATAGGATATTGACCATAGTTTGATTGAGAGGAACAATCAAAGGCTTTCTATTCTTTGTTACATTGACATACACGACGTTATTATCAAAATCAATATCTTTGACCTGAATGTGCATCAGACTCCGTTGCCTCACACCTGTGCTGAAAAGGAAGTTGGTCATAACCCAACATTGGTATTCGGTGAAGGAGCACTTTTTAATATTCGGCTTCTTCAAAAGCAGTTGAAGTTCCTGTTCATTGTAGGTTTCGATATGACTTTTATCGACCTTGATCGCCTGCATCTTGAAATGTGGAATATAGCCCTCGCTCATAAAGAAATGCAAGGTCGTGATCAGATCACGTAGATAGGAATTGATACTGACATCATTATTCAAAGTTGATTTCAAGTGCAGAACATAGTCCTTATAGGTCTGCTCATCGATATCTTCAACAGGCATCTTCGGGTCAAAGTATTTATAGAAATGCAAATAACTCTGCCGATAATGTCTTATTGTTCCTTCTCTCAAATTCCTCTGCCGACAGTATTCAAGATACTTGTTGCAGCCCTCTTCAAAGGTCAGTTTTTGAGTCGTCATTTTCAGCTTTTTCATTGTAAAAATCCTCCGTTTTTGATAAAAACAAATTGGACACATCACTAAGGAAAACCCTTAAAATGATGTGTCCAACTTTTTTCGTATGAAATTATACGCGATAGGATTTTACAATGCCTTGTCGAAGCTATCAAAAGCCCTGAAAGCCTTGCAATTCAAGCAAATTATTTGCAAGCCTCCTCGATAGCCACTGCAACTGCAACCGTCATGCCGACCATGGGGTTGTTACCTGCGCCGATGAGGCCCATCATCTCTACGTGAGCGGGCACGGAGGAGGAGCCTGCGAACTGCGCGTCGCCGTGCATACGGCCGAGCGTATCGGTCATGCCGTAGGAAGCAGGGCCTGCAGCCATGTTATCGGGGTGAAGCGTACGGCCCGTGCCGCCACCGGAGGCAACGGAGAAGTACTTCTTGCCGTTCTCCTGGCACCACTTCTTGTAGGTGCCTGCCACGGGGTGCTGGAATCTCGTCGGGTTAGTGGAGTTACCGGTGATGGAAACGCCAACGTTCTCAAGACGCATGATCGCAACGCCCTCGGGCACGCTATCGGAGCCGTAGCACTTCACGGCAGCGCGAGGACCGTTCGAGAAGGGCTTCTCGGAGATAACGTTTACCTCCTCGGTAGCGGGATCAAACTGGGTCTTTACGTAGGTAAAGCCGTTGATGCGGGAAATGATGTAAGCAGCGTCCTTACCAAGGCCGTTGAGGATAACGCGCAGGGGCTTGGTGCGAACCTTGTTTGCGTTCAGTGCGATCTTGATAGCGCCCTCTGCTGCTGCAAAAGACTCGTGACCTGCGAGGAAGCAGAAGCAGTCGGTCTCCTCGGAAAGGAGCATTGCGCCAAGGTTGCCGTGACCAAGGCCTACCTTGCGGTTCTCGGCAACAGAGCCGGGAATGCAGAATGCCTGCAGACCGATACCGATAGCGGCAGCAGCATCAGAAGCCTTCTTGCAGCCCTTCTTGATAGCGATAGCGGCGCCGACAACGTATGCCCACTTTGCGTTCTCAAAGCAGATGGGCTGGGTCTCCTCTACGATCTTGTAGGGGTCAATGCCCTGTGCCTTGCAAATATCCATGCACTCATCGATAGAGGAGATGCCGTATTCCGCGAGCGCTGCGAGAATTTTTGCCTCGCGTCTTTCATAACCTTCAAATTTTGCCATGATACGTTACCTCCTAATTACTCTTTGCGAGGATCGATGTACTTTGCGGCATCGGCAAATCTGCCGTAGGTGCCCTTAGCCTTCTCGTATGCCTCGTTGGGCTCGATGCCCTTCTTGATCATGTCGGTCATCTTGCCAAGAGAAACGAACTCATAGCCAATAACCTCATTGTTCTCATCAAGTGCCATGCGGGTGCAGTAGCCCTCGGTCATCTCGAGGTAACGCACGCCCTTTTCCTTGGTGCCGTACATCGTACCAACCATGGAGCGTTCACCCTTACCAAGGTCCTCCATGCCTGCGCCGATAACAAGGCCGCCCTCGGAGAAGGCAGACTGGCTACGGCCGTATACGATCTGCAGGAACAGCTCGCGCATAGCGGTGTTGATAGCGTCGCATACAAGGTCGGTGTTCAGTGCCTCAAGCAAGGTCTTGCCGGGAAGGATCTCAGCCGCCATAGCAGCAGAGTGGGTCATACCCGAGCAGCCGATGGTCTCTACCAATGCTTCCTCAATAATACCGTTCTTTACGTTGAGGGAAAGCTTGCAGGCGCCCTGCTGGGGTGCACACCAGCCCACACCGTGGGTGTATGCGGAAATGTCGGTGATCTGTTTTGCCTGAACCCACTTGCCCTCTTCGGGAATGGGAGCGGGGCCGTGATCGCAGCCCTTCTTTACCACGCACATGTGCTGAACCTCAAGGCTCTGTGCGTAAGGCATTTCACTTACGTTGCTCATGTTTTTATCTCCTTTTTAAAATTGACTTTTATCAAACAGCGATCAAACGCGGTTTTACTTTACGATCTCGCCGTAAACCTCACCAAAGGCAGCGGCAGCGTTGCACTCGTCGGTATCAATGTGCATAGCAAGCGCAAACTTGGGGGAAACGCGCACCACAACGTCCTCAAATACCACGGGACGGGCGGTATTCATTTTAACCTTTACGATCTCCTTATCGGTAACACCGATCGCCTCGGCATCAGCGGGCGTCATGTGGATATGACGCTTGGCAACGATCGTGCCCTCTGCCATCTCTACCTCGCCGCAGGGACCGACGAGCTTCAGACCGGGCGTGCCTGCCACGTCACCGCTCTCGCGCACGGGAACAGCCTTAAGCCCCAGGGTGCGAGCATCGGTAAAGGAAAGCTCAACCTGATCGGCAGGACGGGTAGGACCGAGAATGCTGACCTTCAATTCACCCTTAGGGCCAACGAGCGTGACCTTTTCCTCACAGGCAAACTGACCGGGCTGAGAAAGATCCTTTTTGTTGTGCAGAACAGCGTCAGCACCGAAAAGAGCCTTCAGCGTTGCATCGGTCACGTGAATGTGACGTGCCGAGGTTTCAACAATAAACTTATTTTGCATATCTACCTCCATACTTGGGCACCGTGGCACCCTTTGATAAGTTTTTCACAGACAAAATCATTATAACATATAAAACACGAATTGTAAATGCAAAAAATGAAGAAAAGCGCAAAAAACTCGCGAAAATTTTTGGCAGTGTTCCTGGGCATACTAAATAAAAAGCGAAAAGGAGCATATTTATGGCAAACGAAGAAAAAGAAAAGTCCACAGAAAACGAGGTAGAGGAATCGCTGATCAAAACGGGCTCCATCTCAACCGAGGACGGCGTTGAGTGCCTTTCTATCATCGGGCAGATCGAGGGGCACTATATTTTGGGCGACAATCAGAAGGCCACCAAATACGAGCATCTGATCCCGTTGCTGGTCGCTACCGAGCAGCGCCGTAACGTGCGCGGCGTGCTGATCGTACTGAACACCATGGGCGGTGACGTGGAGGCAGGACTTGCTTTGGCGGAAATGATCGCCTCCATGAAAAAGCCCACCGTCAGCCTTGTACTGGGCGGCGGACATTCGATCGGCGTGCCGCTGGCGGTGGCGGCCAAGCGATCGTTCATTGTGCCGAGCGCCACCATGACCCTGCACCCCGTGCGCATCAGCGGCGTGGTGATCGGCGCACCGCAGACCTACCGTTATTTTCACGATATGCAGGAGCGCATCACCGATTTTATCTGCCGCCACTCGCACGTGCAAAAGGCACACCTTTGTGAGCTGATGATGCGCCCCGATGAGCTTTCCACCGACATCGGCACCATTGTGGACGGCAACGAGGCCGTCAAGATGGGCCTGATTGACGAGGTCGGCGGCCTTGCCGAGGCACTGGCGGCACTGGAAGACATGGCCAAATCTTAAAAAGAGCGGCAAACGGTATAAAATAACCGTTTGCCGCTCTTTGTGTTTTATCAGCAAGCAATTTTCGGCTTCTGCGCGCGTATAGTATACTGAAAAGGAGGGGGAACGGTATGGAAAATCTACAAATTACGCCCAATCTCTGCTGCCGCCGCATTCACCGATGCGGCACAGAGGTGTTGCGCATCATCACACCCAACGTCACGGGCACGACACCTGCCGCCACGCACACGGCGGCCTTGATAGAGGCGCTGGTGCGACACGCAGAGGATCACCTTGCCGATCACGCAGAGCACGACCTTCGTGAGGCGATTGCACAAAAGGCACTTTTGCATTTTACACATCACGAGGCAACTATTGCTCTTACCGCCCAAAAAGAGAAGCATTGTCTGCGCCTTATCCTCACATACGTGCATAAAAGTGGCAATACGGTACACGAAAACGGCACACTTTGCACCTATTGGAGCAACGACGAGAGCATACAGTACAGCCGCCCTCCACGCAGGAGGCACAGGACATCGGCGGTATGCCGACAAAAAAGAATTTCACTTTTTTCACGCGCCACCTTGCGCACGCGCGCAAAATGTGATAAAATATAATTATCTATACGCTAACTCGTCAAAAATCGGCGGGAAATCGTCAAAAATCGGCAGGAAATTTCCGGACCGATAAAGGAGGAAGTCATGATAAAAGATGCCATCAACGCCATTCGTCAGGCTGAGGAGCAAGCAGAGGTGCTGTGCCGCGTAGCTGCCGAGCGCGCCGACGAAATGCGCGCGGAGGTTGAAAGCGAGGGCACGGCGCATTATAACAAGATCACCGAGGACGCCCAACGCGAATGTGACTTTGAGCTCAGCGTGGTGACCGCCAAAACACAGCGCCTGAGCGCCAAAAAGAAAAAGGAGATCGCCGCCGAGGGCGAGGCGCTGGCACAAGAGGCACGCACACACATGGAGGCGGCCGTAGGACTTATCGTGTGGGGGATCGTGGAAAAATGCCAGTAAACGCTATGAAACGGCTGACCGTGATCGTACCTGCGGAGGATACCGATCTTTTACTGCGGCGATTGATGCATCTCGGCTGCACCGAGCTGACCGAACGCCCTACGGGAGAAGGGGAGCTTTCTCACGCGGTAGCGCCCGTTACCGACAAGGAAGAGATCACCGCGCGCCTTGACCGCGTAAGGCACGTACTGCCTGTGCTGGCCGAGCGCCGCCATAAGCATCGTCACGTACGTGCCGAGATCGATTACAGCAGCTTTCTCTGCTCAAAAAGCGCCGAGCGTGCTGAAAAAACCGTAACCGAAACCGAAAAAATACTTGAATTTACGGCACAGACAGCTGAAAAAATACAACACGAGCAGGAGCTGATGCACGCGCTACTGCCCTATCTTGATTTTCCCTACCCCTTAGATAACGCGGGCACCGCAAAAACCAAATTTTTGCTGGGCTCACTCCCCGCAAATACCAGCGCCGCAACTCTGGGTGAAATTGCTGACAGCACGGGATTTGTCGCCAAGGTGCTCTTGGCCGACAAAAGCGGCACATATATTGCCGTGATCACACACCGCGATACCGAGGCGGCCACACGCGAGGCCTTGATGCCGCTCAGCTTTACCGAAGCCTTCTTTGCCGACACACAGGGGCGCGTTGTCACGATTTTTGATGCCGCGCAAAAGCGCGCCGCAAAATACCGTGACGATCTCAAGCACGCACACATGCGCCTTGACGTGCTGGCCGAAAATTACGGCGACGTCTGCGCGCTGTTTGACGTATTACAGGCCAACGAGCAAACTGCCGCCTTGAAGGAAAAGCTGCTTTCACTTGGCTCCTGCACGGTGTTGACGGCCTGGTGCCCTGCCTTTGAGACGGCACGGATCACACGCGTGCTCGATGCCATGACCGTGGCCTATGACTTTACCGACCCCGAGATCACCGAAAAGCCGCCGCGCCCTGCGGCAGAGCCGCCCTATACCGGACGTGCGGCATCACTTTTTGCCATTTATCGCACCCCGTGGTACGGGAAATGGAACGCGGCCGTGCCGCTGACTGTCTTTTATGCCCTGCTCTTCGGCCTGCTTTTTGCCGACGTCGGATACGGGCTTGTGGCGCTGATCGCCGCACTTGCCGTATTTCTTCCCAAGCGCACCCCCACCGCTTTAAAGCGCGCCGCTTTGCTGCTTGGCTGCTGCGGCGGTGCCATGATACTGTTCGGCGTACCGCTCGGTCACTATTTCGGCAGCACCCTACTGACATTATTACGGGAAACCGATGCAACCGCCACGCTGATCCCGCTGGTGCCGCTTGCCAATGCGCTTGCTGTCTGCCGCGCCCGGCTGCTACAGGTTGACCTTTTGCTTGCCGTAGCAGTATTCCCCGCCCTTACTTACCTGTGCACGCTCTTCGTGCTGCGCATCATCTTTTTAGTGCGCGCGCATCGCGCACGCGAGATCCCCTTGGTCGTAGGGCCGCATTTGTGCTTTTTCGCAGGACTTGGCCTTTTCTGGCTCCACCCCATCGTAGCCGCGATTGTGCTGGCTGTTGCGCTGATCTGCATCGTCACAACAGGCATCTTAGCGGGCAGCGCCAAAAAGGAGCACCTGATCGCCATTGGCGGCGGCATGATCGATCTGCTTTGCGAGCTGACACAGGCGCTGTGCGCCGCACGCACTCTGCCCTTGGCCCTCATCACGATGCTTTGCCTGTGGCCGATCTTACAGCTCGCACCCAACACAGGCGTTGTGTGGCTGACGCTCTTGGCCGCCCTGCTCTGCTTTGCGCTTTCCCATGCGTTAAATCTGCTTTTAAACAAAGCACCTGCGCTGGTCGGGCGCGCGAAGCTCTGCTACATGGCACGCTTTGCCGCCTATTATCCCGGGCGCGCCATTCTGCACCGCCCAATGAAAACGACGGATCGCTACACACGTGACACCTCGCTCTTTGTTGACACGCACACCACCGCAGCGGCGCACGGGGACAGCGAGGAGGAAACGTCGACGCACGACCCTGCCAGCGCACCGCTCGCTGTGCAATAAAAAACGAAGGAACGGACAAGGCATACCGCCTACCGTATGGTACTGTAAACACTATGACTGGACTTGATAGAATTATTGACCGCATTCTCTCGGACGCCAAGGAGGAGGCGCGCCTCACGCTGGAGGCCGCGCAAAACGACTGCAAGCGTATGGCCGAGGACTACGCCGCCAAGGCCGAGGACGAGGCAGAAAGCATCGCCCTGCGCGCAAGTGAGGCGGCGGAGGAATTGGTTGAAAATGCGCGGCTCGAAATCGAACAGGCACGCGAAAAAATGCTCAGCGACACAAAAAAGGCCTTGGTGGACGAGGCGTTCCGGCTGGCCAAACAGGAGCTGCGCAAAACCGAGTTTGGCAAATACCGCGAGCTGCTGACCGCACTGCTGACCTCCTCCCTGCTTGACGTGACCGCCAAGCGCGAGGAAGCGATCGCCAAGGGCGAGGCAACGGGTGAGATCGGCGAATATCGCGTGGTAATGAACGAGGCCGACCGCGCCGCCTGGGGCGAGAGCGTGGTGCGCGCAGCCCGATGCGCCGCCTATCGCCACATGGGTGCCGCCCGCGTTGACCGCGTGCACCTGGCCGATGAAACCGCTGATATTGACGGCGGTCTACACCTTTACTGCGACGACGTTTGCCTTGACCTCTCGCTTGAAGCCCTGCTGCAAAGCCTACGCACCGAAATCGAGCCGCGTGTGCTGGCCATGCTCTTTCCCGAAGCATAATTTTTAATGATAAATTTAGAACAACACGGAGGAAAAAACCATGCTGAACAAGAAAAAACTGCTTTGTCTTGTCCTTGCCCTCGTCATGCTGTTACCGCTATTTGCTGCATGCAAAAAGCACGACGGCAAGCCGATCGATATCGTCAAGGACGGCGAGAGCGAATACCGCGTCGTCTATTCGAATAGCAAATCGGCCGCCTCGGACAAGGCTGCCGCTACCAAGCTGCGCGATGCTATCAACGACGCTACGGGCGTAAAGCTCAAGATGGAGACCGACCAGATGCCCGCCATTGAAACCGAGATCATCGTCGGCGGCACCAAGCGCGAGGCCACCAAAAATGCACGCACGCTGATCCGTGAAAAGGATTTCATCATCGCCTACAAGGACGGGGCTGTGATCATCACGGGCGGCAACGACGCTGCCACCGTGCGCGCCGTGGACTACTTTATTGAAAACTACATCAACGCCAAAAAGGAAAAGGTAACCGTTTATGACGGCGGCGACTATATCGGTGAGTTTGCCTATATGCTGGGCGACCTTTCGGTATCCGGCGTACCGCTTTCAAGCTACACCATCGTTTACCCCGAAGGCGCAGATAAGACCGACAAGATCACCTATTATATCGCCGTAAATCTTTACGACTTTATCCTCAATAACGCAGGCATCAAGCTGAAGATGGTTTCCGACAAGACCGCAGAGGCAGAGTACGAAATTCTTGTCGGCAAGACCAACCGTCAGCAATCAAAGGCTGTGGAAAATCAGGTGCTGGCCGCCGACGAATATTTGTTGTTTGCAAACGGCTCTAAGATCGTGATGATGGGCAACTCCTATATGCTGGGTGGTGCCGCCTCTGCGCTGATGAACAAATATTTTGCACCGCAGGGCGCCAACGTCGCTGTAGACGCCACGCTCCCCACCGCCGCGACCCCCGCAAAATTCACCTTTGAAAAGGCCACCTCTGCCATTTTGATGATCGGCGACGGTATGGGCTTTGAGCACATTCAGGCAGGTAAGGCCTCCAATCTGATCAACAGCTTTTCCGCAGAGGCCCTGCCCTACAAGTCCGCTGCCATCACCGCCTCGCAGTCAGTAATCAACGGTGACAAGGACTATACCGACAGCGCCGCAGCCGCCACCGCCCTTGCCACGGGCCATAAGACCCTCAACCACAAGGTCGGCCAGAACGCAAACGGCACGGCCGTTACCAATATCCGCGAGCTGGCACAGAGCACGGGCGCCAAGACTGCCGTGGTCACCACCGCAAGCATCACAGACGCTACGCCCGCAGGGTTCCTCGCGCACACGAACGACCGTAACGACACCGAAATCATTCAGTCGCAGATCGACAAGCTCGTAAAAGAAGGCAAGGTCGATTACGTCAGCGGTGACACCAACAGCCTGACGAGCGTTGACGAGAGCGTGCTGATCGACAAAACGCGCGCCGCGCTTTCCGTGGTATCCGAAAACAACGCCACCTTCTTTACGATGATCGAGCAGGCACACATCGACAAAAACTCCCACCAAGTGAAGAAGGGCAACCGCTCTCTTGCCGACGTGCAGACCTCCGTGGCCTCTTATGAGGAAGTGATCGCCTACGCCATCGGCTTCGTAATGCTGCACCCCACAACGGCCCTGATCATCACCGCCGACCACGAGTGCGGTGAGTTTGATTTCAACGAATCGACCGGCGCCTACCGCTTTGACTCCGACAACCACACCAACGCCGACGTACCGCTCTTTGGTCTTGGCGACGGTGTTGGCGAGTTTTTTGCAAACCGTGACCGAATTGACAACACCGAGATCCCGAAATTCATTGCCAAGATCTTCGGTGACAACAGCTTCGGCGCTTAATTCAAACGCATAAAAAGAAACCGCTTGAAAATCAAGCGGTTTCTTTTTGCTTTCTTAAAAATCACGGCGGCCCTCAAGGGCACGGGAGAGTGTAATTTCATCGGCATATTCAAGCTCGCCGCCGTACGGAATACCGTGCGCCAGACGCGTGACCTTGATGCCAAGGGGCGAGAGCAGGCGGGAAATATACATAGCGGTCGCCTCACCCTCGGTGGTGGCACCCGTCGCCACGATCACTTCCTTTACCGTGTCGTCCTGCAAACGCAGCAGCAACTCACGCAGCGTCAGCGTATCGGGCGTAATGCCGCTCATCGGAGAGATCAAACCGTGCAGCACGTGATACACACCGTTATAGGAGCGTACCCTCTCAAAGGCCATCACAGCACGGGCGTCCTCTACCACGCAGATCACACTCTTGTCACGCGCGGGATTGGCACACACGGGGCAGACCTCGCGGTCGGTGAGATTTTCACAAATCGGGCAGCGGTGGATCTTTTCCTTGGCGTCACCGATCGCCGCCGTAAAGGCGGCAATATCCTCGGGCGTATACTCAAGCAGGGCGAGCGCCAGGCGCTGAGCCGACTTGCGCCCGATACCCGGCAAGCGCGCAAACTGCTCAGCCAGGATATCCAATGCCTCAATTCCCGTATTCATCAAAACAGCCCCGGAATGCCGGGCATACCGAGTGCGCCTGTGATCTTAGACATTTCCTCGTTGCTCGTATCCTCTACGCGCTTGATCGCCTCGTTTACAGCGGCGATCAGAATATCAGACAGCGTTTCAATATCATCGGGATCTACGATCTCGGGATCGATATCAAGCGAAAGGATCTGCTTTTTGCCGTTGATCTTCAGGTTAACGGCACCGCCACCTGCCGAAATATCATATTCGCGTGCCTCAAGCTCCTCTTGCTTGGCGGCCATATCCTCCTGCATCTTCTGTGCCTGCTGCAGCATCGCGTTCATATTGCCGCCGCCCATGCCGCCTCTTTGATAATTTGCTCTCATACTCGTTCTCCTTTACAGTTATGCCTGTCCGTTTTGCTCGGCGGCAGATAAAATATCATCTATTACAGTATCGGTTTTGACGGTAGAATTTTCTGCCGTTTCCATGATCAGATCACCGTCGCGCACCTCACGCTGCAGCTCAAGGCAAAGCGCGTGACGAAGTGCATCGCGCCCGTTTCCCTGCTCTAACATCATCTCAGCAAAGGCGTTGGGCAATACGACCACGACACGCCCCGCCTCGTCAAGAAAGGCGCGCGCATCGCCAAGAAAGGACGCCACCATTGCATTGTCGCGCGCCATGCGCGCCACACAGTTGGCAAAGCCGCGCATACGCGTCAGCACACGGCCGGTACCGACGGGCTTTTGCGGTATTGATTTTGACCCAGGCACTACCTTGACGGCCGCCTCGGGCGCAGGTGCCTTTGGCTTCACCGTGGGTGCCGCCGGTGCGGCGGGCTTTGTATCGGGTGTCGCCACAGGCGGCACCTCGTTTTTCGCTTGCGGTACGGTCGGTGTCGACTCACGGGAAAATCCACCCGTTACGGCCGCCTCCTCTAAGCGCTCAACACGCGCGAGCAATCCCTCAACGGAGGTATCCAGGCGCGGATCGCACAAGCGCACCAACGTCAGCTCCGCCACCATGCGCTTGACGGCATTGGCCTTTTGCATGGCAAACAGCGCATCCTCCAAAAGTCGGCAATGCGCCAGCAGCATTCCCTTTTTAAAGCGGTCAGCCAGCGCTGAAAGCGCTGCCGCCTCAGTATCGGCAAGATCGAGGTAACGCGCTGCCTCCGTGGTGGTCTTCATCACCAAAAGATCGCGGTAAAGGGCGATCAGATCCTGCCAGAAGATCTCGAGATCGCGCGAGGCGGCTACGGCCTCGTCTACGGCAGCGAATATGGCGTCGTAATTTGCATCAAGCACGGCCTCCACGAGCGAGAGCGTGCCCTCTCTGCCAACCGACCCCATCATCTCGTTGACCGTAGCAATATCCACGGCGCGACCGCCGCCCGCACAAAGCTCTAACAGGCTGATCGCGTCGCGCATACCGCCCTGCGCCATACGCGCAATGCGCTCAGCGGCATCGGAGGTAAGAGAAATGCCCTCCTCCTTGGCAATATAAGTAATACGCGCCGACAAAACGGCTGTCGCAATACGGCGGAAATCAAAGCGCTGACAGCGCGACACGATCGTGGCGGGGAGCTTATGCAGCTCGGTCGTTGCCAGCACGAAGATCACGTGCGCGGGCGGCTCCTCCAGCGTTTTCAAAAGCGCATTGAAAGCGCTTGAGGAGAGCATGTGCACCTCGTCAACGATATACACGCGATAGCGCAGGCTGGAGGGGGTATACACCACCTCGTCGCGGATATCGCGGATATTATCAACACCATTGTTGGAGGCGGCGTCCATTTCAAGCACGTCGGTAGCGCTGCCGTTTTCGATCGCCACACAGGCGGCACATTTGCCGCAGGGGTTGCCGTTTTCGGGCGATAGGCAGTTGACGGCCTTGGCTAAAATTTTGGCGCAGGTCGTCTTACCCGTACCGCGCGAGCCGCAAAACAAATAAGCATGACTGGGTGCACCGTTTTTGATCTCGTGACGCAACACGGCAGTAATATGCTCTTGACCGCATACGTCGTCAAAGGTCTTCGGACGCCATTTGCGATATAAAGCCTGATGCATCTGCCACACCCCCTTCAATTAAAACGCCACAGCGGCGATTTGATAAAAAGCTAAGCCGCAAAATAAGACCATACACCTTTCAATCGAACGTCACCTTTGCGCGGCATTCGCACCTTTTGCTCAAAGCAGGCACCCTCGCGGCACATCGGGAGAACCGCTTAATGCTGCTTGGTTCCCCACCTGACATGGTTCACGGCCACCGATTGCGCAAGACCCACTCGTCAACACAAAAGAATACGCGCCGGACCGCATTGCTTCGGTCCTCAAAAAAGGGATCCACCCCTGCGTATAGCGGATTTCAGGTGCAGGGCCCCGCTACTCCCCCGGCTGGTATGGCCTTATTTTACGGCTTACCTTGTTATTATATCAAATATTTGACCCATTTGCAAGAGAAAAATGCGCTTTTTCAAAAAAAAGCGTTTTTTTCACGTTTTGACTTGCAATGCCAAAATAAAAGTGCTACAATGGGGCTGTAATTTCTGCCACGCGCATGGCGATTACAGGAGGCTATTATGAAGCATATTATTGATCACACCTTTGAAAGCGACCCGCACGAGGTCGTTACCAATCCCGATTTCAGCGCCCTTGACGCGCTTTACGAGGGGCGGACCGCGCGCTACGGCGATTACCACGCGCACAGCAACTCGGGGGGCACCAGTGACGGTACCACCCTGCCCACCGAATGGCTACAGGCAAAGCACGAGCTAAAGCTTGATTTTGTGGGTCTGATGGACCACCGTCAGGTACGCCATCAGTATCTGCCCGAATTTGACCCTTCATTTTTCCTGTACGGCACAGAGCCGGGGGGCAAATGGACGACCGAGCCGCCCCTTTACTGCCACTACCTGATGATCTTTCAGGAGCGGGAATCCCTTGAACGCGTTCTGCATCAATTCCCCGATGAATTTCAGTTCACGGGCGGTGTGGAGGGACATTTCCTCTACCTGCCCATGTCGCGTGAAAAATTTCTTGAGATCAAGGACGCGGTGCTCGCCGAGGGCGGCGCCTTTGTCAACGCACACCCCAAGCAGCAGATCAAAAGCGACAAGATCGAGGATTTTTATTTTGGCGACGGCACAGCCATTGAGATCATCTATACCGACAGCTATGCCGACCAATTAAACCCCCACACGCAGGACAACTACCGTCTTTGGCTTGATATGCTTTCGGCCGATATGCGCGTGTATAATACCGCCACGGCCGATGCCCATTACCAGCCCAAAAACAGCGGTGCAAACACCGTATACGTGAAAGACCCGATCTGCCGCGAGTACGTACAGCGCTTGCGCGCAGGCGACCTGAACTCGGGCTACGTCGGCATCAAAATGAGCCTTGACGGCAACCCGACGGGCGCCACCGTCCCGTGGCAGGAGGGCATGACCCTGCAGGTCAAGATCGAGGACGCACACGAATTGATGTACGACCCCGATAAAAAATACCGCGTGGATATCCATACTGACAAGGGCATTGCCTACTCGGCGCCCCTCACGATGCCCTTCGCGGTCGCGCTGAAGGCACAAAAGCGCCGCTTCTACCGCGTAGAGGTCCTGCGCGACGAGGACGGTGGGCCCGCGGCGATCGGAAATCCCATTTTTATCACAAAATAAAATCCAAAAAGGAGTTTGATTATGAGAGATCTTGGTATCAGCTTATACGCCGCATCCGGCCTTGATGCGAAGGAAGCCGCGAGGCTCATTAAAAGCATTGGCTTTACCAAAATTCTGATCGATGCAAGCACCCCCGAAAAAATGAAGGATACGGCCGAGGCTGTACTGAATGCAGGGCTTACCTTTGACCAGCTGCACGCCCCCTTCAACACCATCAACAATATGTGGCGCGATACCGACAAGGGCGAGGATACGCTCCGCGATCTCACTGACGCCATCGATTGCTGCGTAGCCTTTGGTGCCCCCATCGCCACCGTCCATCTTTCCTCGGGCCGCACTCCCCCCACCGTTACCGATATCGGCCGCGCCAGATACACCAGGCTCGTGGAATATGCCGCAAAAAAGGGCATCACCATTGCATTTGAAAACCAATCGTTTCTGCATAACATTGCCTGGGCACTTCATGATTTCAAAGACACCGACAACGTCGGCTTCTGCTGGGACACCGGGCACCAGCTGTGCGCTACGCCCGACGTTGAGATGATGACGCTGTTTGGCGATCAGCTCGTATGCACACACATAGAAGACAACAACGCCGTGTTTGAGGAGGACCTGCACATTCTTCCCTTTGACGGCAAGTTTGACTTCAACCGTGGAGCGGAGCTGATGAAGCGTTACAACTACAAAGGGTGCCTGACGCTGGAGGTCTGGCAGAATCCCAACTTCTATAAGGACTACACCGCCGAAGCATTCTTACAGCGTGCCTTTGACGCTGCAAGCCGTCTCCGCACGATGATGGACGGAGAATAAACACAAAAACACCCCGAGCGAGGCTGTATTTTCACAATATGCGTGCCATCACGCATCTTTATCGCAAAACAAGGAGTTAACTATGAGAGACATTGGTATCAATTTATTTGCAGCACCCGGCCTTTCTGCAAAACAGGCCGCCGCCATGATCAAAGACGCAGGCTTTACCAAGATCCTGCTGGATTCAAGCACCCCCGAAAAAATGAAGGATACGGCCGAGGCCGTGCTGAATGCAGGTCTTACCTTTGACCAGCTGCACGCCCCCTTCAACACCATCAACAATATGTGGCTCGATATTCCCGCCGCCGAGGATACGTACCGCGATCTCACTGACTCTATTGATTGCTGTGTGGCCTTTGGTGCCCCCATCGCCACCGTCCATCTTTCCTCGGGCCGCACTCCCCCCACCATCACCGACATCGGCCGCGCCAGATACACCAGGCTCGTCGAATACGCGGCAAAGAAGGGTGTTACGATCGCCTTTGAAAACCAGAGATTCCTTTATAATATTTGCTGGGCGTTTCACGACTTCAGAAATGCCGATAACGTTGGCTTCTGCTGGGATACCGGTCATCAGCTCTGCTGCATGCCCGACGTTGAGCTTATGACGCTGTTTGGCGATCAGCTCGTATGCACACACATAGAAGACAACAACGCCGTGTTTGAGGAGGACCTGCACATTCTCCCCTTTGACGGCAAGTTTGACTTCAACCGTGGGGTAGAGCTGATGAAGCGCTACAACTACCAAGGGTGCCTGACGCTGGAGGTTGGCAAACGCCCCTCCTTCTACCAGGATTACACCAACGAAGCATTCTTACAGCGCGCCTTTGACGCCGTAAACCGTATCCGCACGATGCTGGACGGTGAATAAACGCAACATAAAAAGCCCCATTACGGGGCTTTTTATTTATTTCACGGCAAAATATATACGGAAAGACGGTTGCCGTGTGCCTCGAAATCACCGTAATGAACGTAGCCCCCCACTACCACAAGATCAAGTAAGAAGTCGCGCATTTGTCGCATACCCGATACGTTTCCGCCGCGAAACGAGGCCTCGTGTGCCTCATAGGCATACGCCTCGGTATGATAAAGCAAAATAGCGCGGGGCGGGTGCGCGGCAAGCACAGCACGATCAGCCAGCACCGCCGCGTCGCTCGCGACGTCAAACCATTGCACCTTAGCACTTACCCCGGGGTCTGAGCGTTCGGTAAGCGTGTAAAAGCTGGGGATATGCGCAAAGCAATAAATGTCCTCTCCCTCGGGCACGTTTTCGCGGATCGCCTCCACCACCCCCTCGTACAGCGCCACCGTTTCAGGGGAAAGGCGCAGCCCGCGCAGCAGCGGCAAACGGGAACGCTCACTCGCTTGCCAATACGTGCTCTCGGTCATGCCCCACCAATTATAAGTGTCAAGCATCTTTTTCCCTGCCGACTGCAAGGCAAGCAGCAAGCAAAGCAAGGCGGGCAGCAGCCGCACGGCACACCCCAGCCACACGCAGCAACGCCCCTTAAAGCACGCCGCAACCGTGCGCGCCACCAAAAAAAAGCCAAGCGCCAGAAACGCAATGCCGAAATAGGCCTGTCCATCGGCAAGGCCGCCCGAATTGGCACAGGCAAAGGAGGCGGCAACGTATGCCCCCGACAACGCAAAAAACGGCAAATACGGATACAGTCTTTTGGTATGCCGTACCATATCGATCACACCCACCACGCCCATTGCGACAAAAAGTGGCAACACGGTCAGAAAAACAGCATAAGCGGAGAGCGCTTGGCGCGATAAAACCACGGCTGTAAACGCCTCCGACAGACAAAAGATCAACAGCACCCCGAGAAAAGCCGCGCCACCCGCCAGGGCTACTCGTGCATCGTCAAAAGAGCACCTGCGCTTTGCCGTTTGATAGCCTGCCACGAGCAGCAAGAGCAAGAAAAGCGCCACGGGCAACGCGCCAAGCAAAGCCCCCCGATTGTGCCCTACCCAACCGAACAGCAGGGCAAAAAGTCCGCCCTTAGCGCCCGCTGCACGCCCCCAGGTCATATCAAAATATGCCCGGAGTGATCCCGTTGCCGCCAACGCCGCCAGCACCGCCGCCATGACCGCCAGTGCAGGCACCAGCAAGCAGCCAAGCTCCTTTACAGTACACCGCCAATCGCGCCCTTGCCAAACCGAAAGAAACACCCACAGCACAAGACAAAAGGCCAGCATGACAAGGCCCGTGTTTTGCTTGATCTGCAACAGCAGCCCCAGCCAAAATCCACACCGTATCAAGGCTTTTTGAGCGGCCTGACCCTCTGCGAGCGCACGCACACCCAAAAAAAGGCGCCATACGGCAAGAATATTGACCAGGTCCATTACGCGCACGTAATCGTAAAAGATCTGCACCACCTCGGACTGCATATAAAAAACTGCCGCCAAGACGGCAAAAAACGCACCGACCGCATGCTTTTTGCCAAAGGCCGCAGTAAGTGCTTGATAGAGTGCCCATGCGATCAGGGCAAAAATAACCACGCCAAGACGGCGCAGATAAATAAGCTCATACCCGAACACACGGACAAACAGCGCAATAAAATAAATATAAAAGGGCGGATACAGGTATTCAAAATCACGGTAAGGCAGCAGCCCTTGATGAATACACGAGGCATAATAGGTATACCACCCCTCGGCCATTGGTAGCGTGCGCGCGTGCAGGACCCATGCAAAGACCGCCGCACACAGCACCGCCAACGCACCGCATGCATAAAACTGCCATTCGCGCCGCATTCGCGAAAAAAAGCCTTGAAAATGCACCGCTACCACCTCGCTTTCAGGTGCAACACTTCTATTATGTCACCTTTTGCGCCACCCATACAAAAAACGATTTTTGCGCTGTAATCCTTTACAACTCTTATAAAATATGCTATACTTTAAAAAAAAGATGGGAGGCAGCTTATGGAGAGCTTTCGCAAATGGGCACCCGTGTATCTGCGCTTTTGCCGCACGCTGGGGCTTTACATATCGTTTTTATTACTCTGCTTCCTTTCCACGTCTATGCTGAACACCATGCGACCCGCAAAAGCGGTCCTCAGCCTTTTTATTTTTCAAACGCTGGTGCGCGTTTTTGCCGAAGCCGACCGCGCTACGCGCGATATTGCCCTACCCTACCGTGAGGAGGTCGGCACACACGACCGCTCCTCACTTACTATCTGGCGTCTGATCCTCTCCTCAAAGCCGATCTTAGCAGAGCTTTTACTGTTATTGCTCTTCCCCATTCTCTTACCGATGGAGGTAGGCTTCACCGCTTACACAGCGCCCCTGCTTTCAGCGGGTCTTAAGCGCCCCCTGGCAAAGGCATTGCTCCTGCTTGTGCTACTTCCGCTGATGACGGGTGCATGGCTGCTGGCACGCTATAATGCCTTTTTGTGGTGGCTTTCCGATAAGACCTCGCCCGATATGGCCTTTGGACGGGCACTGTTTTTGAAGTGGTTGGGCACCTTTCTTATTTACGGCATCGGCGGCATCGCCTTTGCCCTGTTTGTACCGGTCTTCCTCTCTGTTTTTTATATTTTCGTCACGCTCGGGGAAACGCGCTGGTGGCTGCCGCCACTCATCATTATAGGCTTTTTATTCCTTGTTTGGCTTTTCCGTTTTTTACGCGCCGTGCGTATTCGCCGCAGACTCCTGGTGCGCTTGCGCGCCTTATGCACCGAGCTTGGTGCCACACTCTCACCCATTCGTCGCCCCTATCGCTCGCTTTTGTATATCAAGCAAGGGCACAGCTTTACGGTCAGCATCAATGAAAAGACCTACCACTGTAAGCTGTTTTGCGCGCGAAACCGCAGAAATCCGCTTTACTTTTCCGAAACGGGGATCGTGCAGTGTCTGCACAGCTTTCGCTTTCGGCGCGTGGAATATTTTAGCTATACCACCCAAGTTGAATTTGGCTTTGAGGCACCCGCCCCTAAAATCTTAATCGTCAATCCCGTACCGAAGGAGATCTACGCGGGCAACACCGATTTTTCGCGCCTCATTGACACGGGCGAGAGCGTTGGTGCATACAAAATATTCACCGCTACGGGATTTCTCGGAGCCCTGGAGCGAAATGTGCTTGACCGATAATTTCTATTACACCGCAGGTGCCCTATATGAAGATTAAAATCAAACAAAAAGACTTTGAAGAAATCATTGCGGCGCACGCGCCGCCACACCGAAAGCCCTTGAAGCAACGCCTCTTCTGGCGCTGGCTTTTGCGCACCGTTTCTACCCCTACACTGCTGCACACGCGTTTTAAATACAAAAAGATCGGCATGGAGCGCCTTGGTAAGCACGAGGGCGCCCTGTTTTTGATGAACCATTGCAGCTTCACCGACCTCAAAATTGCATCGCACATGCTCGCCTCGCGCCCCTATAATATCGTCTGCACCACAGACGGATTTATCGGAAAGCGCTGGCTGATGCGTCAGCTGGGGTGTATTCCGACCAACAAATTCGTGGCAGACATTGCCCTGGTGCGCGATATGATCTACGCCACCAAAAAGCTCAAAAGCTCGGTTTTGATGTTCCCCGAGGCGGGCTATTCTCTCGACGGCACCGCCACAAGGCTACCCGACAGTCTTGGCAAATGCATCAAGCTCTTGGGTGTGCCCGTGGTAATGATCCGCACCTTCGGCGCCTTTGCGCGCGACCCGCTTTACAACAATTTGCAGATCAGAAACGTTGACGTCAGTGCTGAAATGGAATACCTGCTCTCCCCCGACGAGATCAGATCTCTCACCGCCGACGAGATCAACGCCATCATCGGTAAGCAATTCTCCTTTGATTATTTCCGCTGGCAGCAGGAAAACCGCGTGAAGATAGCTGAGCCCTTCCGCGCCGACCACCTCAACCGCCTGCTTTATAAGTGCCCACATTGCAGGGCCGAGGGCAAGACCGAGGGGCGCGGCACCACGCTTACCTGTCACGCCTGCGGCAAAGCATGGGAGCTTGATGAGTACGGCAGCCTTGTGCCACACGAGGGCGAGGGTTATTTTTCACACGTACCCGACTGGGTCGCCTGGGAGCGGCGTGAGGTACGCGAGGAGATACTGAAAAACGAATACCTGCTTGACCTTGACGTGGATATTTATCTCTTGACCGATACCAAGTGCCTGTATCGCGTGGGCGAGGGACGCCTCACACACTCGCGCGCGGGCTTTCACCTGGTGGGCTGTGACGGGAAGCTCGAATACGGTCAGGACCCCATACTTTCCTACACGCTTAATTCCGATTTCAACTGGTACGAGATCGGGGACGTCATCTCGATCGGCACAAATCACGTGCTTTATTATTGCTTCCCGCAGGACAAAGGGGATTTTGCCACCAAGGCACGCCTTGCCACAGAGGAGCTTTACGATATTGTAAAAGAGGAGCGAAAGGCCCTGCATAAGCAAGCGCTTTCCGCTAAAAAATCATAATCAAACAAAAGGAGCACTATATGGAACAGTTAAAAAATGCCGTTCAAAAGCACCGCGACCTCATTCTTGGTGCAGAGCGCTATATCTGGCAAAACCCCGAAACGGGCTACCGCGAAACAAAGACCAACGCATACCTTGCCAAGGAATTTGAGCGTCTTGGATACACCCTGACCTATGCCGATGGGATCACGGGCTTTTATACCGTGATCGACACGGGCCGCGAGGGCCCCGAGGTGCTGGTGCTGGGCGAGCTTGACTCGGTCATCTGCCCCACCCACCCCGAAGCCGATGCCGAAACGGGCGCCGTACACTCCTGCGGCCACCACGCACAGTGTGCAGCTCTTCTTGGCCTTGCCGCCGCACTGAAGGAGCCCCACGTATTGGACGGTCTTTCGGGCAGGATCAGACTCTGCGCCGTTCCCGCCGAGGAGCTACTGGAGATCGAATACCGCAAGGAGCTGCGCGCCAAGGGCAAGATCAAGTACTTCGGCGGCAAGCCCGAGTTCTTGCATCGCGGTTATTTTGACGGTGTGGATATGGCCTTTATGATCCACACAGCACAGGACTTCCAAGTGACGGACGGTTCGATCGGCTGTATTGCGAAAAATATCATTTACAGGGGTAAATCCGCACACGCAGGCGGCGCCCCCTGGCAGGGCGTCAACGCACTGTATGCCGCCAGCTGCGGCATCAATGCCGCCAATGCAGTACGAGAAACCTTCAAGGAGGCCGACGTTATCCGCTTCCATCCGATCGTCACGCACGGCGGCGATATGGTCAACGCCGTGCCTGCCGAGGTTCGTCTTGAAAGCTACGTACGCGGCAAGACCTTTGAGGCCATCGTCAATGCCAACAAGAAGCTCAATCGCGCCCTTGCAGGTGCCGCCCTCTCGCTTGGCGCTAACGTTGAGATCATCGATATCCCCGGCTACGGTCCCCTCGTAAACGACCCCGGCATGATGGAAATGGCTCTTGATGCCATGAATGCCGTTATGCCCGAGAAGGAGCTTAAGATCCAACACACCACCAGCTCCGGCTGTACCGACATGGGTGACCTCTCCTCGATCATGCCTGTCGTCCACCCTTATGCTGGCGGTGCCACAGGTACGGGTCACGGTGCCGATTATCTGATCACCGACCCCGATGCCGCCACCGTGGTATCGGCACAGGTACAGCTGGTTATGCTTCACCTGCTGTTAAAGGACGGCGCCGCACGTGCCAAGAAGATCTTAGCCGACTTCACGCCCCTTTTCGCCTCTAAAGAAGAATACCTTGCCTTCGTTGATACGCTTGATGCCGATGGCGAACGCATTGTCTACGGCGAAAACAGCGCCGAAGTAAAACTTTAATTTTAAAACAGGAAAGAGCCGCAACGGCAATGCCGTTGCGGCTCTTTCCTGTTCAAAGGCGCTCAATCCTCAGCCGGGCTGAAGATTGCTGTCAATGCAGCCTCGGAGCCTCCTCCTTCCATTCATAGTATTTCGCATCGAAGAAATACAGCACCTCATACGGCGCCTCATCGGTAACGACCAAGTAATACGGCTCTCCCGCAAAGGGATAGCGCAAGGCCGTCGGGGCGACGCGCACACAGCCATAAATCTGAAACCACACCTCCGTGAGATATCTGCGACCGAAAAAGTTTCCGCGCAGCAGCATCTTGTAATTCATATCCTCGTAGTTGGCGCGACAATCGGGCACAATATGCGACAAGGTATCACACACAACGCGATAACGCCCATTTTTTACCAATACCGATGCCTTACGGTAGCACACAAACCAAAAAACAAAGATCGGCGTTACCAAAGCCGCTGTAAGGACCGTCAAGACGATCGCCACAGGATGCCACTCAACCTCGGCGCAGCACAGCACTAAGAGCACTTGCAAAAAGATCTCTGCTCCACACAAAAGCCCCAGCATTTTGCCCTCCCGTCGCAGACGCGCACGCAAAATTTCACCCACGCGCTCATAAGAGATCTTCTCTTTTTTGATATCCTCCATACTCGCTTACTCGATCATCGACATCAGCTCGTCGGCGGCCTGCACAAGATACTTTGCATAAGTCTCACGCATAGAGGCAGGAAGCTTACCGCACCCTGCTTCAAAGTTAAACACGCCGTCAAAGTCCGCAAGCGCCAAGCCATGCATCGCGTCCTTCCAATCCACGCTCCCAATAAAGGGGGGCTCGTGCGTGTCGTCCCCTGCATAGTTGTCGTTGACGTGAATGACCTTCAGCCGCTTGCCGATCATTGCCAGTGCCTCAGATTGCTTTACGCCACTGATATGCGCGTGCCCGAAATCCCAACAGATGCCGATACCAAGGGCGTCAGCCACCTCGCAAAGCTCATCGGGTGCCTGACAATAGCGGTGCGCCGCCACGGTGGCGTGCACCAGGCGCATATTTTCCACCACCACGTTCAGCCCCACCTTATTGGCATACTCCACAAAGGGAGAAAGATGCGTCATCACAATATCGTATTGCGCGGTCCTGTCATATTGCCGCATCGGGAGCGTGACGGCATTGGGGTGCATCACGGCATATTTAATGCCCGAGAGCTTGGCCGCATCGATCGAGCGGAACATTTTTTCGGAAAAAGCCCGCAGTACCTCGGGATCCTTCGTACCGCCCTTGCCGATAAAGGGCAGATGCCCCACCTCAAAGGGTACGCCGATCTCATTGGCATCAGCCACCGCTTTTTCTACTACCGTTTGCCAGTTATCTCTTGTCACGTCAACCAACGTCACGCTGAAATCCGTGGCGTCAAAGCCCGCCTTTTTATTAAAAAGCAAGCCTTGTCTGATAAACTCCGAAATATCCTCTTTTGGATACGCGTGCATATTCAAGGGAGAAGAAATGCGCATTTTTTTCATACCGTTACCGTCCTTATGTCAACAATTTTATTTTTCGCCCATACATTTTACGTGTTTATAATAACGGGAATAATGCTCAAAATCGTGTTATAGCCCCATAAAAGCATGTCGTCAACGTACTCCTTAAAAGCCTGTGCCGTTCCCGCATGATAAAAATTGTAAAAATGCGTTGCAAAATACATGGCCCTGAATTGGCACTCGGGAGCTACAACCCCGTTTGTTGCCTCGGGGATAAAGCCGTTTTCATTCCATTTTGCAGTGTGCAAAAATTTGCCGATGCCAAAATACAGCCCCAGCTCATCAGAGCCTATGATGCTCCAGCTGTCTGCCTCACCGCGAATCAAAAAGCTTTCCTCATGGGGAATGGCTTTGTCGATCTGCAATTCAACAGTCATTCCCTGTTTGGTAAATTCAGCAGAAATTCTATCACAAACCGCCTTTTGAAAGAGCTCGGCATGCTTCAAAAAGCCGTTGTTTTTTAGATTGATTTTCATCAAATGCCCTCCGTAAATATGACCTGATTTCATATTTACACCATTGTAGCATGTTACGTATCAACTGTCAAGAGAAAAATGATGCGTGTTCAGTCGGTTTGAGACCCGACACGGGCAAAAGAAAAACCCGCCACAAGGGCGGGTTTTTCTTTTGGGGTCATAGCACAAAAATGCAACTCGTAAAATCACGGCGAAGCCGTGTATGAAATTCGCAGCTTGTCTGCGGTATGGAATCAAGGCAAAGCCTTGTATGGAATCAACACGAAGTGTTGAATGTAATCAATCCGAAGGAGAAATACACGCTGACGCGTGATGAGATACAAGGGCGGCACGCCGCCCTTGATGATCTGTATCAGTTCTCTGCTACCTTATAGTAAGTACCGCCTACAAAATTTCCAGGGTCATACTCACACTCGCTCGCCTCGTCAAAATATTTAGCGAATGCAAAGCTTATTGAGCCATCCTCACCAAAGGTGAAATCCATAAGCTCATAGTCTGCCTCAACCGTTACGCCGCTCTCCTCTGACGGCTCGCCCTCGCCATGCATAACGTAGATCAATGCAACGTCATGAGGCTTTCCGGACTCGAATTCATTATAATAGCTCAAGTGTATCGTGCCCTCAATATAGTTGCCATCTGCGTTGTTCTCATAACGCATATAGATATTGTAATGCACGCTTTCGGCATCGGAAGAATAAGAATTGTTTACAAAATAAAACTTGTTGCCGTTCTCGTCTATAAATGTTCCGTCGAGCTTCGACACGCCAAGGTAATCGGCTTTACCATTTTCATAGGGCTGTTTCTCGGCCGATTCCCTGACGTATGTGCCGATGGCGTAGGGCATGTCCGAGAGGTGATAATCTCTTACGGGAACACCGCCCGATCTTGGAGGATCTATATGATACCCCATGCGCATTATGGTAAACTGCGAGAGGTTATCCTTCTCATCCTCGGTATAGCAATCCAAGTAATCAAATATCGAAAGCCCGCTTTCGTCTTTGCCAAAATCGAGGTTGATGTGAAGCGGAGCGATAGTATTCTCAACACCAAAGTAGGTTATTCTGTGCGTTCCCTCTTTTTTCAGCGCCCCGTCCTCATAATACTTGAAACTTTCGGAATTGAACTCGAAGTACGCAGACTCGACCGTACTGTATTCGTTGTCGTTCTCAACAAGATTCCATCTAACGTAGCTCTCACCGTCACCGAGGTCTACGACCTTAGAATTATCGTCGAAGATCTCAAAAAATGCACAGCCGGAAAGTCCGAACACCGTTACGAAGACAATTATTAAAGCGATAATTTTTTTCATGTTCATGGCCTCCTTGTATCATATTTTTGTGCATACGCAAATGCGTGTGGGTTTATACCTTCTAAGGCTATTATAGCACTCGGCGACGGGAATTGCAAGAGGTACTGATTTCTCCTTATTCTATAACGGCAAATTAAATAGTCGTATTTTAATACACAACCGTCCTAACTGTCCAACCGTCCAAAATACACTTTTTTAAAATGGGCAGAAAGGGATGCTTGTAGATTTAGGTCTGTTTTAGTTTTATTAGGTTGGACACTTGACCTTTTCAAAACAAATATATAGTTCAAATCCAGGTGTGAGAGAGTTTTGGCATACATTGACTTAAAGTGTGTGGGACAAAATCTGTCGTGGTAATTTCCTAAAAACCGCATTAAAAAAAGATCAATAAAAGCGTGAAAATGCTCTTATAGGTCTTAATTTTTACTATAAAACGCTTATTTTAGCGCGAAAAACAAAAAATATAGGTCTATAAGCAAAAGACTTATAGACCCATACAAGTGGATCCACCTGCTGGGCTCGTCTACGACGCTATGCGTCGTGGAAAGATCCGCCATAGAACTTCAACTATTAAGCCGCAGCGGGATCTTTCAGGTTCTCGCCCTATACAGGGCGAGAAAACCAAAACAAAAACCCGCCACAAGGGCGGGTTTTCGTTTTGGGGTCATAGTACAAAATTGTAACTCGTAAAATCACGGCGAAGCCGTGTATGAAATCCGCAGCTTGTCTGCGGTATGGAATCATCACGAAGTGATGTATGTAATCAATCCGAAGGAGAAATACACGCTGACGCGTGATGCCATACCGTCGCTTTGCGACGGATTCCATGCACCCTGCGGGTGATTCCATACCAATCCTTCGGATTGGATAGAAAAAAGACCGTTCGAAAACGGTCTTTTTTCTTGGCTCCCCCTGCTGGGCTCGTCT
>SVTG01000001.1 GCA_015063895.1 Oscillospiraceae bacterium | reverse complement strand
ACGAGTTTGATAGGTCGGAGGTGTAAGTGCAGTAATGTATTTAGCTGACCGATACTAATAGACCGAGGGCTTGAACTTTTGAGTGCTTCGCACTCCTGTTCAAGTCTATGATTACTTGAGTTTCTTTTCTACTACTCAACCTTTGTTCGGTTCTCAATGAACAATGCAAAAAGGCGCACCGCAAGGGACACCTACCATAAAGCAGGTTTTACCTTCCGAAAAAGAAAAAAGGAGTACGGACGATTTGTTCGTACTCCTTTTCACATGCCTTGCCCTGCAAGGTATAGTGTGTTACACTTATAAAAGCGTATTGTTGGACGGTAAATATCAGTGAAATGTTTTGCCAAGCAAAACGTGAAATAATGTGCTAACGCACATTGTGAAATATCTCACTTCGTTCGATGTGAAATGAAATTTGCCCGTGTTCGCGTAGCGAACATTTCACATTTGCGAAGCAAATATTTCATCGCGAAGCGATTTCACTTGCCCGAATGGGCAAATTTCGTTGGGCAACCTGCTTTACAGCAGGTCGCCCAAGGTGCGCCTTTTTGCTTTTTACACGCTATCGAATATCAGCACAGGACAAAAAACCAATGTTTTTTGCCGCTTTTAGTGCAAAATCGTTCACAGCAGACGGCAAAACGCTTGACAAACCATCAAAAAATGATACGATGGAGATACAGTACACTTTTTATGAGGTGAAGTATGGAAAAAAAGGTTATTTTGATCTCGATCGACGGTATGCGCGCTGACGGTGTGCAGCAATGCGGCAACCCTTTTCTTGAAGAATTAAAGAAGATGGGCAGCTATACCTTTGACGCACAAACCGTGTTTCCTTCGGTAACGCTCCCGTGTCATATGTCTATGTTCCACAGCGTGCCGCCCTCCCGTCACGGTGTGACGACGAATGAGTATACGCCGCCTGTGCGCCCCATTAACGGCCTTTTTGAGCAGATCAGACGTGCGAAGGGTAAAAGCACCATGTACTACGGCTGGGAGCCTCTGCGCGACATTTCGCGCCCCTTGTCGTTGGTGAGTGCAGAATACGTGAACGCCTATTCTGCCGAGCATACAGACGCTATGCTGACCGACCGCGCACTTTCTTACTTAAAGCAGAATGAAAAGGTTGATTTTGTTTTCCTTTATATGGTGGAAACCGACGAAAAGGGCGGCCACGATGGCGGCTGGATGAGCGAGATCTATCTTGACTATATCAACCGCGCGCTTTCTAACGTGAAGCGCGTGATCAAGGAATGCGGTGATCGCTTTACCGTGATCGTAACCGCCGACCATGGCGGGCACGATCGCTGCCACGGTACGGATCTGCCCGAGGATATGACGATCCCGATGTTCTTTGTCGGCCCTGATTTTGAGGCAGGCAAGGAATTGCACGGCGTCAGCCTTTTGGATATCGCCCCCACGGTTGCCGCCGTGATGGGTGTTGACCCCGCTGAGGAGTGGGAAGGCAAGTCCTTGATTGCCGCCAAGTAAGCGGTTTATGCTGTAATTTCATAAAAAAGGCTTGCAGACACTTGTTTGCGAGCCTTTTTTGTATTTTAAGGCTTGCCAAACCCCAAAATGTGTGCTATACTTATATTTAATCTAAATTTCACCGAAAGAGGTGCTGTTATGTCAAATTACAAGATGGAAACAAAATGCGTGCAGGGCGGTTACACGCCCGGAAACGGCGAGCCGCGACAGATCCCGATCATTCAGAGCACGACCTTCAAATATGCCACCAGCGAGGATATGGGCAAGCTTTTTGACCTGGAGGCCTCGGGGTATTTCTATACGCGCTTGCAAAATCCCACCAACGACAGTGTGGCTGCAAAGATCTGCGATATGGAGGGCGGCACTGCCGCTATGCTGACCTCGTCCGGTCAGGCTGCCAACTTCTTTGCCGTGTTCAATATTGCATCGGCAGGGGATCACGTGGTGGCCTCCTCCTCGATCTACGGCGGCACCTTTAACCTTTTCTCGGTGACGATGAAGCGTATGGGCATTGATTTTACGTTTGTATCGCCCGATGCCACCGAGGAGGAGCTGAATGCCGCTTTCAGACCTAACACCAAGGCCATGTTCGGCGAGACCATTGCCAATCCTGCGCTGACCGTTCTGGATATTGAAAAGTTTGCCAAGGTCGCACACGCCCACGGCGTGCCGCTGATCGTTGACAATACCTTTGCTACGCCCGTGAATTGCCGTCCCTTTGAATGGGGCTGCGATATCGTGACGCATTCCACAACCAAATATATGGACGGTCACGGCGCTGCCGTCGGCGGCTGCATCGTTGACAGCGGTAAATTTGACTGGACGAAATATCCCGATAAATTCCCGGGGCTCTGCACGCCCGATGAGAGCTATCACGGTGTTACGTATACCGAGCGCTTTGGCCTTGAGGGCGCCTTCATTACCAAGGCGACTGCGCAGCTGATGCGTGATTTCGGTGCCATTCAGGCGCCGCAAAACGCCTTTATTCTTAACCTTGGCCTTGAAAGCCTGCACGTTCGTATGGCACGCCATTGCGAAAACGGCCTTGCGGTGGCCGAGTATCTGGCCTCCGACGATCGCATTGCGTGGGTCACTTACCCCGGCCTTAAGGGCGATAAGTATTACGATCTGGCACAAAAATATATGCCAAACGGCACCTGTGGCGTTGTCAGCTTCGGCGTAAAGGGTGGCCGCAAGGTTGCCGAGCAGTTTATGAAGCATCTGAAGATCGCTGCGATTGAAACACACGTGGCCGATGCACGCAGCTGCTGCCTGCATCCTGCCAGCGCCACGCACCGCCAGATGAACGACGATGAGCTGCGTGCCTGCGGCGTGTCGCCCGACCTGGTGCGCTTCTCCTGCGGTATTGAGAGCGCCCGGGATCTGATCGCCGATATCAAGCAGGCTCTTGACGCTTGTAATTAAAATAACCCCGCTTTGGGGGAGGTGAATATATGCCTATCAAAATTCCGAATTTGTTGCCGGCAACACAAACCCTGCACGAGGAAAATATCTTTGTTATTACCGAAACGCGCGCCGTAACGCAGGATATTCGTCCCTTGCGTATTCTGATGCTCAATCTGATGCCCAAAAAGATCGAAACCGAAACCCAGATCGCGCGCCTGATCGGTAACACGCCCTTGCAGGTGGAGCTGGAGCTGCTGCAGACGGCCACGCATAAGTCAACGCATACTGCCCCCGAGCATATGCTGTCGTTTTATAAGGTCTTTGACGATATCAAAAACGAGAAGTTTGACGGTATGATCATCACGGGCGCGCCCGTGGAGCATATGCCCTTTGAGGAAGTGGAATACTGGCAGGAGCTGTGCGAGATCATGGAGTGGAGCAAGACGCACGTTACGAGCACCCTGCATATCTGCTGGGGGGCACAGGCAGGCCTTTACTACCACTACGGTATTAAAAAGCACAGCTTGCCTGAAAAATTGTTCGGCGTTTTTGAGCACACGCTCGATCACAAGCGCTCGATCCTGTTCCGCGGCTTTGACGATACCTTTCTGGTGCCGCACTCGCGCCATACCACGGTACACCGTGAGGACGTGGAGGCTGTGCCTGAGCTCAAGATCTTGTCAAGCTCCGAGGAGGCGGGCGTGTTTGTGGTATCCACCGAGCGCGGACGCCAGATCTTTGTGACGGGTCACTCGGAATACGATGCCGATACGCTGAAAAAGGAATACGTGCGCGACAAGGAAAAGGGCTTGCCGATCGCGATTCCGAAAAATTATTTTCCGGATGATGACGATACCAAGGAGCCGCTGGTACGCTGGCGCAGCTGTGCCAATCTGTTTTACTCAAACTGGCTGAACTATTTCGTGTATCAGACAACGCCCTACGATATTTCTCAAATTCAGTGAAAAAAGCACCTCTTGCCGCGCAAGAGGTGCTTTTTTAGCATAAAAATGAAAGTTTTTTACAAAGCCGACTTGTCAAATATATAAAAGTATGTTAAAATAACTTTATATGCTTGCAAGGAGGTGTGTGCGTGTGAATACGGTTCCCGTGACGGCAGGGCGTGTGTCGCTGACAAGGGAAGTGCATCGCGAAAGCGGGGCGCTTTTAGAAAAGCCGCACACGTTACCGACGCTACTGTCTGCTTTGCTGTTTTGTTTATTGGCGACGGTGACGCTGTATAGCGCAGAAAGCCTTTTGTATTACACCGCCTATCTCGTGTTTGACAGCGCCGCTTTGCTTGGCGTGATGGAGGTGGTGCTTGCCGTTTTGCTTGGCGTTGCCTTCTGGCTGCTGGCTCTGCCGCTGTGGCTGGCTAAATTGCGTATGGCGGGGCTGCTATGGTGTGCACGTCCACCTGCCGCCAAGGATATTTTTTATGCCTTTACCGATAAGCACCGCTATTTCCGCGCGTTGCGTGTCGGGGCCGTGACGCTGCTGCTGTTTTTACTGCCGCTGCTGGCGGTCGGCGCCGTATTTACGGGGGCTTACAATCTCTTTAAGATCGCCTTTTCCGCCGATGCGGTCACGGGGCTGTTGCTGCTGCTGCCGCTCTTTGTCATGGCGCTCGGGCTTACGGTGCTGGTGCTCTTTTTATCGGGGCTGACGCGCTTATTTTGTGCCATTGCCGTCGGTAACGAGGCGCTTTCGGTGCGTATGGCCTTTTTGCTGGCGGTGCGCGTCGGGCGCAAAAATCTGAAAACGCTTTTTGTTTTCGCCCTCAAAAACCTTTTGTGGCTGCTGCTGTCGCTGCTGTCGGTTGGCGTTTTGTACGTGCTGTGGTTTTCACACCGTTACACGCTTTCTTATTTACGCTTGTCTATAATCCTCACCTCAAAGGAGAATGAAATATGAGTGAAAAGTTTTATTTAACGACCGCCATTGCCTATGCCTCTCGCAAGCCTCACTTCGGCAACACCTACGAGGTGATCATGGCGGATGCTGTGGCACGCTATAAGCGTCAGCGCGGCTTTGACGTTTTCTTCTGCACGGGCACCGACGAGCACGGTCAGAAGATTGAAAATTTGGCAAATGAGGCAGGGATCGCGCCTCAGCAGTACGTAGATCGTGTCGCAGGCGAGATCCGCGGTATCTGGGACAATATGCACGCCAGCTACGATTATTTTATCCGTACCACCGACAAGCCCCACTGTGACGCCGTACAGAAGATCTTTCAGAAATTTTACGAGCAGGGAGATATTTACAAGGGGCATTACGAGGGCTGGTACTGCACGCCCTGTGAGTCCTTCTTTACCGAAACGCAGGTGGTCGACGGCAAATGCCCCGACTGCGGCAGACCCGTAGAGCAGGCAAGAGAAGAGGCTTATTTCTTCAAGATGAGCAACTATGTGGATAAGCTGCTCGCGCACATTGACGCACACCCCGAGTTTATTGAGCCCGAATCGCGCAAAAAGGAAATGGTGAACAATTTCCTGCGCAGCGAGGGCGGCTTGCAGGACCTTTGCGTGTCGCGCACCTCGTTTAAATGGGGTATTCCCGTTGACTTTGACCAAAAGCACGTCACCTACGTGTGGCTTGACGCGTTGACAAACTATATCACAGCCCTTGGCTACGACCCCGACAAGACCTATGAGGAGCAGTCCGAGCATTTTAAGAAATACTGGCCCTGTGACGTGCATATTATCGGCAAGGATATTTTGCGCTTCCATACCATTTATTGGCCGATCTTCCTGATGGCTCTGGGGCTGCCGCTCCCGAAGAAGGTGTTCGGTCACCCGTGGTTCAACGCCGCTGAGGAGAAAAAGGGCGGCGACGGCGCTGAGGTCAAAATGTCGAAATCCCGTGGCAACGTGATTTATGCCGACGAGCTGGCAGCGACCTTTGGTGTTGACGGCGTGCGCTATTTCGCACTTTCCGAGATGCCCTACGATCAGGACGGCCGTATTTGCTACACCAACGTGCTGGCGCGCTACAATACCGACCTTGCCAACAACCTCGGCAACCTTGTCAGCCGCACGCATGCGATGACGGTGAAATATTTCGGCGGTACCGTACCTGCCCCTGCAGGTGAGGAGGGCCCCGACGCCGAGCTGAAGCAGGTCGTGCGCGACACGGTGGATACCTACGAGAAGATGATGGACGGTTATCATATCGCCGATGCTGCCGAGGCCGTATTCCAGATGCTGCGCCGCGCCAATAAATATATTGACGAAACCACGCCCTGGGCCCTGGCAAAGGACGAGGCAAGCAAGCCCCGTCTTGGCACGGTTCTTTATAATCTCCTGGCTACCATTCGTGTGGCTGCCGTGCTGCTGACGCCCTTCATTCCCACCACCGCCGAGGCGATTTTCACGCAGATCGGCAGTGAAGTGAAGGATTACGAGAGTGCACGCCGCTTTGACGCGTTTGTGGCAGGCAATGCGCTGGGCACCGCTTCGCCTTTGTTTGCCCGCGTAGATGAAAAGGTGATCGACGAGATCATCAAAAAGCGCGAGGAGGCCGCCCTTGCCGCCGAAAAGGCCGCGGCACCCGTTGAAAGACCCGAGCCGATGGCACCGATCGGTATTGAGGACTTTATGAACGTAGAGCTGCGCACCGCAAAGATCATTGCCTGTGAAAAGGTACCGAAGGCCAAAAAGCTGTTAAAGCTTCAGCTTGATCTTGGCTACGAGCAGCGCCAGGTGGTATCGGGTATCGCTAAGTTCTACGAGCCCGAGGCACTGATCGGCAAGAAGATCATTGTGGTGGCAAACCTCAAGCCCGCCACGCTCTGCGGCATTGAATCGCAGGGCATGATCCTTGCATCGGGTGAGGAGCAGGTGCGCGTGGTCTTTCTTGACCCCGAAACGCCTCTTGGTGAGCGCGTAAGATAAAAAATTTGCAGCAAAGGGAGTTTTCGCTCCCTTTGCTCTTTTACACAGACGGTATGAAACATTTACTTCGTTTTTTGATCGGCGGCCTTGCCTATTTTGCGGTGGAGGTCGTCTGGCGCATCTTTATGCAGCACGGAAAGGCCTCGTTTTTGATGGCGCCGATGGGTGGAATCGTTTGCGTGGTCGTTTTTTTGCTTTACGATAAGCGCGTGCCGCTGCTGCTTTGCTCGCTGGCGGGGGCGGTCACCACCACACTCTTAGAGCTGGCGGTGGGGTCTGTCGCGCTCTTTGGCTTTGGACACCGCTTCTGGCATTACGGACGCATCAACTGGCACGGTATCATTGCCCTTGACTGGTTTTTTAAGTGGTGGGGGCTTTGCCTTGGCGTTGTGGTGGCGTGGCGTATTTTGGAAATTTGTTTGAAAAAGAGAAGGGGAAGGCAAGATGGAGCTGATGCTTGATTCGCACGCGCACTATTATGACAGTCGCTTTGCCGCGGAGCTTGGTGGGGCAGACGATGTGCTTCGTTCACTCTTTGCTACCGATCTTGCGGCCATCATCAATATCGGCACCGATCCCGAAAATTCGCGCCTTGTGGTACGCGAGGCCGCCAAGTGGCCCTGTATGTTTGCAACGGTCGGTATCCACCCCGGTGACGGGCAGCGTCTGCCCGACATTGACGGGGCCTTGACCGAGATCGAGGTCATGCTGCCCGATGCACGTGCCCAAAAGATCGTGGCGATCGGTGAGATCGGGCTTGATTATCATTACGACGACACCGACCGCGATAAGCAGCTGTATTTTTTTGAAAAGCAGCTGCAAATGGCTGAAAAATATCACCTGCCCGTGGTCATTCACGACCGCGATGCGCACGGCGACTGCTTTGATGCCGTTTGCCGCCACCCCGAGGTGACGGGTGTTTTTCACAGTTACAGCGGTTCGGCGGAAATGGCACGCGATCTTGTGCGCCGTGGCTGGTATATCTCGTTTTCGGGCACCGTGACCTTTAAAAACGCGCCCCGTGTGCGCGAGGCGGTGGCGGCTGTGCCGCTTGAACGCCTTTTGACCGAGACCGACGCGCCCTACTTGGCGCCCGTGCCGTATCGCGGCAAATTAAATCATTCGGGATATATGCGCTACACCGCCGCTGCGATGGCCGAGGTGAAGGGGATCACCCCCGATGAAATGGTGCGCGCCACAAGAGAAAATGCGAAAAGAATATTTAATCTTGATATCTGAAAAAGCCGCCAAACTGCTTCTTTGGCGGCTTTTTTGCGTCATTTTGCTAAAAAATTGTGCAAGATAAACAAAACAAAGCCTATACTTTCTATGTTTTGATGGCAATTATTTCCTAAATTTCTCTTGAAAAATAATAAAATATTAGATATAATAAAACTAATGACGTGTAAAATTATTCGTCACGTATTACTAACGCAACCAGAGCGTTACCAAGGAGGAACCCCACAATGGCTACTTTTGACACTAAATCGATTCGTAATCTCGCGCTGCTCGGTCACGGCGAATGCGGCAAGACCTCGCTTGCTGAGGCTATGCTGTATCTTTCCGGCAAAACCGATCGCCTTGGCAAGATCGCTGATGGCAATACGGTTTGCGACTTTGACGCCGAAGAGCAAAAGCGCGGTATTTCTATTTCTACCGCCCTTGCAAATGTTGAATGGAAAAATATTAAGATCAACGTGCTCGACACCCCCGGCGACCCCGATTTCGTGGGCGAGGTGGGGCAGGCACTGCGTGTAGCGGGCTCTGCTGTTATCGTGGTTGACGGTAAGAGCGGTATCGAGGTCGGTACCGAGCTGGCCTTTGACGCCGCCGTAGAGGCCGGTGTGCCGCGCGTATTCTTCGTAAATAAGTGTGACGATCCCGATTACAGCCTTGAAAAATCCTTCTACGAGCTGCACGACAAATTCGGCACGAGCGTATGCCCTGTATTCGTGCCCTGCCGCGTCGGCTCCGAGATGGCCATGATCGATCTGATCTCCAATAAGGCATATACTTACGATAATTCGGGTAAGCGCTCCGAAATTCCGATGTCCGAGGAAATGAAGGAGACCGTTAACCGCTATAAGGACGCACTCAACGAGGCCGTTGCTTCTACGAGCGACGAGCTGATGGAAAAATATTTTGCAGGCGAGGAGATCACCCGCGAGGAGGCAGCACTCGCGCTTCACGAGGGTATCATTGCCGGTACCATCACCCCCGTTTACTGCGGCTCCGCTACCAAGATGTGGGGCATTATCGCCATGATGGACGCTGTGGCAGAGTCCTTCCCGCGCTTTACCGCCAAGAAGGTTGAAAAGCTGGCAGGCGGTGATGAGGTCGCCATTGACGTGGCGGGCGATCCTGCGCTGTTCGTATTCAAGACCGTGGCCGATCCGTTTGTCGGTCAGATGTCCTTCTTTAAGGTGATGAGCGGCTCGATCAAGCGCGATATGACCCTGAAGAACGCACGCACGGGCACCACGGAAAAGCTGGCGCATTTCTACGTGATGAACGGTAAGACGCAGGCCGAGGTCGAGGAGCTTGCATGCGGCGATATCGGTATGATCGCCAAGCTTTCCGATACCAAGACGGGCGATACGCTTTCACTTTCCGGCGCTGTCGTTTACAGCCAGATGACCTACCCCACGCCTTATATGACCAAGGCGATCCTTCCTCTCACCGCAAAGGACGAGAGCAAGATGTCCCAGAGCATTGCCAAGATGCTGGAGGAGGATCTGACGCTCCGCTATGAGAATAATAAGGAGACTGCTCAGGTGCTGATCTCGGGTATGGGTGAAACGCATCTGTCGGTGCTGGTGGCACGTCTTGAAAGCCGTTTCGGCGTTAAGGTCAGCCTTGAGGAGCCCAAGATCGCTTACCGTGAGCGCATTACCAAGCGCGTTGACGTTGAGGGCAAGCATAAGAAGCAAACCGGTGGCTCGGGTCAGTACGGCCACGTGAAGATCCGTTTTGCACCCGCAGAGGAGCAGGGGCTTACCTTTACCGTATCCGTGGTTGGCGGTGCTGTGCCGAAGAACTTCAACCCCGCCGTTGAAAAGGGCTTGCAGGACGCTATGGCAAAGGGTGCTTACGGCTATCCGCTCGTGCAGCTTGCTGCCGATCTTTACGATGGCTCTTACCATGCCGTTGACTCCGATGAGCTTTCCTTCCGTCTTGCCGCACAGCTGGCGTATAAGGAGTGCTTGAAGCAGGGTGCGCCTGTGCTGCTTGAGCCCGTCGGCAACCTTGATATCACCGTTCCCGAGTCGCTGGTGGGTACCGTTATGGGTGACCTGAATAAGCGTCGCGGCAGCGTTATGGGCATGGATCACTCTGAGCAGCGCAAGGGCTACACCGTGGTACACGCCGTGGTGCCTAAGGCTGAAATTATGGATTATCCGATCGTTTTGCGCGCTATGACCAAGGGCTTTGGCTCCTTTGATTTCGCGGTAACCGACTACGAGGTGGTACCGGGGAACCTTACGGCAAAGATCACGGCAAACAAAAATTGAGAAAATAAATAATTTTTCTTGACTTTTGAAAAATAGTGTTGTATAATATTGATAAGAATATAATTCCGTAATAAGGAGGCATGAAATGAAACTCAACTACATTGAGCCCAGTGCTGACATTCGTTTCCTTTTGAGCAAAGATATCATTGCTGCATCTGAGGAGGGCGAGCAATTGCCCCCGCCCCTCGACCCCGAGAAGGCACCCAACGATGACGTAGCAGACGATCCGTTCTAATTTCACATACAAAAGAGGCCGTGGCTTAGCCACGGCCTTTTTTGTCGCATGCTGTCGCGCACTTTTTTCGCACGTTGACAGCGTGCGACTTTTTTTTTAGCCCTTTTGTGCTACAATCTACTCACAAATAAAAGGAAATATATGAGAAAGGAAGTTAAAATATGATAAAAAACGAATACCGTTTTGAGGCTAAAAAGCGAGATTGGCTCTTGCTGGTGCGCCTTTTCGGGGAAATAGATCATCACAGTGCCGCGTATTTGCGCGAGGAGCTTGATAAGCTGATCTTAAAGGAGCGCCCGAAGCGTCTGGTGCTGGATCTGTCGTGTATTGAATTTATGGATTCGGCAGGGCTTGGTCTGTTGCTGGGGCGACTGCGCCTGATGCGCGATATCGGGGGCGTGATGGCACTTACGCGCCCGAATAAGGGGATCTTGAAAATACTGCGCCTGTCGGGTATGGAGCGCTTTATGGAAATTGACGGCGAGCAAGCGAAAGGAGATAGATAAGATGGAAATGATCAAGGAAAATCAATACAAGGGGGAGATCAACCGCATGGAGCTGGTCCTACCCGCCGTTTCTGTAAATGAGGGTATGGCGCGTGCGGCGGTTGCTGCCTTTTGTGCCCAGCTCTCACCCGATGCTACGGACTTAGCGGATATCAAATGCGCGGTATCCGAGGCAGTAACGAACTGCATCGTGCACGCCTATCGCGGTACGAAGGGTAAGATCTACATAACGGTCAGCTTGTTTGAGGGGCGCACTGTGCGCATTACGGTGGTGGATAAGGGGTGCGGTATTGCAGACGTGAGGCAAGCGCTGTTGCCGCTGTTTACCACCGATGCGGCAGGGGAGCGCAGCGGCATGGGCTTTACCGTGATGGAAAATTTTATGGATAGCCTGCGCGTCAGCTCCAAAAAGGGTGAGGGTACCCGTGTGGTGCTTGTGAAGCATTTAGGGCGACGCGACGGCGTTAAGGAGTGAGGCTTGTGAAGGGAACAGCTGATGCGGCAAGCATCAAGGCGCGGCATTATGCCCTGATGCGTGAAGCACAGTCAAGCGAGCGTGAGGTGGCCGAGGCCGCCACCGCGACGCTGTTAAATGAAAATATGGGGCTGGTGCGTACAGCCGCCCTGCGCTTTCGTGACCGTGGCATTGAATTTGAGGATCTGATGCAGATCGGCACCATCGGTATGCTGCGTGCCATTCGCACCTTTGATCTGTCGCGCGATACCGCCTTTTCTACCTTTGCCGTACCGCTGATCGTGGGGGAGATCCGCCGTAATCTGCGCGATGACGGTATGATCCACGTCAGCCGTACCACCAAGCAATTGGCGGCCGATCTCTTGCGTCGGCGGCAGGATTTCACGGCGCGTGAGGGGCGCGAGCCGAGTGTGAATGAGCTGGCAGCCCTCGCGGGTCTTTCCTGTGAGGAGGTGGCGATGGCCTTGGCGGCGACTGCACCTGTTGCCTCGCTTTCCGAAAAGGTGTTTGAGGACGATAAGGGCGAGCTTGGTGAGCGCATCACAGATGATGAAAGTGGGAATGAGCCCGCGATCCTCACCGACCGTATCGCCCTTTCCGAGGCCATTTCGCGCATGCCCCCCTTGTGGCGTAAGATCGTGCTGCTGCGCTATTTTCGTAACCGCACCCAACAGCAAACTGCGGATTTTTTGGGCCTGACGCAGGTCAAGGTATCGCGCGAGGAAAAGAAGATCTTGACTTTCTTGCGTGGTGAGATGACGGTATAGATCGTCGCGCCCGATAAGCAAGGAGGCGTGTCAAAGCTTGTTTTTCGCGTTTTTGGTGCTTATTGCTCGTGCAAGGCTTGTGATATGGCGTACCCCGACCGAGCGTCGCTCGGTCGGGGCGTATTTTTTGGCAAGGCCGGCACATACTATTAAAAAACGGGGGTGTGCTGATGTCTTGTGAAAGGTGGGTGCGCCGTGCCGCCGTAACGGTGACGGTGGCAGGGGTATTGGTGGCGCTTTTTTTGCTGTTTCGGGTGGTGCTGGGGGTTCTGGCACCGTTTTTGATCGCGTTTTTGCTGGCAACGGTCACGCATCCGCTGGCAAAGCGCTTTGCCGCACGCGTGCATGCGCCCGAAAAGGTGACGTCTGCGGCCTTCACGCTGCTTTTGCTGGGGCTTGTGGGGGCGCTGCTGTATTTGCTGATCAACCGCGCTTTTTTTGAGCTGCAGAAGCTGATCCTGCAGCTTGGCACCGAGGGCAGCCCGCTGCAAAGCAAGCTTGGTGATTTTTTTGCTTACGTTGAGCGCTTTTTTGAGGATCTGCCCCCACAGCTCTCGCGCTTTTTGTCCTTTTTGGGTAATCCCCGTGAATGGCTGAGCGAACAACTGCAGCGGCTTGCCGCAAGCCTTTCCGACGGGGTAGGGGGCGTGGTGATGCGTACGGTATCGGCCCTGCCTGCGGCGTTGCTCTTTTTGTTGGTAACGGTCATTGCCTGCTTTTATTTTTCGGTGGAATACAGTACGATATGCCAAAGTCTTTTAGGGGTCCTGCCAAAGGGCTGGCAAGAGCGCTTGCCGCGCATGGCGCTGCGTGCACGCAGCGCCGCCGTGCAATATCTGCGCGCTTATTTTTTGCTGTTTTTGATTACGTTCCTTGAGCTTTGGCTTGGGTTTCTTGTCCTGCGCGTGGAATACGTGTTTTTGCTGGCGTTTTTGGTGGCGCTGCTTGATTTTTTGCCGATCTTCGGCGTTGGCACCGTGCTGATCCCTTGGGGAATTTACGCGTTTGTGACGGGTAATAATGCGCTTGGTATAGGGCTTTTGGTGCTTTACGCCATTATCACCGTGATAAGACAAGTGATCGAGCCGCATTTCGTGGGCAAGAGCCTGGGGCTTCACCCCGTGTTGATGCTGGTGGCGCTTTATGCGGGTATTCGGCTTTTTGGCATCGCCGGATTTTTGATAGGGCCGCTTTTGGCGCTTTTTATCAAGACTGCTCTGAAAAGTGAACTGTATACGGAAAATGGGGCCAACGGGCAGTAAAGCCCGTTGGCCCTTTGATCACACTCTGCTGGCGCTGCAGATCTGTAGGTAGTGGAGGGTGTGCTTTACCTTGCCCGTTTCCCCAAAGGGCAGACGGGGCTCCTCTAATTCCTCAATGCGGTCGATCTCATCCGAAAGATAGGAGCTAAGACGGGATACGGTCGTTTGCAACCGTGCCAAGACGCCGCCGTAGCGAATGTCAAGCACCTCAAAGCCGATCGGCTTATATTCCTCAAAAAAGTATTTGCGATGCGCCTCGTGCAACGCCGCTACGGTCTTTGTCAGCTGCGGCAGCGTTACCTCGCAAAGCGTTTTCAGCGCCTCGCGGTCATTTGCTGCGTAGGCGTCGGTCAAGGCAATGCCAAGCCCCGCTTTTTCGGCGCAGGTCCGCGCGACACAAGCATAAAACCGCAGGAGCGTAGCGAAATGCGGCAGTGCGTTGGCATCTGCCTCAAGCGCTTGTGCTACGTGGCGGTAGTGCGTGGCAAAATCAAAGCGGCCAAGCTCATTGTCAAAGAGCCCCAGTAGCGGGTCCTGCCAGATAATGGCGCGCGTGAGGGAAATGTTTTCTATATTGTCGCCATTGTAATCGGGGAAGCAGTCAAGTGCGTCGATATGGTCAAATACCTCGGGGTCGATGCCCGTGGTCTCTTTGGTGCGTGTGCGAATGACCTCGGTGGTGGTGCTGTCGCCAAAGGCGTGCTCGGCAAAGCAGCAAAGCCCCATCAGGACGGCAAAATTGCTGCTTTCGCGGTGGTCGTCGCCCCAGACGGTGGCGATCACCTCACGGATCCCAAGATGCTTACAGGCGTTCATAGCGGCGGCAGTAGTGGCAAAGGTCTTTTGGTTGTGCGAGCCAAAGGTGCGTACGTTGCGCGCGCACCCTGCAAAGATCGTATTTTTTGTGAGAAAGAGCGCTTTTTGCAGCATGTGCTCATAGCCTGCACGCTCCAGCTGATAGTAATCCCAGTATACAATATGCATATCCTGCGGGATCATCTCGCGATCCTGCTCCTCAAAGCAGACGTCGGGATCGCGGTAGGCGGCGCTTTTTGAGCGTGCACGGAAAAACATGTCTGCCCACATCATAGGAGAAAGCCCCTTTTCGCGCACGATATCCATCACGCGCAAGAGGTGGCGCTTTACGAGCTCACCTGAGGGGGTGTAGCCGTTTTTCTTCATATAATTGCCAAGCCCAAGATCCCACGCCTCGTCCATACCAATGTGGATGCGGCGGCTTCTGAAGCAGGCGGAGATCTCGGTAACGATCTTATCGATGAGCGTATATACACGCTCGTCACCGACCATTAAGACGCTTGCCGTGTCTGCCATTTTGGCGTAGGGAGGGCGTTTGATGGCATCTGTCAAATGCGCCAACGTTTGCACGCAGGGCACCATTTCAATACCCAGCGAAAAGGCAAAATCGTCAAGCTCGCGGAAATCCGCTTGGGTATAACGAGGGCGCATATTGCCCCAATAGGGCTCACCCGAGAGCTCAAAGCAATCCTCGCAGTAGAGCAGGAGCATATTATATCCCATACCCGCAAGATACAGTAGCATTTTTTTCACGCTGCTCACGGTCATCAGCGATGAGGCCTGTGAGCCGTCAAACATGGCGGCGAGCGTTTTTAAGTGAACGGGCTCGCTGATCGCAAAGCTCTGCTCGCTTTGATGCGCCTTCAGAACGGTCAGCGCACGGTATAAAAGATGGTGGGAGGGGAGGGTGCAATGCACGCCCGCTTCGTCCTTGATCAGCGTCAGCCTTTGCTCGCTTGATATGTGAACGGTAAAGGGGGTCCCTTTGGTGCACAGTGTGATTTGGTGTAGATCGCAAAAGGCCGCAAGGCCACGCTCAAATGTGTCGGGGGGATTGGTTAAAAACAGATTCACGGTATCACCGCCTTTCACTCTTATTATAACGAAATATGTGATCTTGCGCAAGAGTAATTTGGGATTTTTGCCACCTTATTTTATTGCGTGCGCGCGTGCGCGAGGCTTTTTTTGTAAAATGGGTGAAAAATTTGCACTCTCTTTGTGAAAATTACAAAAAATTATGTAAAAACGGTTGACAAATGGCAAAAATAGTGATATATTTTTAGTTGTGAATTAGCACTAACTGTAAGCGAGTGCTAAAATTGCGGTGAAAGAGAGGAAAAAGCGATGACGTTACCCATCGGTGAGCTCAGTGAACGCAAAAAGCTGATATTAAAGGCCATTGTTGAGGCCCATATCCGCGGTGGCGAGCCCGTTGGTTCAAAATATATTACCGAAAGTAAGCAGTTAAGCTGCTCCTCTGCTACCATTCGCAACGAAATGGCAGAGCTGGAGGCCTTAGGGCTGCTTGAGCAGCCCCACACGTCGGCGGGGCGCGTGCCCAGCAAGCGCGGTTACCGCTTATACGTGGATACCCTGCTTGAGGAATACGCCATGACCGCCAAGGAGATCGCGCAGATCAATCAGCTGATGAAGGTGAAAATGTCCGAGCTTGATCAGATCCTTGATAACGCCTCCAAGGTGGCCTCGAGCCTGACGAACTACACGGGCTTTGCCATCAAGCCGCGTGCCCATGCCGTTACGGTCAACAAATACGAAACCGCCCTCATTGATGCGCACAGCTTTATCCTCATTCTGGTTGCCTCAAACGGCGCGGTGAAAACGCGTAACGTGATCGTGGAAAGCGAGATCGACGATAAGATCTTAAGTCGCTTGACAGCGGCGCTCAACGACCTTGTTGTGGGGCTTGATGCCGAGCAGATCTCGCTGTCTACCATGATCGCACTTGAAAACCGCATGATGGGCGACAGCACGCTTGTCAACACCGTGATGAAAAGCATTTACGCCATGCTCAGCGACCTTGACGGGGGCGAGCTGAAGGTCAGCGGCCTTGACCGACTTTTGCAGTATCCCGAGTTTGCCGATGCTGAAAACTTAGGCGAGCTGCTGGGGGCTATTGAACGTAAGGACGATATCCTTGATCTCGTATCCGAGATCGACGGGGAAAACGTCAACGTGGTGATCGGGTCCCCAAGCTCGGTGAAGGTGATCAACAATTCCACCTTAGTATTCAAGCCCATTCGTGCACGCGGTAAGACCGTGGGTGCTATCGGCGTGATCGGCCCCTTGCGTATGGATTACGCACGCGTGCTGGCTACGCTGGATAATCTTGGTGGCAATATTTCGCACCTCTTGGGCGATGCGCCGATGTTAGAAGGAGAAAAACATGACTGAAGAATTAAAAAAGGAGGGGGAAATGGAAGCCCCCAACGAAAACGAAATGATCGCCCCCGAGGCAGTGGCCGAGGAGCCTGTTGAAAAGGAGAGCAAGAAGCGTGCGCGCCGTCTTGAGGCGGAAAACGCCGACCTCAAGAAGCAGATCGAGGCCTTGCAGGCCGATCTTGCCGCAAAGGCAGACCAGCATTTGCGTCTTGCTGCCGAATACGATAACTTCCGTCGCCGTACCGCCAAGGAGCGCGACGGTATTTACGCCGATGCCTTTGCCGAGGCGCTGGCCACTCTTTTCCCCGTGGTGGATAACCTTGAGCGTGCCGCACAGTACAGCGACGGTGAAAACGTTGCCAAGGGCGTGGCCCTCACCTTAAAAAGCGTGCAGGATACCTTGGAAAAGCTTGGTATCAGCGCGATCGACCCTATGGGCGAGCCCTTTGACCCCAATCTGCACAACGCCGTGATGCACGTGGAGGACGAAACGCTTGGTGAGAGCGTGGTGGCCGAGGTGCTGCAAAAGGGCTACGTGCGCGGCGAGCGCGTTTTGCGCTACGCAATGGTAAAGGTAGCCAACTGATCAAGAAAATAAAAATTAAACTTATATTTTTTGGAGGAATTTTATTATGGGAAAAATTATTGGTATCGACCTTGGTACGACCAACTCTTGTGTTGCAGTTTTTGAGGGCGGCGAGCCCAAAGTGATCCCCAACCCCGAAGGGGCAAGAACCACGCCTTCCGTGGTGGCATTTTCCAAGTCGGGCGAGAGAATGGTGGGTCAGGTCGCTAAGCGTCAGAGCATCACCAACCCCGACCGCACCGTCGCGTCCATCAAGCGCGAAATGGGCTCTGCTTATAAGGTAAGCATCGATGGCAAGCAGTACACGCCTCAGGAAATCTCCGCGATGGTTCTGCAAAAGCTGAAGGCCGATGCCGAGGCATTCCTCGGTGAGCCTGTGACCGAGGCTGTTATCACCGTGCCCGCTTACTTCAAGGACGCACAGCGTCAGGCTACCAAGGACGCAGGCAAGATCGCAGGTCTTGACGTAAAGCGCATCATCAACGAGCCCACCGCGGCAGCCCTTGCTTACGGCATGGACAAGGAAAACGACCAGACCATTATGGTATTTGACCTTGGTGGCGGCACGTTTGACGTATCTATTCTTGAAATTTCCGACGGCGTGTTTGAGGTGCTTGCTACTGCAGGCGACAACCGTCTGGGCGGCGATGACTTTGACCAGCGCATCATCAACTGGATGGCGGATCAGTTCCAGCGCGAGAACGGCGTTGACCTGCGCCAGGATAAGATGGTGCTGCAGCGCCTCAAGGACGCAGCAGAGAAGGCAAAGATCGAGCTTTCGGGCATGACCTCCTCGAATATCAACCTCCCCTTCATTACGGCAACCGCCGCAGGCCCCTTACACTTTGAGGCAACGCTTACGCGTGCCGAGTTTGACCGTCTGACGGCTGACCTCGTTGACCGCTGCATGGCGCCCACGCGCAAGGCGCTGGAGGACGCAGGCAAGTCTGTTTCCGAGATCCATAAGGTGCTGCTGGTGGGCGGCTCCACGCGTATCCCCGCCGTGCAGGAGGCTGTGAAGAAGTTTACGGGCAAGGAGCCCTTCAAGGGCATCAACCCCGACGAGTGCGTGGCAGTCGGTGCCGCTATTCAGGGCGGTGTGCTTGGCGGCGACGTCAAGGATCTGCTGCTTCTCGACGTTACGCCCCTCTCGCTCGGTATTGAGACGCTTGGCGGCGTATTCAACCGCATCATTGAGCGCAACACCACCATTCCCGTGAAGAAGAGCCAGGTATATTCTACCGCCGCTGACGGTCAGACCTCGGTGGAGATCCACGTGCTTCAGGGTGAGCGTGAGATGGCCGCAGGCAACACGACCCTCGGTCGCTTCAACCTTGACGGTATCCCTGCCGCACCTCGTGGCGTACCCCAGATCGAGGTTACCTTTGATATTGACGCAAACGGTATCGTAAACGTGACCGCTATGGATAAGGGCACGGGCAAGGAGACTCATATCACCATCACCTCCTCGACCAATATGTCTCAGGAGGATATCGACCGCGCCGTAAAGGACGCTGAGCGCTTTGCAGAAGAGGATAAGAAGCAAAAGGAAGCGGTTGACACCAAGAACCACGCGGAGACTCTGATCTTCCAGAGCGAGAAGACGCTTGGTGAGATCGGCGATAAGATCAGCGAGGACGAGAAGGCTGACGTAAAGGCTGCCATTGAAAAGCTGCGCACCACCGTAGCAGGTGGCGACACGGCTGCGATCAAGGCTGATACCGAGGCACTGGAGAAGGCCTTCTATGCACTTTCCGAAAAGCTTTACAAGGCACAGGGCGGTGCTGAGGCAGGCCCCGATATGGGCGGTGCCGATGCAGGTGCTGAGGGCGGCTTCTATAACGCAGATTTTGAGGATAAGACCAACTGATTTTAAAAAGAGAGAATTATGGCAGATAAACGCGACTATTATGAGGTATTGGGCGTAGATAAGGGCGCTGACGAGGCCACCATCAAAAAGGCCTACCGTCAGCTTGCCAAAAAATATCACCCCGATATGAACCCCGACAATAAAGAGGCAGAGGTAAAATTCAAGGAGGTCAACGAGGCCTACGACGTTTTGTCCGATGCCGATAAGCGTGCCAAATACGACCAGTACGGCCATGCGGCGTTTGATCCCGCCGCAGGCGGTGCGGGCGGCGGCTTTGGTGGCTTCGGTGATTTCGGCGATATCTTCAGCAGCTTTTTTGGCGGCGGCTTTGGCGGCGGCTTCGGTGGCGGTGCCACCCGCAACGGGCCTGTTCGCGGCGACGATATCGGCGCGCGTGTGTCGGTCACCTTTGAGGAGGCCGCCTTCGGCGTCAAAAAGGAGATCAGCTATAACCGCGTGTGCCGCTGTCCCGATTGCGCGGGCAGCGGTGCCGCAAAGGGCAGCAATGCCGAGACCTGCGGCAAATGCCACGGCTCGGGTCAGATGCGCGTGATGCAACGCCTTGGCGGTATGCAGTTCCAGAGCACTACCACGTGTGATGCTTGCCGCGGTAAGGGTAAAATTATCAAGAACCCCTGTAATAACTGCCGCGGTACGGGCTTTATCCGCGTTACCAAAAAGCTGGAGGTCTCGGTGCCTGCGGGCATTGACGACGGCGAGCGTATCGCTTTGCGCGGTCAGGGCAACGACGGGCGTAACGGCGGCGGTGCAGGGGATCTGATCCTGCAGGTAAACGTCAAGCCTCATCCTATCTTTGAGCGTGACGGCTATCATATCTTTTGCGACGTGCCGCTGCCTGTGACCGATGCCATTCTCGGCGCCGAGATCGAGATCCCGACGCTGGAGGGCAATATGAAATATACCATTCCCGAGGGCACACAGCCGGGTGCCACCTTTACGGTAAGGGGGCAGGGTATTCCGTATATCAATAACAAAACGCGTCGCGGTGACCTTGTATTCCGTGTGAACGTGGAGATCCCGCGCTCACTCTCGGATAAGCAAAAGGAGCAGGTGCGCGCCTTTGCCGCAGATTGCAATGAGAGCAATTACGGCAAGAAATCCGGCTTCTTCAAGCGTATTTTTGAAAAGCTGAACCGTAATTAAGGGAGTTTTTATGGACTATTGCAAGGATTGGTCGCAGGTAAAGGTGACCGTGAAATTAGAGCATCTTGATACGCTTGTGGCGATCATGAGCATGCTCAATAACAATCTCATGATCGAGGATTTCAGCGATATCGACCTCAAGACCTGCTACGGCGACCTCATTGACGAAACGATCCTGAACGCCGATAAGACGGTGGCGGCCGTTTCGGTATTTTTGCCTGCTGACAGACCCTTTACCGATGCTGTGGCGTTTTTGCGCGAGCGTATGGCGGACAGCGGCTTTGAGGGTAAAGTAGAGGTGATCGGCGTATCCGAGGAGGACTGGGCCAATTCCTGGAAGGCATATTACAAGCCCTTGCATATCGGCAAAAAAATGGTGATCGTGCCCGCTTGGGAGCGCTATGAGGCGCAGCCCGGCGAGATCATTGTACGTATGGACCCCGGTATGGCGTTTGGCACGGGTACGCACGAAACCACGCGCCTGGTGATCGAGCTGCTTGAGCAGCACGTAAGGGACGGTATGCGTGTGCTTGACGTGGGCTGCGGCAGCGGTATTCTTGCGATCTGTGCCAAAAAGCTGGGGGCCGCCGCATGCAAGGCCTATGACATTGATCCCGTGGCTGTGCGCGTGGCACGTGAGAATATCAAGGACAGCGGCGAGGAAAACGTTACGTGTGACGTGTCAGATCTGTTAAAGCAGGTTGATCTATCGGGCGGTCGGTATGATATCGTATGTGCCAATATTGTGGCCGATATCATCATTCGTATGGCACACGACGTTGGCGCTTATATGAAGGATGATGCCATTTTGCTGGCATCGGGCATCATTACCGAGCGCGCCGAGGAAGTGGTAAAAGCCTTGCAGGACAACGGTCTTCGGGTCGCTGACCGTCTGGATGACAACGGTTGGTGTGCTCTTGTTGTGAAAAAAGCATAATACGGTTTATTGGACTATATCAATAAAAACGGGCATCTTGCGGTGCCCGTTTTGTCATTTTTGTTAAGAAAGTAGTAAAAAATCACAAAATGGGCATTGACAAATTGTTTAATTTGCGTTATAATATATGAAAGTCTTTAGGGAGGTTGACGACGTGCCGCGTTTCTTTGTGCCAAGTGATGATATTACACCGACAAGCGTTACCGTGCGCGGAAACGACGCACATCATATCTCCCGTGCGCTTCGTATGGCTGCAGGTGAGCATATCACCGTTTGCGACAGCGGTGGGCGCGAATACGACTGTGTGCTGAGGACCTTTACCGAGGGGGCTGTGGTGGCGGATATCCTTGCCGTACGGCAGCAGGATACCGAGCCGCCCTATCGCCTGGTGCTCTATCAGGGCTTACCCAAGGGCGATAAGCTGGATACGGTCATACAAAAATCGGTGGAGTGTGGCGTATGTGCTGTCGTGCCCTTTGAGAGTGAGCGCTGTGTGGTGCGCATGAAGCCCGAGGCAGAGGACAAAAAGCGTGAGCGACGCAGACGCATCGCCCACGAGGCCGCGAAGCAATGCGGACGCGGCATACTCCCCGAGGTTGGCGCCACGGTCAGCTTTGAGGCTATGCTACAGGAAGCCAAAAAGGCAGATCTTGTGCTCTTTTGCTTTGAGGGGGAGGGTACGGTGCCCTTGCCGCGACTCTTAGCAGATCACCCTGTGCCACGGGGTGGCACGATCGCCCTGATCATCGGCAGCGAGGGCGGCTTTTCGTTGGCCGAGGCGGCGCGCGCCGTTGAGGCGGGGTGCTTGCCAACAGGGCTTGGTAAACGCATTTTGCGAACCGAGACCGCCCCGATCTTTGCCCTTGCCTGCATTGCGGCGGTGCTGGAATTAGGTGATTAAAAATTCACAAAAATGTCAACGTTTATTTGTGAAAAAATAGTACTTTCCTATTGCAATATTACAAAAAATCGTGTAAAATATATGTATTATGCATATTTGACACAAGAGAAGGATGAGGTATTAGTATGTCTAACAGATTGTTTCAGGGTGTGATCCACCAGATGAAGGATGCCATTGACCGCGTCATCGGCGTGATCGATGAAAACGGTGTGATCATCGCTTGCTCCGAGCTGGTAAAGATCGGTGAGATCAAGCAGGGTATCCGTGATGAGCTGGCCTACGCCTCCGAGGAGGTCGTCAGCGGTGGCTTCACCTACCGTCCTATCGTCAGTGGCACCCGTGCCGAGCACATTGTGTTCGTGGAGGGTGAGGATAAGATGGCCGAGAAAATGTGCAAGATGCTGACCATTGCGCTCGGTAACATTAAAAATCTCTACGACGAAAAATATGACAAGGGCTCGTTTATCAAAAATATCATTCTTGATAACATTCTCCCCAGTGATATTTATATCAAGAGCAAGGAGCTCCATTTCAACACCGACGAATCGCGCATCGTATTCCTCATCAAATTCTTCGGCAAGACCGATATGCTGCCCTTTGAAATGCTGCAAAATATGTTTCCCGATAAGTCGCGCGACTACGTGATCAGCGTAGGCGAGCACGATATCGTGCTGGTCAAGGATATCAAGCACGGTACCGAAATGAAGGAAATTGAAAAGATCGCCACCAACATTGCCGATACGCTTTCGACCGAGTTTTACACCAAGGTGGCGATCGGTATCTCTACCGTGGTCGACAATATCAAGGATCTTGCACGTGCGTATAAGGAAGCGCAGGTCGCTCTTGAGGTCGGCAAGGTGTTTGAGACCGAAAAGAATATCATCAATTATGAAAATCTTGGCATCGGCCGTCTGATCTACCAGCTTCCGACCACCCTTTGCGAAATGTTTTTGCAGGAGGTGTTCAAGAAGGAGAGCCTCGAGTCGCTTGACCGCGAGACGCTGATGACGATCCAGAGCTTCTTTGAAAACAACCTAAACGTTTCCGAGACCTCGCGCAAGCTCTTCGTGCACCGCAACACGCTCGTGTACCGTCTTGAGAAGATCCGCAAATTAACGGGTCTTGATCTGCGTGAGTTTGAGCATGCCATCACCTTTAAGGTTGCCTTGATGGTGAAGAAGTATCTTGACAGCAAGCCCGGCAAATTCTGATTACATAAGATGCCAAAAGTAAGCGGTGACGGCAACGCGCTCCGCTTACTTTTCGCAATTTGACCTCTTGGCTACATTTTCAAATACCGAAAAGAGGGAATAAATGGAGCTTTTTTTCACTGTTACCCCTGCCGTTGACCCCGAGCGCCGCCAGGCTGTTGTAGGGGGATTGCAGGCTGTTTTACCCGGTGGGCAGGTGGACGTCAGTCCCGATGGCACGGCGCTGCGCGTTGTGCTGCCCCCGACGACCGACCGCTTTGCGGCGGTCGATGCGCTGACCTTCCGCTTGCAGGACCTTGGCTTTACGGCCCTTGAAATGCGTCGTCCCGCACCGCCGCCCCCCATGTATGCACCCCCGATGTATGCGCCACCCCGTAAGCAACCGCGCACGGTGCGGTTGTCTGTTTTTCTGATCTCGCTGATCTCGTCGCTGCTTGTCTGCGCGATCTTGATGTTCTCGGTGGGCATGGTGTTCATGAGCATTTATCAGGATAGCCAAACGCTTGGCACCGAGGGCACCGAGGGGTATAGCGGAAAGATCGGTCTTATCGATCAGATCTTTTCAGATTATGCACTCTACGACACCAACGGCGATCTGCTGCTTGACAGCATGCTCAAGGCCTACGTGGCCGCCACGGGCGACAAATATGCCGCTTATTATACCCAAGCCGAGTTTGACGCGCTGATGGCTGAAAACGGCGGTGAGCTGGTGGGCATCGGCATCACCGTGACCGAGAGCGTGGCACCCGTCGGCATTATGATCATCAGCGTGATGAAAAACTCTCCCGCGGCTGCCGCAGGTGTGCGTGCGGGTGACGTGATCACCGTTGTCGGTGAAGGCGAAAATGCGATAAACGTGGCCGAAGCGGGCTTTGACGTGGCTTCAGCTGCACTGCGCGGCGAGGAGGGAACTGTGGCGCACTTTAAGGTGCTGCGCGACGGGGCCGAAATACCCTTTGCCATCACACGCGCACGTGTAGAATACGAATCTGTGACAGGGCGCGTCAGTGAGACCGACCAAACGGTTGGCATCGTTTCGATCACACAGTTTATGACGAACACCCCCGCGCAATTCAAGGCTGAGATGGAGCGCCTGATCACAGCGGGCTGCACCTCGTTTGTCTTTGACGTGCGCAACAATCCCGGCGGAGATCTGAAATCCATTATCGCGGTGCTGTCGTTTTTCCTGAATAAGGACGATCTGATCGTGACGGTCGTCAATAAGGACGGCAGCGAGGAAAAGCATCTCTGCGCACCCGTTTCTTATGATGACGATTATGCCACGTGCAGTGTGCGCGAGGCCGATATCGGCAAATACCGTCAATATGGTCTGGCGGTGCTCGCCAACGGTTATACAGCCAGCGCAGCGGAGCTGTTTTGTGCGGTTTTGCGTGATTACAGCCTTGCACCCATCGTTGGCACCACCACCTACGGCAAAGGCGTTTTACAGCACGTTTTCAGCCTTGAGAGCTTTGGCTACAGCGGTGGTGTGAAGCTGACTACAGGCTATTATAATCCGCCGTCCGGCGTCAATTACGACGGTATTGGCGTTGCCCCCGACGGGGCTGAAACGCCGCTTGACGACGCGGTGAAAAATAAAAACATTTATCTTTTGACCGAGGCCGAGGACAATCAGCTGCAAGCTGCGATCGCGGCTGCCAAACAATAAAAAATATATTTTTGATATAGAGGAGTTACCGTTATGGCAAATACCAAGAAGATTACAATGACCCAAGAGGGCTACGACGAGCTTGTCAAGGAGCTGCAATGGCGCGAGGGCGAGGAGCGCGAGCGCATTAAAAACGATATCGTTACCGCACGTGGCTTCGGTGACCTTTCCGAGAACGCCGAGTATGACGCTGCCCGTAATGCACAGGCAGAAAACGAGGCGCGTATCCTTAAGCTCAAGCACGATATTGAAAACGCAGAGGTTTACGATGCTTCCCGTGCTGTGCGCGGCGTGGTGGATATCGGCTCTACCGTAACGGTATACGACGAGGATCTGAAGGAGGAGTGCGAGTGGCGCATTGTCGGCTCTAACGAGGCCGATATCGTCAGCGGCAAGATCTCCGACCAATCTCCCGTTGGCAAGGCACTGATCGGTCACCGCGCAGGCGACGTGATCACGGGTGTGGTTGAGGCATCGGGATACAACTTTACCTACCGCATCGTACGCGTAGGTCGCGACTGATTTGAGGTTTAAAATGGCAGAAGAAAAGAGAACCGGGGCGGCTGAGGCCGCCGAGGCGGAAGTCAATTTAGGTGATATTCTGCGCGTGCGCCGCGAAAAGCTGGCAGCGCTGCGCGAGGCGGGCGCCGACCCCTTTCAGATCACCAAATATCCGCAGGATAGCTATTCAAAGGATATCAAGGCCCGCTTTGCCGATCTTGAGGCAGAGGCGGAGACCGACGTTGTCGTATGCCTGGCAGGCCGTATGATGACCAAGCGCGTGATGGGCAAGGCAAGCTTTGCGCATCTGCGTGACGATAAGGGTGATATTCAGATCTACGTGCGCCGTGACGTCATCGGCGAGGAGCCCTATGCTGGCTTTAAAAAGATGGATATCGGTGATATCATCGGTATCAAGGGCACCGTGTTCCGCACCAAAATGGGCGAGATCAGCGTGCGCTGCACCGAGGTGGTGCTGCTTGCCAAGAGCCTTTTGCCCCTGCCCGAGAAATTCCACGGTCTGAAGGATCAGGAGATGCGTTACCGTCAGCGTTACGTTGACCTGATCGTCAATCCCGAGGTGAAGGATACCTTTGTCAAGCGTAGCATGATCCTGCGCGAGCTGCGCGCATTCCTTGACAGTAAGGGCTTTCTTGAGGTGGATACGCCGATCCTGACTCCCTTTGAGATCGGTGCCTCGGCACGCCCCTTTATGACGCATCACAATACCCTTGATATGGATATGGTGCTTCGTATTGAAACCGAGCTTTACTTAAAGCGTCTGATCGTGGGCGGTATGGACCGCGTATACGAGGTTGGCCGTATCTTCCGTAACGAGGGTATGGACCCCAAGCATAACCCCGAGTTTACCAGCATTGAGCTTTACCAGGCTTATACCGATTATCACGCACTCATGGATCTGGTTGAGGAAATGATGCGCACCGTGGCACAAAACGTCTGCGGCAGCCTTGTCATTCCTTATTGCGGTCACGAGATCGATCTCGGTCACTGGGAGCGCATGACGATGCTGGAGGCCGTGAAGAAATACAGCGGTGTTGACTTCAACGAGATCGGGAGCGACGAGGAAGCGATCGCCGTAGCAAAGAAGTACCACGTAGACCTGCCCGAGGTACCCACCAAGGGTGCTATTCTCGCCGAGTTCTTTGATGCTTTTGTTGAGGAGAAGCTGATCCAGCCCACCTTTATTTACGATTATCCCGTGGAGATCAGCCCCCTTGCCAAGCGCAAACCGGGGGACCCCGCCTATACCGAGCGCTTTGAATACTTTATCAATGCCACCGAGTTTGGCAATGCCTTCTCGGAGCTCAACGACCCCATCGATCAAAAGGAGCGCTTTGAGCGCCAGGTAGCCGAGCGCAAGGCCCTTGACCCCAAGTGCCGTGCACAGGTGGATTACGACTACGTCACAGCCCTTGAATACGGTCTGCCCCCCACGGGCGGTCTTGGCTTTGGTGTTGACCGTCTGGTGATGCTGCTCACCGACAGCCCGTCTATCCGTGACGTGCTGCTATTCCCGACAATGAAGCCCGTAGATTGATTTTCGGGGCTGTCTCAAATTCAAATTTGAGACAGCCCTTTTTAAGGAGTCAAAATGGAAGAAAATAAATATGAAAAGCTCAACGAGCGTGAGATCCGCTTCGGTGCCCCCGGGCAAAAGCGCCCCGAAAAGGAGCACGGCAGGGTATATCGCTGGCTTGATAATTTTTGGTATCACCACAAATGGGCCGTGATCGCCGCACTGGCGGTCGTTATCGTGCTGACCGTTTGCATTGCGCAAATGTGCGGACGCGAGGAGGAGGGTGATATCGTGGTGATCACCGCAGGCCCTTACGGGTATATCACCAACGAGGCAGGACAGCGCGACGTCAGTCATTGTCTTGCCACCTATCTTGTCGATGACTATAACGGTAACGGCAAAAAGGATATTACCTTGCGCCATTATACCGTGTATTCCGAGGAGGAGATCAGGGCGCTTGAAAACCGTGTCGATGAAAACGGACAGCCAAGCGGCGCCACGGTAGACCGCTACCAAAGCACGCAGTCCTATCAGGCCTTTACGCAGTATCTGACGACGGGTGATGCGGCGCTGATGCTGGTTTCCCCCTGGATCGCTGAGGAATATAGCGCGGGGCGTGCGGTGCTGGTGGATTTTGGGGAGATCTTTGAGTCACTCCCCGCGGGCGCGATCCTCACCACACGTGAGGACGGTACCACCGCTTGCTATGGCATCAGGCTCGCTGAAACCGCCTTGTGGCGCGATAACAGCGCCATTCGCAATAATCTCCCTGAGGATACCGTGATCTGCCTGTTAAGACCGGGGATCCTCGGCAACAATGCCGATGAGGTGCGCTACCAGGGCACTGTGGCACTTGTCAAAAAGATCGTTTCATAATGTCAAGAGGCTGTCTCAAATGCAATTTGAGACAGCCTCTTTTTAGCAAAAACCATTTTTTACAAATCGCGAAAGCTGCATAACGAAAATTCCCCACGGCAATACTCTAATTACGCCATTAAAGGGGAGTAAAATGTATAAAAACAAGGTAGAAATATGCGGCATCAACACCTCGGATCTGAAGACCCTGACAGATGAAGAAAAGCGTGAGCTTTTAGCTAAGATGAAAGCGGGGGACAGCGCCGCGCGCGACGAGCTGATCTATGGCAATCTGCGCTTGGTGCTTTCGATCATTCAGCGCTTTTCGGGCAGACGCGAAAATCCCGACGATCTGTTTCAGGTCGGGTGCATCGGGCTTGTAAAGGCTGTGGACAATTTTAACACCGACCTTGACGTGAAATTTTCGACCTATGCCGTACCCATGATCATCGGGGAGATACGGCGGTATATCAGAGATAACAATTCCATTCGCATCAGCCGTTCGGTGCGTGATCTTGCATACCGTGCCTTGCAGGCAAGAGAAGAGCTGACAAGGGAAAAGGAATGCGAGCCGAGCGTTGACGATATTGCCAAAAAGCTGGGGGTGCCGCGAGAGGCATTGCAGCAGGCAATGGAGGCGATCGTAGAGCCGATCTCGCTTTATGAGCCTGTTTATAACGAGAGCGGCGATGCCATTTACGTGATGGACCAGCTGAGCGACACCTCAGCGCAGGACGAGCATTGGTTGGAGCACATGGCGCTGGCAGATGCGATGAAAAAGCTTAGCGAACGCGAAAAACGCATCATTGAAATGCGCTTTTATCATGGCAAAACACAAATGGAGATTGCGGAAAGCATTGGCATTTCACAGGCGCAGGTCAGCCGACTGGAAAAGGGGGCTTTAGAACGCATGCGCAAGGAAATTTGACATTTAACTTATTTAAATTCAAAAAATAGATAAAATATGTCTTTTTAAATAAAAATTCAAAGCGCTTTGAATGGGCGATGCGACGCTGGCCGCATCGCCCGTTTTTGCAAAAAGGTGTCAGATTGCGGCGGCGTTTTTTGCACCATGCTAAATGTGGGGGTGAGAAAATGTCAGGAAATCGCGGCTTGTTTTTTCGCACGCTTTTGCTCGGCGCGTCGGCGGCTGTATCGAAAGCGGCCACCTTTTTGCTGATGCCGTTCTACACCGCCGCCCTCTCGCCTGAGGATTTTGGCGCCTCCGATCTTGTGGTGAGCGCGGCGGTCCTGTTGATGCCGTTTGTCACGCTTCACGCGGGCCCCACGCTTTTTCGCTTTTTTGCAGGAGCAAGGGAGGAGGAAAAGCGCGCTGTTCTTTCCACGGCTGCAGTGATGGCAATATCGGGGAGCCTTCTTTTTTTGCTGCTTTTGCCGCTGTTGCGATTTTGGCCGGTGCTGCGTGCTTACCGTTATGACTTGCTGTTTTACGTATGGAGCGCGTCTCTGCATAGCGTTTTGACACAATATCTGCGTGCGACGGGTGGGTATACGGTATTTGCGCTCTTGCAGCCTCTGACGGCACTTTGCAGCCTTTCCTTACAAATGCTTTTTATTGTTGTGGGCGGTCTTGGTGCGCGTGGATATTTGCTCGGCATTATTCTTTCCGATCTTGCGGCGAGTGTGTTTTTGCTTTTCCTTTTGCGTCCGTGGCGCTTGTTTGCGTGGCGAGCCGTGTCGCGCCGTATGCTGGGGAAAATGCTTTCTTACGGGCTGCCGCTGATCCCCGGTGCCGCCTTTTGGTGGTTGATGTCGCTTTCCGACCGCTATTTTATTCTTCATTACCACTCACTCGAGGAAACGGGCGTTTACGCCGCTGCCGCCAGGATCCCCGCGCTTTTTACCTTTGTGCTTGGTGTCTTTTTGGAGGCGTGGCAATATAGCGCCCTGCAGGTGGGCGAGGGGGAAGCGCGCAGCGCGCATTTTGCCCGTATTTACCGCATGCTTTTGCCTGTATCGGTTTTTGGCGCGGCAGCATTGCTTGTCTTATCCGCGCCGCTCGTTACGGTACTTTTTGCCCCCGACTACCGTGGGGCGGTGCAGTTTGTGCCGTTTTTGGTATTGGCAGCGCTTTTTTCCTCGCTTTCGGGGTTTTTTGGCACAGCGTACCAGTCGGCGCTTCGCTGTGTTCCCGTATTCTTTAGCTCTATGCTGGGGTCAGGCGTGAATCTTTTGCTGAATTTTTTGCTCATACCGAAATTGGGGGCTACGGGGGCGGCGCTGGCTACGCTTATCGCTTATTTTTCGGTTTTTGTATGCCGCGCGCATCACACCGCCACGTTCTTGCGTTTTTCCCGATATTTTAAAAAGGGCGCTGTGTCGCTGCTCCTTCTCTTGCTGTCAGCAGGTGCCGTTTCAATGGGGGCGTTGCGTGCAGGTGTGCTCTTGGCGGCGCTTTCGATCCTGCCGTTTTGGTGCGAGGGCAGGGCGGTATTTGAGGTTTTGGTAAAAAAATGGCGCTTTTTGCTGAAAAATTACCAAAAATATTAAAAGCGTTCTTGACTTTTCCTTCTTATTGTTTTATAATGGCTGTGATAGAGGTGCAAGCTTCATGAGTAGCGCGATAAGCCTTGGCTTCGGCACGGAAATGCCGCGCGCAAAAGGGGAGGTTGCCGAAATGGGTGACGATTTCCGTCTTCACTCGTTGGTACAGCGCAGAATATGCGCTGTACTGTCACGTATCCGTAGCTGATAGATCAAAATTTGATTTGATCGGGTGCGGTTGGGTGGAGTGCTATCACGTGTGCAAGTCTTTTTGTGCCGTGGCGCTCTGCCGCGGCCTTTTTGTTTGTACCTCAAAAACAAAAATGAAGGAGTCATTATGAAAAAAAGACAGATCATCAACCTCGTCGTGCTGGCGCTGGCCGTGATCGCTGTGGTCGTGCTTGCCATCACCATGCGTACCGCCCCCGCTGAGGCTGACACCCCCTATTTTGCGACCTTTATGTCGCTGGTGCCGCCCATTATTGCAATCGGTCTGGCACTCGTTACCAAGGAGGTATTCAGCTCCTTGTTTGTCGGTGTGCTGGCCGGCGGACTTTTCTATGCCGATTTCGCGCCCGTCAAAGCCATTGATACCGTTGTCAACACCGGTATTATCGAGGCGGTTTCGGGCACGGCAGGTATTTTTGCCTTCCTCGTGATCCTTGGCGCCGTTGTGATCCTGCTGAACAAGGCAGGCGGCTCTCAGGCCTTCGGTAAATGGGCACAAGCTCACGTGAAGACCCGTGCGGGTGCTTTGCTTGCCACCTTTGCTCTGGGCGTTTTGATCTTCGTTGACGACTACTTTAACTGCCTCACAGTCGGTAGCGTTATGAAGCCCGTTTGCGATACGCACAAGATCTCGCGCGTTAAGCTCGCCTATATCATTGACGCCACCGCTGCGCCTATTTGTATGATCGCACCCGTGTCCTCCTGGGCGGCTGCCGTTTCCGAGCACGTTGCCAACGGCGAGGGCCTGAAGTACTTTATCCTTGCTATTCCTTATAACTTCTATTCGCTGCTCACCATCGTGTTCCTGCTTACCATTACGCTGCTTGGCTTTGATTACGGCAAGATGTCCGGGGTTGAGTTCAAGGCAATGAACGAGGGTGACCTCGGCGCTATCGAGGCAGATGAAAAGCTTGAAGGCTTGCCCGAGGGTGCAGCAGGTGCGCGCGTATTTGACCTGATCATTCCGATCGCTGTGCTGATCGTTTCCTGCATCGTTGCGCTGATGCACGTAGGCGGTTTCTTTACCGCAGGCGATTATCAGTGGGATCTGATCGGTGCTTTCGGTAACACCGATGCTACCGTCGGCTTGCCGCTTGGGTCTCTTGTTGCACTGATCGTGATCATCATTTACCTCATGGCGCGCCGTCTGATCGGCTTCAAGGAGTCAATGGAGGCTATTCCGAAGGGCTTTATCGCCATGGTGCCCGCTATTTTGATCCTGACGCTGGCTACTGCGCTGAAGAACACCACCGCTTTGCTCGGCTCCGACGTGTTTGTTGAAAATCTTTTGAAAAATGCCGATGCCCTGAAGCTTTTCCTGCCCGCTATCATCTTCCTGATCGCTTGCGGTCTTGCCTTTGCTACGGGCACCTCTTGGGGCACGTTCGGTATTCTGATCCCCATCGTTTCCGCAGCCTTTGGCGGTCTTGGCAGCGAGATCGCTGTGATCGGTATGTCCGCTTGCCTTGCAGGCGCTGTTTGCGGTGACCACTGCTCGCCCATCTCCGATACTACCATTATGGCATCGGCAGGTGCACAGTGCAACCACGTGGAGCACGTATCCACCCAGCTGCCTTACGCCATCACGGTTGCCGCCGTTTCCTTCGTGTGCTACGTGATCGCGGGCCTGCTGCAGGCTGTCGGTCTTTACTGGTGGCTCTCGCTTCCCATTGGCATCGCTTTGATGATCGGTACGGTATTCGGCATCAGATTTCTGGCTAAAAGAAAGGCAAATGCTTGAAAAAAATTAAAAAAATGCAAAAAACATATTGCATTTTTAAAATAATTGTGGTATAATATCACGCGTGTGTGTTTACACGGAATTTAAGGGTGGTCCGCTGCGCAGCTCTGCATGAACATCCGGATTTTAAAGGAGGCCACAAATGAACTTGATTCAGGCTTTTACAAACGAGCAATTGAAGGCAGAGGTACCCGTGATTCGCATTGGTGACACCATTCGCATTCACAACAAGATCGTTGAGGGTACTAAGGAGAGAATTCAGCTTTTCGAGGGCACCGTTATCGCCAAGCACGGCGGCGGCATCTCCGAGACCTTTACCGTCAGACGCGTTTCTTACGGTGTAGGCGTTGAAAAGACCTTCCCGCTTCATTCTCCCAACGTTGCAAAGGTTGAGATCGTTCGCGTCGGTAAGGTTCGCCGCGCTAAGCTCTACTACCTGCGTGACCGTATGGGCAAAGCATCTAAGGTTAAAGAAAAGATCTAATCTCCAAAGAAGGGGCGACTGCAAAATGCAGTCGCCTTTTCTTTTTTATTACTTGCAATCAAGGCGCTTTTTGTGTATAATGGAACTATAAGTGCAAAGGGAGGGGATATAATGGAGCAATTTACCATGCCCGCTTTTGGTGAGACAAGCTTTTTTAAAAACCGCGAAAACGAAACGGCAGAGGTCGTGCTGATCGAGGGAGCCGATGAAGCGGCCCTGGCGCGCTATACCGAATATGCCTGTGCGTGCGGCTTTTGCGAAAAGGAGCGCCGCGCGGCCATCGGGCATACCTTTGTGGCTTTTGGCGGCGAGGGGCAGGCGCTGTTTTTGAATTATTTTGAGCACACGCACGAGCTTTCTCTCGTGCTTGAGCAGCGCACAGCCTATTTTGAGTTTGCAGCTCCTTGCGGTGAGCGCATCGTCTCGCCCCAGATCACGCAGGTCATGCTTGAGGATTACGGTATGAGCTACGTCATTCGCCTTTCGGACGGGCGCTTTATTGTGATCGACGGCGGCAGAGAATTTGAGCCAGACGCCACGCGCCTTTATCAGTGTCTGAAAAAGACAAGCCCCGACGAAACGCCCGTGATCGCCGCGTGGATCCTTTCGCATCCGCATAGCGACCATTTCCATTGCTTTATCAAATTTGTTGAGCTGTATGGAGCAAAGGTCCGCTTGGAGCGTGTGCTGTATAATTTTCCGTCGCACGACGACGTGGTGCATTATCCCAAATTAAAGGCCGAGGAGCAGTTTATCAAGCACGCTTCTCCGTTTGACAATATTCCTCTGATGCAGGCCTGCGTTACCCAAATGGGGGCTGCTACGTATATGCCGCACACGGGCCAGATCTATCAGATCGGTGACGCCACGTGTGAGATCTTAGCAACTCTTGGCGATACCGTTCACGCCTCGGATAATATCAATGCGACCTCTCTTGTCATTCGCATGGAGCTGGGTGGTCAGGTGATCTTGTGGACGACCGACGCCTCCTTTAGCATTGCCAAGCTTCCACAGCGCTACGGCGCATATCTGAAGGCCGATATTTTGCAGATACCGCACCACGGCTTTCAATCGGGTACGGCGGCAGGGGAAATTGCGGGCTACGATCTCATTGCCCCCACGGTCTGCTTCCTGCCTGTGTCGGATTATCACGCGTACACCTCGTTTTGTACCTACCGCGAGGGCACCGCTCATATCATGCAAAAGCCGACGGTAGAGGAGATCATTACAGGGGATAAGCAACGTACTGTTATGCTGCCGTACCGTCCGCTGCCCGATGCCAGGGTGGCCCTCGAGCGTGCTTTCCGCATAGGGCGCGATCAAAGCGGTGCACTTTGTTGGATCTTTTCTGATCTGAACACGGCTTCTGCGGAGGATCTGACCTTTACACTTTTAAATACCACCTACTTGCCTGCCAAGGTGCGCATTGATCTGTATTTTGAGGATAAGAGTGAGAACGTGGAGTGTATGATCGCGACGCTGCCCGGCAGAAGCTTAAAGACGGTGTCCCTGATGGGTGGCGGTGTTGAAACCGAAACGCGCTTTTACAATCCCGCCTCCAGGGATCATCGGGGCATTCCCGAAAATAAGCCCTTTGCGGTGCGCTTGCTCTCGGATCTGCCTATTGTGGTGACCAATCAAAATCATAAGGCTGACTATATTTCAAGTAATACTTAAACAAAAAAGCCACGGCGGTGAGGATCACCGCCGTGGCCTTTGCTTTTAAAAGGAACGCCCCCACGGCATGCCGTGGGGGCGTTGTGATGGATTGGTATTTACGCGTTTGCGTTAATTAGCCAAGACGTGCCTCAAGAGCAGCAAGCTCCTCGTACATGGTAGCGGGAACAGCGTCGCCTACCTGTGCGTAGAACTCCTTAATGTTAGCAACGTCAGCCTTCCAGGAGGCGGTGTCAACGGTAAGCAGGTCGCGGATCGTATCAATGGTTACGTCCTCAAGACCCTCAATGTTGATGTCCTCAGCCTTCGGAACGTAGCCGATGGCAGTCTCGATGGCGTCAACCTTATCCTCGCAGCGAGCAAGGATCCAAAGAAGAACGCGGAGGTTGTCACCGAAGCCGGGCCAGATGAAGTGACCCTCGTCGTCGGTGCGGAACCAGTTCACGTGGAAGATCTTGGGAGCGTTCGGGATGACCTTGCCCATATCGAGCCAGTGCTGCCAGTAGTCACCCATGTTGTAGCCAACGAAGGGACGCATAGCCATGGGGTCGCGGCGAACTACGCCAACGGCACCTGCAGCGGCTGCGGTGGTCTCGGAGGCCATGATGGAGCCAACGAAGGCACCGTGCTGCCAGTTGAAGGACTGGTAAACCAGGGGAGCGGTCTTTGCGCGGCGGCCGCCGAATACGATAGCGGATACCGGAACACCCTTCAGGCTGTCAAACTCAGGAGAAATGCAGGGGCAGTTCTTAGCAAGAGCGGTGAAGCGGGAGTTGGGGTGTGCGCCGCAGGTGGACTTATCCTTCTTGTCATACTTGGTGCAGTCCCAAGGATTGCCCTTCCAGTCGATGGCATCGCCGGGCTGGGGAGGATTGTTGTCAAGGCCCTCCCACCAAACGGTGTTGTTCTTGGTGTCGTGCACAACGTTGGTGAAGATGGTGTCGCGCAGGCAGGTGTGAAGTGCGTTGGGGTTGGACTTCTCGTTGGTGCCGGGAGCAACGCCGAAGAAGCCGTTCTCGGGGTTAACGGCGTAAAGCTTGCCGTCTTCCTTGTTGACACGCAGCCAAGCAATGTCGTCACCTACGCACTCAACCTCATAACCCTCAGCCTTGAGAGCCTTGGGGGGAATGAGCATGGCAAGGTTGGTCTTACCGCAAGCGGAGGGGAATGCTGCGGTGATATACTTCTTCTCGCCGTTGGGGTATTTCACGCCGAGGATGAGCATGTGCTCAGCCATCCAGCCCTCTTTGCGGCCGAGGTAAGAAGCGATACGAAGTGCGAAGCACTTTTTACCAAGCAGAACGTTTCCGCCGTAACCGGAGTTTACAGACATGATCTCGTTGGTTTCGGGGAAGTGGGTGATATAGCGGTTCTCCTCGTCGATATCAGCCTTAGCGTGCAGACCCTTGATATAGTCTGCGCTGTCGCCAAGTGCCTCAAGCACGTTGGTGCCGACACGCGTCATGATGAGCATGTTCAGTACAACGTAGATCGAGTCGGTCAGCTCAATGCCGTATTTTGCAAAGTCGGAGCCGACAACGCCCATGGAGTAGGGGATAACGTACATGGTGCGGCCCTTCATGGCGCCGGTGTAGAGCTTGAAGAGCTTAGCCTTCATCTCGGCGGGAGCCATCCAGTTGTTAATGTTGCCTGCATCTTCTTTCTTCTCGGTGCAGATATAGGTTCTGCCCTCAACACGCGCAACATCGTTCACGGCGGTGCGGTGCAGGTAGCAGTTGGGAAGCTTTTCCTGGTTGAGCTTGATCATCTCGCCGGTAGCACAAGCCTCGGCGCGCAGAGCCTCAGCCTGCTCCTCGGTGCCGTCGATCCAAACGATTTTGTCGGGTTGGGTCATAGCGGCCATTTCTTCGATCCACGACACAACATGCTTGTTGGTGGTCAAATGTTTCATAGTGTTTCTCCTCCTAAATTTTGGACTGTGTAGCAGTCAAATCTACAATTCCCATTTTACTATATTTTTGCACAATTTGCAACTAAAACTTTCAAAGGTTACAAAATGTTAACAATTAAAAATCCCTTATAAGGTTTTTTGGCAATTTCAGGGAGAAATTTTTGCAAGATTTGAAAGTAAAACTTGCAAAAATGGGTGAAAATTCAGCTTTTTTCCACACACGAAGGCTCCCTCTTGCAAAAAAACAAATTTTTGAGCCATTTTAGGTCTTGCCGTGGCAACGTACCCGTCAGGATCAGAAGTGTGGCGTAAAGGATCAGGAAGCTCCCTACGTGTACCGTCAGTCCGCCGCCGTTTTGCGGCACCATTATATAATGAAAGAGGATATTGGCAAGCGCTGCGGCACCGAGGGCGGAAAGCAAGGGAAAGAGCAGCAAGCGCACGGGACGCGGGCGAAAGCTGCTCACGCGCAAAAGACGCACGATGCTCAGCGCCGCGTTAAAGATCTCGGTCACGTAGATCGTGACGATATAGCCGTGAATACCGATACGCGGCACTAAGAAGAAGACCAAAACGACCGAAAGCAGGGCATCGGCAATATTGACGTTCATGGAATAGACCTGCTCACCCAGTCCCTTCAGCAGGGCGTCGGTGGCGGTGTCAAGATACATAATGGGGATCAGGGGCGCGAGGCATTTGATGAAGTAACCGACCTGTGTGTTTTTGTAAAGCACCGTACCGAGCTCGCGCGAGAGAAAGAGCATGACGGCCGCGGTGCCAATGGAAAAGAGCAGAGAGATCTGATAAGCGCGACCGGCGATATAGCGTATTTCATGGCGGTTATTGGCACTCTGCTGCTCGGTGATCTCGGGGATCAGAAGTGCCGAAAAGGAGGATAGAATGGCGGCGGGATATAGGATCACGGGCAGGGCCATGCCTTGCAGCGTGCCGTAGGCGGCGAGCGCCGCGGCGCTGCCTGCTCCATAGGCTGAAAGTCCTCTTGGGATTAAAATATGTTCTATTGTTAGTAAACCAGACCGCATATATGCACTGATGGCAACAGGGAGTGCCACCGCTGCCACACGCACAGGCGCCGTGTTTTTTTGCTGCGTAACGCCCTTGTAACGGCGCTTATCAAGCAGAAAAAGCACGAGGTTCAGAGCAAGCGTCAGCGCCTCGGCCACGGCGCCGCCCATCAATATGGCAATGAGCCCGCCCTCGGTGCTTTTCGGCGCTACCGCCGTCAGAAGATACGAGGTAAACGTGATCTTTACCGCCTGCTCGCTGATCTGTGCTATGGCATTCTTGTAGGCGCGGCGTACGGCTGTAAAATAACCGTTAAAGACAGCGCTCACGGCGATCGGCAGGAGTGTGAAGGAAAGCATGGTGAGCGCCTTTACCGTGCGCGTGTCCTTGAGCACGAGAAGCCCGATCGGTTTGGCAAGCAAAAAGAGCAGGACTGTGGCAAGAGAGCCGAAAAAGGCAGCGTAAGAAAGGCAGGCCTGCAAGCATTTGCGATTCTCCCTGCCACCGGAGCGCTGCAAACGCTCGGAGAGTGTGCGTACGGTTGCCAGGTGTATGCCTGAGGTTGCCAGGGTTACCGCAAAGCTGTAAACACCGCCGACCAGTGATAAAAGTCCCATTGCCTCGGCACCGACGCGCCCCGATATATAAACGTTGAAGGCCACGCTGACCGTGCGCATCAGGAGCGTGACGGCCGCGGCCAGTAGGGCGTTATAAAGATACTGTTGCTTTGTTTTCATTTTTTCACCTCAAAAAAATCTATTCGTACTTTCTTCTCAATAGCACACATATCCTCTTTACAAAGCAAAAAAAATGTGCTACAATAAAGCTGTAAACCCTTTTTTACAAGGAGGAAAAGATCATGGCAGGTAAATTGGCTATTACGATCGGCAGACAGTACGGCAGCGGCGGCAGAGAGATCGGCGTGCGCCTTGGTGAATTACTCGGCTTCCGCGTTTACGACAAGGAGCTCTTGTTTATGGCTGCACAAAAAAACGGCATCAATCCGGACGCGTTGCGCCGTGTGGACGAAAAGGCGACCAACAGCCTGCTTTACACGCTGGCCATCGGCTCCTCCATGTACGGTGCCCGTAGTATTGGTGTTGACGTGCCGATCAACGATCAGCTCTTTATCACGCAGACCGAGATCATCAGAAGCGCTGCTGAGGAGGAGAATTGCATTTTCATCGGTCGGTGTGCCGACTACGTGCTGCGCAACCACCCCAACCGCATCAGCGTGTTTGTGTATGCCGATAAGGAGGAGCGCATCTCCCGTATTGCAGGGGAGTATCACGTCAGCCGTGACGAGGCTGCGGCGATGATCGCCAAGACCGATAAGCGCCGTGTGAACTACTATAATTTTTATACGGGCAAAAAATGGGGCAAGTTTGATAATTATCATCTTTCCATTGACAGCACGCTCCTTGGCGTAGAGGGCTCGGCACAAATGATCGCTGACATTGCCAAGATCTATCTCTCGCGCGCCGAGCAGGAATGATCCGTTGATTTTTTGTATATATTGCCAAAAATAAAAAAATGCTCAAAAATGGTATTGACAAGGGCTTAGTGTGTGATTATCATATATAGTACCAACCTTTGAAAATGGAGGAGGATTTTTTATGGCAACCTACGTATGTGCACTGTGCGGTTATGAGTATGACCCCCGTGCCGGCGAGCCCGAAAACGGCATCGCCGAGGGAACTGATTTCGAGGATCTGCCCGAGGATTACGTTTGCCCGCTTTGCGGCGCGTCCAAGGAGGATTTTGAAAAAATCGGTGCCGATAGCGACGAATAACGCCATTTGTTAGATTTCAAAAGCGGAGAACGCCACGCGTTCTCCGCTTTTTGTGCATTTTTATACAAATATTCATCAATTTCTCTTGACTTTGACCGATGAGAGATATATAATATTAAAGAACTATATTATTATTTGCATTTGTAATCAAGAAAAGGAACTCTGATATGGCTATGAACAGACGTATGGCCCGTGAGGCTGCATTTGAATTGCTTTTTGAAACCGAATTTAAGAAAAATGAAGAAAGAGCCGATATTTTCGCGCTTTCGACCGAAAACCGTGAAATTGAGGAAGATGCTTATATCAAGACCGTCTATTTTGGTGTCTGTGAGCACCAAGGCGAGCTTGATGAGCTGATCAACAAGCACGCGAAGGGCTGGAAGGTCACGCGCATCTCGCGTGTATCACGCTCCATTCTGCGTTTGGCTATTTATGAAATGCGCTACGTTGACGACGTGCCGCATCACGTGGCGATCAACGAGGCAGTAGAGCTTTGCAAGAAGTTTGACGAGGAAAGCGCACGCGCCTTTGTCAACGGCGTATTAAACAGCATTAAGGACGAGCTGCTTGGTGCCGCAAATGCATAACGCCTGCTATATTGGCATTGATACCAGCAATTACACGACCTCGGTGGCTGCGGTCAGCGACGGGGGAGAGGTGCTGGCAAACCTTAAGGCACCCTTACCCGTCAAGGCGGGGGAGCGTGGGCTTCGGCAAAGTGAGGCAGTGTTTGCACACGTGAAAAATCTGCCGCAGCTCATGGACAGGCTCGGCACAGCGATCAAAGGACTGACTCCCGTGGCCGTCTGCTATTCCCGCGCACCGCGCGACGAGGCGGATTCCTATATGCCTTGCTTTTTATCGGGGGGCGTGGCGGCGCATGCGCTGGCGGCTTCCGGGGCCCTGCCGATCTTTACCTGCTCACACCAGGCGGGGCACCTGATGGCGGCGCTGTATTCCTCAGGGGCACTTTCTCCCTTGCAGGGGCGCTGCTTCGGCGCCTTTCACGTATCGGGCGGTACCACGGATATGCTTGAGGTGACGCTAAACGGCGCCGAGCTTGCCATTACACCCGTTGGCGGCAGCGTTGATCTGCATGCGGGGCAAGCGGTCGACCGCGTGGGTGTCGCGCTGGGGCTGCCTTTTCCCTGCGGACCGCATCTTGAGGTGCTGGCAGGGCAGAATACTAAGAAAATACCAAGGCCGCGCCTTGCCGTTGAGGGTGGCGCGTGTCATTTGTCGGGGCTTGAAAATATGGCCTTAAGGCTATACCGCGAAACCGAAGATAAGCCTCTGGTGGCGGCCTTTGTGCTTGATTTTATTGCGCGCACGCTATCGGCGCTTGCTTCACACATGCGCGCACGCACGCCAGACCTGCCGCTCCTGTTTTCGGGGGGCGTGATGAGCAACCGCATCATGGCAAGGGAATTGATAAGGGCACTCGGCGGTGAGATCTATTTTGCCGAGCCTGCGTTTTCCGCCGATAACGCCGCAGGCGTTGCGCTGATCTGTCGCGCGCGTGCGCTCGCAACACAAAACGATTAAAAAGGAGATCGCGTCATGTCAGCAGAGCTTTTGACAGTCACACAACTGAATGAATACCTGCGCATGACGATGGATGCGAATCCCTTTTTGGCCAACCTTTCGGTCAGAGGGGAGATCGCCAACTTTACCCACCATAAATCAGGGCATTTTTACTTTTCTCTCAAGGACGAAACGGGCACTTTGCGTGCCGTTATGTTCCGTTCTGCCGCGCAATACGTGAATTTCAGACCCGAAAACGGCATGAAGGTGATCCTGACGGGCCGCGTTTCGGTTTTTCCGCGCGACGGGCAATACCAGATCTACGTCAATCTGATGCAGCCCGACGGCCTTGGCGCCCTGTATCTTGCCCTTGAGCAGCTGAAGCGTCAGCTGGCGGCTGAGGGGCTGTTCGATGAGGCGCGTAAAAAGCCCCTGCCGAGGGCACCGCAGACGATCGGTCTTGTCACCTCACCCACAGGCGCTGCCGTACGTGATATGATCGATATCTTAGGGCGGCGCTTTCCCTTGGCGCGTGTGGTGCTGTATCCCGCGCTGGTGCAAGGGCGCTCAGCACCCGAAAGCCTGGTTGGCGGCGTGCGCTTTTTCAACGATCAGCTGCCCGTTGACGTCATGATCATCGGTCGCGGTGGCGGATCCGCTGAGGATCTGTGGGCATTCAATGACGAAGCGCTGGCGCGCACCGTGGCAGCCTCACGTATTCCCGTGATTTCCGCAGTCGGTCATGAAACCGATTTTACACTGTGCGATCTTGTCGCGGATCTGCGTGCCCCCACCCCCTCCGCCGCGGCGGAGCTGGCGGTGCCCGATAAGACCGAGCTGCGTCAGCAGCTGCTTGGTGCGGCGCATACGCTGGAGGGCGCAATAGAGGGAAAGATCGCCGCGCTGCGCACGGCCGTGAAGGACCTGGCCGCCGCGCGCCCGATGCAAAATCCGCAAAATTACGTAGCGGACAAGCGTATGGAGCTTTCCTACCTTACCCAAAAGCAGGAAGCAGCGCTTGATATGTTATTTCTGAAGCAGAAAAACAGCTTTGCCGCCCTGTGCGGTAAAATGCAGACGCTATCGCCCCTCTCGGTGCTTGCACGCGGCTATGCTGCCGTGTTTGACGGGCAGGGAAAGGCAGTTTGCTCGGTGTCGGGGCTGTCGGTTGGCGACCGACTGCACGTGCGCCTGCGTGACGGTGTGGCAATGGCCACCGTAACTGAACTCGCGAAAGGTGATTGATATGGCGAACGAAGAATTGAAATTTGAACAGGCTATGAAAAACCTCACGGCGGTCGTTGAGAAGCTGGAGGCAGGCAACGTGCCGCTTGATGAGGCGTTGCGGTATTATGAAGAGGGTATGAAGCTGATCCGCTTTTGCACGGCCTGTCTTGATGAGGCTGAGCAGCGTATTGAGGCGGTACGCAGGACCGATAACGGCTTTGTGACCGAGCCTTTTGGTGAATGATATGATCGATATTGTAAAACGACTTGGAGAAAATGCGGCAATGGTAGAGCAGGCGCTCAAGGGGTATACGGCCAAGACCGACCCCGATTTTGCCCCTGTACAAAATGCCGCCGCTTACAGCCTGCTGGCACCGCGCGCCAAGCGCATTCGCCCCACGCTCGTGCTGGAATGCTGTCGCTTGTTCGGCGGCACAGATGCGGCGGCGTTGCCGTGTGCGATGGCGGTAGAGATGGTGCACACCTACTCCCTTATTCACGACGATCTGCCCTGTATGGATAACGACGATCTGCGTCGCGGACGCCCCACCTGCCACAAGGCCTTCGGTGAGGCAACGGCGCTTCTCGCAGGCGACGCGCTTCTGACGGACGCCTTTGACGTGCTGTCGGGCACACAGGCGCTGGATGCGACAGCCGTGCGTCATGCAGTGGCAGTGCTCGCGCGCGCCGCGGGCTCGTGCGGCATGATCGGCGGTCAGATCATGGATCTTACGGGAGAGACGAAAAAGCTGCCGCTTGTGCTTTTGCGAAAGCTGCACGAAAATAAAACGGGTGCTCTGATCGTGGCATCTGCTGTGCTCGGTGCCGTGGCCGCAGGTCTTGCGCCCGACGATGCGCGCGTGGCTGCCATTCGGAACTATGCGGCAGGCATTGGGCTTGCCTTTCAGATCGTTGACGACGTGCTTGACGTGACGGCGGATACCGAAACCGCAGGCAAGAGCGTGGGCTCTGACGTTGCCAAAACGACCTTTATCACCTACTATACGCCCACCGAGGCGCTGGCGCTGGCGCGCCGCGTGACCGAGGAGGCAAAGACGGCTATTGCATCTATTGAGGGTACTGACGTTTTACTGGAGCTTGCTGATTATCTGATTCTTAGAAAGTGTTGATAAGCTATGAATTTTGATGTGTTTGAATTAAAGAGCAGTATCATAGATCTGTTTACCAACCGTGTGCTCATCTGCGCTGTGTTTGCGTGGCTGATGGCACAGATCTTGAAAATTTTTACCAGTCCCAAGCATCGCGACGGGCTTTCCTTACTGCGCTTTTTGTTAGGCAGCGGCGGTATGCCGAGCTCGCACTCGGCGGCGGTTTGCGCCACCTGCTTTTCGTGCGGTATCCTTTATGGCTTTAACAGTCCCTTGTTTGCGATCTCGGGCGTGTTGGCCGTGGTCGTAATGCGTGATGCCGCAGGCGTGCGCCGTGAGTCGGGTAAGCAGGCGGCGGTGATCAATCAGGTCACAAGAGAGCTGAATAAAAAGCGCACGACCTTTGATTTTGATATGCTCTCCGAATTATTGGGTCACACCCCCTTGCAGGTGCTGTTTGGCGCGCTGCTTGGCGTTGCCATGGCGTTTTTCTGCCAAGGGTTCCTGTTTCCCATCATTTTTCCCGCGGCGTAAGAGATGCGACTCGATCTTTATTTGGTATCCCATGGATTGGCCGACAGCCGAGAGGGCGCAAAGCGCCTGATCGAGGAGGGGCTTGTCCTTGTAAACGGTACTGTGATAACAAAGCCCGCCAAGGAGATCGCGGGGGATCCCGCGGTGACCGTTACCCCGAAAAAATACGTCGGGCGTGGCGGCGAGAAGATGGAGGCGGCGCTTTCCTGCTTTTGCATTGACCCCAGCGGTTTTGCCGTGCTTGATATCGGTGCTTCTACGGGCGGCTTTACCGATTGCTTGCTTCAAAACGGTGCCAAAAGTGCCGTTACGGTCGATGCAGGCATCGGGCAGCTGCACCCAAAGCTGTTAGCGGACACGCGCGTGCGTAACATTGAAAAATATAACGCGCGGTATCTCAGCGCGACCGACACGGGCAAGGTCGATCTTGCCGTGATGGACGTTTCCTTTATTTCGCAGACCTATATTTTGCCGCAGATCCCCGCGGTGCTAAATGAAGGCGGCGCCCTTGTGTCGCTGATCAAGCCGCAGTTTGAGGCGGGGCGCGGGGCGCTGAATAAGCAGGGCATCGTGCGGCACGAAAAGGATCGCATTTTTGCCGTTGCGCGTGTGCTGGATGCGGCGTGTGCGGTGGGGCTTGTGCCCGTGGGACTTGCCCCCTCTCCCATTCTCGGGGGTGACGGAAACGAGGAATTTTTGGCTTATTTTAAATTAAACGCGACACCGAAGGGCATTGTTGACGTTGAAAAAACTGTGAAGGATAAGGCGGTGATTTTGCTGATATGAAACAAATCGCAATCGTTACCAATTTTAATATTTACGACAAGGCCAACGCCGCCATCGCCGTGGCGGAGGAGCTTGTTTTGCACGGGGCAACGGTCCTGCTATCCTCAATTAACAAGGACAGGATCTTCCGTATGCATAAAAACCGCAAGGAGTTTGTCTATTTGTCACTTGACGAGCTTTACAGACAAGCAGATGCCATCGTGGTGCTGGGCGGTGACGGTACGATCCTTGATGCGGCACGCCGTGCCGCCCCCTATAACAAGCCCCTGCTGGGGGTCAATATGGGGCGTCTTGGCTTTATGGCGGAGCTGGAGGTCAATCAGATCTCCGAGCTCGGAAAGCTGTTTACGGGCGAATATACGCTTGATAAGCGTGCCATGCTGCATATTACCGTGAAAACCGAAAGCGGGGGCGTGCGTGCCGAATCCTTTGCCTTAAACGATGCGGTGATCTCTAACGGATCGGTGGCGCGCATCGTAGATCTTGAGCTTTCGGCCAACGGCAAGCCTGTGACGACCTACCGCGCCGACGGCGTGATCCTATCGACGCCCACGGGCTCTACTGCGTATTCGATGGCAGCGGGGGGACCTATTATCGATCCGCACCTGGGGTGCTTTTGCGTAACGCCCATTTGCCCGCATTCGCTCGCGGCAAAACCGCTCGTCTTCCGTGACGATACCGTGCTGGCCATCAAAAATACCTGCCAGCGCGAAAAAATGCTGTACTTAACGGTTGACGGTAAGATCAACTTTGAGATCTATCGCGGCGACAGCGTGACCGTGACGACCTCACGCCTGCAAACCTCCCTGATCCGCTTTACCGACAGCGGCTTTTATAACGTACTGAAAAGCAAAATGAATGCTTGCGAATAAAGGAGTCAGATATGAAAAGCAACAGACAAAAGAAAATTCTTGAGATCGTAAATCGCTTTCACGTGGAAACGCAGGACGACCTGATCGACCGTCTGATGGCCGAGGGCTATACCGTGACGCAGGCCACCGTATCGCGCGATATTCGCGAGCTCCAGCTGACCAAGGTGCTCACCAACCGTGGCACATACCGCTATGTTGCTCCCAAGCGTGAGGATATGGTATCGGGGCTGAAGTTCAATGCCGCCTTGGTAGATTCGATCATCAGCGTAGAATACGCCATGAATATGATCGTCATTAAGACCTACCCGGGTCTTGCACAGGCAGTAGCTGCCGGTGTGGATAATCTTGCCATTGCTGAGGTGCTTGGCTGCGTTGCAGGTGACGATACCATTATGGTAGTGACCAAGAGTGAGGACGCCGCAAAGAGCATCAGCGAGCGTATTCACATTATGATGAAGGCCGGTTAAGCTATGCTGCAATCTCTCCATATTGAAAATATGGCGATCATCGCCGCGCTTGACGTTGATTTTACCGACGGGCTTCTGGCCGTGACGGGTGAAACGGGTGCGGGCAAATCGGTGATGATCGATTCGCTTTTGTTTTTGCTCGGCGGTAAGCCAAGGCGCGATCTTTTACGCCACGGCACCGAGCGCGGTCTTGTCAGCGCCGTTTTTTGTGACGTGGGGGAGGCTGCCACCGCTTATTTGCGTGAGGTAGGACTGCTTGACGAGGGCGAGGCGCCCGAGGAGCTGCTTTTGCAGCGCACGCTTGACGGGAACGGCAAGACGGCGGCACGCCTGAACGGCCGTGTGCTCTCGCAGACGCTGCTGCGCGAGCTGTCAAAATATCTTGTCAGCATACACGGGCAAAACGACAATCAGCTTTTTATGCACCCGGCGACTCAGCTTTCGATGCTTGACGGTGTCGCGGCGCTAGGGGGCGTGCTTGACGCATATCGCGCACTTTATCAGAAGCGAAGCGCCTTGCTGCGTCAAAAGAGTGAGCTCACAAGGGATAGCGCCGAAAAAATGCGCCTTTGTGATATTCTGCGCTTTCAGATTGCCGAAATTGACGCGGTAAAATTAAAGGTGGGCGAGGAGGAGGCGCTGCTTGCCCGTCGCACCAAGCTCCAATATGCCGAAAAGATCGCCAAGGGCACAAGCTTTGCCTATCATGTGCTGCTGGGTAGTGAAAAGGCCTCCGCTGCGCTTATTTTAGAGCGTGCAGCCGCCGCACTTTCCTCTATTTCGGGGGCCGTGCCCGAGGCCGAGGAGCTGGCAGCGCGTCTGAAGAGCATCGGCTATGAGGTAGAGGATATTGCCAATACCGCCCGCGATTTCGGCGAGGAGGTGGACGGTGATCCCACCGAGGCCCTGAACCAAACCGAGGCGCGCCTTGATACCATCAGCAAGCTTCAGCGCAAATACGGTGCCGAGATCGCCGATATTCTCGCTTTCCGCGCCGAGGCGGCAGGGAAGCTGCAGCAAATGGACAATGCAGACGAGGTGCTGGCGGCCCTGGAGCGTGAGATCAAAGCGACCGAAAAGGAGCTTTACCGCCTTGCCGCCGATGCACACGCGGCACGCGTGGCAGCAGCCAAGCAGCTTGATGGGCAAATAGCCGAGGAGCTGGCCTTCCTTGATATGCCTGCCGTGCGCTTTGAGATCGCCGTGCGTGATACGGGTGTGTTAACACCCGACGGCACCGACGAGGTCAGATTTATGATCTCTACCAATAAGGGTGAGGCGCTGATGCCCCTTGATCGCGTTGCCTCGGGCGGCGAGCTCGCACGTGTGACGCTGGCGATGCGCGGCGTGTTAAACGACCGTGACGGCGTCGGTATGGCGGTGTTTGACGAGGTGGATACGGGTATTTCGGGAAAGACCTCGCGCAAGATCGGCATCAAGCTTGCCGAAATGGGCAAAAAGATGCAGGTTTTGTGCGTGACGCACTCCGCACAGATCGCCTCGCTTGCCACTACACACTACAAGATCAGCAAGCACGAGCAGGAGGGGCGCACCGTGGCCACGGTCTTGCCGCTGGACGCGGCAGGGCGCGAGGGTGAGGTCGCGCGGATCCTTGGTGGCATTGACGTGACGGAAACCACACGTCGTGCCGCGGCTGAAATGATCGACGAGGGGAGGGCGTTTCGGTGAAAAACAAGACCAACGTCATGCGTATTTTAGATGCTGCAAGGGTCTCCTTTGAGGTGATGGAATATGAGGTTGACGAAAACAATCTCGCCGCTACCCATATTGCCGAGGAGATCGGGCTTATGCCCGAAATGGTATTTAAAACACTCGTAGCGCGCGGTGATAAAAGCGGACCTGTGGTCTTTTGTATCCCCGCAGACCTTGAGATCGACTTGAAAAAGGCGGCTAAGGTCACGGGCAACAAGCGCCTTGAAATGGTTGCCGTGAAGGATCTGCTGGCGCTGACGGGGTATATCCGCGGCGGCTGCTCACCGATCGGTATGAAAAAGAAATTTCCGACTTATTTCAGTCATTTGGCGGCTATGCAGGAAAAGATCACCGTCAGCGCAGGTGTGCGCGGTGCACAGCTGTTGCTGAAAACGGCAGACCTTGTTGCGTTTGTTGGTGCTGTCCTTTCGGATATTACGGTTTGAGGTATTGACACTGCCGAAAAACTGTTTTATAATAATAAAATCAAATCATAAAAAACAATATTTTTTAGGAGTCAGATATGAACAACAGCGAAAAAACAATGGAAAAAATCGTAGCGCTTTGCAAGAACCGTGGCTTTATCTTCCCCGGGTCTGAGATTTACGGCGGCCTTGCCAACTCTTGGGATTACGGCCCCCTTGGCGTAGAATTCAAAAACAACGTCAAGCGCGCTTGGTGGAAAAAGTTCGTACAGGAAAGCCGTTATAACGTGGGGCTTGACAGTGCGATCATTATGAACCCCGAGGCTTGGGTGGCCTCCGGTCACGTGGGCGGCTTTTCCGATCCTTTGATGGACTGCAAGGCCTGCAAGGCGCGTCACCGTGCAGATAAGCTGATCGAGGAATATGCCTTTGAAAACGGCCTTGACGACAATCCCGCAGGCTGGAGCTTTGAGCAGATGTCTGCTTACATTGAGGAAAAGGGTATCGTTTGCCCCACCTGCGGTAAGCAGGATTTTACCGCCATTAAAAAGTTCAACCTGATGTTCAAAACCTTCATCGGTGTTACCGAGGATAGCGCCAACACCGTATATCTTCGTCCCGAGACCGCACAGGGTATTTTTGTGAATTTCCCCGCGATCCAGCGCTCCACACGTCGCAAGCTCCCCTTTGGTGTGTGCCAGATCGGTAAATCCTTCCGTAACGAGATCACGCCCGGTAACTTCACCTTCCGTACCCGCGAATTTGAACAGATGGAGCTGGAGTTCTTCTGCAAGCCCGGCACCGACCTTGAATGGTTTGCATACTGGAAGGATTATTGCAAGAAGTGGCTCCTTGATCTCGGTATGAGAGAAGAGAATCTGCGTTTGCGCGACCATGATCCCGAGGAGCTTGCCTTCTATTCGAAGGGCACCACCGACTTTGAGTTCCTGTTCCCGTTTGGCTGGGGCGAGCTGTGGGGCATTGCTGACCGCACCGATTACGACCTTTCTCAGCACGCCAAGCACAGCGGCAAGGATCTGACCTATTTTGACCCCGAAACGGGCGAGCATTACGTGCCCTACGTAGTAGAGCCCTCTCTTGGTGCTGACCGTGTGGCGCTTGCTTTCCTGGTTGATGCGTACGACGAAGAGGTGATCGACGCGGCTAAGAACGATACCCGTGTGGTACTCCGCCTGCACCCCGCGCTTGCCCCCTACAAGGTGGCAGTGCTGCCTCTTTCCAAAAAGCTCTCGGAAAAAGCACTCGAGGTGCGCGACGAGCTGGCAAAATATTTTGCCGTTGATTACGACGAGACGGGCTCGATCGGTAAGCGCTACCGCCGTGAGGACGAGATCGGTACGCCTCTTTGCGTGACCGTTGACTTTGAGACTGTGGGTGACGCCGAAAAGCCTGCCGATAACTGCGTAACGGTACGTGACCGTGACACCATGGAGCAGGTGCGCTTGCCCATCAGCGAGCTCAAGGCTTATATTGAAAAGCGTCTTGCATTTTGATCGGATCTTAAATTCAAGTAGAAAGGATATCGTATGTTTGGTATTCGTATCGCAGATTTGAACGTGACAATAGAGAATAGGTATCCTTTCGTGTTTGATTTTTGCCGCGAATTTTTAGCTGAGTTTGACGTGGCGGATATCACCGTTCGTGTCAGCGACGAGGAGCTTGAGAGGGAGCGCGAGGATAATCCCTACAGCTCTTCTGACGGGTATTTGGAGTCTATTTGCGTCTATCGCCAGATCGCCCTGCAGCTGCCGCGCTTTGATGCGATGGTCTTTCACGCTTCCGTCATTTCCTGTGACGGCAAGGGCTATGCCTTTGCCGCTCACAGCGGCACGGGAAAATCCACGCACACGGCGCTTTGGCAGCAGGTATTTGGTGAGCGCGTCTTCTTTATTAACGGCGATAAGCCGATCTTGCGCCGCAGGGAAGGCAAATGGATCGCTTACGGCACGCCGTGGCGCGGCAAGGAAAAGCTGGGCGGTAACGTCAGTGTTCCCCTGCAGGCGATCTGCTTTTTGGAGCGCGGCAAGGAAAATACCATCGCACCTCTTGAGAGCGCACAAATGATCTCGCGCCTGTTCGGACAGGTGCTGATGCCCGAGGAGCAGGAGATGGCCGAGCGCTTTCTTGAGCTGCTTGATTCGCTGGTGACAAGCACCCCCACGTATTTGTTGCATTGCAATATGCTGCCCGAGGCGGCGATCGTAGCCTTTCAGGGAATGTATGTAAAGGAGAGTGGAAACGACTGTGAAACGGAGTAGGGATTTTATCAAACGCAAAATAGGCCCGCAATACGTGATCGTGGCCGTTGGCGCCGCTACCAAGCGCTTTAACGGTATGATCTCGGTAAACGGTACGGGTAGCTTTATCTGGGATATGCTTGAAAACGATATCACGCTTGACGAGCTTGTCGGGGCGATCACAAATGCCTATGAGATTGACGCCGAGACCGCTAAGGCACATGCCGTGGCCTTCCTTGATACCCTGAAGGGGGTAGGCGCCGTTGCAGAATAACGCTTTTTCCATGAACGAGCTGGTGCCCCTTATCAAGGAGGTCATCGGTGAGGGGGGCGAATTCCGTCTTTTTCCGCGTGGCACCAGTATGCTGCCGCTCTTGAAAGAGGGACGTGACAGCGTGATTTTGGTGGCACCAAGCGTGCTCAAAAAGCGCGATATTTGCCTATATCGTAGGGAAAACGGTGCGTACGTGCTGCATCGCCTGATCAAATGGGATCAAGAGGGCAGGCCCGTGTTTTGCGGCGATAACCAAACCGCCCTTGAATACGGTGTGCCGCGCGAAAGCGTGGTGGCTGTCGTCAGCGCCTATTATCGCGGTGAGAAGCGTGTTGAGCTTGGTGCTTTTTCGTATCGCTTTTACAGCTTTTGGCACTGCGTTTTTCCATTGCGACGCCTTCGCTTTTTGCCGCGTCGCACGTGGGGGCTTTTGCGCCGCCTTGTAAAACGGAAAACGTCTTGAAATATATGATTTGATAAAGAAAGAAAACCACCTATGCTGTGCATAGGTGGTTTTTGCATTGTTTATTCGGTTGCAAGTGTGGGCAGCTCCTCGCGCAGGATACGCTCCATGACAGAGATCTTCCAGGTAATATGCTCGCGGTCGGCGGCATATTCCATACTGGGCTCATAGCCAAGACGGGAATCAAAATCCACCAAGGGCAGAGATGCTTTTGCGTTTGCGATCTCGGCCTCGCCGATCTCGCGCAGAGCATGGATATGGGTGGTGAGGTCACCGTCATGCTCGGCAATGGCGACCTTTTCCACGTACCAGCGCTTGACGTGATAGGCGGTCAGGAGCGAACGCCCCATAAATTCAACGGTGCCTGCAATGCGCTGTGCCTCGTCGCGCATGTTTTGCGGTAGGGTGGGTAACAGACCCTTGAGGATCGTGGCGGCTTCAAGCATGCGGTCGGCAACGCTTTGATACACGCGGATCTCACCCTCGAAAACTGCGCGCTGGGTGGGGTCTGACAAGGGCTTTGAGGTTTTGTAGCGGGAAAAGCAGATCCAGTTGATGTTAAAGTGCGCCGTGGGACTGGAGGGGATCGTAATATTTTCGTCCTCAAAGAGCACCAACGGATAGGCGGGGCCGATACGCAGGGGACCGTACTGGTCCTTGTTGCTTGTGATAATGTCGTGGTTGGCATCGCTGAAAAGGCGATAGGCTTTTGTCACGGCTTCAACATTTTGGGCACCCCAATCTCTGATAATTAACTTTTTGATGATCTCCTCGCCGTCGGGATCGTGGGCGGTAAAATATTCCTTAGCAAGATCAGAGATAAAGGAGGGATAGAAGCCGTAATGATGGCATTCCATCGAGCCGCAAAGCCCGTAGGCCTCGTGACAGTCACGAATGGACTGATAACGCTTTAACCATTGGTAGGGGGCGGGCTGATAGGGAACCACGCCCGTATCCCAGGTAAGGCCACCTGCGTTGGTCATAGAATACAGCGGAATGCCGTTCTTGCGAGCTGCCTTTGCTTCACTGATAAAATACTTGCCTGCATAGGGTGCTGAGAGCGTGTAGTCGGTCGAGCGTGTGGGCACACCCTGTCTTTCGTCGTCCTCAAACATTTCAAAGGTGGCTTGCAGGCTGATGTCGGTGGGGAGCGCATCAATGAGTGCGACGCGGTCTTCCTCGGCACAGTAGCCCCAGTTATAGGTCCAAAAAACTATGTCGGCATCGGGGGTCACGCGCCTGATCGTGCGCTTGACCATATCGAGCCACAAGGGGTAGTCGCAGCAGGGGAACCAGCCGGGGAGAGGGCGCGGGTCGATTTTTTTGCCGTCAGGGCCGATATTGTCAAGGCGCAAACGCCCGCAGGTGCGGGGATCCTTGCTGGGGAATTCTACGCTCTCCCCGACGAATACGATGCCCTTAAAGCCGGGGCACTTGCGAAACAGCTCACCGTAGAGCCCGTCATAAAACGCCTCAGCCTTCGGGTCATCGGGGTGCAGGCGGCTTTTCATATAGCTGTAAGCGTAGACGTCAAGCCCATATTTTGCAGCTCTTTTGATGAGATCATTAAAATCCAAGGGGTGAGAGGGGGCTTGGTTCACGCCTGCTACAAATACCAGAATGGTATTTACGCCGCTGTGTGCGATGGCATTCAGATGCTCGTCGGGGTATTCATCAATACAGTAGCCTGAGTGGACCATGCGACAGCGGAATATAGGCGTACGGTCGGTATTTCCAATAGCAAGGTAGGGGGCCTGTGCCAAGTTGCAGATATCCTCAAGCAGGTAGCTTGCCTGAGCAGCGGCGCGAGCGTCCTTGCCGACAAGGCAGACCTGTTTTTCGGTAACGGCTACGCGGTAGCTGCCGTCACCCTCAAGCGTGGGGTCGATTTTGTAAGTAATGGCGTATTCTGATACTGCGTCCTCGCAAACGGCAAGGGAAAGTCCCATTGAAACGGCAAAATAATCCTGAAGATCCTTAGCAACTGTGGCTAAGAGCTCGTCTTCGGGAAGGGCGATCTGCCAGCGCGCTGTAATTTCGATCTGACCCGAGGGGAGGGGCTTTTCTATACGGCGATCCGGTCTGTGGACCTGCCGCATGCGATCTCTGAACGCATAGCTTTTTTCCATGGCAGTATATCCTTTCAAAACGGAAAAATGATCTTAGCGATAGCAAACGGCCGCTTGAATATCGCCCTCGTTAATTTCCTCAAAAGGGTAAAGCGGCACGGGGCGCTGCTGATAATCAAGCTTTGTCAAAACAGCACCTGCGGCACCGGGCGTGTCGGTGTTGCAGAACTCGGCGGCGATCGGCGTATATCCCGCACGCAGCGAGGTGCAGGCCTTGACGCTGACAAGCTGGCAAAATTCGGGATCGATGCCAAAGCTGCGGAAATAGTTGATATCCCTTGTGCCGTCGCTGATCTCGGATACGTGAACCAGGATCTTTCCGACCTCAAGAACCGCCACGCGGCCGCAATTTGCGCGTCCGCCGCGTCCGATCGGGCCTGCCATGACAAAATCGCCGAGGTGCAGGCTGCGTATGCGCGCGTTTTTAACGTGAACGGGTTTGAAAAGCGAGGGGGCGATCGTCGCGCCGAGCGTGAAGTCGGCAACGGCACCGACGCCAAGCGAAAAGGCTTTTTCAACGGCGGGGATATCACTGACACCCACGGCCGCACGGATCTCATCGCGGTAGGGCAGCAGCGCTTCCAGGACAGCGGCGCTGTCGGTCGTAGACCCGGCACCTCTTGAATCGGAGGAGTCTACCAGCACCACGGGCTTGCCCGTTTTGTTGGCAAGAGCCCGCTTGATGACCTCGTCAACGGTCAGCAGAGGCTCACCCTGCAGCTCCTTGCGCAGGGCAAAATGGCGCCTCGCAAGGTCGTTTGCCACGCGCGTAGCGGTTGCCTCGTCCTTGGCGGTTACAAGCACGGCGCTGGCAAATTCGGGCACGTCCAGCCAGGGCTGCGCCTCAAACAAGCTGAAGTCCGCGATCTCGCCTCTTTCCACCATGGCCTTTGCGTCGTTTATAAGCGCGAGCAGTGCGCCCTTTGTGGTGGTGTAGGCGTGCGCGGGGGCAATCATCGGAATGGCGGCGTAGGCGGTCTTTTGCGCTTCACCTGCCAGGTGCTTTAACAGAAGCTTTGCGGCGCGCACGCCGGTTTCATAGATATCAAGATGGGGATATTCGTGGTAACCGCAGATATAGTCGGCATTTTTTGCGCTTTTTTGGGTAACGTTCGCGTGTAGGTCGTGTGATACCGCGATCGGTACAGCTTCCCCCACAGCCGCGCGTACGGCGGCAACGATCTCACCGCACACGTCCGGGGTGGAAAGCGAGCTGGTGGCACCGTGCATCACAAGTGCAATGCCGTCGAAGGGGCCTTTTGCGGCAATGTCAGCAAGCACGCCCTTTAAAAAATTCTGCCATACGGCATCGTCAATGGGGCCTGCGCTGGCAGCACCTAAGGATTGCCCGTAGGTCAGCTGCACGTTGGCGGCAAAAAGTGTATCTACCATACCGCCCATCATACCGCGCGTACCCTTCAGCTCCTCACAGTTATAGTCCTTGAATATGGCTTTTGTGGAAACAACAGGATTAAACGCGCTGGTTTCCTGCTGAATCCCCGCAATATAAATGCTTTTGTTCATCATAAACCTCCAAAAAACCGCTTATCGGTAGCAAACAGCCTTTACGATATCGTCCTCGGTGATCTCTTCCATGGGGTAGAGGGGTACGGGGCGCTGCTGATAATCAAGCTTTGTCAAAACGGCGCCTGTGGCACCGGGCGTATCTGCATTGCAGATCTCGGCGGAAATGGGTGTATATCCCGCACGCAGCGAGGTGCAGGCCTTGACGCTGACAAGCTGGCAAAATTCGGGATCAATGCCAAAGCTGCGGTAGAAGCCGATATCCTTTTCATTGTCGCTCTGCTTGGATACCTGGATCAGGATCTTGCCGACCTCAAGCACAGCCACAAGACCGCAATTTGAGCGTGTGCCGCGTGCAAGGGGACCAACAGCCGTGAAGTCGCCAAGGTGCAGGCTTCTTACGCGTGCGTTTTTCACAAGGACGGGCTTGGAGATCTTGGGTGCTACGGTGGCACCGAGTGTGAAGTCGGCAACGGCACCGACGCCAAGCGAAAAGGCTTTTTCCACGGCGGGTGCATCACTCACGCCAACCGCTGCACGGATCTCGTCGCGATAGGGGAGCAGTGCCTCGATCACGGCGGCGCTGTCGGCAGTAGACCCGGCACCTCTTGAGTCGGAGGAGTCTACCAGAACCACGGGCTTGCCCGTTTTGTTGGCAAGTGCCTTTTTGATCACCTCATCAACGCTGAGAAGAGGGGGACCCTGCAGCTCCTTGCGCAGGGCAAAATGGCGCCTCGCGAGATCGTTTGCCACGCGCGTAGCGGTTGCCTCGTCCTTTGCGATCACGATCACGGCGCTGGCAAATTCGGGCACGTCCAGCCAGGGCTGTGCCTCAAACAAGCTGAAATCAGAGATCTCGCCGCGCTCAACCATCGCCTTTGCATCGTTGACAAGTGCCAGCAATGCGCCCTTAGTGGTGGTATAGGCGTGTGCGGGGGCGATCATCGGAATGGCGGCGTAGGCGGTCTTTTGCACTTCACCTGCCATGTGCTTTAACAGAAGCTTTGCGGCGCGCACGCCGGTTTCGTAGGTGTCAAGGTGAGGATATTCGTGGTAACCGCAGATATAGTCGGCATTTTTTGCGCTTTTTGCGGTGACGTTTGCGTGCAGGTCGTGCGATACGGCGATCGGCACAGCTTCCCCCACAGCCGCACGTACGGCGGCAACGACCTCGCCGCAGATATCGGGGGTCGTCAGCGAGCTGGTGGCGCCGTGCAGCGCCAGTGCGATACCGTCAAAGGGACCCTTGGCGGCAATGTCGTCAAGCACGCCCTTCAAGAAATTCTGCCATACGGCATCGTTCAGGGGACCGCCGCTATCGGCCTCCAGGGATTGACCGTAGGTGACGCGTACGCCCTCGGCGGCTGACAGGGTATCTACTAAGCCACCCGTCATGCCCTCCGTGCCCTTCAATTCTTCACAGTTGAAGTCAAAGAACATGGTTTTTGGAGAAATAACAGGGTTAAATGCACTGGTTTCCTGCTGTAAGCTGGCAATAAAAACGTGTTTTGTCATCATAAACCTCCATGCAGCCCCTTTGGGGCTGTTTTTCTTGAAAAAATTATATCACGCTTTACGCCAAAATTCAATATATAATAAACAAAAAGCCGCCCTTTTTCAAGGGCGACTTTTTGCCATACGGTGCGGATCATGCCACGTAATATACAGTAGCAGGCACCAGCTCGGCAGCTTCGGTCTTTTCCTGTTCCTTTTTCTCGGCTTCCTTCTTGGCCTTGATGCTGTCTACGATCATAAAGACGGTGTAGAAAGCAATACTCAGGACCATCAGAACAGACAAAACGATGGCGAGGATCTGTACGGTGAGCTTTTTCTTTTTGTTCATGACTTTTTACCTTCCTTATTATAAAGTGTCGTCCATGCTGATCTGCATGGCATCAATGTTTTTTTCGTTTAACAAAACACCCGCAGCGGGAATTTTATACTTGCGATAGCCCTTACCGTCGCCAAAACGGTCGGTAAAGCTTTGTGTGGCCTCGACGATACGCTTTTCCTTTTTGCCCAGGCTCATCAGCGTAACGCCGCCCGAGGAGCGCGTTGTCATAATGGGAATCAGCGAGCTCTTAATGACAATGGCGCGGTCGGCATCGGAGAGGAGCAGGAGCTCAAACGGATCCTTCTCCACCTCGTAGAAGGCGGCCACAATGGGAGAATTTTTGGAAAAGGCACCCGTCAGCTTGCGGCGGTTACCCTTTGCCACGTAAGCGGTGATCGGCACGCGTACACCCTTACCGTTTTCAAAGATAAACACCATATTTTCTCCCTCGGGATAGGTGTTTTGCACGCGCATAAAGATCGGGCGCTCATCTTTATCCATGGCGAGCTTGGCGTTTAAGAAATCACCCATAGCCGAGGCCTTGGTGGTCTCAAAATCGTCTACCGCCACGCGATAGACCTGTGCCTGGTCGGTGAAGATCAGCAGGTTGTCTTTGTTTTCGGCATCAAAGATCTGCGCGATATCGTCACCCTCCTTGAGCTTTTGCTCATCATTGCCGCGCAGCGACTGGAAGGTGATCTTTTTAAAATAGCCCTCTTTGGTGAGCACCAGCCTTACGGGATAGTTTTCAACGGGCTCCTCGTCAGGCTCCTCGGGAATATCGGCGGCATAGATCAGCTGCGAGCGACGCGGCTGACCGTATTTTTTCTTGATCTCCGTCAGTTGGGCGGCGATTTTGGCACGAAGCTTCAGCTCGTCACCCAAGATCTCCTCAATTTCAGCAATGGCGGCCTTCAGGCTCTCCATCTCCTGAATACAGTTCACAATGTATTTTTTGTTGAGGTTACGCAGCTTGATATTGGCGATATACTCGGCCTGCACCTCGTCAATGCCAAAGCCGCGCATCAGCTCGGGCACGACCAGATCATCGCTTTCGGTCTGGCGGATAATGCGCACAGCCTTATCGATATCCAACAAAATTTTGCCAAGGCCCGTGACCAGATGCAAGCGATCCTGCTTTTTCTTCAGATCAAAGCAAAGCTCACGGCGCACGCACGCGGTGCGGAATTTGATCCATTCCCTTAAAATATCCACCACGCCAAGCTGACGGGGGGAGGAGTCGATCAGCACGTTAAAGTTGCACTTAAAGCTATCCTCAAGGGGCGTGATCTTGAAAAGGCGCGCCATCAGCTTGTCGGGATCGGTGCCTTTTTTCAGGTCAAGGGTCAGCTTGAAGCCGTTGAGATCGATCTCATCTCTGAAATCGGTGATCTCCTTTAGCTTGCCCTCCTTTACGAGTGTGGCGATGCTGTCAAGGATCGCCTCGATCGAGGTAGAGTAGGGGATCTGTAAAATATCAATGCACCCTGCCGCCTTATCGTAGCTGTAACGCGAGCGAATACGGAAGGACCCTTGTCCTGTTTCGTAAATGCGACGCATTTGCTCGCGGTCGTACACGATAAGACCGCCGCCCGAAAAATCGGGAGCCTTGATGAGGTCAAGGATCTTGTCTGTGGTCGTTTTCGGGTTTTTCAGAAGCGCGATCGCACCGTCACAGACCTCGGCCAAATTAAACGAGCAGATATTGGAGGCCATGCCGACTGCGATACCGACGTTGGGAGTAACCAGCACGTTCGGGAAGGTGGTGGGCAGCAGCATGGGCTCCTTCATGGTGTTGTCGTAGTTGTCAACAAAATCAACCGCGTCCTTATCAATACCCGCAAAAAGCTCTTGGCAGAAGCTATCAAGCTTAGCTTCGGTATAACGGGAGGCAGCATATTTCATATCGCTTGAATAATGCTTACCGAAGCTACCCTTGGAATCCACCAGCGGGTGCAGGAGTGCCGCGTTGCCGCGCGTAAGGCGCACCATGGTTTCATAAATGGCAGCGTCGCCGTGTGGATTTAATTTCATCGTTTGTCCTACGATATTGGCGCTCTTGGTGCGGTTACCCGTGAGAAGCCCCATTTTATACATGGTATAAAGCAGCTTGCGGTGTGAGGGCTTCAAGCCGTCAATCTCGGGAATGGCACGCGACACGATCACGCTCATAACGTAGGGCATGTAGTTTTTTTCAATGGTTTCGGTAATGGGCTGTGGCGTTGCGGGTGCAGGAACGATTTCAGAGAGTTCGGTAACGGGGGAGGACTTTTTCTTGGCCATCTCCTATCCTACCTTTCTTTATATTTCTTGTATTTTTTTCACAGTATGTGCCGCGGCACGGATCGAGCGGTTATAAAGGGCAAGCCCCAGCCCCTCGCGCGGCGGTAAATGGGCGTATACGGCGGTGATCTCGGGGTGGTCGTCTACCTCGCGCAGTACGGCAAACAGGCGGTGTGCCTGCGTTTGCAGATCCTGCTCGCCACCGATACCAAACAAATGTGCCTTGCCCTGTAAATGGGGGATCTCCTCGTCGTAACAAAGAATACCGATGCTGCTGTCGACAGAAAGTGTTTTCAGATACGCGAGCACGGCATTTTTCTCGCCCTCCAGAAGCGTGAGCGGTGCGCGCGGCGCATAGTGGCGGTATTTCATGCCGGGGGAGAGCGGACGCTCGTTTTCGGCAAGGCGACGGAGCACAGCAGGTGCCACCTTGACCTCGCGGCAAACACAGCAAAGGGCATCGTAGGTAATGGCGCCGGGGCGCAAAAGCGTGCCGACGTCGCCGTCAAGCGCCACGATGGTGGATTCAAGCCCCACCTCAGCCTCGCCTCCGTCAAGGATCATCGAAACGCGCCCGTCAAGGTCCTCCTTGGCGTGTGCGGCGGTGGTGGGAGAGGGGCGGCCCGATAAATTGGCGGAGGGGGCGGCAATGCCAACACCCGCCCTTTCGATCAGCGCTCTTGCTACGGGGTGAGAGGGGCAGCGCACCGCAACGGTGTCAAGACCGCCGGTGACAGCCGCGCAAACGCTCTTGCGCCTTGGCAAAATGACCGTCAAGGGCCCCGGCATAAATTTTTCGGCAAGCTTATAATAGGTTTTGTTTGTCAGCGCATAGCGCTCGGCATCCTCGGGGGTGGCAATATGTATGATCAAGGGGTTGTCCGACGGGCGCCCTTTTGCCACGTAGATGCTGCGCACAGCCGCCTCGTTTGTGGCGTCAGCCCCGAGGCCGTATACGGTCTCGGTGGGAAACACCACCAGCTCGCCCGCCCTGATCTTTTCGGCGGCACGCGCGATATCAGGCTCTTGCTGTGCGATATTTGTGATCAAAATTTGCTCGGTTTTCAAATGAAAACTCCTTTTTACGGCTCGCGCCCCAACTTCAGGGCGGTGTCAGCGGTGATGAGCGCATCGATCACGTCACCGACGTTGCCGTTGAGTATTTTATCAAGAGAGTAGAGCGTAAGACCGATACGGTGATCGGTCAGGCGCCCCTGTGGGTAATTGTAGGTACGGATCCGCTCGCTGCGGTCGCCTGTGCCTACCTGTGCGCGGCGCTCGCCTGCGATCTCCTTTTCTTGCGCGGTGCGCTTGATATCAAGGAGCTTGGCACGCAGCATTTTCATTGCTTTATCGCGGTTTTTGAACTGACTGCGCTCCTCCTGACATTCTACCACGATACCCGTTGGCTTGTGGGTCAGGCGCACGGCAGATTCGGTCTTATTGATATGCTGACCGCCCGCACCGCTGCTTTTGCAGGATTCCATTACGATATCGGCAGGGTTGATCTCAACGTCGACCTCCTCAGCCTCGGGCAGGACGGCCACGGTTACGGTGGAGGTCTGGATGCGACCCTGCGATTCGGTCACGGGCACGCGCTGTACACGGTGCACGCCCGATTCAAATTTAAAGCGCGAATAGGCGCCGTCGCCCTCTACCATGAATACGATCTCGCGAAAGCCGCCAAGCTCTGTTTCGTTTTCACTCACACGCGAGGTCTTAAAGCCGACCGATTCGGCATACATGGTATACATACGGTAAAGAACTGCCGCAAAAAGTGCCGCCTCCTCACCGCCCGCCCCGGCGCGTATTTCAACGATCACATTGCGGTCGTCGTGCGGATCGCGGGGCAGTAAAAATACCTTCAGCTTTTCCTCCAGTAGGGCCATTTGCTCATGCGCTTCGCTGAGTTCGGCCGCAGCCAGCTCCCTTAATTCGCTGTCGTCGCTTTCCTGCAGCAGCAGCGATGCCTCAGCGGCTGCTTGCTGCGCGGCGGTATATTCCGCCGCGGTGGTGGCCAAGGGTGCGAGGCGCCGATATTCCTTAGCCAGCGCCGTATACGTGGCGGCATCGGCCGCGACGCCCGGGTCCTCCAAGCGACGGGAGAGCTCCTGAAAGCGCGCGATGGCTGCTTCAAGCTTATCTAACATCAGGCACGGGAAAAGGCAGAGAATGCGAGGTAAGCCTCGTATACGTCAACCTTGGAAACAACCTCGTAGGGGGCGTGCATGGAAATGACGGGCACACCGAGGTCAACGGTTTCAATATTATGATTGGCAATATATTTGGCAACAGTACCGCCGCCACCGCCGTCAACCTTACCAAGCTCGCCCGTTTGCCAAACGACGCCAGCACGGTCCATCACACCGCGCAGCCAGCCTACGTATTCGGCACGTGCATCGTTGGTAGAGGATTTTCCGCGTGCGCCCGTATATTTCGTCAGCACAACGCCGCAGGAGAGCATGGGGGTGTTGCGTTTTTCAAACGCATCGGCAAAATTGGGGTCATAGGCGCAGGAAACGTCGGCTGAAAGACATTTCGAGTTGTTGCGCACGGTAGCAGGATTGCCGCCAAGAGCAAGGGAGATCTCGTTGATCAGGTCAAGTAGGAGTAAGGATTTCATGCCCGTATTGCCCTCGCTACCCGTTTCCTCCTTATCTGCCAGCACGCACATCAGTGTGGATCTGGGGGCATTTTCTGCCAGGATCGCCGTAAGGGCAGGGTATGCGCAAACGCGGTCATCATGACCGTATGCACCAATGAGAGCACGGTCAAAGCCGATATCGCGCGTCTTGAAGGCGGGAACCAGCTCAAGCTCGGCAGTAAGAAAATCCTCCTCGGTGATGCCGTACTTGTCGTAAAGGAGTGCGAGGGTATTGAGCTTGATGCTCTCGCTCCCCGCCTCACCGTCATAGGGACGGGAGCCGATGAGAATATTCAGCTTTTCGCCGGGAAACGCCTCGCCGAGCGGCTTTTTATCTGTTTCGTGCCCGAGGTGGGGGAGAAGATCGTTGATATAAAATACGGGGTCGTTGTCGTCCTCACCGATGTTGACCGTGACAGGGGTGCCATCGTTTCGCACGATCACACCGTGCAAAGAAAGCGGAGTTGCCACCCATTGATATTTGCGGATACCGCCGTAATAATGCGTTTTGAAAAAGCTCATGCCGCCATCCTCATACACGGGGCAGGGCTTGAGGTCAAGGCGCGGTGAATCAATGTGCGCGGCGTTGATGCGGATACCGTGTTCGATCGGCTCAGTGCCGATGACGAACAAAAACAAATTCTTGTTGCGGTTGTTATAGTAGTATTTATCGCCTGCCTGCAGGGGCTGCCCTATGGTATAAGGCTTGAAGCCCTTAGCCTGTGCCATTTCAATCGATACGGCAACGGCCTCACGCTCGGTCTTGGCGGCGTCAAGATAGGCGGCGTACCCTTTGGCATAATCAAACGCAGCCTCAATTCTTTTTGCATCGGTTTTTTCATAAACGCTTTTTTTGGTGTAAAGCAGTTTTTTTGAAAGCTCTTGCTTGTTCATATATGCTCCTTCAAGTGAAATTTTTTCAGATAATGGCGGTAATATTTTTTTGTTTGTGAAACGTAGTTTTCGGTTTCTGCATAGGGGATCCTGAGAAGGGTGCGTCCGTCGGGGGAAAGCGAGCGATCCTCAAGCCAGAGTGCCACGCGCCCCTCGCCCGCATTGTAAGCGGCAAGCGCTACGTCAAGGCTTTCAAATTTCTTCAACAAATACGAAAGATAAAATGCCCCGTAGCGGATATTGACGGTTGGCTGCCAGATGGCGTCGCTTGAGAGCGATTCCTCAAAAAAGGTGTCGCGCAGGTAAGAAAAGGTATCGGGCATCAGCTGCATCAGCCCCACGGCCCCTGCTGCCGATCTGGCGTTTTTGTAAAAGTCGCTTTCGGTGCGAATAACGGCTAAAATGAGCGCGGGCGACAGATCAAAGGCATCGGCTGCGGTGAGGACACTGTCGTAATACAAGCGCTCACGTCCTGCGCGCGAGCCCTCGTCAAGGCAGACGACCGATACAAGTAAACAGACAATGAGAAAAAGACACAGCGTGGCAGAGAGCCACCTTTTCGGTAACGCCGACTTCAAACAACAACCACTCCCGTTTCCATCAACAGCTTTTTGATCTTATCAGTCAGAGCTGCCTTGTTGCCGTCGTTTTCAAGAATATATCCGCATCGCGAACGGTAAAAGGCATCGTCTTTTCCGGCGGCAAGGCGTTTGGCGGCTGCCGCCTCATCGATACCGTCGCGTTCTATGATACGCGAGAGGCGTTGGCTGTAGGGGGCGAGCAGCGCTATTACGACGTCACAAAGCGTTTGAGCGTTGGCTTCAAATAAAAGCGGTGCGTCAAGCAGCACGGCAGAAATTCCCGCGGCTGCCATGGACGATAGCATTTTTTTGATATCGCTCATAACATATTTATGGGTGATCGTATTTAAAGTATGCAAAAGTGTGGGGGTGTCGGGCTTACCAAATACCGTATTGGCGAGGGCTCTGCGCGAAACAAGACCGTTTTTGTCTAAGATCTCGCGCCCGAAGGCAGCAGCCAACTCCTTGGTGCAATCATCACCGCGCGCTAAAATGTCGTGATAAACGGCATCGGCATCAATGGTCGGCACGCCAAAGGCTGCAAAGATCTCTGCGGCAAGGGTCTTACCCGCGCCGCTGGGGCCCGTGAGACCGATCACCTTCATAGTGTGACCTCCAGGCTACGCCCTTGCTTGTCTGCGCGCAGTGCAACGTCCATCAGATATTGTACGTAGGCGGCGCTTTCAAAATCGGGGTCTGCCTCGGTGCCGTGATAAACGGCCTCCAAAAAACGCCCCATACTCATCACGTGCCCCGTGAGCCAGCCAACGGGTGCCTTGGGGGCGGGGAATACACCGCCCGGGGCAGGGGCTCTGCCGACGCATTCGATCTGCGTGTAGCCGCGCGTGCCGCCCTGTGGCTTATCGGAGACGGTTGCATCGTAAAACTCAAGAAAATTCGGCTGCATCAACGAGAAGCGCACAGAGCCGCGCTCACCGTAAATGGCAAAACGCAGATCGTCACAAGCGCCTGAGGTCAGCTTGCTGGCGGTGATCATGCCCGTGGCACCCTCTGTGGTGGTAGTCATCATATAAAATGCCTCGGGGGCGTTTGTCTGCCAATCGTCACCCGAGCTTGTTTTGTGCGTGGGGTAGGCGATCTGGGACTTGGCGCTGATGGTTTTTACCTTACCGCACAAAAAGACTGCAAGGTCAAGCACGTGCGAGCCGAGGTCAAACAGCACGCCGCCCTCGCCGCAAACGTCGCTGTTTTGCTTCCAGCCTACCGTACGGTCGGGATCGATGCAGGAATTATGCAGGTACTGCATATCAAAATGTAAAATGCGGCCAAGGCGCCCTTCGTCAATGAGCTGCTTTGCGCGGATCACAGCCGTCAGGTGGCGATTGTTAAAAACAGTCATATTGACAAGGCAGCGACTTTTGGCGAGCTGTGCCAGCTCTCCTGCTTTTTCATAGGTGTCACACAGCGGCTTTTCACAATAAACGTGCTTGCCCGCCAGCAGGGCCTTTTTCGCAGTCTCATAATGCAGAATATTCGGCGTGCAGATATCGATGGCATCGATTTCGGGGTTATTTATAAGATCGTCCTCGTTTGTCAGGGCCAGTGGAATACCGTAGGTATCACAGATCGCTTGAGATTTTTCAAGGCTGCGCGTGACCACGCCCTCGACCGTAGCGCGAAAGGGAAGGTTGCCAAAGAAAAAGGGAAGATTCTGCACAGCGTACGCGTGCGTTTTGCCCATAGCACCGAAGCCGATGATACCGATTTTGAGATTGTTCTTTTTCATGCAAAAATCCCCTTTAAATTTATACTTAAAAGTTATTATACTACATTATGTGGGAAAAAGCAAGAGAAAATGCAGATATATTGTGTTTGTGACTTGAAATTTTGTCATTTTTCGGTTATAATGGAGAAAGTGAAGGGTGGTGACGTGTATGCCGCGATTTAAAACGCTGCTGTTTGATGCAGATAACACGCTGTTTGACTTTTCGGCTGCCGAACAAAACGCGATAACCGAAACGCTGCAATGCTTTGATATTGCGCCGACCGCAGACCTGATCGCCGCATACAGCCGCATCAACGATGAGATGTGGCGGCGCCTTGAGCGCGGCGAGATTACAAAAACTGCTTTGCGGACGCAAAGATTTGAAGAATTTTGTCAAAAATTCGGCTTTTCTTGCGAGGCCGCACGTATGGCAAACGCTTACGTGGAGGCGCTTTCCGCGCAAACGCTGCTGATTGACGGTGCACTTGACGTGTGTCGCACGCTTTCGTCGGCCTGCAAGCTGTATATTGTCACAAACGGCATCAAAAGCGTGCAGACAAGGCGTTTTGCCGCGTCGGCCATAAAGGCGTATTTTTCAGGCGTATTTATTTCTGAAGAAATAGGCTTTGAAAAGCCTCACCGCGGCTATTTTGAAGCGGTGGCTGAGCAAATTGAAGGCTTTGCACCGCAAAGCACTCTGCTGATCGGAGATTCGCTGAGCTCTGATATCCAGGGTGGGATCGATGCAGAGCTAACGACCTGCTGGTTTAATCCCAACAGAAAAAAGGCGCCCGAGGGAATGAAGATCGACTTTGAGATCGCGGCACTGCACGAGCTGCTGCCGCTTGTGCTTTGAGCGTTGGCTTTGAGGAAGCCTTAAAAAACAGGAGCATTGCTTATCGGAAAAACGTTTTGACTGCCACACTCTCTACCTTCAGGATCGGCGGCGCTTGCCCTTACGTGGTGGAGCCCTGCTGCATCGGTGAGCTTTGCGACGTGCTGGCGCTTTGTCGGCAAACGGCGCTTTCTTATGCCCTGATCGGTCGGGCAAGCAATATCCTGTTTGACGATACCGATCTGCCGTCTGTTCTGGTGCGCACGGTCCGCCTTGACGCTGTAAAATGGGAGGGAAACGGCATTTTACGTGCCGATTGCGGGGTGCTGTTGCCGCGCCTTGCGCACTGCACGGCAAAGGCCGGATATGGCGATCTTTGCTTTGCGGCAGGGATACCCGGAACTGTGGGGGGCGGTATTTATATGAACGCAGGTGCCCACGGAAAAGACCTCGGCAGTTTGATCAAATACGTGGTTTGCTACGAGCCGTACGGCGATAAAATAACAACATATTTTAACAAAGAATTGAGTTTTTGTTATCGTAAAAGCGATTTCCAAACAAATAACGCCATTATTTTGCAAGCAGCATTTCAACTGGTGGACCTTGCCCCTCCCGCTGTGCTGCAAGCGCGGATCAAAGCATTTCTCGCACGGCGAAGGGACACGCAGCCCTTACAGCAGCCGAGTGCGGGAAGCGTTTTTCTGCGTCCCGATTCGGGTGAGCCGATGGGCAAAATTTTAGACGAGCTGGGCCTGAAGGGTATGCGCTGCGGCAATGCCGCGGTATCGTCCAAGCACGCGGGATTTATCGTCAATCTCGGCGGTGCGACCGCTGCCGACGTGCTCACGCTGATCGGAAAGATACAAGAAATTGTAGAAAAAGAACGCGGATTTCGGCCTGTGCCCGAAATTCGGTATATTACGGAGAAAAAGAAATGAATTATTCACTTGCCCTGAAGGAAGAGCTGATCGCTGCACCACCGCACGCACCCTGCTGCCGTGCGGCTTATTTGCGGGGCTTATTTTTGAACGCAGCGCAAACCAAAACGGGCAAGGTGCTTTTAAAGCTTTCTGCATTGTGCTCACGCCGCGAATGTGCGCGCGTTTACCGTCAGTTTTATAGAAAAACTGCCTTGATCGACGGCGCGACGATGCTTTTTTCGTCACAGCAGCTCCTTGGCGATCTGCTTGTGCCGCCAAATTTTGCCTGCCCCGAATGCAGTCTTGCCTTTTTGCGCGGTGCACTGATCGCCGCAGGGTCGGCAACCGATCCCGAAAAAAGCTATCACATAGAATTTCACGCCATAGAAGAGGAGGGCCGCGACCTGATCCTGCGTGCCCTGCAATCGCACGGCTGGGAGGGGAAGGTGCGTGCTTGCCGCGATGGCGGTTACGGGATCTATCTCAAGAAAAATGCCGTGATAGAGGATATTTTGAGCGTGCTTGGTGCCAATCAGGCGCTTTTTGCCTTGATGAATGCCAAGATCACACGGGATATCAGAAGTGAGGAAAACCGTTTGACAAACTGTGAAACGCAAAATATCCGCCGCGCGGTCAAGGCCTCGGGCCGCGTGCTGGCGGCCATTGCCGATCTCAGGCAAAGGGGCTTGTTTGAGGCGATGCCCGAGGAGCTGCGCTATACGGCGCTTCTGCGCGAGGAAAATCCCGACGTATCTTTGCCCGAGCTCGCGCAAAAGCACAATCCCACGCTGACAAAATCGGGCCTTAACCACAGATTACAAAAGATCATTGCCTTTGCCGAAGGCACCAAGACGACTTAAAAAGGAGGGAATGCCGTGTCGGGATTCGTTCATTTGCATCTTCACAGTGAATATAGCCTGCTTGACGGCGCTTGCCGTATCAAGGATATTGCGCGTCGCGCCAAGGAATGCGGACACAAGGCAGTGGCCCTCACCGATCACGGCGTGATGTACGGTGCCGTGGCCTTTTATCGCGCGTGCGTGGCCGAGGGCATTCAGCCGATCATCGGGTGCGAGGTCTATGTGGCGCCGCGCTCGCGCTTTGGCAAGGGAAGCAGTGATGCGCACCCCAACCATCTGGTGCTGCTTTGTCAAAACGAGATCGGTTACCGTAATCTCATTGACCTCGTATCACGCGGCTTTACCGAGGGCTTTTACGCCAAGCCCCGTGTTGATCTTGAGCTACTGCGCTCTCACGCCGAGGGGCTGATCGCACTTTCGGGGTGTCTGGCAGGGCGTATACCGCAGCAGCTTGTGGCGGGCGATTTTGAGGGTGCGTGCCAAACGGCAAGGGAGTATGCCGCTATTTTCGGCCCTGACCGCTTTTATATCGAAATACAGGATCACGGACTGCCCGAGCAAAAGCAGATCCTGCCGCTGCTTGCCAGGCTGGCAAAGGTTTGTCAGCTGCCCTTGGTCGCTACCAACGATTGCCATTACCTGCGCCGCGAGGATGCCGAAACGCAGGCGGTGCTTATGTGTATTCAAACCAACTCCCGTCTTGACGACGGGCGCCCTATCGGCTTTGAGACCGATGAATTTTACTATAAGGATACGGGCGAGATGGAAATGCTGTTCGGCGCCTTTGAGGGTGCCGTGGCAAATACCGTCAAAATTGCCGAGCGCTGTCACTTTGCCTTTGATTTTGAGCAAAATCATTTGCCGAAATTCCCGTGTCCCGACGGGCGCGATGCCGTTTCGTATCTGCGTGACCTTGCCGAGAGCGGTTTTTTGCGCCGTGAGGCCGCAGGGCAGCTGGCAACCGACCGTTTTTCTTTAGAGGAGTATCGCGCGCGCATGACCTATGAGCTTTCCGTGATCGCGGGCATGGGGTATGCTGATTACTTTCTGATCGTACAGGACTACGTGAATTTTGCCAAATCCAAAAAAATTCCCGTAGGACCCGGGCGTGGGTCGGGTGCGGGGTCGGTCGTGGCTTACTTTTTGGGTATTACCGACGTTGATCCGCTTGCCTTTGACCTGCTTTTTGAGCGTTTTTTGAACCCCGAGCGTGTCAGCATGCCTGATATTGACGTGGATTTCTGCTACAACCGCCGCGATGAGGTGATTGCATACGTGACCGAGCGTTACGGCCGCGATCACGTTTCACAGATTATTACCTTTGGCACGCTTGCCGCCCGCGCAGCGGTACGTGACGTGGGGCGCGCGCTCGGCATTTCTTATCAGGAGGTCGACGCCGTTGCCAAGGCGATCCCCCGTGAGCTGGGCATTACCATTGCCGACGCGCTGAAGCTGCCCGATCTTAAAAAGCTTTACGAGAGCAAGGGCGTTTTCAAAAAGCTGATCGACCTTGCAATGGCCCTTGAGGGAATGCCGCGAAATATGTCAATTCACGCAGCGGGAATCGTGATCACCGAGCGTCCGCTTGCCACCTATTTACCGCTTGCCGCCAGCAACGGCGTGGTCGTCACGCAATACGATATGGATACCGTAGCGGCGCTGGGGCTTTTGAAGTTTGACTTTCTCGGGCTTCGGTATCTGACGATCATCGACGATGCCGTGGCATTGATCCGTACCGAGGATCCTGATTTTGACATTGAGCGTATTCCGCTTGACGATGCCGCCACCTACCGTCTGATCGCCAAGGGGGCGACGTCAGGCGTGTTTCAGCTGGAGTCGGGCGGCATGCGCCAGATGCTGCAAAGCCTTGCGCCCAACTGCTTTGAGGATATCGTGGCGGCCATTGCGCTGTATCGCCCGGGACCGATGGATTCGATTCCGACGTTCATTGAAAACCATCAAAACCCCGAAAAGGTCGTTTATAAAATCCCACAGCTTGCCCCGATCCTGCGCGCCACCTACGGGTGTGTGGTCTATCAGGAGCAGGTGATGCAGATCTTCCGCGAGCTTGCCGGTTACACCTTCGGTCACGCCGACGTGGTGCGCCGCGCGATGGCAAAGAAAAAGGCCGCCGTAATGGCGGCGGAGCGCGAGGGCTTTCTTGACGGGTGCCTGGCAAACGGCATTGACCGCACGGCGGCGGGCGAGCTTTTCGATGAGCTGTCAAGCTTTGCCAATTATGCCTTTAACAAGAGCCACGCGGCGGCTTATGCGGTGATCTCTTACCAAACCGCATATCTGAAGGAGCACGCGCCCAAGGCTTATTTTGCGGCGCTGCTGACCTCTGAGCTTGGTAATATGCCAAAGATCGCTGCCTATATTTCCGAGGCGGGCAAGCGCGGTATTCGCGTGCTGCCACCCGATATCAATGAATCGGGGATCCATTTCAGCGTCTCGGGCGAGCATATCCGCTTCGGGCTTCTTGCCCTGAAAAACGTAGGGCGACAGTTTCTTGAGGCTGTGGTGGAGGAGCGCCGTATCGGCGGCCCCTATCGCTCGTTTGACGATTTCCTTGACCGTATGTCGACGCACGACCTCAATAAGCGTCAGGTAGAGGCCCTGATCAAATCGGGTGCCTTTGATACGCTTGGGGTGTACCGTAGCCGCCTGATGGCGGTCTATGAGCAAATGATCGATAATCTGCAAAGCAAAAATCGCACAAACCTCACGGGCCAGCTTGATATGTTTTCTTCGATTATCAGCGAAGCACCCCGTGTCAGCTATCCCGAGCTGCCCGAATATCCCTTGCGACGCTTATTGGCCGAGGAAAAGGAAGCGGCCGGTATGTACTTCTCGGGACACGTGCTTGACGGCTTTTCCGAAGCGCTTTCCGTGGCGCGCGTGCAAAGCATCAGAGCTATTTTAGAGGGCGCCGAGGGGGAGGAGCAGACCGTGTTTGACCGCGACAATGCGGCCGTTGCGGGTATTATCACCGCCCTTACGACAAAAGCTACCAAAACGGGAGAGCAGATGGCCTTTTTTACGGTGGAGGATCGCATGGGCGAGATCGAGTGCCTGGCGTTTCCCAAGATAAGAGAGCGCTTTGCCGCCCTGATCGCGGCTGATGCGGTGGTACGCGTGGAGGGAACGGTCTCTTTGCGCGAGGACGAGCCACCCAAGATCCTTGTCACGCGCATGGAGGAGCTGTTGCCAAACGGCGTTGCACAAACATCACAGCCACAGCAGCAAGCTCACGCACAGGAAGGCGTTGTATTGCCCGACGCCGCTACCCTTGCACGCGTACGCACGTTATATTTGCGCGTGCCCTCGCTGCAAGCACCCGCTTGCACGCAGGTGATGCATCTGCTCGCCTCGGCGCGCGGCAAGACACCCGTTTCGGTGTTTGATGCATCGACTAAGGTTTATCATAAGCAGCAAGAGGGCTTTGACCTTACGCCCGAGCGTTTTGGGGCGCTTTGCCGTCTGCTTGGTGCGGATAACGTCGTACCGAAATGACAAAAATAAAATCAAATAACAAAAACCGTGTCTTTTACCATCGAAAGACCAGTATTTTCACCCTCGCTCACCCGAAAAATACGGGTAGATCGGGGGTGTTTTTTTTGCAAAGAAAAGGTGTTGGCGTTCTGCGTGTGATATTGTGGTCTTCTTTCGTTTTTTTGCTGTTATGCACGCTGCTTGTCGTCATGGGCGCCGTGTGGGCCGTGACGGTGCCGGAGCGCGCTATGAGCGAGGAGCTTTTTTCGATCGGTGTCAGCGACCGTACCACACGGCTTTATTATTACGATAACGAGGGGGAGGCAATAGAGCTTGCCGATGACCGCATCAGCGGCTTTGAAAACGCACTGTACTGCAAGCTGGAGGAGATGCCGCCGCATCTGCAAAATGCTTTTATTGCCATTGAAGACAAGCGCTTTTACGAGCATGGCGGTATTGATTGGCTGCGCACGCTTTCTGCGATCTGTAATTACGTGACGGGCGGCGAGCGCAGCTTTGGCGGCTCTACGATCACACAGCAGCTGATCAAAAATCTCACGGGAGATAATGAGAAAAGCGTTTCGCGTAAGGTGGGGGAGCTGATGCGCGCGGCTGACCTTGAAAGAAAGCTCTCAAAGCACGATATTTTAGAGCAGTATTTAAACGTTGTCAATTTGGCGGGTGGGTGCTACGGTGTGAAAACGGCATCCAACGCTTATTTTTCCAAGGAGCCGGCGGATCTGACGTTAGAAGAATGTGCCACGATTGCCGCCATTACCAACAATCCAACAAGGTATGACCCCATTCGGCATCCCGAGTGGAACAAAAAACGCCGTGACGCGATCTTGGGGGAAATGCTGGCGCAAGAGATGATCACTGCGCGTGAATATCGCGTGGCGGTGGCAACCGAGGTCAAGCTGAACCTCAATGAAAGCGCGATGAACGGGCGCGTCAATTCCTGGTATGCCGATATGGCGGTAAACGACGTCATCAAAGCGCTTGTCAGGGAAAAGGGATATACCGAGGCCGCGGCCTCGCGGCTGGTTTATTGCGGGGGGCTGAAGATCTATTTGCCCATGCACCGTGAAATGCAGCAAGCGGTAGAGGCTTATTATCTTGACAGTACGCATTTTCCCGTGCACGAAAACGGCGAGCAGGCGCAAAGCGCCTTGATGATCGTTGATCCGCAAAACGGTAATATTCTGGCGGTGGCGGGCGCCGTTGGGGAAAAAAGCTCAAACCGTATCCAAAATTATGCAACCGATGCGCGGCGCCCCTCAGGCTCGGTCATCAAGCCCTTGTCGGTCTACGCCCCCGCGCTTGAGCGCGACCTCATCACGTACGCTACGGTTTTTGACGATATTCCGCTGAGCTTTCTTGACAACGGCGCACCCTGGCCGCGCAATTCTCCGAACCTTTATCGCGGTCTTACCAACGTAAACGTGGCCCTGACCGAATCGGTCAATACCGTGGCGGTTTCTGTTTTAAAGCGACTTGGCAATCACGCCTCTTATCGCTTTTTGAGTAAGGATCTTGGGTTTACCTCGCTATCGGGGGAGGCAGATATGGGGGCGGCATCATTGGCACTAGGACAGCAGTATCGGGGCGTTAGTCTGCGTGAATTACTGGGAGGCTACACAGCGCTTTCCAACCGTGGCGTATTTGAAAGTCCGCGCAGCTATCTGAAGGTGGTTGACAGCAAGGGGGAGGTGCTGCTTGAAAACAAGCAAAGTGACCGTAGGGTCCTTGGCGAGGACACCGCCTCCATTATGACGATGATGCTGCGCCACGCCGTGAGGGACGGTACGGGCAAGGCTCTCACCCTAAAAAATACGCTTGACGTCGCGGGAAAGACGGGGACCAGCAGCCATAATTGCGATAAATGGTTTATCGGCTATACGCCCGAGCTGCTTTGCGGTGTATGGTATGGATATGAATACCCCAAGTCCGTTGCGGACGTGCCGGGGAATCACGCGCTGCGCATTTTTGATGCAGTGATGCAGGAGGCAACGCAAATTTTCGGTGTTAGCAAACGGCAGTTTGACACAGCAGAAAACGTGGTGGCGGCGCGTTACTGTAAGGATTCGGGGCTCCTGCTCGGTGAGTGCTGTCAGCTTGACCCAAGAGGCGATCGCAGTGAGATCGGCTACTTTAAAAAGGGAACGGTACCAAGTGAGCACTGCCACACACATGTATCGATCGACTACTGCGCAGCGGGTGGGATCGCCACGCCGCGCTGCCCCCTTGAAGGGTGTAAAAAAGTGGCATTGCTGCGCGTTTCACGCCTGTTTCCGAGGCAGATAAAGGTGCTGGACGCACCCTATTCTTACGGTGGTGCCTATCTTGAAAAAGAACAATATTTATCCTACAATGAGCCGTATTATTCTAAAAATCACGAAACAAAGCAGTTTTATGGCATTGGACTTGACGTTGTGCCGTTTAATCACACATGTCCTGTTCACACCGTTGACGAATTTTGGCACCGCCGCGCAGGTGCCTGAAAAGCCAGCGCCCGAGCAGTCGCTCGGGCGCCTATTTTAATGGATCTTTCCGCCGCCGACAACATACTCATCATCGTAAAGCACAAGGGATTGCCCTGCGCAAACGGCACGCTGCGGCGTTTCAAATTCAACCGTCAGCTCATCGGTATCGGTCTGCTCCACGCGGGCAGGGGCCGCCTCCTGGCGGTAGCGCGCCTTAGCCAAAAGCCTTGTGGGCGCCCGTAAGGTGTCAAAGGGAATCAGGTTCACGTTTCGGACAGTCAAGCGTGTGGTAAACAAATCCTCGTTATTACCCAGTGTCACGGTATTGTCGGTAACCGATTTTCTTACCACAAACGCAGGGTGACCGAGGGCAATGCCAAGCCCCTTGCGCTGTCCTACGGTATAGTGTATCACGCCGCGGTGGCGGCCAAGCACGCGCCCGTCAAGGGAAAGAAAGTCGCCCGCTACGATCGGAGTATCGGTGTGCCTCTCGATAAAAGTGCCGTAATCACCGTTTGGAATAAAGCAAATATCCTGGCTGTCGCTTTTATGTGCCGCCACGAGGCCAAGATCGGCTGCCAAAGACCGCACTTCCTGCTTTGTCATGTCGCCAAGGGGAAATTCGGTCATGGAAAGCACGTCCTGAGATAAGGCATACAGCATATAGGTCTGATCCTTGGTGCTGTCCTTTGCACGGCGCAGCAGATATCTGCCTTCGGGGGTGCGCTCCAGCCGCGCATAGTGACCCGTGGCAATACGCGAATAACCGTTTTGACGGACAAAATCGATCAATGCCCCAAATTTGACGTGCTTATTGCAGTCTACGCACGGATTGGGTGTGTTTCCTTGTAAATATTCCGCCATAAAGGGCGTGATCACGCGCTCTTGAAATGCGACGGCGAGGTCTGCTACCAGGTGAGGGAGCCCCAGCCTTTGGCAGGTGGCGGCCGCATCGGCAATATCGCGCAGGGTATTTTCGCGATGCGGGTCCTCCTCAAAGGCCAGGCTCATCGTCACCCCCGCGGCACGCCGCCCCTTGGCGGCAAGATAGGCAGCGACCGCGCTGTCAACACCACCGCTCATCGCGATCATAATACTGTTTTCGTTCATGCTAAATCATTCCAATCGTATTTGGTAAGGCTTCCTGCCTCCTGTAATCCCTCAAAATGACCTTGACGAAGCACCTCGTATACGGCGATCGCTACCGAATTTGACAAATTCAGGCTACGCAGCTTATCGCGCATTGGAATGCGTACGGCAGTATCGGGATTCTTGAAAAGCAGCTCCTCGGGCAGGCCTGCGCTTTCTTTGCCAAACATGAGATACACCTCGTCGCCGTAGGATACGTCGGCATAGGTGTTTCTCGCTTTGGTGGTAAAATAATATACCGTTTTACCTTGGTGCTTTGCAAAAAAATCGTCAAGCCCGTCGTAATACGTAATATCAAGCTTATCCCAATAATCAAGCCCCGCACGCTTGAGCTTTTTATCGTCAATGGCGAAGCCTAAAGGGCGGATCAGATGCAAGGCGGCGCCTGTGGCTGCACAGGTGCGTGCCACGTTGCCCGTATTTTGCGGAATTTCAGGCTCAAATAAAACGATGTGAATGCGTGCCATAACGTGCTCCTTTGAGTTTGGGGATCTTCACCCTACATTATAATCGATTTGTGAGCATGTTGCAAGCGCTGTGAAAATATTTTGCAAATTTTTTGCGTTTTGTATGGCATTTTTCTTTTTAGTGTAGTATAATAGTTATAATTTATGTAAATCGGAGGAAAGAATGGGACTCTTTCGCAAAATATTCGGTTCGTACAGTGACCGACAAATCAAAAAGCTGCGCCGTATCGCCAATGAGATCGAAGCATTGGCTCCCAAATATGCCGCCATGTCTAACGAGGAGCTGGCGGGCGTTACCGATACCCTGAAGGCAAGACTTGCAGGCGGTGAAACGCTTGACGATATTTTGGTCGATGCCTTTGCCGCTGTGCGCGAGGCAGATGACCGCGTGCTGGGGAAGCGCCCCTTTTACGTGCAGCTTCTCGGTGGCATTATTTTGCATCAAGGACGCATCGCCGAGATGAAAACGGGTGAGGGTAAAACGCTGGTTGCCACGATGCCTGCCTATCTGAACGCCCTGACGGGCAAGGGTGTGCACGTCGTGACCGTAAACGATTATCTGGCACGTCGCGACAGCGAGGAGATGGGGCGCGTTTATGCCTTCATGGGTCTGTCGACCGGTCTTGTGGTGCATGGGCTGAATCCCGATGAAAAGAAGGCGGCATATAATGCCGATATTACCTACGGCACCAACAATGAGTTCGGCTTTGACTATTTGCGTGATAATATGGTGGTCTACAAATCCGACATGGTACAGCGCGGGCACGTCTTTGCCATTGTGGACGAGGTGGACTCTATCCTCATTGACGAGGCACGCACGCCCCTGATCATTTCGGGTGCGGGGGAAAAATCCACCGACCTTTACGAGCGCGCAAACACCTTGGTGCGCCGTATGACCAAGCAGGTGCGCAAGGAGCTGGATCACAAGGAGGCCACAGACGACGTTGAGGCAGATTATTTGGTCGACGAAAAGGGGCGCAGTGCCGTACTGACGCCGCGCGGTGCCAAGCTTGCCGAAGAATTTTTTGAGCTTGAAAACTACGGTGATCCCGCCAACACCGAGATCGCCCATCACGTCAATCAAGCCATTCACGCCTGGGGCGTGATGCGCCGCGATGTGGATTACGTGGTCAACGAAAACGGCGTTATGATCGTTGACGCCTTCACGGGTCGTATTATACCCGGACGCCGCTATTCTAACGGCTTGCACCAAGCGATCGAGGCCAAGGAGGGCGTTGAGGTACAAAAGGAAAACCGCACGCTGGCGTCAATCACCTTCCAGAATTATTTCCGCATGTACGGCAAGCTGTCGGGCATGACGGGCACGGCGCTGACCGAGGAGATGGAATTCCGTGAGATCTACGCACTTGACGTAGTAGAGGTACCCACCAACAAGCCGATGATCCGACTTGATCACAACGACGCAGTCTATAAAAACGTAAAGGGTAAGATCGACGCGATCGTGGCACAGATCAAGGCATGCCATGAGAAGGGACAGCCCGTACTTGTCGGTACGGTCAGCGTGGATAAGTCCGAGGAGCTTTCCGCGCGTTTGAAGCGTGAGGGCATCAAGCACAACGTCCTCAACGCCAAGCAGCACGCGCGCGAGGCCGAGATCGTTGCACAGGCAGGTAAATTCGGTGCCGTGACCATCTCTACCAATATGGCGGGACGCGGTACTGACATTATGCTGGGCGGCAATTCCGAGTTTTTGGCCAAAAATGAAATGCGCAAGCAGGGCTTTACCGAGGAAATGATCGCTGTGGCTACGGGTACGACCGATATTGACGATGATGCCGTGCGTGAGGCGCGTGAGGTCTTCCATGCGCTCAATACCCGTTTTAAGGAAGAAATTGCCCCCGAAGCCGCGCGTGTGCGCGAGGCGGGCGGTCTTTATATTCTCGGTACCGAGCGACATGAAAGCCGGCGTATTGACAACCAGCTGCGCGGCCGTTCGGGCCGTCAGGGAGATCCGGGTGAATCGCGCTTCTTCCTCTCGCTTGAGGACGATCTGATGCGTTTGTTCGGTGCAGATCGCATTGCGGGACTGGTTGAGCGCTTGGGGCTCCCCGACGATCAGCCCATTAACGCTAAAATTCTTTCCAGCTCGATCGAAAACGCGCAAAAGCGCATTGAGGACAACAACTTCAAGCGCCGTAAGAACGTGCTGACCTACGACGACGTGATGAACCAGCAGAGAAATCTGATTTACGGACAGCGTCTTGAGGTCTTAAACGGTGAAAACATTTCCGAAACGATCCTTACCATGATCCGTTCCACGATTGAAGAAAACGTGGCGCACTTTATGGGTGACGGCAGCGAGGAGACACGCAATCTTGAGGGGCTGGAGGCTGTTTACCGCGCCTATCTTTTAACCGAAAACGACGACCTTGCGGCACTGGCAGATGAGAAGAACGGCGCTGACAAGATCGCTGCCTTGCTGATCGAGCGCGCCGAACAAAGATATGCCGCGCAGGAAGCACGCTTCGGTGCTGAAATTTTCCGCGAGGTAGAGCGCTCGGTGCTTTTGCAGTCGGTTGACCGCCACTGGATGGAGCATATCGATGCGATGGACGACCTCAAGGGCAGCGTCGGCCTGCAGGCCTACGCGCAAAGAGACCCCGTCAACGAATACCGTATTCAGGGCTCGGATATGTTTGAGGCAATGATTGCAGATATCCGCGACGAGACCGCTCGCCGTGTGCTGACCGTCGTTCCGCGTCCCCAGCCCGTACACCGCATACAGCTGGCTAAGCCCTTGCAGGAAAACTTTGAGGGTGCGGGGAACGGCAAGAAGAAGATCGTTGTCGTGCGCAAGGCCGAAAAGGTCGGGCGAAATGACCTTTGCCCCTGCGGTAGCGGCAAGAAGTACAAAAAATGCTGCGGCGCAAATCAAAACAACTGATAGTAACCTGAAAGGAAGGAGGGAAGCCTATGGGATTTGGATTGGTATTGATCGGGTATTTTTTCACAAGCGTGATGCCCGTGATCTCGATTTTTTCAGCGGCGATGCTGCTTGGCTATCCGTTGATCAGCCTTGGGCTTTACCGTCTTTCGCCCTATCATAAGCGCTTTTACCACGCGTTTTTCGTGTCGCTGCCGGCACCCCTGTTCGGTCTTTATTATACCGTTTCAAGCTTTGTCAGGGCAGGGCTTTTTGCGGGGGGCAGCTTCTTTGAGGGCACCGTCTTTACTGTGGTAGAATGGCTGTATTTTGTATATGCCTTTGCGCTGGTCGCCCTTATTTTGTGGGCCATCGCCTCACTTGCCACCGAAATGGCACTTTTTCAGCTGCAAAGCAGCGCTTGGCGTAACCTGACGTTTCTTGCTATTTATCAGGTGATCTATCTGATCATCAAGCTACCGATCCCGCACGCCGCCGCCTTTGTGCTGCCGATCACGATTTTACGGTATTTGTGTATTTTCTTAAACGTATGGCTCTTTTTCCGCTGCTACCGCTTTATTTTGCCCGAGGGCAGCGACAGTGTAGAGGTGCCGCAAAAGAAAGGAGGGAAATAACGTGAACGGACAAACACCACCAACACACACCGTGACAGACGGATCCTCAAAAAAGAGGACGCTTGGCTTCGGGCTCGTGTGCTTCGGACTTTGCTTTTTCTTCAATCCTTACTTTGCCGTTATTGATATTTTCCCTGATTTTATCGGTGCCTTACTGATCTCCCTGGCCCTGATACCGTTTGCCAGATTTTCGGGCGCGATGCGTGAGGCACAGATCGCCTTTTTGCGTTTTGCCGCGATCGACGTCGTAAAGGGGTTGCTGCTGATCTTCACCTTCGGGGGCAGCGCCATGGGCGAGCAGGAGGTTTTGATACTGATCATCGCTTTTCTTGGCGCTACGCTCGGCACTCTTTTTGCAGTTCTTGCATTTCAAAAGCTGTTTGACGCTATGGATACGCTTGCTATCCGCCATGACTGTGACGCGCTTTACGGCGTGCATTATGCACGCAGATCGCGCACTGAGCATATGGCGCGCTTTGCCGTTATTTTTCTGATCTGCAAGGAGGCCTTACTGCTGCTGCCCGAATTTGCGGCCCTTCTGAACAGCACCTACGTGGATTCGCCGTTTGTTCGGCTTTACGACTTTATTGGTGTGATGCGCCTGCTGGTGATCATACCCGCGCTCATTGGCGGCATTGTCTATCTTATCGTCCTGCTACGCTATTTTTTGTATGTAAAAAGACAAACCGACTTTCGCCGTGCGCTCGGTGCACGCTATGCGGCGTTTGTTGCGTCACACCCCGGTGTTCACGTCAAGGCCCGTGTGGCAACAGCTCTTGCTCTGATCGGTGCAGGCGCTTGTTTTGCGGTGGATTTTTACATTGACTTACAGGATATTTTTCCCGACGTTTTAGGTGGCATTCTGATTTTGGCAGGCATTTTATTAATGAAATTGCCCTTGAAGCGTATGCTGCCGTCACTGATCAGCGTTGGGCTTTACACCGTGTGTGCCGCGATCTCGACTTCCAAGACCTTTCTTTTCGTGTCAGCGCATAAAGGGGCGGATATCAATCGCAGCGAAGAGGTTGCCCGTGAATATTTTGCTATGTGGCTGACCTCCTTTTTTGAATTTTTGGTATTTCTCGCGCTTCTTTTTTGCTTGCTGTTTTTACTGCGCGCTCTACTGATCAAATGGGGCTATTATCAACCGTCAAACGCCGATGCGGCCTTTGAAGAGCGCCACTATTTGCGCGTGCGCAATGAATTTGACTGGCAGTTTATCAAGTGCGGCATTTTGGGCGCCGTAAGTGCGCTGTGCTCCTTCCTGTACGATTATTTTCAAACCTGGCCAAACAAAAAGGCCTTTCGCCTGATGGAAGCACTTTGGATCCCCGATTTTGTACTCGGGCTTGTCTTTGCCGTGTATCTCGGATACACCTTAACGCTGATTTACGGGAAGATCAAAGAAAGATTTGAGTTTGAATGAATAGTGCCACGGCGTGGCGCGCACACTATCCTTGACACCTGTGAAATACAAAAAGAGGAGATAGTGTGATGAACAATCAATATCAGAACCAAAACCAGAACCAAAACCAGAACCAGAACCAAAATCAAAACAAGAATCAGAACCAAAACAAAAATCAGAATCAGAACAAAAACCAAAACCAGAACCAAAATCAGAACCAGAACAACAACCGCTAAAACAATCCGTTTTTTGGGGGTGCTGTTTTGCACCCCTTTTTCTATAATGAGGTACATATGTCTGAATTACAACAACGCTATCTTGCCGTCAAGCGCGCTTTATTTGACCGCTATTATCGCTCGCTGAATCCCGAGCAGCGCGAGGCTGTTTATCACATCAACGGCCCCTTGCTGATCTTAGCGGGGGCAGGCAGCGGTAAAACAACGGTCTTGGTGCGCCGCATCGCCTATATGATCCGCTTCGGTAACGCCTATCACAGTGATTACGTGCCCTTTGACCTGGATGCGGCTCACGTTGCATCGCTTGAGGAGGCTGCCAAGGGTGATATCGGTGATGGGGACCTTGAAATTCTTTTATCCGAATTTACCAATAGCCCCTGTCCCCCCTGGCGCGTGCTTGCCATCACCTTTACAAACAAGGCGGCAGGGGAGATCAAAGCGCGTCTTGCGCGCGCGTTCCCCGAAAATCCCGACCTGACAAGCAGTATTTGGGCGGGTACCTTCCACTCGATCTGTATGCGTATTTTGCGCCGCTACCACGAGGCGGCAGGTCTTAAGGAGGGCTTTTCGGTATACGATACGGACGACAGCAAAAAGGCGATTCAGGCTGTCATGAAGGAGCTGAATATTGACGATAAGGTTCTTTCGCACAAAACCGTGCAAAACGCTATCAGCCGCGCCAAGGATAAGCTGATAACGCCCGAGGAATATACCTTTGCGATCGGGTGCGATTTCAGAGATAAGCAGATCGCCACAGTATACGAGGCTTATCAAAAACGGCTCGCCGCCTCCAACGCGCTGGATTTTGACGACATCATTCTGAGCACCGTCAGGCTCCTTGAGGCCAATCCCGAGATCCTTCAAAGCTATCAGAGCCAATTCCGCTACGTATCGGTTGACGAGTATCAGGATACCAACGAAGCCCAGTTTCGCCTTACAGCCCTGCTTTCGGGCGGCTGGCGCAATCTGATGGTGGTGGGGGACGACGACCAGAGTATTTATAAATTCCGCGGCGCGACCATTGCGAATATTCTGAATTTTGACCGCGTATTCAGCGAGGCTAAAATTATCCGCCTTGAGCAGAATTACCGCTCGACCCAATCGATTCTGGATGCCGCCAACGCCGTGATCTCGCACAACGAGGGCAGAAAAGGGAAAACTCTTTGGACAAACCGCGGTAAGGGTAAAAAGATCCATCTTCTCAATCCCGATCATCAGAACGCCGAGGCACGTACGATCATTGATATTATTACGCGTAAGGTCGTAAACGAAGGCATGCGCTACCGAGATTTTGCGGTGCTGTATCGCACCAATGCACAGTCAAACGCCCTTGAAATGGCCTTTGCGAGAAGTGCTGTGCCTTACCGTATGCTGGGTGGCGTGCGCTTTTCCGACCGCAAGGAGATCCGCGATATCGTGGCATATTTGCAGCTCATCAACAACCACACCGACCAGGAGCGTCTTTTACGCATCGTCAACGAGCCGCGTCGCAAGCTGGGTGATAAGACGCTTGATGCCGTGCGCGAGATCGCCGTGGTGGAAGGATGCAGTATGTTTGACGTGATGGCACGTGCCGATCAATACATGGCACTCTCGCGCTCTGCTGCGACGCTGATCGGCTTTACCAAGCTTATCAGTGACTTGACCGACCTTGCAGGCGTTATGGCACTTGACGATTTCGTCAAGGAGGTCCTGGAGCGAACGGGCTACCGCCAGATGATCGCCGACATGGGCCCCGAGGAGGCCGAGCGCCTTGACAACCTTGATGAATTTATTTCAAACGTCAAGGAATATCAGGATAACACCGACACGCCGACCTTGACCGAATTTCTGGAGGAAACGGCGCTGGTGGCCGACGTTGACCGCTATGACGAAAACGCCGATGCGGTCGTGCTGATGACGATCCACAGCGCCAAGGGTCTTGAATTTCCGCAGGTGTTCTTGCCGGGCTTTGAGGAGGGGCTTTTCCCGGGCACTCAAACGCTGACGTCGGGCCCTGACGAGCTGGAGGAGGAGCGCCGCTTGGCTTACGTTGCCATTACCCGCGCCAAGGACGAGCTTTATATTTTGCATGCAAAATCGCGCATGCTTTACGGGCGCACGGGTGCAAATCCCCCATCGCGCTTTTTAGCGGAAATTCCCGAGGTGCTGCTGGAGCTGCCCGAAAAAAGGCAAGAGGGAAGCTTTGCCACCTATCAGGGACAGACGGCCGCTTACCGTGGAAGCTATCAAGGCAGCCAAGGCAATCGCGACCGTATCACGGTCGGCACATCTCAACGCCCCGCTGTAAGGGAGCTTGAGATCTTCAAGCCGGGCGACCGTGTGCGCCATATGCTCTTTGGCGAGGGAGAGATCCTATCGGTTCAAAAAATGGGCGCTGACTATTTATATGAAATTGCGTTTGATGTCAAGGGCACCAAAAAACTGATGGCAACATACGCAAAACTGAAGAAAACATAAAATGAGGTCGCATTATGAGAGAAAATAAGTTTAATGCAAAAGACTATCGCTATTGTGCGTTTGGCCTGTCTGCCGTGGCCTTTATCAGCTTTATTTTGGCTTGTGTCATCAAAACAGGGCTTGCGGTGTTCTTTGGCATTGTGGCAGGCGTAACCCTGATTGGCGGCTGTATTTGTCTTTATCTGGCACACCGACTGGTCGCGGCACACACCAATCCGTTTTTATTTGACCGCCGTCGAAACCTGACACTTTCTCCAAAGGATCTGACCTTTGCTTTTGTGGAGGACAATCTTACGCACTTTCTTTCCGCCTTTACCGAGAACACACTTGACCTGTGGAACGGTATTCCCAAAAATTTAGAAATGGCCTTGCAGGCCGAGCCTGCTTATCGCACGCCCGTAGCCTTTAAAATGCTTTACGATCTCTCAGGCTTATCCGAAACCGAGATATTGGCTTTATTTGAGGCTACCGAGAAAAAGACTCTGGCGGCGGTCTGCCGTGCCGTTAAGGCAGGCGGTGACAAGGAAATGGCCGATATTTTGTTTGAAATGAAATGCGACTCAGTGCGTCTGCAAGCTCGTATCGTGCCGTTTTTTGTGAAAAACAGACGTTGCTTTGAGGGCAGGCTCTTCCGTTACGTAAAGGAACATATCGACGAGTACGATAAAAAATAATTTCAAAAAAAGTGCTGTGCACCAATGCGTGTTCTCCGTTAAGGATAACACGCAATGAATTGCAACCTTGCAGTTGCGTGAATTGAAAGCCGTGCTTTCGTGAATTGCCTGCGGCATGAATTGTGCCTTACGGCACATTGGTTGCAATTCAATTCATGTGAGCGATGAATTGCACGGCAATTCCGCGAGCAAATCATGGCGAAGCCAATTCATGATGCGTCAGCATCAATTCATTCATAAAAACGAACAGAGCAAGAATAGAAGGAAGTTTATCCTTTTACTCTTGCTCTTTCTGCTTGTAATATGGGTTTGGGCTTAGCCCAAGTGCATTTGACTGGTCAAATGCGATGCTCGCACTTATAAATTTTCCGCTAAAATCATCATCTATTGGTGCACAGCACTTTTTACGTAAGGCAAAAATTGTGGTGGGTAATGATTGTTTTCTGATACACAATAATAAAAAAGAGAGGTGATCCTGATGAAAAAAATCATAGCCGTGATCTTATGCGTTTTTATGCTTTACAGCATCATGACGCTTTCTTGTGCAGCGGCACCCATACGTGAAATGCATTGGTACTGTGCGCGCAGACAAAACGGCAAGCAAGCATTGGCACCGCAGGAGCTTGCCGTGGTAGAATCGCACGGCGGTGTTTATATTGACCATCTGCATGATGATCATAACCCCGAGAAGGTGGTGTATCTCACGTTTGATGCGGGATATGAAAACGGGAACGTTGCAAAGATCTTAGATATTTTGAAGGAAACGGATACGCCTGCCGCTTTTTTTGTGTTAGAGCATCTGGCAAGCGAAAATCCGGCACTTCTGCGCCGTATGAAGGAAGAGGGTCATCTGATCTGCAATCACACGGCAAGCCATAAAAATTTAAGCCACGCGGACAAGGCGGAAATTGAAGAGGAGATCAAAAGGCTAGAAATGGCGGTGCAGCATGCTACGGGCGAGGGCACAAGTCCCTATTTCAGACCCCCTGAGGGAAGCTTTTCGCTTGAAATGCTGGATAGTGTAGCCTCGCTTGGGTATAAAACCGTCTTTTGGAGCTTTGCGTATGCCGACTGGGATAACAACAAGCAACCAGGCGCAGCATTTGCCGAAAAGAAAATTTTTGAGAATATCCACAACGGGGCCGTGCTATTGCTGCACCCGACGTCCGATACCAACGCCGCTGTTTTGCTTCCCGTTATTACAAGGCTGAAGCAGGACGGTTATCGCTTCGGCACGTTAGATGAATTATGTCGGGCACGATGAAAAGGGCTTTTGCGGGGCTGGCGATCTTACTCATACTTTCACTGACTGTAGCGCCGCTTGCCGTCGGTGCCGAAGCGGAGGTCGTTTATCGCAGAACGAGTACGGACGGCGTCAAACGCATTGCACTTACCTTTGACGACGGACCGCACCCGCGTTACACACCCGAAATTCTGGAGATCCTTGCCGAATACGGCGTGAAGGCCACCTTTTTCGTTGTGGGGAGTAATGCGGAATACTACCCGAAGCTGATTGCGCGTGAGCTTCAGGAGGGACACGAGATCGGCAACCACACTTACCATCATTATCATACCGCCAAAACAAATGCCGCGGCTCTTAAGCGTGATATGGCGGCTTGCTCTGAGGTGCTTTTGCGGCAAACCGGGAGGCCCGTGCGTTTATTTCGACCACCCGAAGGGGTATTTAATGAGGAAATGAAGACCTTTTGTGCCGAAAACGGGTATACCATCGTCATGTGGAGCATTGATACACGCGACTGGGCGCACACACCGATCGGTGAGATCGTCAAAAACGTGCGCGAGCATGCGCGTGACGGTGCGATCATTCTCATGCATGATTTTATCGGCAAAAACAGCCCAACCCCTGCGGCATTGCGGCAGATCATACCAATGCTGCAGGAATTGGGCTTTGAATTTGTAACGGTCAGTCGTTTGCTTCAGGGATAGCGGCAGCTTCTCCACCGTTATCCTTGCCGCTTGTTTCATACGGATCGATCATATAGCGTTTAATGTTGGGATAAGCGGCGTACATGGAAATAAAGCCGATCAGCGCGAGTAAATAGAAGAAGGGTAGAATGATCGTAACCGAAAGACCGATCGAAAGCCCCCAAACGATGCTGACCACATTGAATACCACCACGAGCAAAATGCCAAGCAGGGCCACTACGTTGCGCTTGATGCCAAGCATAGTGAAGAGCAGGGCGTTTTTGAGGAGCTTAACGATGGAAAGATCAAAGGTGATCATCATAGGATAAATGTAAAAGCGCATGGCGATATAAATGATGGCAAGCGCCAGCGTGAGGCCGTACATCAACCCGTAGCCGAAGGAAAGAGAAAGGGAATAAAAATAGAAAATATCGTAGGCGAGCACAAAGATCACAAGAAGATCAATGATACCGAAAATGAAGCCTTGCTTCAAATTGCGGCGCACGGCGTAAAAATAATCCGACCACAAAAACGTGGAATCACCCCGAACCATACTGCGCAGATTATAAGCGGCACCTACATTTTGCCAGCCCCAGGTCAGCGCGGTAATGACGATCATGGCAACGATGATGACGACGCGCCACGGAGTCAGCACGGGAACGTTTAACTGCTGCCCGAATATGCCGATCAGCGTGCCTGCCGCAGGTGAACCGCCTGCAATATACGTACCAAGCAAGGGGGCGTATACAGCGTGCTCCACGGTCGGTGTGGTGGCACCGAAGAAATAAACCAATACCGCCACCACCAAGGGCAGCACCTGAAAGACCATCATTAAATTCAGCGTCAGCAGCTTTGCGGCCCTGCGCCACAGCAGCTTAAAAAAATATTTGAGCGTCGGTGTGGTATCCTCGATCTCGGCATCGGGCTTTTCGCGGCCGAGCAGGAACCACGTTCTTTTTTCATTTCCCATATTTTTTCCTTTCCAAGTAAAAATATCAGAATAAGGGTAGCATGATAAGCAAGCGTTGCCAAAGCAAATAGGAAAAGATCGCGAGGACAAGCAGACACAGCGCATCGGGTAAAAAACGTGCAAAGCCTTTTGAAAAAATAAACCGAATATCGCGTGATGCAGACAAAAAAAGACAAAGGCAAGCACGTGTGGCGGCCACCAAAAAAAGCAGCACGCCTAAAAAAAGCAGGAAAAAGCAAGCATTAAATGCCAAAAAGTTAATTTCGCCAAGGGCGGCGAGTCGCACGATGCGCAAAAACAGGGCAGCGTCATAAGCGCCCTTGGCCATCACAAGTATGGCCAAATAGGTGTTTCCGACCGTCAGCAGAACGGCGAAAAGTGCAAACGATACAGGAAAAATCCCCAAAAGCGCAGCGTTGCTCGGTATCATAGGTAACAAACCGCGACGACACAGAAACGAGCCTAAGAAAAACGCCATAAGGTAGTAAAAAAAATATCGCAGCAGCAAGCGGGCAAAGATATTTTCCTTGTTGCTTGGCGAGAAGAAGCGCATAGCATCACCCCCGTAAACTATATGGGGGCAAATGGCTTTTCTATACTATATTATATTAACATAGTTTTTTAAAAAAATCAACCGTAAAAGCCACAAACCTTGTGTGAATTTTATGTGTTTAAAAAACGCTCTTGTACCGTTACAAGAGCGTTTTTTGATTATTCAGCCTCGGGCAGGGTATCGCGCAGTAAAATATACTGTGGCTTTTCCTTGCCCCTTACGGATTTTGCGGTAATGCGCACCTCGGCCACGTCCTTGCGTGCGGGAATCTCATACATGGTCTCCAGCATCAGGTTTTCCATAATGGCACGCAGACCGCGCGCACCTGTATTGCGCTCAAGCGCCAGCTCGGCAATCGCCTCCAGGGCGTCCTTGGCAAAGCTCAGCTTCACACCGTCCATTTCAAATAGCTTTTCATACTGGCGAACCAGTGAATTTTTGGGCTCGCTGATAATGCGCACCAGTGCGTCACGGTCAAGCTCGTCAAGTGCGACGACAACCGGCACACGGCCAACCAATTCGGGGATCAGACCGTATTTGACGATATCCTGCGGTAACACGTCGCGGTAAAGTCCTGCCTTCTTTTTTTCGGCCTTTTTCAGGATCTCGCCGCCAAAGCCCACGGTCTGGTTGCCCTTACGCTTTTCGATCAGCGCCTCAAGCCCCTCAAATGCACCACCGCAAATAAAGAGAATATTTTTGGTGTTGATCTGGATAAATTCCTGATTGGGGTGCTTGCGTCCACCCTGAGGGGGGACGTTGGCAACCGTGCCCTCTAAAATCTTTAAAAGGGCTTGCTGCACGCCTTCGCCCGATACGTCACGCGTGATCGAGCGGTTTTCACTCTTGCGGGTGATCTTATCGATCTCATCAATATAAATGATGCCGCGTTCGGCAAGAGCAATATCAAAATCAGCGGCCTGGATCAAGCGCAGCAGAATATTTTCCACGTCCTCACCAACGTAGCCTGCCTCTGTCAGCGTTGTAGCATCGGCAATGGCGAAGGGAACCTTTAAGGTCTTTGCCAGCGTTTGTGCAAGATACGTCTTGCCAACGCCCGTGGGGCCAAGCAGTAGCACGTTGCTTTTTTGCAGCTCCACCTCGCTTGTCGGCTCCTCGCTTTTGCTGTTACGGCGCTTTTTGGCGCCGGTCTGCTTTTCGGCGTGAAGAATGCGCTTGTAGTGGTTGTAGACGGCAACGGACAATGCGATCTTCGCTGCATCCTGACCGATCACGTATTCGTCAAGCGCCGCCTTGATCATCGTGGGGCGAGGCAGCGTTTCGGCAGTAAAGCCGTTGTCAGCTGCGGCAGGCGCCTCAAACTCGTCAAGCAGATCGGCGCATGCCTCTACGCAAAAATTGCAGATATAAACACCCGTGGTAGAGGGGATCAGGATCGCCTGATTTTCATTTCTGCCGCAAAAGGAGCAATGATGGGCGCCGTTTCCCGTACTCTTACCGGAATTTGTGTTTGCCATAGTTACCTCGTTTTATTTTAGTTGCGCTTTGCCAGCACCTGGTCAACCAAGCCGTAGGCAAGTGCCTGGTCTGCCGTCATAAAGTTATCGCGGTCGGTATCGCGTGCGATCTCCTCAATGCTCTTGCCGGTATTCTCGGCAAGGATACGGTTCAGCGTGTCGCGCGTGCGCAGGATCAGGTCGGCCTGGATCTTGATATCGGAGGCCTGGCCTCTGGCACCGCCAAGGGGCTGGTGGATCATGATCTCGCTGTTCGGCAGGGCGAAGCGCTTGCCCTTGGTGCCGGAAGAGAGCAGAAATGCACCCATCGAGGCAGCCATACCGATGCAGATGGTCGATACGTCACATTTGATGTAATTCATCGTGTCGTAAATGGCCATACCTGCGGTAACGGACCCACCGGGGCTGTTGATATAAAAGCAAATATCTTTATCGGGATCCTGCGCCTCAAGGAACAGCATTTGTGCCACAACAAGAGAAGCGGTGGTATCGTTTACCTCATCGGACAAAAATACGATACGGTCGTTTAACAGGCGCGAAAAAATATCGTAGGAGCGCTCACCACGTCCCGTTTGCTCCACAACCATGGGAACCAGTGCGTTATTGCGGTAAAAATCCATCATAATTCTGTTAAAACCTCCATTTTTAGATATTTTATAATGAGAATGGTATAGCCGCGACAAACGCCGCGGCTATACGTCATAAAAGAGGATCACTCCTCAGTTTTTACTTCCTCAGCCTCAGCCTTTACCTCTTCGGTAGCGGCATCCTTCTTGGTCGCGGTCTTCTTTGCGGCGGGCTTTCTGGTGGTCTTCTTTTTGGGAGCCTCGTCGGTGATCACGGCCTTCTCACGTACAAGGTCGATCGTCTTCTTCACCTTTACGTCATCAACGATGGCGTCGGCGGGAAGGCTGGCCTTGACCTGATCAACAGGCATATTATATGCGGCGGCGATGCGATCGTATTCAGCGTTGATCTCCTCTTCGCTGACCTCGATCTTCTCAAGCTCGGCGATCTTCTCAAGTACAAGACGTGCCTTGACCTGATGCTCAGCCTGGGGACGAAGCTGCTCGCGCATCTTCTCAAGCGTCATGCCGGTATACTTCATATAGGTGTTGAGATCAAGGCCGGACATACGAAGCTGACCGTCGTAATCGCGCAGGCAGTTCTCGGTCTCGGTCTCAAACATGGGGGCAGGAATATCAGCCTCCATCTTCTCAATGAGTGCGTTGATGAGCTGCTCGGTAACGGCATTGTCGGCCGTATCGGCATGTCTTTTCTCAATTTTAGCCTTAACATCAGCTTTATATTCGGCAAAGGTGTCAAATTCAGAAACGTCCTTTGCAAAATCGTCGTCAAGCTCGGGGAGCTCTACGCGCGTAAGGGCATGGATCTTGCACTTGAAGGTAGCCTCCTTGCCTGCAAGCTCGGGGGCGTGATACTCGGTGGGGAAGGTCACGTTTACGTCAAACTCGTCGTCAACCTTATGGCCAACGATCTGCTCCTCAAAGCCGGGAATAAAGCTGCCGGAGCCAAGCTTCAGGGAATACTGCTCACCCTTGCCGCCCTCGAAGGCAACGCCGTCGGCAAAGCCCTCGTAGTCAATGACAGCAGTGTCGCCAAGCTCAGCGGCACGGCCCATCACCTCAGCCTCACGGGAGTTGCGCTCACGTACGGTGTTGATCTCGGCATCGATTTCCTCGTCGGTAACGGGAGCAACGTTACGGGTAGCGGCAATACCGAGGTAATCGCTGATGGCAACGTCGGGCTTTACGAATACCTTAGCGGAGAGCACAAGGCCGTTTTCGTCAAGCGAAACCACGTCAAAATCAGGACGTGCTACAGGCGTAATGCCTGCCTCGGCTACGGCAGCCTCGTAAGCATCGGGGATAATATCGTTGATAGCGGTTTCATAGAACACGCCCTGACCGTACATCTTTTCAATGATCGCACGGGGAGCCTTGCCCTTACGGAAACCGGGCACAGTGATCTTTTTGCTTTCCTTCTGGAAGGCCTTGGTTACGGCCTCGTCAAAGGTCGCCTTATCAACCGAGATCTCAAGCTCAAATTTGCTGTTCTCGATTTTTTCAGCTTTTACCAATTTCATTTTTTCATCCTCCAAAGATTTGAAAATTTACACAAAGTATATTGTAACGATTTTAACACCTTTTGTCAAGTGTTTTCTACAAAATAATATAAATATTAAAGGGGCAAAATCTTATGCGGCACGAAATCAAGAAAATCCGACGATATGAGTGAAAGAGTCAGATTTTCATAGCTTTGTGTGCGCGGCGCGTGATAGTTGCCGTGAATATGACCGTAATAGCAGCGCCGCACACCGTATGCCTGCAGCGTTTGCAGCATCTCCTTGGCAACGAAATCTCCCCACACGAGCGGAAAATGCAAAAAGCAAAGAATTTCCTTTTCGCCGTGGCCGCTTTGCTGTAAGGATCTTGCGGCATCAAGACTCATGCGCAGACGCATATTCTCGCGGTTGGAGATCTTTTCAAAATCAACCTCCCCGACCGTGATCTGCTGTGTTTTTTCCAAAAACCAGCCGCGCGTGCCGCATACAATAAAATCCTCCGCAATAAACGCATTATTATAAAGCAGGGTAAGCGTTGAAAACTTATGCTCATCAAAGAACTTATTGCATTTGGTAGCAGTATCCCACCAAAAATCGTGATTACCCTTACCGAGCAGCTTTTTTCCGGGCAGGGAATCAAGGAGAGCAAAATCCTCTCTGGCCTCATCTAAATTCATGGCCCAGGAAATATCACCCGGTAAAATGACGGTATCCCCGTCCTTGATGACCGCACGCCAATTTTTGACGATCTTTTTGGTATAATCCCGCCAACGGGAGCCAAACACGTCCATTTCGTGGCCCGACGCTGTTGAGAGGTGCAGATCTGCCATTGTAAAAACCGACACGTGGAAAGCTCCTTTCAAAAAATAGGGTATAAATGAAGACGATACGGGTATACTGATACTATCCCTTTGAAAGGAGATAGTGAAAAATGGATAGAAATGATAACTGCTGCAAGAACGTGAATGAGGGCATTACCTGTGACGTAAAGAACTGCCAGTACCACGAGGGGGATTGCTATTGCACGGCGCAAAAGATTGCCGTTGGCCCCAGCTTTGCCACCTCCAGCACCGACACAGTGTGCGCTACGTTTAAGCCTAAAAAGGACTGATTTTATCTTTATCAAAGGAGTTGCCCTGTTATACGGGGCAACTCCGTTTTTGTTTTAGATTATTTAGCAAGATACGCAAACATGGCGTCCTGCATCTCGGTTGCATCTACCACGTCGGTAAAGCGCACGGTGCGCTCACCGATACCGCGAAGCGGATAGGTGATCTCAACGCCTGTTTTCTCGCAGAGCTGGCTAAGCGCCGCCAGGGGAGATTCAGGTGCTTCGCCGTAAAGCGAGGTGTATACGTCGCATGCGAATTTATAGGGGCTGGCAGTGGAGGCGACGACCATGGGCTTCTTATCACCCGTCGCTGCCTGATAGGCCTTTGCCGCGCTGACGGCAACAGCGGTATGCGTATCGATCAGATAACCGTGATCCTGCATGGTTGCCCGAATGGTGGCGGCAGTATCCTGCTCATCGGCATAGAAGCCGTCAAAGCTTTCCTTGATCGCGGCAAGATCGGCAGCATCTACCGTATAAGCGCCCGTTTCGTTCAACGACTTCATATAAGCGGCTGTCTTTTCGGGTCCTGCTACAAAGTACAAAAGGCGTTCAAGATTACTGGAGATCAGAATATCCATCGAGGGGGACATCGTCAGATAGAAGTGACGGTTGCGGTCGTAGGTACCGGTAGCCAGGAAATCGGTCAGAATATTATTCTTGTTGGAAGCACAAACAAGGCGATCCAGGGGCAAACCCATCAATTTAGCAAGATAAGCGGCAAAAATATTACCGAAATTGCCTGTGGGGACCGTCACGTTGATCTTGTCGCCGTACGCGATCTTACCCGCGTTCAAAAGGTCACAGTAGGCCGATACGTAATATACGATCTGCGGTGCAAGGCGCCCCCAGTTGATGGAGTTGGCTGAGGAGAGGAAATAACCCTGTTTATCAAGCGCCCGAGCAACCTCGGCATCGCCAAAGATCTTTTTGACACCGCTTTGCGCGTCGTCAAAATTGCCCTTGATAGCGGTTACGTTCACGTTATCGCCCGTTTGGGTTTGCATTTGCAGCTTTTGCACCACGGAAACGCCGTCAACAGGGTAGAAAACCATCATTTTAATACGGTCAATATCCTTGTAGCCCTCAAGCGCGGCCTTGCCCGTATCGCCCGAGGTAGCCACCAGGATCAGCGCCGTGCGCTCCTCACCGGTTTTAACAAGAGCGCGCGAAAGCAAGCGGGGCATGATCTGCAATGCCATATCCTTAAAGGCCGCAGTCGGACCGTGCCAGAGCTCCATGACGTGCGTCTCGGTGTCGCCCAGCTGATGCAGGGGCGCGGCGCCACCGACAAAAGAGGTGGCAGCATAGGCCTCGCGGCAGTCACAAAGCAGCTCCTCGGCGGTATAATCGGTCAAAAATTTACCAAGAATGAAGGCGGCACGGGCAGGGTAGTCCATCGCGCAAAGCGCAGTGATATCCTCCTTGGTCAGTGTGGGGATCGATTCGGGTACAAACAGCCCGCCATCGGCGGCAAGACCTTGCTTGATAACCTGTGCCGCGCTGAATTTGGCGGCGTTTTTGTCGCGTGTGCTTTGAAATTTCATTGTAAGAGCTCCTTTGAGTATTTTTAACGGGTTTTGCCGCTTGCGGTAAACGCATTGGCAATATGATTGATCTTCAGTAAACGGTGGCGCCTTTCGCGGTCAAAATAGACCTCTACCACGTCAAAGCGCGGGCATAAGGGCGTCGGGTGCTGCTTTAAATAGCAAATGGCTGCAGCAACGGTACGGCGACGTTTTTCAGGGTCAACTGCCTCGCTCGGGCGCGCGGTAAAATCAAGGAGCGTATCTGCGGTGCGCGCCTTGACCTCCACAAACACGATATATTGCTTATCACGTGCCACAATATCCAGCTCATTTTTACCAAAATAGCAATTTTTCGCCACGACGCGGTAACCGCTGCGGCGCAGAAGCCTGGCTGCGGCACGCTCTCCCTTGCGACCGATCTTTTGCTTTTCGGTCTTCATTTTTCGTCAAGAAAACGGATGAATTTGCTGCGGTAGATCTCGCACGGGCCGTATTTCCGCAAAGCGTCCATATGCGCCTTAGTGCCGTAGCCCTTGTGCTTGGCAATGCCGTATTCGGGGTGCGCCGCATCAAGCTCGGCACACAAGCGGTCACGGGTGACCTTGGCAAGAATTGAGGCGGCAGCGATCGAGGGGGAGGTGGCATCACCGTGCACCACCGCGCGGCAGGGAATGGTAAAGCCACGCGTTTGATTGCCGTCGATCAGTGCAAAATCTGCCTTGACCTGCAAGCCGTCAACAGCGCGTCGCATCGCGTGCAGGGTAGTAGACAGGATATCGGTTTCATTGATCTCCTCCACACTTCCGAGCACCACACAGTAAGCTATTGCATTTTTAACGATCTCATCGTACAAAAGCTCGCGCTTTTTTTCGGTGAGCTTTTTAGAATCGTTCAGGCCTTCGATCACAAGGCCCGTCGGTAACATACAGGCAGCGGCGGCAACAGGACCGCAAAGCGGACCGCGCCCCGCCTCATCTACACCGCAAACGGCGTGATAGCCCTCATTTTCAAGGGCGGTTTCAAGCTCATAGGTCAGCATCTGTCATTCTCCTTGGGGCAGTTTATCCAGTGTGATCCTGCCGATCTTGGCAGCGCGAAATTCATCAAGCAGGGTATTGGCAGTGCGCTCGGTATTCACCTCGCCGCCGCTGATAAGAAATCCGCGTTTTTTGCCGATCAGGCAAAAGAGATCGTAATCGTCAAGCGCATCGCCCGTAACCTGCGCGGCATCTAATTTATAGCGCTCACAAAGCAAAAGAGGATAACGGTGACGCAGCTTGCGGCAAAGCGCCATAGCAAGCGTTTCAATTTCTACCACGTCGTCCTTAATGGCACCCGTGATCGCCAAATTTTCACCTGTCTCGCGGTCATCAAATCGCGGCCACAGAACGCCCGGCATATCCATCAGATCCAGCCCCTCCTTGGTGGTGACCCACTGGGGAGTCAGCGTGACACCCGGGCGGTTTTCCACCTTAGCCTTTTTCGTGCCTCCGAGCAGGTTAATAAGCGATGATTTTCCCACGTTGGGGATCCCCACCACCATTGCCTTCAGCTTGCGGCCGTCCATGCCCTTTTGTGCGTAGCGCTGAAGCTTTTCGGCCATCAATTCGCGCACGGCAGGCAAAAGGCGCTCAACTCCTTTTTTCGTCACACAGTCAAAGGGCAGGCAAATATGCCCCGCGCCCGTATAGTGGCGCACCCATTTTTCGGTTTCCTGCGGGTCGGCAAGTCCTGACTTGTTCAGGAGCGTGATCAGGGGCTTACCCTCTGTCAAACGCATAATTTCAGGGTTACGCGAGCTCTTGGGGATACGTGCATCAAGCAGCTCAATGACAAGATCCACGTTTTTCAGATTTTCACCGATCAGGCGGCGCGTCTTCGCCATATGACCGGGGAACCATTGTATAATATCGGTTGGCATCAGTCACCTCATTAAAATTTGGTAAAGGGTGCCACGCGCAGCAGCACCTTACCCAGCACGCAATCCTCACTGATCATACCGATATGCTGATTGCGGCTGTCCGCTGAATTGTTGCGGTTATCGCCCATCACGAAAAGACACCCCTCGGGCACCTCAAATACAGCGCTCGCAGTACCGCTCAGCGTCTCTTTAAAAACACCCGTATCGTAATACGCATAGGTGCCCTCGTCAAGTATCTCACTCGCCTCAAACGTGGGATCGGCAGAAACGTAGACGGCCCTTTGGAGATAATCGATCTTAACAAATTGCCCTTCGGTTGCGATCACACGCTTAACGATCGGCTTATTATAATATGCAACGTCGGAATTGCCGGGGTGAAATACGATAATATCACCCGTTTTGGGCGTATAAAAAAGATCGGAAATAACCAGGCGCTCCCCGTGATTGAGGGTCTTATTCATGGAAGGGCCGTCCACCTCGCAAAGGCGGAAGCCGAAGGTCATGACGACTACCACAAAAACCACGGCAAACACAAACATTTCAAGATATTCCACTAAATTTGAAGCAAACGTACCCTTTTTCGGCACGCTTTTTTGCTTAGCGCTCAATGCAATTCTCCTTTATCAGTTGCCGGTCAGCAGTTCCATCAAACGGTAGCCGTTTGCGAGATAATTTTGCTTGGCGGCAGCGGTTTTTTCGTTGAAGGTATCCACGCCCGACAAGACGGCGTCAGAGGCGTAAATGAGGAAGGGAACAGGGTCGATCGTATGTGTGCGCGCACGAATGGGCGTGGGGTGGTCGGGCAGGATCATGATCTTAAAATCCTCACCCGTGCCACGCAGATAGGAAAGCACAGGGGCAAGGATCTCTGCATCAATGCGCTCGACCGAGATCACCTTGTTTTCAAGCTCGGCACGGTGCCCACACTCGTCGGGGCCCTCCACGTGCACGTAAACAAGCTCGGCGCCGTTTTGAAATGCGTTGATCGCGGCGTCGGCCTTGCCCTTGTAATTGGTATGCACGTTACCCGTAGCACCCTCTACGTCAATCGATTTCATGCCTGCGCAAAGCCCGATGCCCTTGATCAGGTCAACGGCGGAGATCACTGCACCTGAAAGCCCCCATTTCTCGGAAAAAGAGGGAAGCTGCGGCTTTTTGCCCGGGCTCCAGAACCAAGCGGAGTTTGCAGGCTTCAAGCCACGAGCGCGGCGTGCCTCGTTGACGGGGTGATGATTGAGCACGTCAAAGCTTTCCTTCATCATCTGATAAAATTCAGCACCGCCGTCCTCTGCACGCGGCAAATATTCACCGATGCGGCGACCGAGAATATCGTGGGGACGCATAAAATTATATTTATCGTTGCCATTCTTGCGGATCAGGCAATGACGGTAGCTGACACCCGTGTAAAAACGGCGCTCAGCGTTGCCAAAATGTGCCTGCAAGGCCTTGATCAGCTCATCAGCCTCGGCAGTGGTGATCTCATCGGCACTGTGGTCAATAATAATTTTATCCTCGTAAGCCTCACCCTCGTCGGAAAGGGTGACTACGTTGCAGCGGTAAGCCGTTTCGTCGGGCTGCATTTCAATGCCCATACTGACCGCCTCAAGCGGAGAACGGCCTTTAGAATAGATCTTGGGATCATAGGAAAGAATGGCAAGATTGGCGGTATCGCTTTCGGGCACCATATCGGCGGGAACGTTTGACACCGTGCCCACAAAGGAGACCTTAGCAAGCTCGTCCATCACGGGCTTGTGTGCCTTTGCCATAGGGGTAAGACCGCCAAGCGCCTCAATGGGCTCATCGGCCATGCCATCGGGAATTAAAACAAGATATTTCATAAGAACCTCTGTCAGCGCGATGCGCGCAAAATAATGATAATAAAATATTATACCATAAACTATGGGGAAGAGCAACACTCAGGCGAAAATATTTTACAAAAATATAAAGAAAAGCACCGTTTTCTGCATGAAAACGGTGCTTTAACCTTATTGAAGGTTGTCAATCGTGCGCTGAACGAAGGCAAGAAGTGCCTCTTGCTCATCGGGCGTGATCTTGTCAAGGAAGGGAAGGAAGGCGCATTTCACGTAATGTACCTCGTCGGCTACGTTGGTGCCGGCCTCCTGAAGAATGGCCTTCATCTTGTTGGCGGCAGCCTCGTTACCGTCGATCACAAGTGCCACGTTTTGGGCACGTGCCTTGGTCAGCTCACGGCAGAACAAGCGTACCTGATCCTCGGGATCGCCCTTGAGGGAAAGCATCAGAACGACCAAGCGCTCATTGTTGCAGGAGTAGGCGGGGGGAATGGTGTCAACGGCATTGATCGCCAGCTCGTATTTGGCATGGATCATCTTTGCCATATCTAAGATCTTCTTCTTTTTTGATGCGTGAAGCACGCGCATTTTGATAGCCATAAAAACCTCCGAAAACTATATTTTGCTACAAAATTCACAGCCTAATTATTAGCCTTTTATAGTATAACATATCAAAGAAAAAAGCGCAAATCCTTTTGTAATATTCACAAAAAGATTGTTAAATTCAAACAGTTTTAAAGCTTTCTTTTTGGTAAATTCAACGCAAAAAAATCTTTTTTTAATTCCCTGTTATTTTTTATTGTTGACCACTCAATAATAAAACGCATCTTTTTTTGATTTGTTTTCAAAAAGTTTTTTTAAAGCTTTTTTCGTTTGATTTTTGCATCTTTTTTTTGCGCGTTTTTTTTGCATTTGTTTTTGTGATTTTTTTATGGTGTAAAAAACGCATTGAAAAAAAGTTAAAAAACACCACCGAAAAAAACGCGCAAAAAAACGTTAAAAAAGGGAAAACTCATTTTAAAATTTTCAGCTCTGAAAGGACCTAAAAAAAGACGTTAAAAATTTTTAGCAAAAACGATAAAGAGTCCGTGGAAGTGAAAAATTTTAAGCGTGATTTTTGAATAAGAGCTAAAAAAGAAAAGTAAAAATAAAAGTAGAAAAAAGCGTTAAAAATTTTTAACAAAAACGATGGAGAGTCCGTGGCAATGAAAAATTTTTAGCGTGGATTTGTAACGATCTTAAACGTGAGATTTAAAAAATGTAATGACCGACAAAAAAGCTGCCGTTCGCGATCAGATGCAAGGCACCTGTGGGGACAACGGAAAAAACGCGTTAAAAATTTTTGTGTAAAACGATCCACAGTCCATTGAGGCAAAAAATTTTCATTATAAAAATTGCTTTTTGAAAATCTTGAAAAGCCTAAAAAATGCAACGCAAAAAAATGAGGCACCGAGCGTTGGCGATTTATGACGTGCAGCAAAAAATTCGCCCTTAGACACACAAAACCCAAAAAACACGAAAAAACACGCAAAACCCGAAAAACACGGAAAGACACACAAAACCCAAAAAACACGAAAAAACACGCAAAACCCGAAAAACACGGAAAGACACGCAAAACCCGAAAAACACGGAAAAACACGCAAAACCCTCCTTTTTACGACTTTTCACATTCCCTTTTTTATACAAAATTTGCATTTTGTATAAAAATGTCTATATGAAAGCTGTATGGGGGAGATTTGTTCCCTTGCAGGTACAAAGGATAATTTGGTTTTTTATCTGCGTTTCAAATCCCCAATTAAAAAAGGCGCGGCAAGCGCCGTGCCCTCTTACGTTATCATAGGTGATTTATGCAACCACAGGATTTTACTCCTGTGGTTGCATTTTGTCATGGCGTTTTGACCTTGTAAGCTTTAACACAAGGGACTGTCCCCTGTGTTATGACAACTTTAACATTCAATCTTCAGCCCAAACAGCAACAAGGTTTCCATTGGTTTGAATAATAGCGTGGTATACTCCTCCTAACTGATTTTTTGGTACTGAATTATAAACATGCCAACAATCCTCACTAGAATCAAAATCCACTTTAATATTCTTTTTTTGAACACAAATGCCATATTGCTCAAGCCATATTGACGCAGCCTTTTCAACGGCATCGTTTTTATCTATAATCTCTCCAATGTTTTGTTCAGTTGAAAAATTCTCTATCTCCCATTGATATTCTATTAGATTGAAATTCCCAACACTTATTTTAAACCGATGATATTGAAACACCACACTAAATATTCCTCCAAAAATAATTAGTGCGAATATAGCCAATATAAAACGTTTTTTCTTCATGTTGTTCTCCTTATGGCAACCATGGGGTCTTGGGTGATTTAGGAACACCGGGGACGATTCCCTGTGTTATGTGTTATGCCCTTGTAAGCTTTAACACAAGGAACCGTCCCCTGTGTTACATTATTTCGTATGCCATACAGCCAATACATCACCGGTATTGTTCATCAATATATGGGCTACGCCACCTTTACGTTGAAATCCTACAGTCCCTTTTACAAGCCAAACCTTATTCGCTGCATCGTAAAACACTTCATATGGTTTTTGTTTTGTCACCGCTTTTCCGTATATTTCTATCCAAACGGTTTCAGCTTTCTTAGTAGCGTCTTTCGCATCAATGATAGCGCCAACATTTTTATCCAAAGGAAATTCATCCACATAATGCTGATAGTCACTAAACTCAAAGCTGTTTACTTTAGGATTTCGGTATCGCAAAAATATAATAGCACCTACTAAAATACAGACTGTTAATATTAATGCTATTGTCAACAAAAGAAAATTTTTTCTTGTGATCATATTCATTTTCTCCTTAAACACAAGGGACGGTTCCCTGTGTTATGTGTTATGCCCTTGTCAGTTTAACACAAGGAACCGTCCCCTGTGTTATTAGAGATCAGCAAATTAAAAGCTGCATCATCGAAAAAGAAATAACCATATTGATTTTTTCCCGATCGATGAAAACATTGTGCATCCGGATGAAGCAAATCAAAATCACCATTAATGTAGTTAATTTTAATGACAACATATCCAATGTCCATTTGACGTGGGTCACCCCAATTTACAGAATGCTCTACTTCATTCAATTCAGACACAAAAGCCTCACAATCAACAATTTGTGAAAGAACAGTATATTCATATCTCAATTCCTCCTCGATATATTGATCCAATCTAACAATTTGAATAGAATCAACGTTTTCAACTTCACACACATACTTTCGAGCACCAAATAAACCGCAGGAACAACACGAAAGCATAGAAGCAAGACACAAAAGCAATATGATCTTTTTCATGCAAATCACCCCCAATCTCCAAATAACCGAATTAGATCCACCCCTGTGTTATTAATCCCCTGTGTTAAAACCAAGTTTTTTCATCGCAGCAAAAAACACATCAGCTTCTCCGTTAGGATTTGCTTTTTTAGTTGCTTCCATAACGTACCACGCATACTCTAAGTCGTGGAGAATAATAGGAATCGCCCTACCAAATTTATTCTTAATAAAACCGCTATCCTGAAGTTCTTTTGCAACGATTGCTATTTCTGAGAGCAGCTCATAATAACCGACAGGGCCTTTTCCGATATATCGCATTTTATCATCATAACAAGCTTTTGAATCTTCATAACCAATATTTACAATGCTGTTTTGCTTGTACCATTCAAAAAGAATTTTGATGCCCTCGTTTTCATTGTTAGCTTCAATAACAGGAAATTCATTTTGTCGCCAAAAAGCATAGTTCCAACGCTCCTCAGAGAACCGGTCCGCACCGTTACAATCAGCCTCAGTGTTATAACTCACACAAAATTCGGTTACATTTGAATATCCATTGTATTGATATGCCTCATTTGAATAAACAAAAAATGAAATGGCATAGATATTATCTTCATTCCACATTGAAATAATATCACATATTTTGCTTTTAAGGTATGTTTGTAAATCAATCATTCAAAAGAGATCTCCTTTTTGGAACACAGGGGACGGTTCCCTGCGTTATAATGGCTTTTGCTCTTGTCAACGTTAACACAAGGAACCGTCCCCTGTGTTATGCATTTTATCATGGCTTTTGGCCCTTGTCAACTTTAACACAAGTAAACCTAAAAGAAATGAGAAAAACAGCATTGATAGCAAAATACACCCACACAATATCTCTACCAATATTAGGTATACCGACTATTTTTAATATAATGACAGCAATAACCATAACAAAATACACAGCAAAATTAATATAATACCATACCAATGAAAATTTTGGCAAAACACCTAAAAAGCGCCTATAAAAAAACCACTCAAAAAAAGTTTGTTTCTTGGCACGAGTTTTTCTTTGTCGTTTTGTTAACACAGAATCTATATACATTCTTGTTACGCCACGAATTAAAAAAAACATTAAAAACAAAGTAAGTGTTAATGCTAATATTTGATAAAATAAATCCATTATAAATCACCTGATTTTATTGTATTGCAGAACACAGGGGGCAGTTCCCTGTGTTATGGCTTTTTTCCCTTGTCAACGTTAACACAAAGAACCGTCCCTGTGTTATTAGAGATCAACAAATTAAAAGCTGCATCATCGAAAAAGAAATAACCATATTGATTTTTTCCTGATCGATGAAAACATTGTGCATCCGGATGAAGCAAATCAAATCACCATTAATGTAGTTAATTTTAATGACAACATATCCAATGTCCATTTGACGTGGGTCACCCCAATTTACAGAATGCTCTACTTCATTCAATTCACACACAAAAGCCTCATAATCAACAATTTGTGAAAGAACAGTATATTCATATCGCAATTCCTCCTCGATATATTGATCCAATCTAACAATTTGAATAGAATCAACGTTTTCAACTTCACACACATACTTTCGAGCACCAAATAAACCGCAGGAACAACACGAAAGCATAGAAGCAAGACACAAAAGCAATATGATCTTTTTCATGCAAATCACCCCCAATCTCCAAATAACCGAATTAGATCCACCCCTGTGTTATTAATCCCCTGTGTTAAAACCAAGTTTTTTCATCGCAGCAAAAAACACATCAGCTTCTCCGTTAGGATTTGCTTTTTTAGTTGCTTCCATAACGTACCACGCATACTCTAAGTCGTGGAGAATAATAGGAATCGCCCTACCAAATTTATTCTTAATAAAACCGCTATCCTGAAGTTCTTTTGCAACGATTGCTATTTCTGAGAGCAGCTCATAATAACCGACAGGGCCTTTTCCGATATATCGCATTTTATCATCATAACAAGCTTTTGAATCTTCATAACCAATATTTACAATGCTGTTTTGCTTGTACCATTCAAAAAGAATTTTGATGCCCTCGTTTTCATTGTTAGCTTCAATAACAGGAAATTCATTTTGTCGCCAAAAAGCATAGTTCCAACGCTCCTCAGAGAACCGGTCCGCACCGTTACAATCAGCCTCAGTGTTATAACTCACACAAAATTCGGTTACATTTGAATATCCATTGTATTGATATGCCTCATTTGAATAAACAAAAAATGAAATGGCATAGATATTATCTTCATTCCACATTGAAATAATATCACATATTTTGCTTTTAAGGTATGTTTGTAAATCAATCATTCAAAAGAGATCTCCTTTTTGGAACACAGGGGACGGTTCCCTGTGTTATAATGGCTTTTGCTCTTGTCAACGTTAACACAAGGAACCGTCCCCTGTGTTATTTGTTACTTCTATCATATTTGGTTCGGCGTTGAAAACCAAATTGACACCGCAAAATAAAAAATAAAACATAAGATTGAATTATAATAAAAATCATAACTTGTTGACACAAAAAATGATGATGGAAAACCATACATATACAATAAAACAATAGCAAAATGATTTCTGTTATTGTAAAGAACAATTTTATTTTTAACCAAAAGAGAAAATTTTTTTCATGAATGCTGGTATATTGTTTTAAATTTCTCATAGTAATTCTTTGAAAAAAAGAAAGTTTTTTCTTTACATGTTTTAAAGCACTGTATTTCCCTTTTTTATCACACCAAATAATGGACCATATAATTTCTCGGATCGCAAAATAACTCACAAAATTAACCAACACAGACATGAAAAACCCAACTATCCATAAACTCAACGGAAAAATCATCTGAACCACCTATTGTATACTGCTCTATTTGAATTTAAAGTAAGCGTTGTCGTACCAGAGAAAACCAATGCATTTCTCAATCCTTTGAAAATTGATTTACCCGCACCATTCATCATATTTTTGGCATAATAAGATAATCCTTTAGAAACTTCCCCCTTAGTAAAAATTCTTTTTGTTAATTGCTTTCCTAAAGTCATCGCGGTTTTATTATTTCCTTGACTAGCTCCTGGTCCCCCTAATAATCCCCCCGCTGCTCCAATAGCTCCATCTGCCAAAACTTCTATAACACTAAAAGTTTCACTTTCACCTTGGGCAATATTTATAACTTGTTGTGTAGCATTTCCTGCCATTGCAATTGCTGCACTTCCAACTACCTGTCCAACAATTCCAACACCTGTTGCCGCGAGAGCTCCACTAGCAGCACCTGTTATCATAGCCATTGCCAAACCATCATTTAGCGATTTACCTTCTATAGCATTAGATACTACTTTAGTTACTCCACCTATTATTGCTCCCGCAATTGCACCAACAGCTATATGCCAAAATTCCCCACATGCATCAACCCTCATAACAGGGTTATTATCACAGTAAGCATACAAATTTTTATCAGTGAGTGCCGTGGGAGTAGCTGTTACAACATTGGCATTATCGGGACTGATCATCCTCCCCCACTCGGCGCTGTAATATCTGGAATTCAGATAATAATACCTCGTGTCGGTATCAAAATAATACCCACGGTAGCGCAAGGGGTTGAGGTTGGCAATTTCGGTGCCGCCGTCGGCAAGCTCTTGAATTTCGGTTACGTTGCCCCAGGCATCGTAAACGTAGGTGGCAAGCACGGTGCCGTTTTCATCGTAGATATGGCAGACGTCACCCGCAAGCGTGGTGCTGAAATAATAGAGATCGTTGGCCGTTTCGGTGCCGCTTTGGTTAAAGGTCACGTGCCGCAGCGCCGCAGGCTGCCCCTGCCCGTCGTAATAATAGCGCAGCTCCTGTGCCACGTATTGTCCGTTTGCGCTGTAAATACGCTCACGCAAAATCTGCGTGCCGTCAAGCACGTATTCGTGCTTGATGCCGTTTACGGTCTTGCTTGTGCGAATGCCATCGGCATTGTAGGTATACGAAACGGTTTGGTTGCCCTTGGCATATTGCATCAAGCGCCGCCCCTGCCACGTAAACGTGGCACCGTTATAGCTTAAGGGGTTACCGATTTGGTCATACGTGACGGCCTGCCCGTTGGCGCTCACCAGCAAATTGCCCTGATAGGTATAGCTCTTGGTGGCAAGCGGTGCCATTGGCGTTTGGTCGGGCGAGGTATAAGCGTACTTCATCACCGCCGTGCGATTGCCTGCGTTATCATAGGTATAGACGTAGGTCAAGGAGCGCTCATGCGTCGGATCACCGTTATAAAGGATATCAACACGCACCAGCTGCGACTTTTCATCGTAGGTGTAATTGACTTGATCGTAGCTGCCGTCGGCGGTGGCAGATGTAACCACAGGAAATTGCCCTGTGGTTACATTTTACCACAATTTGTTACGCTGTCAACTTAACACAATGAACCGTCCCCTGTGTTACTATGTTACTCACTATACCAAAAACCCCAATTTTTAAAATGTTCTTGCAACTTTTCTTTGACATGTATAGGCAATTCTTGCTTCAATTGCTCATTTTCAAGCAATTCTGACAAATAATCTAACCACATCAACCCTTCTTCGTCATTCAAATTACAAGCAAAAGTATACCGATCCATAAAGGGCTTTTTTAATTTTTTACCTGAAAATTTTTTAAGTCTGTCTAATATTATCAATGCCCCGGGCCAATTTAAATCTTGCAACCACTCTAACAAAGAAGGTAAGTATTGCTCTAATTTTTCATCTGATATTTCGTATAATGCTTTTGCACAATTTTCCCAAAGTCTCTTGCTTTCTCCGTTTGCAAAAGGAAGAATTAAAAAAGACAAATCTTCTAAGTTTCTTGCCAGTTTGATTCCCCTTAATTGCTCCTCTAATTTACTTTGGCAATTTAACATTCTATATATTTCATTCACATCGTTCATTTATTTACCTCCATACCACTTCACTGAAACGCTTTTAACAGCAATTGTACATATATGCTCACTGCCACCCGCTCGCCAATCAGCCAAAGTTCCAACAACCGGATCAACTCTTACATGGCCCGGCTTATCTTGATATGCTCTAACTATGCCAGTTGCATTAAGCGCTTCTATAGTTGTTATAACTGCTCTAGTTCCCGGTGGAGGAGGAACAGTAGAAAAAGATAGCCCTGAATTAGTCAAAACATCTTTTTGACTTGGCACAAAATTTCCAGGATTAGATCCACCATAACGATATATAATGGTAGTTTTAGGAGTTTCATTTGGTATAGATGAAACAGCATCCTCAACTTTGCTTTCGCTCTGAACTTTTACTTCAATTTTGGGCGATACAATTGTGGGATAAGCAGGAGGGTTTTCTGCAATTGAAGCAGCTACACCAGCTGCTATAATTAAACCTACAACTGCAACGCCTATCTTCCATGCTGCAATTCCACCTACTGCAATAGCAGTAAAAAATTCGCCCTTAGGATCACAGAAATTAATGGGATTATTGCCACAATATATGAACATATTGCAGCCAGTTAACCCCTGCCCCGTGGAAACGTACGCATCCGCACTAATAAACCTCCCCCACTCGGCGCTGTAATATCTGGAGTTCAGATAATAATACCCCGTGTCGGTATCAAAATAATACCCACGGTAGCGCAAGGGGTTGAGGTTGGCGATCTCGGTGCCGCCGTCGGCAAGCTCTTGAATTTCGGTTACGTTGCCCCAGGCATCGTAAACGTAGGTGGCAAGCACAGTGCCGTTCTCGTCATAAATATGGCAAACGTCACCCGCAAGCGTGGTGCTGAAATAATAGAGATCGTTGGCTGTTTCGGTGCCGCTTTGGTTAAAGGTCACGTGCCGCAGCGCCGCAGGCTGCCCCTGCCCGTCGTAATAATAACGCAGTTCCTCGGCCACGTATTGGCCGTTGGCGCTGTAAATGCGTTCACGCAAAATTTGCGTGCCGTCAAGCACGTATTCGTGCTTGATGCCGTTTACGGTCTTGCTCGTGCGAATGCCATCGGCATTGTAGGTATACGAAACGGTTTGGTTGCCCTTGGCATATTGCATCAAGCGTCGCCCCTGCCACGTGAACGCAGCGCCGTTATAGCTCAAGGGGTTGCCGATTTGGTCATACGTGACAGCCTGCCCGTTAGCGCTCACCAGCAAATTGCCCTGATAGGTATAGCTCTTGGTGGCAAGCGGTGCCATGGGGGTTTCATAAAACCATGTATACGCATATTTCAGCACCGCTGTGCGATTGCCTGCGTTATCATAGGTATAGACGTAGGTGGCGGAGCTTTCGTGCGTCGGGTCGTCGCTATACAGCACGTCGGCGCGCACCAGCTGCGACTTTTCATCGTAGGTGTAATTGAATTGGTAGTAATTGCCGTCATAGAGCACATAATAATACTCGACGATATTGCCTGCCTCATCGTAGTAAAACATTTCGCCTACGGTGTTGTTAGTGTCGTCTATATAAGCGCCGTATACCTGATTGCTAATGCCCCCATATTCAATACTAACAGTCTGCCAAGCACTGCTGTTGGTCGTGCTGGCGGCGTTGTGGCCGATATACCGCCCCAGCGCATCGTAAAGATAGGTAAAGCTACGCTCTGCCCCACTGTGCGTGAGGGTCGCGAGATTCCCCTCCTCGGTATAGGTATAGGTGGTGGTATCTGCCGCGGTATCGGGTGAATTGGGATAATAGCGGTCAATGGCCGTGACACGCCCCTTACCGTCATAGCTGAGCTTTCGCAAATACAGCGTATCGCCCGTGTTGTCGCGCATCGCCGAGAGCAGCAGACGCCCATCAGCATCATAGGTATACTCGTATTGACGTTGTTTGCCGTATCGGTATGCGTAGCGATCTGCCGTTTGCGTTATAGGCATATTTATAGGTAGCTGTTTGCGTGCCATTGTAGCACACGCCCACAGTGCGGCCAAGCTCATCATATTGATAATACACGAAAAAGCCGTTGCCATAGGTGGTTGCAGCAGCACACCGTTGTTGGGGGCATACTGATTGGCGGAAAGCATTTGACCGTTGGCGGTGATGCTCAGCACGTTGCCGAAGGCATCGTAGGTAAAGGCGTATTCGGTGCCGTTTGCCTCGATCTCCAGCAGCTGACCCTTGCCGTTATAGCTGTAGCCGACGTCACTGCCCGTAGGCACTACCGACAGCGTATCACTTGCCGCGTTGTAGGTTGCCACCTGTGCGCCCGTCAGCTGGCCGTAGGCGTTATAGGTATAGACAATGCCGTTTTCGTTGGGGTCTGCAACACCTGTCAGCTCACCCTTGCTGTTGTAGAAATAACGCGTTGTGCCACCGTTTTCATCGGTGTGCGTCAGCATCGCGCCAAAATACCCCGGGGCGGTTGCGTAGGTGGTGGCGGAAACCGTGCTGCCCTCTACATAGGTGGCGGTCACGTGTCCCACGTTATCGTATTCATAAGAAACAGTATAGTCGGTGTCACCGTTTTTGTTGACAAACGAGGTGGGGCGGTGCTTGCTGTCATAGGTGATATCGTAGCTGTTGGCACCAATATCTGTCAGCTTGGTGACGTCAACGCCGTTTGATGCATAGGTCAGCTCCACACCTGTGGCATCTGAGCAGGTTGACCTTGTTACGTATCCCTTTTCATTATAGGTGTATTCGGTGAGGTAGCCCGCGTTTTGCACCAGCGAGATATTATCAAAATAGGCGGTGTTCAGGTTGCCCGCATAATCGCAATAAATATCAATGCTTGTGACGCAGTAATACGTTACAGATTCGTTTGCGTTTGAGTTTTCGATCTGCTCGCTGAACAGCACGCAGAAGGCAAACTGCCAATCGGTGGTCTGATAGTTGAATTCGGCCGTGTAGGTGCTTGTGTGATCGGTGCCTGCATAATGCAGCACCGCGCGCAATTCAAGCTTGCCCTTCGGGGTGGCATTTGCCTTGGCCCAGCCCGAAAGCACGAAGGACGTCGGCTTGCTGCTGCTTGTGGCTACCCCCACGTCATACGTCAGGGTGGTGTGTGCAGGCTCCGCAGTACCTTGCCACGGTGAAGTGATCTTCAGCGCGCTTGCACCCTCAAAGGCGTTGCTGCTTTCGCTGATTTCGCTATACGAGGGCACATCCCATAAAAGCGAGGAGCTTTCAAAGGAGCCGTCACCAATACTGCTATAGGAGCTTGCACCGTCGGCCTTTTCCAGCATCGCGGAATCCACGTAAAGCTGTGCCGGGTCATTTGACTGTGCAGCACTTGAACTCAGCTCTATCTGCACGTAGATGGCGGTACTCTCGGCAAGCGTAAACGTCACGCTTGCGCGCTCCCATTCGTCGGGATATTCGGCAATGCTGTTGGTAATATTATCACTTGACACCAATACTTCGTTATCCGATTGACGGTATACGGCAATTTTCGCAATATCCCCCGCCCGCAAATATTTACGCAGGTAAGATACCGCAAAGGTATAGGTGCCTGCCTCACAGGTATACTCTTGCGACAAGGTGGCAGCGTTACCCTGATAGGCGCCCAATACGGCAACGGCGTTCTCGCCAGAAACAGGCTTTATTTGCGTGCCGGAAACCGTGATGCCGCTATAGCTCCAATTCGCGGGCAGCGCGTTGCTACCCCTAACGTCAAAGCCGGGATTGACGAGATAATTGGTCGTGGCACTTCCCGTTGCCGTGACGGTTTTATAGTTATGGTAGGCTCTGTCGTTATCCTCGGAAACGTAAGAATACTGCGTAGCCCCATAGACCTTATTGCCGCACTTGGTATATTCGGTTACAACGCGCCCCATACGGTCAAGCACGTATACGGTAATAATATCATCGTCGTTGCCGTACACGTTATCAATGCCCGCCGTGCGGTACGAGGTGGTATTGCCCTCGTATATCATCCCTGCCGTTTGGCCAACGGCACCGTTTTCACCGTAATACTGCACCTGCACCACACGGTCTGCTTCGTCATACGTATATACGGTACTGATCGCGGTTTTGGTATCGGTCACGCGCTGCAGGCGGCCGCTTGTATCATAAGAAAATTGCACCTGATAGGTATCGGTTGAGGAATACGTGTAGGTGATGCCTACAAGACAGCCTGCCTCTGCACCCTCGGTGCCGTAAAGAAAGGTCGCAGTAAGCCCCGTCTGCACGTTGGTAGCCGTGGCAAGCTTGCCCGCAGGCGTGTAGGTGAAGGTCATTTGCGTGATGGCAGACACACCGTAGGGCGTTAGTGAAATGCTTTGTAAATAGCCCTCATCGTGCCAATTGAAATAACGCGCGTTGCCGTTGGCATCGGTGATGCTCGTTAATCTGCCGTCAAGCGAAAATTGCTTGAAATTGCCGGTGTCGTCCTCTACCTCATAGCCGCGCAGAATATAAAGCGTAAAGTCCTCGGACAAGTCCTCATTTGCGCTGAGAACCAGCTCCTCTATGACTTCTCGGAACGTGACCTTCAAACCAATGTCGGTTTGCAAGGTGTGCTTCACGTAATCATTTCGTATACGATAATAATTATCAAAATATTCCATATATATCTCATCGTCCATCGTAGCGGCATTTGAGCCATTGTAAAAATAATGCTCGGTGCCGTCTGCGTCAGCCAATATTATATACGGAGTGCCAGCGATCACTTCCTTTATCACTGTTTCGTCAAAGGAAAGCTTGAAGCCCTTGCCCGTGGTTGCGGAGGTCAATGCGGTCTTGGCATTTTCTGCAGTATAATATTTCCCTGCCAGTGCGCTGTTATAAACAAGCCCCAAGGTATAGGGTAAAAGCTCGTCGGTGGTGGAAATACTGTTATGAGCAAACACCAGATTGCCGCCAAAGGCATTCACGTAACCCGTGCCTGCTCCGTCGGTGGGAAAAGAAGCGTAGGTATAATAATCCTCCACACCCTTGGTATCGCGATAGGTAAGCGTAAAATACGGTTTTGTAGAGGTATTGGTATTGGTAATGGCCACCGTGTCACCGACGCTTGCATTTGCCAAGGAGAGCCATACACCGTGATTGGGTGTCGTACCGTCATACCACTGCCCTGCAAGCACGGTCAGATCCATATAGCAGGCTATCGCTTGAGAAGTGCCGCCGTTGTGCTCGGTATTTGACGTAAATTCCCAAAAATCCAAGCTCATGCTATCCAAATACACAGCGCCGCTTGCACAGTCGGCATAAGTAACGGTATTGGCCTGCCAAGAGCTACCCAATTGCGACGTGCTTATTTTGGCAACCGTTAATTTTCCGTTGGCACCCGTTTGCGAGGTATACAAAGCGGAAAAATACAGCTTAGCTTCACTCAGCACGGCGTTGGCGGGCAGGGTCGGCAGCTGCGGCACGCGCATCAGCGCATAGGAAACGCCGCTTGCCGTTTTGCCAACCTGTAAGGGATCGGTATTGACATAGTTGGTGTTGGGATTTGCGCTATCAATATAAGTAGACTCCAAGCCGTTATTGTGTGGCCCGTAGGTCAGCGTGGGGTCGATCACAACGGGCAGGGCGCGCCCCTCGGCGTTCAGCCAAGCGGCATCGGCGGTGACGGTTAAGATATATTTGTTGCCCTTTTGGGTAAGCGTATAAGATACTGCGTGCGATACGATACCGTTTGCATCGTACATATAGGGGGCCGGCACGCTATAAACGTTTTTTCCCGTTTCGCTATCGGTAAAAGCGATGGAGCCATCGCCCTGCAGGGCGGCCTCTAAGTTTTTCAGCTTGATCTCAAAGCTATAGCTATACGAGTCGGTACCCGCCGCTTTGACGATAATATTTTCCTTGATCGCGTTGCCCTTGAGCACGTATTCTATATCGGTGTTTTCAAATACGTTTTGATAGGTAACCGTGGATACCAAGCGAGAAAGCTCCGAAAGCTCCTCAAATTTGGTAACCGAAGCTTCTTCCTCGGGCGAGGTCGTTTGCACCACAGCCTCGCTCTTTTCGGCATCGATCAGACTGTATGAGATCTGATACTCGCCGTCTTTGATCTTGATAAGCTTTGAGGCGGTTGATTTTTTGGCAAATTTAACGCGCTCGTTATTGGTCTGATAACCGAGCAGCGTTTCGCTCAGCGAATTATCAATATCCTGCCATACACCGTTCTCGTCCTTTTCGTGCACGGCAACATCATATTGGGCGGCCACGTATGTGCCGTCCAGCAAACGGTAATGCTTGACGCTTTCTTCTCTTAGCTCTACAATCTCAAAAGCCTCGGGCAGCTCCTGCTCGGCGTCGGTCGGCTCCGCCGAGGACGCTATCCCTGCTGCAAATACGCTAAGAGGTAAGGAAAGCACTGCAATAATGATCGCCAAGAAAAAAGTAACACTTTTAAATGAGAAACGTTTTACTGTTTTTTTCATCATTAAACTCTCCTTTAACAAAACAAGACTTTAACCCGTCAAATTTTTATCAAAGAAGCAAAGCGACATTACATTGTTTACTCTGCTTCTTTATTATACCATCTTTTTAAAAAATAGTCAACCGAATATGGATAACCCATTGGCCTGCACCTCTTTCAATTATTTTTACCATTCGGCCTCAGCCGTCTTTTCAAACTGATCTGCAGCACCACCGGTGCCGTAAATTGTGAAGTTTACCACGATGCGGTATTTACCCGTATCGGAGAGCTGCACGACGTTTTGGTAGCTATAATTTACCTGATTGCTACTCAATTCCCAGTATTTTCCCTCAACGTCGCGCCAAAAAAGCCCTAAAAACTTTTTTTGCATTTGAATAGTAATTGAACCGCCCGTGGTAATACCGCTATAACCTATATATTTAACGGTATATGACGCGTGGCCATACTCAGAAATACTGAAGTCAATATCCCACAAAGCAACATTGTTAGCACATGGTGCTACATCATCCGTGGCTACAACTCCAACTGATAGAACTGTAATCAACACTATCAAACACATTAAAAAGGCTATTATTTTTTTCATTTTGTTACCTCCTTTTTTGCCTTTTATATATATAAACGGAAAAAGTGGCAAAATTATTCATTTTTTGAAAATTTTACAAAAATTTTTAAAATAACCAAAAATCGGTGTTTTAACATAATAATTTATCGCTTTGTTTACATATTGCGCAAATATGTTACAATAAGGATACTATTTAAAAGTGAGGACGCAATGTTAGCATTTTATTATCGGTTGTACCGATGTCAGCAGAAGAAAGCGATACTTTTATCAAGATATACGAAGCGTATCTACCCTTGATGTCAAAAATCGCTTGCAAATATCTAACCTCGCCGCAGGACCAAGAGGACGCGGTACAAGACGCGATGCTGGCTGTTGCGCGCAACATAAAAAAGTTACAAGATCCATATAGTAACGAAGTTAGAATTTACGTAACAAAGGTGATCAAATGCGCCGCTGTTGAAATTCTGCGCGAAAACAACCGACACGCACACATAGCACCGACTGACGACCTCCGCGATGACGGCCAAAACATAGCGCAAGAGGTTGCTGCTGAAAATATTTACGACCAGCTTATCGCTTTCATAAATACCTTGCCCTCACAATACGTAGATCCGTTGACCTTCTTTATTGTTTTAGAGCTTAGCCCACAAGAGATCGCCACAGCACTTGGGCGTTCAGTCCATACGGTGCGTACCCAGTTAAGACGCGGTCAGCAGCTGATACGAAAAAAATTTGATGAGGTGCTCAAATTATGAAACGCATCACCAATTCTTACGTTAAGCAAGCGCTGCAAAGTGTAGCTATGGCGGAGATCGCTGTTTTTGAGGCCCTGCCCTCCTGCCCGCCGATCACCTCCCCACAGCTCACGAAAAAGATTGAAAGACTGGCGCGTGCGCAGCGCCGTTTTACGTGGCGCTTTGTCAAAACTGCCAAGCGCCGTTTTATCACGGTAGTGGTGGCGTTGATGTTATTATTTGCACTTTCACTCAGCATCAGCGGCGTACGCGAGGCTGTTTATGAATTTATCATCAAAACGTTTGGCACGCACAGCAATTTTGAGATAAGCAATCCTCAAAGCAATTACACATCAAATACGATCTCCACATATTACAAGCCATCCTGGTTACCTGAAAACTACATAGAAAAAGAAAACAACAAAAATACTATTTCCAACTACTACCTTTGGGAAAATGATGATGATCAAATAAGATTTTACCAACAAACTTCTAACAATAAAATTGGCTTAGACACTGAAAACTCCTCTTTTTTCACCGTATACGTCAATCAAACGCTCGTTTACATGAACGATAAAAACGGCTTACTCACCGCAATATGGGTCACCGATACCTACGTGTTTGAATTATTCTGCCCCTCCGAGATCGGGCTTGAAAATGCCTTGAGGATCATTGAAAGCGTTGAATAAATAAAAATGTGCGGCTTACGTCGGTAAGCCGCACCTTTTCTTATATTTTTAAAAAATCTTTCTGCTTTTCTGCCCTGCTGTATTTTTGCCGTGTGGCTTCGCCGCCGCGCAGGTGGCGCTCGCTTTTGTTTTTTTCAAGCAGCTCTGCCACAGCCGTAAAAAGCGCGGGGTTTTGGTGGCGCAGATCGGTGGTGACGTCCTTATGTACCGTACTTTTACTGATGCCGAAATGTGCCGAGGCGGCACGGACCGTGGCACCGTGCTCTATCATATATAGACCGATCACCTCGGCACGGCGCCCATCTGAAATGACAAAATGTATCATAATCTATCTCTTTCCCTTGTAATTTTGCGCGACTTCTGCTATACTTAACTTATGCACAATTTTGCCCAATGAGAACAAAAGGAGCGCTTTATGATAAAGGAAGAAAAACGCTTTTGCGAGTCCTACGTGCTGGAGGGCATGACCTCTATTTCAGCACTCTTGGCCGCACGTGAGGCGGGCGTGAACGACAGACCCCTTTTTGAAATCAAATATGATGCCGAGAAAAAGGAAAAAAAGGCGCGCGAGCTAGGCTTCCTTGCGGCAAAGGCCGCGGCGCTGGGTATTCCCCTCACCGCCACCACCGCCGAAGAGATCCATAGCCTTTGCGTTGGCAACACACACGGTGGCATCATTGCCCTTTGCGGTACGCGCACACTCTTGCCGCCAACCGTCGATACGCTCCCCAAGGACGGCTTTCTTTGCCTGCTTGAGGGGATCGAGGACCCTTACAACTTCGGCTATGCCCTGCGCTCACTTTACGCGGCGGGGTGTGACGGCATTTTGCTGGGAGAGCGCAACTGGATGAGCGCCGCAGGCGTGGTGGCACGTGCTTCGGCGGGTGCCTCTGAGGCCTTACCGCTTTACAGCGGCGATATCCACGCGGCCATTGATGAGGCACGGGCGCTTGGCTACCGCGTGGCGTGCGCAGGTATTCGCGACGCCGTATCGCATACGGTTGCCGATCTCAAAAAGCCTTTGCTTTTGGTCGTTGGGGGCGAAAAACGAGGCATTTCCGCCTCCCTCCTCGTCAAGGCCGATACCGTTGTGCGCATCGATTACGGCAGGGCCTTTCGCGGATCGCTTTCCGCAGCTTCCGCGGCCACGGTCCTAGCCTTTGAGGTGCTGCGACAGAACAGCTAATAAAAAAATATATTTTTTCATACTATTTTTGCTTTTAAGGTTGAAAAATCAAAAATAATTTGTTATAATAAGGTTTGGTAAAAAATTAGGGAGGTAGCATCTATGCTTACATCTATTGTTGGTATTAACTGGGGTGACGAAGGCAAGGGCCGTATGGTCGACCTTCTCTCCGAGCAGCAGGACATCGTCGTTCGTTATCAGGGTGGCAACAACGCAGGCCACACCGTGATCAACGAGCGCGGCAAGTTTATCCTCAATCTTCTGCCCTCCGGCATTCTGCGCCCCGAGGTCGTTTGTGTAATGGGCAACGGTATGGCCATTGACCTTGCACACCTTGAAAAAGAGGCACAGGCACTGCGCGACGGCGGTATTGATATCTCGCCCAAAAATCTGAAGATCAGCGACCGCGCGATCCTCACTCTGCCCTACCACGTGCAGCTTGACTGCCTGGAGGAGGAGCGTCTGGCCGGCGAAAAATACGGCTCTACCCGTCGTGGCATCGGTCCCGTTTACGGTGATAAATATCTCAAAAAATGCATTCGTATGGGCGATCTGCTTGACCTTGATTACCTTGCGAAGCGTCTGCGTGGCATTGTTGCGTACAAGTCCTTGATGGTTGAGGGCATGTACGGTGCTGAGCCCCTTGTTTACGATGAGCTTTTTGCTTGGTTGAAGAAATACGCCGAGATCTTCCGTGACTACGTGGTTGATACGGGCGTTTACCTTACCGAGGCTGTACAGGCCGGCAAGCGCATTATGTTTGAGGCACAGCTTGGCGCGCTTCGTGACATTGACTTCGGCATTTATCCCTACACCTCCTCCTCTTCCACCATTGCCGCTTACGCGCCCATTGGCTCGGGCATTCCCGGTGTGAAGCTTGACGAGGTTTACGGCGTCATGAAGGCTTACTCCACGTGCGTGGGTGAAGGCCCCTTCACCTGTGAGTGGTTTGGTGAGGAGGCTGAGGAGCTTCGCCGTGCGGGCGGTGAGTACGGTGCCGCTACCGGTCGCCCCCGTCGTGTAGGTCCCTTTGACGTGGTTGCCTCCCGTTACGGCTGCCGCGTGCAGGGTGCTGATTACATTGCCCTCACAAAGACCGATATTCTTTCCTATATGAAAAAGATCCCGATCTGCGTTGCCTACGAGGTAAACGGCGAGCGCGTGACCGAGTTCCCCACCGGCCAGGCTCTCAATATCGCTAAGCCCATCTACGAGTACGTTGACGGCTGGAACTGCGATATCAGCGGCTGCCGCACGATCGAGGATATGCCCAAGGAGCTTGTGGCTTACGTGAAGAAGCTTGAGGAGCTGGTTGATTGCAAGATCAAGTACGTATCCGTTGGCGCTGAGCGCGAGGCTTACGTGCAAATGTTCTGATAAAAAAGAGGGTGGACACGCTCCACCCTCTTTTTTGTTCTTTTTTATGTAAAAGGAGCGACCGCCTGCGGTCGCTCCTTTATCAATTTATGTATGAAAGCTCCAGAAACTCCTCGCGCAGCTGCACACCGAAGTCCTTGGCGATCGCCAGCAGATTTTCATCGCTGATGGTCTGCATTACCTTACCGCCGCCGCTACTCATGACGAGATTATAAATTTCTGCGGCCTTTTCAATGGTATGCATCAGGCCGAAGGTGATATCAAGATCGGGGCCCGAGCAAAACAGCCCGTGATGCGCCCAAACAGCTGCCTCAAACTCCTTCATCACGTGGGAGGTGGCAAGCGCGATCTCGGCACCGCCCGGCACCATCCACGGTACCACACCGACACCGCCCGGGAATACCACAGGGCATTCGGTTGCCGACTGCCAAAGCGCACGGCTGAAGGCCTTTGCCGTGAGGGGCGTGGTATAGGTCATGGCAATGATATTGGCAGGGTGAGCGTGGTAAATGACACGGCAGGCGCCATTGGTTGCCTTCACGCGCACAGCGTGATTCATGAAGTGGCTCGGGAACTCACTGGTAGGACGGGCACCGCCCTCAAGCCCCCATACCACGCGCCAAGCGTTGCCTGCGGCATTGATCTCCACGATACCGATCGAGTGCGTGGGGTCAAGCAAAACGTTGCGGAAAAACTTACCGCTGCCCGTGGTGAGGAAATATTCGCCGCCAAGATGTGCCGCCTCAACGCCCATATTGACCCACTCACGCGGCTCGTTAAAGTAAGGACGGCAGGCCGCGACCTCATCGGCGGTAAGACGGTAGGTCAGATTGCCGCCATTGCGCTCGTGCCAGCCCTGCTCCCAACCGTCGTTGCAGGTGCGCATATAATCCTTGATAATTTTTACGTCAAAAATGCTCATATCAGTTGCCTCTCTTGCTTAAAATTTCTTTTTCATAATCAACGATCAGAGGATACCACTCGCCGTCAACGGGCTTGCCGCACACGCGACAGTATTCCTCAAAGACCTCGCCGAAGGGATAGGTCTTCAGCTCCTCGGCAAGCGCCATCAGCGCGCCGAAATCACCCTTGTTCTGCATCTCGGTCATCCGATCATTGGGCTGCAGCAAGGCAAACAGCAGTGCCTTTTGCAGGTTTCTGAAGCCGGTTACCCACGCACCGATGCGGTTGATGGAGGCATCAAAATAGTCAAGGGCGATAAACACGCGATCGAGGGCGTTACAACGCACGATCTCCTTGCAGATCTCCTTGGTCTCATCATCAAACAGCACCACGTGGTCAGAGTCCCAGCGCACACCGCGCGTTACGTGCAATGCCATACGCTCATCGTAAGTAAGCACGGCGGAGATCTTGTCACTGACGACCTCGGTGGGGTGATAATGACCGTTATCCATCAGGGTAATGCAATCGTCGCGCCCTGCTGCATATTTCAGGCACCATTCCGCCGATCCGACGGTATAGCTTTCAACGCCAATACCGAAGACCTTGCTTTCCGCACACGGAAACACCTTCGTTTTATCAAAGGGCTCGGAGAGGATCTCATCAAAGGACTGCTTATAGCGCTGACGCGGGCCTAAACGGTCTGCAGGGATATCCTTATAGCCGTCACCCGCCCAGATATTCATCACGCAAGGGTAGCCGAGCTCATCGGCAAGATATTGCGAGATGCGCACCGATGCCTTACCGTGCTCCACCCAGAAGCGGCGCGTTTCCTCATTCGGGGAGGAAAGCGTTAAGGGATCGCACATGGGGTGACCGAAGAACGTGGGGTTAAAGTCACACCCGATGCCGCGTGCGCGGCAAAAATCAACCCATTTTTTAAAGTGCTTGGGCTCCAGCCTGTCACGGTCGACCCAGCCGCCGTTTTCCTCGTCAAAAATAGCGTAAGAAGCATGCAGATTGAGCTTCACGGTGCCGGGCACCAGCTCGATCACCTTATCAATATCCTGCATCAATTCAGCGGGTGTGGTCGCCTTGCCGGGATAGTTACCCGTGGTCTGAATACCGCCCGAAAGCGCCTTATCCTTTTGATCAAAGCCACCAACGTCATCACCCTGCCAGCAATGCAAGGCTACGGGCACCGTTTTCAGCTTGGCGATCGCCGCATCGGTATCAATGCCAAGGGCTGCGTATTTTTGCTTGGCTTCCATATAGCTCATAAAAGTCACCTCCTGTTTTTATCAAGTATAGTTTATCAAAAAACGCGCCGAAGAAAAAGGTCGGTTATTTTGATGGATTATGCGTTATTTTCATATTAAGATCGGCATTACCCACGGTGCGCGCACCTTTATGAGCGATGGTGCAATGTCTTTTATTACGCCAGTATGTTTGTCAAAAAAAGACCTTTTTTAACAAAAAGCACTTGAAATGCCGCTTTTTTTGTGCTATACTACAAATAATAAGACTTTTTGGCAAGGAGACTTATGATGAAATCCGAAATTCTCAATCGACTTTCCTATATCAGTGATGAGGAAAAGCGCATTTTAGAGGGCGAGCAAAAGATCAACAAAAAGCTTTACTCAGCCTTTACCAAGGAATTTATCATCAATCATCATCGCCTCATGCAAGAGGGTGAACAGATCGCCCTCAGGCGTCATACGCGCTTTACCGACTTCCCTACGCACGGTCACAACTACGTGGAAATGACCTACGTATGCGCCGGTGAGGTCACGCACGTGATCAAGCACCGCGAGGTAAAGATGCACGCGGGTGACGTGCTGCTGTTAAACCGTCACACACAGCATAACGTGCGCAAAACGGGCGTTGACGATATTGCCGTCAACGTTCTGTTAGCCACCGACTGCTTCCACTCCTTTGCGCCCGTCCTGCCTCCCTCCTCGCCGCTTTCCTCCTTTATTGCGGAAAATATCCGCTCAAACGGCGAGCCTGAGTATATGCTCTTTTCTACCGAAGGCGTGCCACCCCTTGAAAATTTGTTTGAAAACCTTTGCTATGCCATGGTCGGCAACGATATTTTAAGCCCCGATATTTTAAAAAGCACCGTAGCGCTGATCCTGCGCCATTTTGCCGAAATGCCCGACTGTATGATCGCCGCCGCGCGTCATCGCTCCGATGCCGAGCTGCTGCAAGCACGTATTGAGGAATATTTGCGCTCTAATTTCCGCACCGCGACTCTGACGGAGCTGGCCGATAAGCTGGGGCTGAGTGTTCCCTACCTTTCTAAGCGTGTGCGCGAGCTGTGCGGCACGACCTTCAGCCGTTTGCTGCAGGAGGAGCGATTTAACGAGGCCTTAAGACTGCTGGAGACCACCGACCTGCCCGTGGGCGATATCATCATTGCCGTCGGTTACGAAAACACGAGCTTTTTCCACAATCAATTCCGTGCGCGTTATGCGTGCTCGCCCTTTAAGTGGCGCAAGCTCCGCAAGGACGGCGAGGCGGAAACCGAATAAGGAAAAGGACGGGGAGTTGTAAAAACTCCCCGTCCTTTTTTCTTTGCAACCACCGACTTCATTAAAGACATATTCTCCTGCAAAGCGAAATCCCGCCCGTGTCATCCTGAGCGAAGCCGAACTGCGAAGCAGTGCGAGGCAAAGCCGAGCAGGATCTCGGGCGGGAATATCATCCTTTCCCCTCGTAGATCCCGATGCTGCGCATCGCCCTACGGGTTCGACTGCGGGCGGCGTATACGCCTTCCTCCGCTCAGGATGACACGAGGGGAGGAGCACTTCTCGAAAGGTAGCAAAAAGCACTTATGGAAATCACTTGCCATGAGTGCCTTTGCGTTACTTTTGTCACTCGTTTTGTAGTCTTTAATTAAGGCATACGAAGCGCTGCTTCTGTGTCCACAGAAGCTATTTTGATTTTGTCGATATGCCGTCGCTTCGCTCGGCTCGATATATTTGCCTTGCGGCAAATTCGATATGCTTTCGCTACGCTCAAGCACGATATGATATAGATCCGCGCTCACGCAGTGAGCATATCGAGTGCGTCAGCACATATCGAACGCGTCAGCGTATATCGAAGATCCGCGCAAGCGGATCTATATCGACGCGTAGTGTCCTTAAGGGCACTACGCATACGGCGCCCTTATTTTATTTAGGAATTGCCACAGCAGCGGCTGCGACCTCTCCCCTCACCCGCGGTAGGTGCCACGTTGTTGGGGCAAAAGGCTGCCGTCGGGAACGGCATATTGCGGAAGGTGCAGCAGGGATTTTCATCGGTCACGGCAGTGCATTCCTTGTCGGGCAAGCAAAATTCGCTTGCCTCAACCAACAGCTGCCCGTCGCGTACCAGACGGATCACCGAGAAAAGCCCCAGCGAAACGGCAAGATAGCGGCCGTTATTTTCGTCGCTGTCGTCGTCACATACGGTGCCGCAAAGGCGGTCGCTGACAGCACTGGGAATATCGCACCCACAACAGCAGCAATGGCACTCGGCAGGCTCTACAAAGCGCGCACCAAGCACCACAGGCTCTACCACCTCAATGACGGCCTCAGGGCCGTTTTGCGCACAGGAAACAGGCTCGGGCGACGCGCAGAAGCTGTCGCAAGCCTTGCTGCGGAAGACGCTGACGTTACTCTCGCCCCCGAACAGCACCACGCGCTTTTCAAGCACGGCAATGCCCTCTACCTCCTGCGACTGACCGATCGGCACGCAGACCTCAAACCTGCAAAGCACGTAAAATCTTGCAAGCACGGTATAAAAGCCGCAGTTGAACTGAATGGGGTCAACCGAGATATTTGATGCCACGATCTTGGCAGATTTCACACGGATATTTCCCGTGCGTGCTACCAATTCAGCGCCGCCTGCCGTCAAAAAGACGCGTACGTCTTCAAAGCAATCTCTATCGCGACACGCGTCCAGAATGCGCGAGGCTTCAATGCCGAAGCGCTCGTTCTGCGCACCTGCACCCGTACAGGAAAATCTGTTATCTCCCATAGGAAATTGGTTCCTCCTTTAAAGGTTTCAAGAGCAATACTGCTCTTCCTTATTATCCTATGAAAGGCGTGTCGCATTTGACAGTTTATTGTAATACCGTGACGTAAGTTTTGGGATAGACCACGTATTCGTGTGCTTGTTTTGGCAAAAAGCGCGTCACGGCGGCCTGACTCGGCAAAATCACGGTGCATGCCCCCTCAACGGCCGATGGGATATCCTCACGGGGTACGGGGCCGTGGGCACCCACGATATAAAGTGCGGCCTCCTGCGCTGCACGCGGGGCCGACCGATGCGCGCATACTCGGCATAAGCGGCGGTTTCGTAATATAGCGTTTGCTCGGCGCCCGAAAGCGTGATGGCAAAAGCGGGCTCGGTGGAGCGCGCTTCAAAGACAGGCTCAGTTATCGTTAGCGCGGCACCCGAAATACCGTAAGAGGCGTACCGTACTCATATAGCACCACGGCAGTACCGCAGGCTGTGGCGTTCTCAAAAAGTGCTTGCAGGGTCTGTGCCTCTTGCACCGTAGTGGGTGTGGGCACCCAAAGCTGCCGTACGGTAACACGGGAAGCAAGCTTCGAGAAGCCTGCCGCGTGTGCCGTATGATAGTGTGTGAGGCATAAGACGTCGATTTGTGTTGCATAGCCGTCGCACGCCAGACTCCAATCCTCGTTTAACTGTGCATAGCTACCGCCCGACACGTCGATCAGCAACGATCGCCCCGCCGACGTGCATACGATCCCCTCTTGCTTGCCCGATACACGGTAGGCGACCTCTATCTGCCCTGCCTGGTGCCTATGTACGATACAAACACCAACGGCAAAGCACAGCACAAAGGCTAAGATCGGCAGTCCTGCGCACCAGCGCCGCTTTTTCAGATCAAGCAAAAGCAGAACTGCTGCCGCGATCAGAAGCGGCCACAAGAGATAGGGCACGAATGCATATTGCAAGGAAAACACCGCACGAAACGAAGCCAGCCACTCGATAAAATGTAGCATCAGTTCGCCAAGATAACCTGCCAAAACGCCAAAAAGCCCACTCGGGAATAAGAACAAAGTCGCCAGACCCAATAACAAAAATGGCGTTGCCAAGGGTAAAATGATCAAATTGGAGATCGGAGTCATGGCCGCCAACGTACCGAAAGCATACCACTGCACGGGCAACACGGCAAAGCCCGCAGAAAGACTGATCACCAAGGAAAGCATAAGCGCACCAAGACACTTATATAAAATCCCCTTCAGCCCTCGCCTCTCACGCAGACGCCGTAAAAGAGCTGCCCCAAGGGCGCTATATGCCAAAATGCCGAGTGTCGCCAGAACCGTCATCTGAAAGGAAACGCTGAAAACGGCAAAGGGGTGTATCAGAACAATGCCGCTCGCGGCCAAGAACAGTGACGTCAGCGCGTCGGCTCTTGTTTTACAGAAAAAGGCCAGATAGACCACACCAAACATGATGACCGCACGCAACGTAGAAAGTGCGCCGCCTGTCATGGCAAAATAAAACCCTAAAAACAGCATAGTTGCCAATGCGCGCCATCGCTTGCCTATGGCAAACAGACACAGCAAGCGGTCAAAAATCAGCGCAAGGATCCCCACGTGCAGACCGCTCAAAGCCAATAAGTGCGCGACACCCGCACGGCCAAAATCACGCGTCAGCGTATCGGGAAGCATATCGCGCGTGCCAAGCAGCATAGCACTCAGCAAACGGCCTGCGTCTCCTGAAACGGCGTTTGTAAGCTTCAAAGAAAGATAGTGACGCAAATCAAGCAGCGTAGTGTTAAGAGAGTTTGAAATGCGATCTTGCAAAATCGGCGGCGTATCACTGCTGCCCAGCAACATAATGCGGCACCCCTCAGCCATATAATGATATTGCTGGGTAGGATAATAGCTATCATACGCAAGCGTCTGGCATATAAATTCACCCTCCAGTATATCGCCGCTATAAAACGGTGTGGCGTAATCCAAGGCAAGAATTGCCAAAAATCCCGCATGCTCATCACCCAGCGTATCGACACGCACCAGCAGCTCAGAGGTATAGGCATTGCTGTATCTGACCTCTTCGACCGTCAGCACGGCCTGCACGCTTTGGCCGATACGTTCCTCAAGCCTTGGCGTTCCGCGGCGATAAAAACCCGTGCGCAATAACCCCAAAGCCACCAATAGGCACACCAGCAGCACACACAGTAAGGAATAACGGTAACCGCGGCTAAGCATGACGGTCAGCACAATAAGAAATGCGACGCTCGCCGCAACGGCCGCTATACCGCACCAAAACACGGGGAGAAAAAAGGCACAAGCCGTACTTATGATCAAGCATATACAGGCCATCGCCAACGGCCGTTTCTTGAGTAAAGCCATGAAATCCCCCCTTATTTTGTGTAAAACTTCTCCGACATTATACGTTTTTTTACCGAAAATGTCAATGTTTTTTGACAAAAGTAGGCATATATGATGCGAATTTGGCAAAAAAACCTTGACAAATTACATTTTCATCTATATAATAGTTATATCAACTTTTGGAGGACTGTTTATGTTTGATAAAGTAAAGCAACTTCTCGTTGAGGAATTGCAGATCGACGAAAGCGAGATCACGCTTGATGCTGAGCTTTCCCGCGATCTTGGCATCAATTCGATTGATCTGGCAGACCTGATCCTCAGATGTGAGGAGCAATTTAACATTGAAATCCCCGAGGACGACGCCAACGAATTTATTACCGTCGGTGACGTGGTAAATTATCTGGAATCTCTTTAAAGCATGAAAAGCACCCGCGCCTTATGGGTGATGTTCTTAGCGGAGAAATTGAAAAATACTGCTAAGTGCGAGCATCGCATTGACGGGTCAAATGCATTATAGGCTAAGCCCAAACCCTTATAACGACAGAAAGAGATAACAAATCGGTTCGTAGCCGAAATGTTATCTCTTTTTTCTGCTTGGCGATATGTTTGCTATGCAAACGCGATATACTCGCTTTGCTCGTGCGATATATTGTCGCTTCGCTCCAATGCGATATGATATAAATCCCCTCACGCCCAAGAGGGCATATCGCAAGGCGTAACCTTATATCGCTCCCGCAAGGGAATATCGCAATCCCGCAAGGGATTTATATCGCTGCGTGTTCTCCGTTAAGGATAACACGCATAGCGTGGGTGCTTTTTTCGTTGGCATAATCTTTGCGGCATACACCTATATTTAATTGAGGTGAGTTTATGTCTTTTAAAAAATTATGGAGCTTGTTTTTGGCACTGTTTTTATGCTTTTCCCTGCTGGCACCCTCCCTTGCCCGATTCTTTACCGCCACGGCACCGACCGTAACGATCGCAGATCCAAGCGACGTTGTGATTATCATTGATGCGGGTCACGGCGGCATTGACGGTGGGACGACGGGCAAAAGCGGCGTGCTTGAAAAGGATCTGAATCTGGCGATCGCCGCACACCTTGCAAGCTTTTGCCGCTTGCTTGGTGCCACCGTGATCGAAACGCGCACAGCCGATATTTCCCTGGCCTCTCCCGATGCCAAGAAGGGGCACGTGAAGCAATCGGATCTTGAAAACCGTGTAGCGCTTGCCAAAAAATATGAAAATGCGATTTTTGTCAGCATTCACATGAACGCCTTTCCCGAGGAGAAATACCACGGCTTACAGGTATGGTACTCGCAAAACCACCAAAGCTCCAAGGTGCTTGCCGATATGCTGCAAAACGACGTGCGTGAGCAGCTGCAAAACGACAATCATCGCAAGACAAAGGCGGCAACGGGCAGCATTTATATTTTACGCCATCTTGACTGCCCTGCCGTTTTGATCGAATGCGGCTTTCTTTCAAATCCTTTGGAATGCGCCACGCTTGAAAGCGAGCAGGCGCAAAAAAGGCTGGCACTGGTGCTGGCGGGGGCTTTGATGAGGTTTAAAAAAATATAACGCGGCACTTGCACGATGCCATAAATTATGATATACTAAAGATATAGTATAGTGTCATCACAGATGACGGAACGGACGTGTTATGAAAGGCTTAAAAACCGTTTACATTTGCTCGGAATGCAATCACAGATCCCCCAAATGGCTTGGAAAATGCCCTGCCTGCGGTGCGTGGAACAGCTTTGTGGAGGACGTGATCGCACTTGAGGCCAAGGAGCCCTCGGCGGCAGCCGCGCGTCACGCGCTGACCGCGCGCACGGGTGAGCAGCAGGCAACGCCCTATCAGGAGCTTGAAATGCCCTCCTATATCCGCACAGCCACCGGTCTTTGCGAGCTTGATCGCGTACTGGGCGGCGGCCTGGTGCTCGGGTCCGTGGTGTTGCTTTCGGGTGAACCCGGCATCGGTAAATCAACGCTTTTGATGCAGATCTCCGATATTTTGGGCGCGCACCGTCGCGTGCTTTATATTTCGGGAGAGGAATCAAGCGGACAGCTGAAGCTGCGCGCCGAGCGTCTTGGTGTGCGGGGCGAAAATCTTTCCATCTTAACCGAAACCAACATTGAAAAAATCTTAAAGGAAATTGACCGCGTCAAGCCCGACGTGGCGATCGTTGACTCGATCCAAACCATATACAGTGAAAATATTGCCTCCACCGCAGGGGCGGTCACGCAGGTGCGCGAAAGCGCACTGGCGCTGATCAATAAGGCCAAGGCCGACAATATCTCGGTGATTCTGGTGGGTCACGTCAATAAGGAGGGCAGCATTGCGGGCCCTAAGCTCTTAGAGCACATGGTTGACGCCGTGCTTTATTTTGAGGGCGAGCGCCAACAGACCTACCGTATCATCCGCGCGATCAAAAACCGCTACGGCTCAACCAATGAGATCGGCGTATTTGAAATGACCGACGAAGGACTGGCCGAGGTACAAAATCCCTCCGAAATGCTACTGTCGGGCCGTCCGCAAAACACCTCCGGAAACTGTGCCGTTTGCACGATGGAGGGCACGCGCCCGTTGATCGCCGAGATCCAAGCGCTTGTCAGCGCAACGGCGTTCCCTGCCCCTCGCCGCACCTCAAACGGCATTGACTACAATCGCCTTTGCCTGATCCTTGCCGTGCTTGAAAAGCGCCTGGGGCTCCGCTTCTCGGTAAACGACGTTTATCTGAACGTCATCGGCGGTCTGCGCCTTGACGAGCCCGCCTCTGACGTGGCGGTGGCGATGGCACTGATCTCCTCACTCACAGACCGTGCTGTGCCCGACGATCTCATTGCCATCGGTGAATTGGGGCTGGCGGGTGAATGCCGTGCCGTATCGGGGCTTGAATACCGTGTTAAGGAGGCGGCGCGCCTTGGCTTCAAGCGTGCTGTAGTCCCCTGCCGCAATCTTGAAAAGCGCGAGATCAAGGCCGACATTGAACTCATTCCCATTAAAAGCATATTTGAGGTGCTGAAGCTCCTATCCCCACAGCAATCAACCTAAAATCACCCCACGCGCCACCTTTGCGGCGCGTGGGGCAATATTTTATACGTTTTGATGTAAATAAGCAAAATTATACTATAAAATTGCAGATATTTGTTTTATGATAGAAGAAAAGGGGGTGGAAAAATGCATATCCTGTCTATGCTCAAAAACGCCTTACAGCCAAAAGAGCCCGATGACGAGTTGCAAAACGAAAAGCACGCGCTTTACTTGGTTTATTATGAAAACGTTGCATATGAGCAATTTCAAAACTGCCTTGAGGCTTTAAAGAGCTTCGGCGCTGCTTTATTTGCCTCGCGTCGAATAAATGATAATTATTACACCACGTATACCGTAGCCGATACTGCGATCCATCTTTGCTATTACCAAAGCTGCCGCGAGCTGCGGATCTGTGTCGGGCGCTATACCTATCTCCCGTCACAAGCAGAAAAAAAGGGCTCCGCCCTTACGGTACCGACCCTGACGCAGATCGGACTGACGGTTGAAGGTGCCAGCCACGCGGTACAGCTCGCAGACGGCAGCTTTTTTATGCTTGACGGCGGCATTGCGAGCGACCAGGAGGTAGAGCGTCTGTTTCTCTTTTTAAAAAGCCGCACGCCAAGCCATGAAAAGCCGCGCATTGCCGCTTGGGTGATCTCGCACGCGCACAACGACCATATTCATCTTTGCCAGGAATTTTTAAAGCGCTATCACGACGAGATCGTGCTTGACCTGTTTGGCTATAACTTTCCCGATTATCAAGGCGATCTGATCGCCGATAAGGGCTCCTCACCGCGTTGGCAGGCACAGATGGCCGAGATCTTGGATACTAATTTTAAAAATACCGCACGCTGGACGCCGCATAGCGGCGAGCGCCTTATCCTGCCCGGCTGCACCGCCGAGGTGCTTTGCACGTGGGAGGATTTTTGGCCCCTGCCCTTTGGCAATATCAACCAGACCTCGCTTTGCCTGCGCCTTCACTTTGATAGCGGTAAGATCGCCCTGCTTCCGACCGATGCCTGGCGTGAGCAGACCGCAAAAATGGCGGCGTTGTTCGGTAAAGAATTGAAATGTGACGTTTTACAGGCTGCGCATCACGGATTAGCAGGCGGAAGCATATCCTTTTACGAGTGCGCTGCACCCGAGATCGTATTGTGGAATACACCGCATTGGCGCTTTGCCGCCGAGCAGGAGATCTTCGTCGAGGGGCGCGAAAAGCCGATTAAGGTCACGCGCTCGTTTGAGCCGAGCCGCTATCTGATCGCCAATGCAGGGCGCCATTATACGCACGAAAAAACCGTAACGCTCAATATGAACGATTTGAGCGAAGTATAAGAAAAGAGCCGATACAGATCTGTATCGGCTCTTTTCTTATTTAACAATAGGTGTGATCACGGGCTTGCCCTCGCGGTCAAGCAAGGGGCTGATGCCGCCCGCATATCCGCTTTGACGAAAGATGTAATTGACACCTGTCTGACGGTCTACCCAGATCTCCACAACGTCCATCACGCCCTGCTTATAGGTGCGCTCAAATCTTTTTTCGTCCATTTTTTTCTCCTCATATTCTGCCGTAAAGCTCGTTAAAACGGCGGTATTTTGCAGCATCAAGGCGGGAAAGCTGCTCCTTTGTCATACGGTATTCCCAGTTACCGTCCGACCTGCCGGGAGTATTCATACGCGTATCGGCACCAAACCCAAGCAGATCCTGCACGGGAAAGATCACCACGCCTGCGTGCGACTGCATCATCGTGCGCAGGATCGCATCGTAGCCGTTATCCCAGTCTGTATCGGTATAACCGCAGTATTCGAGCATTTTGGCACGCGTAGCGCCGTCAAGCTCCCACACGTAGCCGAGCAGCGTGTTATTATCGTGTGTACCCGTGTAAGCCACACAGTTATTTTCATACGTATGCGGCAGATGCGGCGTGGCAGGATCACCGAGAAAGGCAAACTGAAACACGCGCATACCCGGAAAGCCGCTTTTTTGTACCAAGCGCTTTACCGCCTCGGTAATATCTCCTAAATCCTCGGCAATGATCAGCTTATCCCCTGCGACCTCACGAAGCGCTTTGATCAGCGCCATGCCGGGGCCCTTGACCCACTTGCCCTCCTTTGCGGTTGTGGCGCTGGCAGGCACGCTCCAAAAGGCCTCAAAGCCGCGGAAGTGATCAATACGCACACCGTCAAACAGCTCCAGCATAAAGGCCAGTCGCTCACGCCACCAGGAAAAACCGTCTGCCTTCATTTTTTTCCAATCATACAAGGGATTGCCCCACAACTGACCGTCAGCCGCAAAATAATCGGGCGGCACACCTGCAACCGAGGTGGGGTTGCCCTTCTCATCAAGTAAAAACTGCGCCTTGTTGCCAAATACGTCGGCGCTGTCTGCTGCCACGTAGATCGGAATATCTCCGATCACGGAGATCCCCTTGGCGTTTGCATAGGATTTCACCGCTTGCCACTGACGCCAGAAATGGAATTGGGTAAAGGCAAAATAGAAATAATCCTCCTCGTTTACCTCAAAATCGGTAAATTCCTGCCATGGCAAGCCACCGTTTTTACGCTTTAAGGCAAGGAAACGACAGGCATTTTCAACCTGTTTGTGTGCTTTTACAAAATCAAGAATTTCATCACGGTTAACGGCGCGCGAGGCAGCAAGGCGTAGAAGCGCAGCGCGCTCGGCACCAAGACGCGCACTTTCGGTAAGAAAGGGCTGATTTTGCCGTGCGGCAGCCAGCTCCTCGCTTGTCAAAAGACCCTCGGCAGCCAGCAATGGCAGATCGATAAAATAAGGATTGCCCGCAAAGGATGCTTCGGACTTATAGGGTGAGTTACACTCATCGGGAATGCAGAACGGCAAGACCTGCCAATAGGAGAAGCCGCCCTTGACAAGAAAATCAACGAACTGAAAGGCCGCCGTACCGAAGGAGCCTGTTGAATATTCACCCGGCAAGGAGGAAACGTGAAGCAAAACACCGCTTTCCTTTTAATGGCTGTCATACCAGGTAGCCCCCTTTGCAACGCCGACGGAAAGTGCCACAGCAAGCTTGACGGCACCCTCCATTTCCTCAACGAGAATTTGCTCGGCCTTCTCTGTCGCATCGCGGTGCGCTTCTATGATCAGCTCGTCATGCACCTGCAAAACCAGGCGCGCATCGATCCCCTCGCGCTTCAAGCGCGCATCGGTGCGCAGCATCGCAATTTTAATAATATCGGCGGCGGTGCCCTGGATCGGGCTGTTCATTGCCACGCGCTCGCCGAAATGCTGCAGCATTTTATTGGTAGCCGAAAGCTCGGGAATATAGCGACGGCGACCAAGAAGCGTTGTCACGTACCCCGCTTCTCTTGCCTCGGCTATCACGTTTTTCAAATATGCGTCTATATCGGGATAAGCGGCAAAATAGCTTGCAATATATTCCCGCGCCTGTGCCATAGAAATATGCAGATCCTCAGAAAGGCTATGCGCGCCCATACCGTAAAGAATACCGAAATTCACAGCCTTAGCGCGCTTACGCAGCTCGGGCGTGACGGCAGCCTCGGGCAAACGGAAGACCTTAGCGGCGGTTGAAGCATGAATATCCGCACCGCTGTTAAAGGCCTCGATCATCGCCTGATCATTTGCCATGGATGCCAGCAATCTCAACTCGATTTGCGAGTAGTCTGCATCAATTAAAATATAATTGTTGTTTTTAGCGATAAAATAGCGCCTTAATTCACGGCCAAGCTCGGTGCGGATCGGAATGTTTTGCAGGTTCGGCTCAGCCGAAGAAAGTCTGCCTGTAGCGGTTCCGGTCTGCTTGAAGGTCGTGTGGATGCGTCCGTCCCCTTCCATTTGCTTCAGCAGTCCCTCGGCATAGGTGCTGTTCAGCTTGGTCACCTGGCGGTAATCCAAAATGTCCTCGATGATGGGATGAACGTGGCGTAATTTTTCCAGCACCTCAGCATTGGTGGAATACCCTGTTTTGGTTTTCTTGCCATGAGGCAGCTGCAATTTTTCAAACAGCACTTCTCCAAGCTGCTTCGGTGAATTGATGTTAAACTCCTCGCCTGCTGCAAAATAAATACGCGCGGCAAGCTGCTCTGCCACCTCGGATAGCTGTGCGCCATAAGCAGCAAGTCCCTTGGCATCTACGGCAAAGCCGACCTGCTCCATGTCGGTAAGGACCTGACAGAGCGGCATTTCAATCTCAAAAAGCAGTTTTTCGGCGTTTTGCTCTGCAATGCGCTTGGCAAGCTCAGCCTTAAGTGAGAGGATCGTAAACAAATGCTGCGGCGCAGCACTCGCCTGCTCCCCGAGATACTGCAGCGCCAAGCGCGGCAGATCAAATCCGTTTTCGGCGGCGTTTAATACGTAGGCCGCCAGCATCGTATCAAAATGGCAGCCGCGCCAGCGAATACCCAGCGCCGTCAATGCATGGTACACACTTTTAGCATCGTGGCAGACAAATTCCGTTTCGGTGTCGGCAAGCATTGCTTCAAGCATCGCCTTATCCTCTATGCGTGCCAGCACCGTGCCGTTACATACAAACACCGCACCGTCAAGCACATCAAGGGCTACCGTCTTGCCAAAATCCTTCATTTCCGCCACACCGAGCACAGGCACAGGCAGATCGTTTTGTACCGCCGACGGTGCGGGCGCCGCTTCACCGAGCCCAAAACGCTTGATGAAAGCGTGAAATTCAAGCTTTGTGAAAAGCTTTAAAAGTGCTGCGTGCGCAAAGCCCTGATACGCATACGTATCCAGCATCCGATCGATGGGCACCGCGCGGTAGATGGTAGCCAGCTTTTGTGAAAGATACGCGCTGTCCTTCCCCTCTTCAAGCTTACGGCGCACAGAGGGAGTGAGCGATGCCGTTGGCAGCGCTTCGTAAACACCGTCAAGCGAGCCGTAATCGGCAATCAGCTTCAAGGCCGTTTTTTCGCCGATACCGGGCACACCGGGGATATTATCGGAGCTATCGCCCATCAAGGCCTTCACGTCAATAAACTGCGATGCATCAACGCCATACTTTTCAAAAAAGTGCGCAGCGCTGAAATCTACGGTTTCGGTATTCGTGACCAGCAGCACGTGCACACGGTCACTGATCAGCTGCAAGGCATCGCGGTCACCCGTCAGCACAAAGACCTCGCACTCCTCAGAAGGCGCAAAGGTGGCGACCGTTCCTAAAATATCATCAGCCTCATATCCTTCCATTTCAAGGCAGGTAAAGCCGAGCGCCGCCGCCAGCTCCTTTGCGACGGGCATTTGGCGCAGCAAGTCCTCGGGGGTGGGTCTGCGCCCCGCCTTATAGGCATCGTACATTTTATGTCGGAACGTGGGTGCCTTTAAATCAAATGCAATGGCACAATAATCGGGCTTCACCGCTTCAATATTCTTTTCTAAAATTGAAACCATGCCAAAAAGGGCGTTGGTAGGAAAGCCCTCCTTATTAGAAAGGGGACGCACACCGTAAAACGCGCGGTTTACAATGCTGTTGCCGTCAACTGCCAAAAATTTTTTCATATAAGCTCGACCTCCGTCGGTATATCGCTATATAAAATATTATACTACTTTTTTACTTTTCTGTCAATGAAAGCGCACGTGCAGGGGCGATTTTTTCACAAAAGTATTGTGTTTTTTTGTAAGGTGTGATAAAATAAAAAAAGAATTTCCAAAGCGAGGTCAAAAAATGGCAAAGAAAAAGAACGTACAGCAAAAAAACGAGAAAAAGGAAAGCGTTGTGGCGCATATTTTACGCCTTTCTTGCATATATTATACGGTTACGACCTTTTTGCTGATCTTTTTGTTCTGGCTGATCAGTGACGATATCACGCGCGCCATGCATCCCGTTGCCCTGATGCTGGTGTTACCGTTTTGCATTTGCTTTGCTACGGCAAATACGTTATGGCATCGCGCTGTGCTTTCGGGCTTTCTTGCCGTGCTCGTACACTATGCACTTACCATGGGCGGGGTTTGGCTGTTCTTGTTTTTGCCAAACAAAAATCCCGATGCCGCGGCCTCGGGTGCGCTGATCTTGTTTTTGGCACTGACGCTTGTTTATGCGCTGATCATGGGCGCTGTCGGCTTCATGCATCGCCGTATCAAGCACATGACGCGCGAAAGCTCAGAATATACCAGCGTATATAAAAAATGAATATTCACATAATACGGTTGAAGTTCAAACGGAGGTTCTCTTATGTACTTCAGCCGTATTTTTTTATGCATTTTTTCACTCTTACTCCCCTTTACGTGCACAGCCTGCGCCAACGGTACCGTAGCAGCGGTCGCAGAGGAAGCACGCACACCAAAACAGGAGTCGGTTGATTTTTTGGATACTCTGACCTTTCTTGGCGATTCTACCACCGCACACATGGCAACACGCGCACCGTTTGGAAACAGGGGGCCTGCCGGGCGCGTCTGGATGACCAAAAGCCGTTATTAAACCTGGGGCCACGCATTACCTACGAGCGTATTCTCTATCCCGAAAGCGATGAGGAGATGACCATTGCCGAGGTGGCGGCACGCATTAAGCCACAGCGCCTTGTGATCACACTTGGCATTGATTACGGCGTTTATTATTACCGAAACGACCAAGATAGCCTTGCTTTTTATTACGAAAAGCTGCTTGACGCCATTTTGGAAAAAAGCCCAAGCACCACACTGATCCTCCAATCGGTCTTTCCCGTTGGGCGAGAAAGTGCGGCCATCACCAACGAGATGGTTGATAAGGCCAACGAAACGATTGCCGCCGTTGCCGAAAGACGCGGTCTGGTTTTTGTAGATGCTAACCGCATTTTAAAGGATAGTGACGGATTTTTGGCAAAGGAATACTGCTACAGTGCCGACGGCATTCATCTGAGCGCCGCTGCATATGGGGCAATATTTGAAAATTTAAAAAATTACGAGCAGGAAATCACGAGGAAAACATGAAAAAGTATATTTTAGTATTATGCTTGCTTTTGCTGCTCCTCAGTAGCTGTCAGGCAACCAAGACAGAGCCTGCCTGCGCGGATCTGGGGCTCGCCGTCGGCAATGCCCTGCCAAACGGCGTGCAGCTCACACACGTTGACGAGGATTTTTTAGAAACGACCTTTGATTTTATTACAAAAACCGAGGATCACGTGCTGCTGCTTGACACGAGCGATAGCGGCACACGAGAAATCGGCATCTTTAAGACCGCGGACGGAACAACCACCGCTGACGTGGAGCACGGCATACGCGACTATTTAAAAAGCGAGCAAGAGGCACTCAGGTCCCTTTGTGCACTTTATCCGACTGACGATCTTACCGAACGCTTATGGCGTTATCAAAACGCAACCGTGATGACAAAGGGGGCATACGTTGCCTATTTCGTATTATCTCAAAATGACACAAAAACCGCCAAATCCGCGTTTTTGGGTGCGTTTAACGACTGAAAATAAAGAGGGATAAGGCGTTGCCTTATCCCTCTTTATCCTGGATCACACACGTCTTGTGATCTTTTCGGAAATGATCTGCGAGCCACAGGTGATCGGGCCCTTCAGCTGACGCTCACGGGCGCGTGCCACAAATGCGGCAATATCAGCATCGGGCAAAAGTGCCTCGGCCTTACCGAAGAAGCGAGCACAAAAACGTCTGGTCTGCTCCACCTGGAGCGTGATCAGCTCGGCCGGTGCATCGTTCATCGCATAGCTGCGCATCGCAACGCCCTCACCCTGGCAGACACGCTGCATAGGCAGGAAGTAATGCTGTAACAGAAAATGCGCATAATTGACAAGGCGCAGATTACCGTAGCAACGGAAAACACGGTCGTGATCGTCACCGCTTGCCTCAACAGCAACCGAGAGACCGTTTTTCACAGCATCAATGATCGCATCGTTCTCTCTTGCTTTACTAAAGCAGACCGTGAAATAATGCGGGAAGGTATAGTCGGTAGAGATCGCGTGCACGTCACTCGATCCGACTACGGGAATGCAAAGCCCCTGCTCGGCGCGCAGGTCACCCCAAAGGGCCACGGAACGGTTTACACCGTGCTGCTCCATGCCGCCAACAAGCTCGTAGGCATCAAACATACCGCTGGTCAGCAGCAGACGCGCCAACTCCTGGCAGACGTTGTGTGCCTGGCTTGAGCCGGGCGTCCAGTACGGATGCGCAAAAATAGCAATACCGCCAGCCGCGTGAATGCGGTCGGTAGCCCACATGCACTTCGCGTATCTGTCGTGATACTTTTCGGGCACGTTTGCAGGAATTTTTTGGAAATACGGCTTGATCGCCTCATAAAATCCCTCGGGATCATCCGTATACTGCTCACAAACGCTGGTATTGCCCCCCACGTGCACAATATGTACGACCGAGCCGATGGGATGCACCTCCTCGCCGCGCACACGCGTGATACCAAGATCAACACCCCCATAAGCCTCGTCGATTTCATTGCCGGGATAATAGCGGTTATGGTCGGTAAGGGAGAAGAAATCGTACCCCTGCTCACGGTAATGGCCGGCAAGCGCCACGGGATCGCGTTTACCGTCGGAGCGGTAGCTGTGACCGTGGAAATCACCCTTTAAGGGAATCAAATCAAAAAGATCCTTCTCCAGCGCATACACGTTCATTTTCTGAACCTTTTTTTCCTTATAATAGAGCCAAACAACGTACTCCATCTCACCCTCAAAGGTGTAGTTGAAGCGCAAAACGCCGTCCTTGGCAACGGCATGGAGGATCACGTGGGCGGCGGGTGCACTGTACGAGGGGTAATCCGCATCAACGGGGATCACGCGCACCTCGTACTCCTCCCCCTCGTAGAGCATAAACGAACGCTCAGCGGGGGCAATGATCATTTCAGTTTCCTTATTTGCCTGCACCACGGCAGGATAAATGGCGTAACTATTTGCTTTTGGGAACATACTATTCTCCTTTTAATTGCTCTTGCCGAGCAAATGATTGATAAATTGCTGTGCGGTACGCCCCGAAACACCGCCATGGCGCATTTCCCAACGGTTGGCCTCAAAATGCAGTTGCTCAACGGGCATATCAATATGATAACGTGCGGCAAGCTCATCTACAATGGCAAAATACTCATCGCGCGAGGGCTTAGAATAGTTAATAGCAAGGCCAAAGCGCGTTGCAAGAGAAAGCTTTTCCTCCATGGTGTCGGAATGATGCACGTCTTGCTCGGTCAGGTGTACGTCGGAACGGTCGCCCCAGGTCTCTCGAATGAGATGACGGCGGTTTGACGTGGCATAGATCAGTACGTTTTCGGGCTTGGTCTCAACACCGCCCTCAATCACGGCCTTGAGGAATTTATACTCGATCTCAAATTCCTCAAAGGAGAGGTCGTCCATATAAATGATGAACTTATAATTGCGATTTTTGATCTGCGCGATCACCTGTGAAAGGTTTTTAAACTGATGCTTATAGATCTCGATCATGCGCAAGCCCTTGGGATAGAACTCGTTGACGATCGCCTTGATGCTGGTGGACTTACCCGTACCGCTATCGCCGTACAAAAGCACGTTATTGGCGCGCTTGCCTGACACAAACGCCTCGGTATTTTCAACCAGCTGCTGCTTTTGGATCTCGTAACCAACGAGGTCGTCAAGCATGACACGCTCCATATTATTGATGGGCTGAAATGCCACGCGCCCCGCCTCGGCCTCGTGTATGCGGAAGGCCTTATTCAGACCGAACTGCCCTACACCGTAAGCGGCATAGAAATCGATCACGGCTGCAAAAAAGCTTTGCGTATCAGGAGCGGCGGCCAGCAAGCGCGAAAGCGCACGTACCTTTTCACTCACGCTCTTGTTATACATCAGCTCGGGCTTCTCAATGGCCCGATAGCTTGTCAGGCACGAAAAGCAATCAACGCCCAGCTTTTCCTCCAGCGGCGCAAAATCATAATGAAAGAGCTCGCGAAAGGCAGCAAAATCCTGCATGGCAAAGTGATTGACGCTCCCCTCTCTCACGCCCATTTTTTCACAGGTCAGTGTGAAGGGGTTTTCATCGGTAATCAGTAAAAAGGTCAGATAATTCTGCCACAAATTTTCATCAAAGCCAAAATCGGTGGCAAGCACCAGCAAGCGCTTGACCTGACGGTACACGCGCGACACCAGATCAGCCTTATCAAACGTCGGCAAAGCCGCGTCGCGACAAACGCGCCCAACCTCCATTAAAATACTGTCCTGCGGCATAGAGCCGTAGATCAGTAATCTTGGTATAATTTTATTCATAAAATCAATATTTTTTCTTCGTATCGCAGTAAATGCAACGGCAAATGCGGTTTTCGGGGCTCACCACACGGAACTTCTGCCGGAGCTCCTGCTCGGTGGTAGTAATGCAGCGCGGATTGTCGCACTTATAATCGTAAAGGAAGGTACCCTCCGTATGCTTTTGCACACGTACGGGATTATCCTGCGCCTCACGGATCAGCTTAAGGATCAGCGCCATACGCATATATTTGCCGTTTCTGACCTGCTTGAAATAGCAAGCACGGGGATCGTTGTCAATGGCAACGCTGATCTCGTTTACACGGGGCAGCGGGTGCAATACGATCAGATCCTTCTTGGCAGGCACCAACTTTTCGGGCGTGAGAATATACGCATCGCGCAAACGCAGGTACTCCTCAATGTCGTCAAAGCGCTCCTGCTGCACACGGGTCATATAAAGAATATCCAGCTCGGGCATCACAGCCTCAAGATCGGTGGTCTCACGATAGGTAAAGCTGCCGTTTTCGGGGATCTCGTTCTTGACGTAGCCGGGAAGTTTTAATTCTTCGGGCGAGATCATCACAAAATTGATATTTTCATAGCGGCAAAGTGCGGTGATCAGTGAATGCACGGTGCGCCCGAACTTCAGATCGCCGCAAAAGCCGATGGTAAGATCGCTGAGTCTGCCCTTTTCATGCTTAATGGTGAGCAGGTCTGCCAGAGTCTGGGTGGGGTGGTGGTGACCGCCGTCGCCCGCATTGATCACGGGAATACTCGCGTTTTGCGAGGAAACGAAGGGCGCCCCCTCCTTCGGGTGACGCATAGCGATAATGTCGGCGTAGCAGCTGATGACCTTGGAGGTATCCGCCACGCTCTCACCCTTGGAGGCAGAGGTATCCTTAGCAGAGGAAAAGCCGATCACGTTACCGCCCAGCTCGTACATGGCGGCCTCAAAGGAAAGGCGCGTACGGGTAGAGGGCTCAAAGAAGAGCGTTGCCAGCTTCTTACCGCGACAAGCATCGCTGTATTTGGTGGGATTGGCGATCATATCCTCGGCGGTTGCAAGAAGCTCGTCTACCTCTTCAACCGACAGATCAAGAATATCAATAACACTTCTCATGGTAATTACCTCCGCAGCTTATGCTTTAGCACCGTTAACGGCCAGATAGTTTTTAATGCGCGTAACGTTTTCTTCGTTTTTAGGATCTTCCTCAAGATATTCAATAATATCGTAAACGTCAACCACGGAATACACGGGGAAGCCAAACTCATCGGCAACCTCGGCCATAGCGGATTTTTCACCCTTGCCCTTTTCCTTACGGTCAACCATCACAAAGGTTGCGGCTACCTTTACACCCTCAAGGGCAGAAAGGTTTGCCATGCTTTCACGGATCGCAGTGCCTGCGGTGATGACGTCCTCAACGATCACGACCTCCTCACCGGCCTTAGGCACGTAACCAACGAAAATACCGCCCTCTCCGTGATCCTTTGCTTCCTTACGGTTAAAGAAGAAGGGCACGTCAAGACCGTTTTTGGAAAGCGCCACAGCAGCGGAAACAGCAATGGAGATACCCTTGTATGCAGGGCCGTAGAGCACGCTCTTCTTGTTGCCTACCTTTTCAAAGTAAGCCTTGGCGTAAAACTCGCCGAGCTTGGCGATCTGATCGCCTGTTTTGATATCGCCTGCATTGATAAAGTAAGGGATCTTGCGACCGCTCTTTGCGGTAAAATCACCGAACTTTAAAACGCCGGCACCCTCTAAAAACTGTATAAACTCTCTCTTATAGCTTTCCATTTTGTTTCTCCTCAATCTACAAATTCGGCAAGGCAACGCTCGTAAGCGGCCACGGGATCCTCAGCGGCGGTAATGGGTCTGCCCACAACGATATAGTCAGAGCCGATCTTCTTCGCCTCAGCAGGGGTCATCACGCGCTTCTGGTCGCCAATATCACCGTCGGCAAAGCGCACACCGGGCGTAACGGTCAGGAACTTCTTACCGCAGGTATCATGAACCTTGCCTGCCTCCAGGGGTGAGCAAACAACACCGTCAAGCCCTGCTACCATGGCATTGTGCGCATAGTGCATAACGACCTTATCGATGGGCTCTCTGATCAGGAGATCGTTCTCCATACGTGCCTGGTCGGTAGAGGTCAGCTGCGTAACGGCGATCAGCAGGGGGCGCGTGCCGTCGGGGCGCGTCAAGCCCTCCAGTGCCGCCTCCATCATGGAGATCGTGCCGCCTGCGTGCAGGTTGGTCATATCTACGTCAAGGCGCGAAAGGACAGCCATTGACTTTTTAACGGTATTAGGGATATCGTGGAGCTTTAAGTCAAGAAAGATCTTATGACCTCTTTTTTTCAGCTCGTGAACAATGGCAGGGCCTTCTGCGTAAAACAGCTCCATACCGATCTTTACAAAGGGCTTTTTGCCGGTAAAGCGATCAAGGAACGCAAAGGTCTTTGCAGCACTGTCAAAATCACAGGCAATAATCACGTCTTTTCCCATTACTTTACACCTCCGATAATTTCACTTAAAGCGTTGATTTTATATTTTGTCATCACACGCGGCAGATCCTCTACGATCTTCTTTGATGCGAAGGGATCCACGAGATTAGCAGCACCCACCTCAACAGCAGTAGCGCCTGCCAGCATCATTTCGATCACGTCCTCGGCTGTGGAAACACCGCCCATACCAACTACGGGGATCTTTACGGCGTGTGCGACCTGATAGACCATGCGGACAGCTACTGGGAAAATAGCAGAGCCCGAAAAGCCGCCCATCGTATTGGCGATCACGGGCTTTCTCGTGCGCAGATCAATACGCATACCAAGCATGGTGTTAATAAGGCTGATGCCGTCAGCTCCTGCCGCCTCGCAGGCCTTGGCGATCGACACGATATCGGTCACGTTCGGTGAAAGCTTAATGATAACAGGCTTGGTCGTCACCCTTTTTACGGCCGCCGTTACCTCAGCCGCGGCCTCGGGCAACGTACCGAACGACATACCGCCGCCGTGAACGTTGGGGCAGCTGACGTTGACCTCAAGCCAGCCGACCTGCGCCTCTTTATCAAGGCGCTCACAGGTATAGGCGTAATCCTCAACGGAAAAGCCACTCACGTTTGCCATAACGGGCTTATGGAAGCACTTGGCAAGGCGCGGCAGCTCCTCGCTGATCACCTTTTCAACACCCGGATTTTGCAGGCCTACGGCGTTGATCATACCCGCCGTGCACTCGGCAATACGGGGTGTGGGATTGCCAAATCGCGGATCCTTGGTGGTACCCTTAAAGGAAAAGCTGCCAAGGCAGTTGATATCGTAAAGCTCGGCAAATTCATAACCGTAGCCAAATGTGCCCGATGCGGGGATCACGGGATTATCCAACGTAATGCCACAAAGCGTGACCTTGGTATTTACTTCTCCCATATGATATCCTCCTTTACAAGCACAGGGCCCTCCTTGCAAATGCGCTTGTTGCCTGTTACCGTTTTGCAGGAGCAGCCCATGCAAGCACCGAAGCCGCAGCCCATACGCTCCTCAAAGCTGAGCTGGCCGCTTGTTTTTGCCACACGGTAAATAGCCTTCAGCATCGGCTCGGGGCCGCAGGTGTAAAAATACGTATAATCAATCGCCGCCATGGCGTCGGTCACAAATCCCTTTGTGCCGTAGCTGCCGTCCACTGTCGTCACGGTCACGTCGGCACCGAGCGCGCGGAATTCGGCTTCATAAAAGATCTCGTCCTTCGTATTAAAGCCAAGAACGACGCTGACGCTTTTGCCCGATGCGACAAGATCCTTTGCAAGACGGTAAAGGGGCGGTACGCCAACACCGCCGCCAAGCAGCAGCGGGCGCTCACCCGAGAGGGTCGGATCGTAGCCGTTGCCAAGCCCCGTTAACACGTCAAGCTCGTCACCTGCCACCATTTCACGCATAGCCTCGGTTCCCTTGCCCACCACCTTATAAAGAATGGTAACGGTTTTTTCATCGTAATCACAAATCGAAATAGGACGGCGCAAAAACAGTCCGCTTAATTTGATATTAAGAAACTGCCCTGCGGCGGTGATGGCAGAGGTATCCCCCGCCATCACCATTTTCATAACGCTGTCGGTCAGCGCCACGTTAGAAATAATTTTAAAAATTCCCTGTTTCATGCTGTTTCCGCCTTATGCATCGATCGTAGAAATGCAAAGCGTGGTTTCCTCAAGCACGTCAAGCAGCACCTTTACGGTATCGAGCGAGGTGAAGATAGAGACGTTGTTTTCGGTCGCACACTTGCGGATCTCCACACCGTCGGTCTGGTCATGACGGGAGCCGATATCGCTGGTGTTGATCACGTAGGCAATATAGCCCTGTCTGATCTCTTCCTTGATCTCGTCGCTGCGGTCGCTGATCTTCTTCACGACGTGCGTGCGAATACCGTTTTTCTTGAGGAACTTGGCAGTGCCCGCAGTTGCCTCGATATTAAAGCCGAGGTTGTAGAAGCGGCGAATGAGGGGCAGTGCCTCCTCCTTATCGCAATCGGCGATGGTGGCAAGCACCGAGCCGTAGTTTTGCAGCTTCATACCGGAGGCCTGCAAGGCCTTGTAAAGCGCGCGGTTGAGCTTATTGTCGTAGCCGATAGCCTCGCCCGTGGACTTCATTTCGGGCGAGAGGTAAGCGTCAAGACCGCGGATCTTGTTAAAGGAGAATACGGGCACCTTTACGTACCAGCGCTCCTTCTCGGCGGGATACAGATCAAAGATCCCCTGCTCCTTGAGGCTTTGACCGAGAATACACTTGGTGGCAATGTCAGCTAAGCTGTAGCCCGTTGCCTTAGAGAGGAACGGCACCGTGCGCGAGGAACGGGGGTTCACCTCGATGATATAGACCTTTTCGTTCTTATCAACGATGAACTGAATGTTATAAAGACCGACGATGCCAATGCCAAGACCAAGCTTCTTGGCGTACTGCAGGATCGTGCCCTTGACCTTATCGGATACGCTGAAGGTGGGGTATACGCTGATCGAGTCACCCGAGTGAATACCCGTGCGCTCTACAAGCTCCATAATACCGGGCACGAAAACGTCGCGACCGTCACAAATGGCGTCAACCTCTACCTCCTTGCCGATGATATACTTATCTACCAGCACAGGCTTGTCCTCGTCAACCTCAACGGCAGTCTTCAAATAATGGCGAAGCTGCTTTTCATCGGATACGATCTGCATAGCGCGACCGCCAAGCACAAAGCTCGGGCGCACCAGCACGGGATAACCGATCTTTTCGGCTGCGGCAACACCGTCCTCGATCTTCGTGACGGCACAGCCCTGAGGCTGCGGAATATCCAGCTCCTTGAGCAATCTTTCAAACGAGCCGCGGTCCTCTGCCTTTTCAATGGCCGCACAGTCTGTGCCGATGATGGCAACACCCTTATCGGTCAGAGGCTGCGCGAGGTTAATGGCGGTCTGACCGCCAAGCGAGGCCACCACACCCTCGGGATTTTCAAACTCGATGATATTCATCACGTCCTCGGGCGTGAGGGGCTCAAAGTAAAGCTTATCGCTGGTGGTATAGTCGGTAGAAACGGTCTCGGGGTTGTTATTGATGATAATTGCCTCGTAGCCCGAATCCTTAATGGTGGTAACGGCGTGTACGGTAGAGTAGTCAAACTCAACGCCCTGGCCGATACGAATGGGGCCTGCGCCCAGCACCACGACCTTTTTCATGTCGGTCAGAACCGAAGCGTTCTCACCCGTATAGGAGGAATAGAAATACGGAATATAGGCATCGGTATGGAAGGTATCGGCCATCTTGAATACGGGAATGATGCCGTTTTCCTTTCTGACCTTGTTGACCCAATCCTCTTTCTTTTTCCAGAGCTTAGCAATATACTTATCGCTGAAGCCCATACGCTTTGCCTCGTGCAGATTCTTGATATTGCCGGGGCGCTTCGCGAGCGTTTGCTCCATTTCCACGATCTTCTTAAAGGATTCAAGGAAATAGGGCGTGATCTTTGTGACCTCGTGCAGCTCTTCGATCGTGGCACCGATACGCAGTGCCTCGGTCACGGCGTAAATGCCGTCTGCGTGGAACTCGGAAAGATACGCAAAAAGCTCCATCTTGCTCATGCCGTCAAACTTGTGATTGTGCAAGTGGCACACGCCCGTTTCAAGCGAGCGTACGGATTTGAGCACACACTCCTCAAGGTTGGAGCCGATGCCCATGACCTCGCCCGTAGCCTTCATCTGCGTGCCGAGGATATTGGAGGCGTTGGTGAATTTATCAAACGGGAAGCGCGGGAACTTGGCTACCACGTAATCAAGCACAGGCTCGCGTGCGGCGGTGGTGTTCGCAAGCGGGATCTCCTCAAGCGACATACCCACGGCGATCTTAGCGGTCACGCGGGCGATCGGATAACCGCTGGCCTTCGAGGCAAGCGCCGAGGAACGCGATACGCGGGGATTAACCTCAATAAGAAAATATTCGCTGGTGGTGGGGTTCAGAGCAAATTGCACATTGCAGCCACCCTCGATCTTCAGCTCCTTAATGATCTTCAAGGCGCTGTCGTTGAGCATTTTCAGATCGTGATCGTTCAGCGTCAGGATCGGTGCTACCACGATAGAGTCACCCGTATGCACGCCGACAGGGTCGACATTTTCCATGCCGCAGATGGTGATGGCGTGGTCCTTGCTGTCGCGCATGACCTCAAACTCAATTTCCTTGTAGCCCTTCACGCTCTTCTCAATGAGCACCTGGTGCACGGGAGAAAGCTTGAAGGCGTTCACGCCGATCTCCACAAGCTCCTGCTCGTTGTTGGCAAAGCCGCCGCCCGTGCCGCCGAGCGTGAAGGCAGGGCGCAATACAACGGGATACCCGATCTTCTCTGCGGCGATCTTTGCCTCGTCAAGGCTATACGTGATCTCAGAAGGAATGGTGGGCTCACCGATAGACTGGCAAAGCTCCTTAAAGAGCTCGCGGTCCTCTGCGCGCTCGATCGATTCGCTGCTCGTACCGAGCAGCTCGACGCGGCACTCCTTCAAAACGCCCTTCTTTTCAAGCTGCATGGCAAGATTGAGGCCGGTCTGACCGCCGATGCCAGGCAGGATCGCGTCGGGACGCTCGTAACGAAGGATCTTGGCGATATATTCGAGCGTCAAAGGCTCCATATACACCTTATCGGCAATGGTCGTATCGGTCATAATGGTTGCGGGATTGGAGTTGACGAGCACGACCTCGTACCCCTCCTCCTTGAGTGCAAGACAAGCCTGCGTGCCCGCGTAGTCAAATTCGGCAGCCTGGCCGATAATGATCGGGCCTGAGCCGATGATCAGAATTTTTTTGATGTCTGTTCTTTTTGCCATAAAAGAGCCTCCCTTTTGTTATCTATGATAAATTTTTATTTTTGACTTTTGTAAACGACGTGACCGTCATGCACGGTCATCAGGCATTTGCCGTACAGCTCCCAGCCTGCAAAGGGCGTAGCACGCCCCTTTGAAAGGAATTTATCGGGATCGACTGCCTGCACCGTATTAAGATCAAAGACCGTAAAATCGTTACCGACCGGTAGCCCGAAGCGGCGACGGGGCGCCCCCGACATCAGGTCGATCAGCTTTTCAAGCGAAATCACACCCTCGCGCACCAGCTTTGTATAAAGAACGGGAAAAGCAGTTTCAAGCCCGACGATGCCAAAGGCACTGCCGGCAAGTCCCCTTGCCTTTTCCTCGGCCGAGTGAGGCGCGTGGTCGGTAGCGATCATATCGATCGTGCCGTCAGCAAGCCCCGCGAGCAGCGCCTCGCGGTCGGCGGCGGCGCGGAGTGGCGGATTCATCTTAAAGCGCCCCTCCTCGCGCAGATGACTGTCGTCAAGCACAAGATAGTGGGGGCCGGTTTCACAGGTCACGTTTATGCCCTGCCGCTTGGCCTCGCGGATCAGCGCCACGCTCTCCTTAGTGGAGATGTGACATACGTGATAAGCACACCCGGTTTCCTTTGCAAGTGCGATGTCGCGTGCTACCTGCAAATACTCACTTTCCGAGGTGATGCCGCGGTGGTCGTGGGCACGGGCATACTCGCCGTCGTGGATATAGCCGATACCCTCGTATTTGATCTCGCAATGTGCTACGATCATTTTCCCCAGCGACTTGGCCTTTTCCATTGCCGCGCGCATCAAGCTATCCGAGCGCACGTCTACGCCATCGTCGGAAAAGGCGGCGACAAAGGGTGCCATCTCCTCCATAGCCGAAAGCATCTGCCCCTTCTGACCCACGGTAATCGAGCCGTATGGCAGCACGCGGATCGCGGCGTCCTGCGCGATCAGCTCCAGCTGCTCACCGAGGTGTGCGAGCGAATCGGGCACGGGCGAAAGATTGGGCATCGTGCATACTGCCGTATAACCGCCTGCCGCAGCCGCCATAGAACCGCTTTGAATCGTTTCTTTATAAGAAAAGCCCGGCTCTCTGAAATGCACGTGCACGTCACAAAAGCCGGGAAAAGCAACATATTCGGGAAAATCAACAGAAGCGGCAAGAGCGTCACCATCGGTGACGACAGGAGAAATATTGTCGGCCTTGAGCAATTTTGTGTTAAGGTTCTGCAACGTCGTCACAACAATACTCCTTTCGCATATCGTGTGCGCGACACGCCACGTGTGTGGCGTGCGCGCGAGTGTGTGTAAGTTATCTTAACTATTATATCAACCGCTTATTTTATTGTCAAGATACTTGCGCAAAAATTTTGGCGGATTTTGCAGTATTATTTGGATTTTTTTGCGTCGTGACGCTTAGTCTTGATCATACCGTATTTCACGTCCCAAAGCTTTTGAGAAAGGTCCACGTAATAATTATGAGGATTGTCAAAGCGCTTGACCTCCTCCCAGATGCTGGCAAGAGAGGCTTGGCAATGCTCGCGGATCTCGGTAAGCGAGGGCAAGGCATATACCTGTTTACCGTTTTTAAAGATCGGCACCAGCAGCTCCTTTGCCACAAAATTCTCAAGCACCTTGGTCTTCCAGGTGTTCTCGGGGTCAAAGATCTCAAGGGGCTTGGTATCGTCGATCACCTCGTCGTATACACAGATAAGGTCTGCCTCGGCCTTTCCCGTATCGCGTCCGAACAGACGGTATACCTTTTTGAAATGAGGTGTGGTGATCTTACCGACGTTTTCACTGAGCTTGATCTTTGGCAAAATATTCCCTGCCGCGTCCTCAATGGCGCAGAGCTTGTAAACGCCGCCGAAAACGGGATTCGATTTCGAGGTGATCAGACGCTCACCGACGCCAAAGGCGTCAACCTTTGCGCCCTGCAGCAAAAGACCGCGGATAATGTACTCGTCAAGCGAATTGGAGGCAACGATCTTGCAATGCTCAAAGCCTGCGGCATCCAGCATTTCACGGATCTTGCAGGAAAGATAGGTAATGTCGCCCGAGTCGATGCGAACGGCGCACTTTTTCACGCCCGTATCGCGGAAGGCGCGAATGGCATTGGGCACGCCCGACTCAAGCACGTTATAAGTATCGACAAGCAGCGTCACACTATCGGGATAGAGCTCGCAATAAGCGCGAAAGGCCTCGTATTCACTGTCAAACATTTGTACCCACGAGTGCGCCATGGTGCCCGACGCAGGTACGCCGTAGACCTGATCTGCAATGGCACAGGCTGTGCCCGACACACCGCCGATATAAGCGGCGCGTGCACCGAGAATGGCAGCATCGGCGCCCTGCGCACGGCGAGAGCCGAATTCACTGACAGGTCTGCCCTTGGCAGCGCGCGTGATGCGTGCCGCCTTGGTAGCGATCAGGGACTCGTGATTGAGCATCATCAGAATATAAGTTTCTATCAGCTGTGCCTCCATGGTAGGAGCACGCACCGTCATCAAAGGCTCACCCGGGAAAACGACCGTACCCTCGGGCACTGCCCAGATATCACCCGTGAACTTAAAGCTGCGCAAATACTGAAAGAATGCCTCATCAAAGCAGCCCTTCTCACGCAGATACGCAATATCGTCCTCATCAAAATGCAGATCGTTGATGTACTCGATCACCTGCTCAAGCCCTGCTACGATCGCATAGCCGCCGTCATCGGGGTTGGAACGATAAAAAACGTCAAAGTAGGCAATCGTATCTTTCATGCCCTTTTTGAAATAGCCGTTTGCCATCGACATTTCATAGTAGTCAAAAAGCATCGTGAGGTTACGTGAAATTTTTTTCATAGCAGAAGTCCTCCGCAATTTAATATATTGTATATATTATAGCACGCATTTGCGCGTTTGAAAAGGGTTTTTGACAAGATTTTGACAAATTCGTTTTCAAAAGCATAACGATAACGCGCTTTTGATGAGAAAAAAAGTCGTTTTATTGCTATCATTTCTGTGTTACAATAAGCATAAAGACTTTTTTGCCGTAGGAGGTTCCCCGTGCTTTACCCGAAAAACCGCAAAAAAACGCTATCTCCCACACTCTTCGCCAACCCAACGGCCGAGTATCGCGGCACGCCCTTCTGGGCTTGGAACGGGCAGCTTGAGAAAAACGAGCTGCTGCGTCAGATCAGTATTTTCAAGAAAATGGGCTTCGGCGGCTTTCATATGCACGTGCGTTACGGTATGGCGACACCCTACCTTTCAGAGGAATTTCTTGACCTGACGAGGGCCTGCGTGGAGGAAGCCAAGCGCCTTGATATGCTGGCGTGGCTGTACGATGAGGATCGCTACCCCTCGGGGTTTGCGGGCGGGCTCGTGACGGGTGATCCCGCACGTCGCGCCAAGCGACTGTATCTTAGCACCGCACCAAAGCCGCAAAAGACCGAAAGCCTGCCCGACGAGCTGCTGGCGCGCTTTGACGTATGCCTTGACGGCGAGGGCAATCTCACTTCCTACCGTATGCTCGCCAGAGGCGAGGTGGCGCAGGGGCGTTTACTTTACGCCTATTTGCGCACCCTGCCGCCAAGCCCGCGCTTCAATGACACGGCGTACGTTGACACGCTTTCAAAGGAGGCTATCGATCTCTTTATCGAAAGCACGCACGAAAAATTCAAGGCGACGGTGGGCGAGGATTTCGGCGGTGCTGTGCCCGCTATATTTACCGACGAGCCACAATACAGCATTGTCACGAATTACACGCTGGATGACTCTCTTGGCCCCGTTGATATGCTGCTCCCCTTCACCACCGACCTTGACGAAAGCTTTAAGTCGGCCACGGGCAAAGGCCTGATCGCCGCGATCCCCGAGCTTATCTGGCAGTTAAAGGACGGTATCTCCTCGCCCCTGCGCTATCAGTATTTCGACCATCTTACAGAGCGCTTCGTCAACGCCTTTGCCGACAATATCGGTGCTTGGTGCAAGAAAAACGGCATTGCCCTGACGGGCCACGTGATGGCCGAGCCGACGCTCGGCGGCCAGACGCACGCCGTAGGCGAAGCAATGCGCTCCTACCGCGGCTTTGAAATTCCCGGCATCGATATTCTTTGCAACAAATACGAATTTACCACCGCCAAGCAGGCGCAATCCGCCAAGCACCAATACGGACGCGAGGCGATGCTCTCCGAGCTTTACGGCGTGACGGGCTGGGATAACGATTTTCGCGGCCATAAGATGCAGGGCGACTGGCAGGCGGCGCTGGGCGTGACGGTGCGCGTGCCTCATCTCTCGTGGTATTCGATGAAGGGCGGTGCCAAGCGCGATTACCCCGCCTCCTTCCATTATCATTCCCCGTGGTACGGCGAGTATCACTACGTAGAGGATCATTACGCCCGTCTGAATACCGCTCTCACGCGCGGTAAGCCCGTGGTGCACATCGGCGTCATTCACCCGATCGAAAGCAACTGGCTCAACGACGGCCCCGAGGACAAAACCGGCGCGATACGCGAGGATCTCGGCAACGCCTTCAAGAGCGTGACCTCCTGGCTGCTGTTCGGCACACTTGATTTCGATTACATTTGCGAATCCACCCTCCCCGCGCTCTGTCCCGTAGGCGGCGCGCCGCTGCAGGTGGGCGAGATGGCCTACGACGCCGTGGTGATCCCGCCCGTCGACACGCTGCGCAGGACCACGCTTGACCGCTTACAGGCCTTTACCAAGGCAGGCGGCAGGCTGATCGTTATGGGCGACATACCAAAGCACGTGGACGGTGTGCGTGCCCACGATGCGGCCGAAGCGCTGGCCGATGCCGTGAGGATATCCCCCACGCGTGCCGCGCTGCTTGCAGCCCTTGCACCCTACCGCACGGTGAGCATCAAGACCGATAAGGGCAAGCAATCGGGTGATATGATCTACGCCCTGCGTAACGACGGTGAGGGGCGCTGGCTCTTCGTCACCAAGGCCGTTATGCCCTACAACAAGGATATTTCCAACGCCGACAAGCGCCTTATCACCGTCAAGGGCCGTTGGCAGGCAACGCTTTACGACACCCTGACGGGTGAGGTCAGGCCCTATCCCGTCACGCTGACGGGCGACGCCACGCAAATAGAAAAGATCTTTTATCCCTACGATAGCCTCCTGTTATACCTCACGCCTGCAACCGACGAGGAAACTGCCTCACCGACAACGGCCAAGCAAGCACTCACGCCCCTTTGCCTACCGAGCAGCGCCGCGTTTACGCTTCACGAGCCTAACGCCCTGCTGCTTGATATGGCGGAATATGCCGTTGACGGCGGCGCATGGCATCCTGTTGAGGAAATGATGCGCGCCAACGACGCCATCCGTGAGATGCTCGGTCTGCGCGTGCAAAACGGCGACGACTGCCAGCCCTGGTGTCTGTCTGAGGAGACCCCCACGCATACGGTTTCACTCCGCTTCACCGTGGAAAGCGAGGTTGACCTCGTTAACGTAGCGCTGGCAAGCGAAATTCCCGACACCGCCCAAATTCAACTTGACGGCTGCGAGGTTGCCAATATTCCCTGCGGCTATTACGTAGATATTGCCATCAAACGCGTGGCGCTGCCACCCATTACGCGCGGCACGCACACGCTCGTGCTGACCCTCCCCTACGGGGAACGCAGTACGCTCGAATGGTGCTATCTGTTAGGCGGCTTCGGCGTGCGCGTCACGGGACGCGAGAAGCGCCTTTGTGCCCTGCCCGAAAGGCTTGGCTTCAGCACGATCACGGCGCAGGGCCTGCCCTTTTACAGCGGCAAGCTCTCGTATCATCTGCCCGTAAGCCTCCCCGAGGACGCTCAGCTGCAGATCTGCGTACCCCAATACCGCGCCGCGACGGTCCTGGCCTCGCTTGACGGCGGTGAGCCCGTGCAGCTATCCCTTTCCCCCTACCTGGCCACGCTCCCCGCAGGAGCGGGCACACACACGCTGACGCTTGACCTTTATATCAACCGCACCAACGGCTTCGGCCCCGTTCATATGACCGACCGCCGCCGCGAATGGCTGGGGGCAGGCACCTGGCGCACCAAGAACGACGCCTTTGCCTACGAATACACCTTATCCGAGCAGGGATTGCTCACCGCCCCGCAATGTCGGCTCGTAAAAGAGTAAATTCTCACTTGTATTTTAACTCGTTTTGTGCTACAATAACGGCGATCCCCAACAATTACGAAAGGAGGGCTCCGGATGCAAAATAGTACCAAGCGGCGTGCCGCCGCCATAGCCTTCTTTTCGTTTTTGCTACTGGCCGTGGCTGCGGGCACGGTGCTGTTCTGGGACAGCCTGACCGAGATGGTGGCAGATCCGCAGGCATTTCGTGCACGCATGGAGAGCTACGGCTTTGGGGGCAAGCTTTTGTTTGTCGCACTCATGGCGGCTCAAGTCATTTTAGCCCCTGTTCCCGGTCACCCCTTCGAGGTGGTGGCAGGCTATTCCTTCGGTGTTTTGTGGGGTGTTCTGCTCACGACCGCAGGGGCGCTGATCGGCTCCGTGATCGCATTTTGGTTATCGCGCATTTTTGGCGCGGGTGTGGTGAAAATGTTCTATAACGAAGAAAAACTGCAAAAAGTGTCGTTTTTAAGAACAAGCAAACAGCGTACTTTGTTTGCATTTATCTTCTTTTTGATTCCCGGTGTTCCCAAGGACATGCTGGCATATTTCATGGGTCTTACCGCGATGCCCCTTGGCACCTTTATGCTGATCTCCACTGTCGGACGTCTGCCGGGAATTTTGGTGGCTGTGCTTGGCGGAGCCGCCGCCAGCGAGCGTTCCCCCCTTTTAATTGCACTTTTCATCGCGGCCTTTTTACTGATCGTCGCGCTGACGGCATGGCTCTCACGCTATCGAAAAGCAAAGGACAAGCCAACCGAGCAAACTAAGTAAAACAGCAAAGGGGTAGCACCCGAGGTGCCACCCCTTTGTTTATATTTGAAACAGCCGCTGATATTGCTTACCCTTCAGCGCTGCCTCCAGCGTTTCTTGTAGCTTTCCGAAATCCGCTACCAGCGAATGCGGCTTATCCTTGGGGTCGTCCTGTCGCATCGGCACAAAATATACGTTTTTGCGCGTGAGAAGCGCGCCGATGTTTTTCAGGTTTGAGGAAAGTGCATCGTTTGAAGCAAGAGCGATCACCAACGGACGATCGCTGCGCAGATGCGCCTTTGCCGCCATGGTAACAGCCGTATCGGTAATACCGTTTGCCATTTTTGCCAACGTATTCCCGGTACAAGGACAAATGATCAAGGCATCAAGCGGCACACGCGGCCCCAAGGGCTCCGCCTCCACGATGCTATGGATCACAGGCTTGCCCGTAATTTGCCCGATCTCCTCTATAACGTCAGCGGCACGGGCAAAGCGCGTATCGGTGGCGAACACAGTTTCGCTGACGATTCCCTGCACCTCATTCACAGCGCAAAGCCGCTCCATCTCCACCAGCGCCGTACGCACCGTACAAAACGAGCCGCAAAGTGCAAATCCGATCATACTCTCCCCCCTTGCGCGATTTTTTCCAAAATAGTATCGGCAATGATCTCGCCCGCCGTCAAGGGTGCATATTTACCGGGTAAGGACAGCGCAAAGATCACGCGGCGCCCCAGTGCTGCGAGGGCGCTATTTTCAAATCCTCCGGGCGTTGACGCCAGATCTACCAGCAGCAATGACAAGGGCAAGGCCTGTAAGACCTCTTTTGTAAAGATCTGCTGAGGCACCGTGTTAAAAACAGCATCGCATTCCCGAAGCTCCGTAAGGCTGGCGGCATTTTCAAGGAGGAGCACCTCGCACCCCATAGCCTCTGCCTCCCAAAGCACCTCGTGCCTCCTTGCTGCCACCGTGACCTTAGCACCCATGGCGATCAGCAATCGCGCCAGTGCCTGCCCCACGCGCCCGAAGCCCGTGATGGCCACGGAAAGACCGTTTACCGTGCGCGGTATCTCGCGCATCAAGATCTCAACCGCCCCTTCGGCCGTAGGAATGGCATTTGCTTGCTGTAACCGCTCATTCTCAAAATAATCAAAATAAGGAAGATGCCGTGATTCCAATAATTCACGCACGCCGCGCGAGAGTCGCCCACCCGCTACAAGCACGCCACTTTGTACTGCGGCAAGCACCTCGCCGATCTGCGGTGGCTTTTCCCTATCCTCGCAAAACGGGGCGTATACGTGCTTGCTATCGGGTGAAGCCGGTAGTGGCAGCACCAGAATATCGGCCGCTGCTACGGCACTTCGCCAATCCTTTTGTTCTATGACAAGAGGTAAAAGATGCCGCTGCGGCACCGCCCACGCCAGCACACGGTACGAAGCCGTCAGGCGCGAGGCAACGGCCGCTTGCCGCAGATCTCCCCCTAAAACCGTAAGTGTTGTTTCAAATGACATAAGCTCTCCTACTCAAATGACAATAAAAAAACCGATTTCGGTGAGTCGAAATCGGTTTTTTCTCTCCGACACAATCCCTTTATTACAAGATTATGTCAAATTATTTGTTTTGGCGCAAGGAAATTTCGCCGCCGTAAAGCGTGGTAACGGTACCGTCGGCAAGCTCTACCACAAGTCCGCCCCTCCCGTCAATATCAAGGGCATTGACGCATTGTGAGCCCTTTGCATCGGTCAGTGTTACGCTATGGCCGAGAAACGCAGCATAGCGGCGGTAATAATCGCACCACTCACCCGTCAAAAATGCATCGTCGAGCAAGGAAAGCTCCTCTAAAACAGCCGTGATCAAGGCATTTTTATCGTCAACGGGCAAAGCGGTGGCAATATCGGCAATTTCCAAGGGTAGCGGCCCCCTTCCCGTATTGATACCAATGCCGAGCACCACGAAGGGATCTCCGTTTTGATCACTCGTGGCTTCCGAGAGAATGCCACAGAGCTTTTTTTCGTCAAGCAGGAGGTCGTTGACCCATTTGATCTCTGGCGCGATGCCTGTGATCCTGACGAGCGCACGGTGCACAGCTACCGCGCAGATCGGCGTAATAACGCCGTAATCGGCACGCGGAAGCGTGGGGCGCAGCACAACGCTGAAATACGTGCCGCCTGTCGGTGAAAGAAAGCGGCGCCCGAGTCTGCCGCGCCCTGCGGTCTGGGTGGCTGCCGCCACGCAAAAAAGGTGCGGTGCCCCCACGAAGCCTCTTTTCTTCGCCTCGTCGTTGGTAGAGGCGAGACTGTCATAATATACGATATTCATACTCAGAAAAAGGAAAGCTGATCGGTTTCGTTGATGCCGTCAAGCACGCCTGCCTGGCGCAGCGTTTCTACCACGCTCTTATTCAGTCCTGCGCGGATCTGCAGATCCTCAATGGAGAAAAAGGGCTCCTCGTTGCGTGCCGCCACAATGCTTTCCGCGGCGTTTTCACCAACGCCGCCAAGTGCCGAGAACGGCATGCGGATCGCACCGTTTTCGGGCAGGAAGGCACGCGAATCGGATTTTTCAAGCGACACGGGCAGGAAACGGATATGGCGCGCCATAGCCTCGTTGATCAGCTGAAGTGTGGAGATGGAAGCCTGCTCCTTGGGGCTTGCCTCCTTGCCGCGACGTTCAATATCCTTAATGGTAGCCACGACGTTGGATTTGCCGCCCATGACGATCTCCGCATCAAACCCGCCCGGGGCTACGGTAAACATGGCGGCATAGAATGCCAGCGGCATATGCACCTTATACCAGCCAAGACGGATCGCGGACATAACGTATGCGGCAGCGTGCGCCTTCGGGAACATATATTTGATCTTCTTGCAGGAATCTATATACCATTCGGGAACGCTGTGCTCACGCATTTCAGCCTCCCACTCGGGCGTAAGTCCCTTGCCCTTTCGCACCGCCTCCATGATCTTAAAGGCGTGGGCATTTTCAAGGCCGTAACGAATCAGGTCGTTCATGATATTATCGCGGCACCCGATCACGTGCGAAATGTCGCAAATGCCGTTTTTGATCAGATCCTGCGCATTACCGACCCACACGTCGGTGCCGTGCGAAAGACCCGAGATCTGCAAAAGGTCGGCAAAGGAACGGGGCTTGGCCTCCTCCACCATTTTCATCACGAACCTGGTGCCAAACTCGGGCAGACCGTAGGTGCCGAGCTGTGCGTCGATATCCTCAGGGCTGACACCCAGCGGCTTGGTGGAAAGAAAGAGCTCGTAAACGCTGGCATCGTTCATCGGCACCTGCATCACGCTCGTGTCGGAAAAACGCTCGATCCACTTATATTTGGTCGGAATATCGTGCCCGAGCTCATCAAGCTTTAACAGCGTATCGTGCAGATATTCAAAGGTAAAGTGCGTGGTAACGATATCGGAATTGGGGTCGTCTGCGGGGTGCTGCACAGGACAAAAATCATAAATCTCATATTCCTTTGGCACGACCACGATGCCGCCGGGGTGCTGACCCGTGGAGCGCTTCACGCCGACGCAATGCGCAGCAAGGCGGTTCATTTCCGCACGCGGCAAGGAAATTCCCTTTTCCTCCATGTACTTCAGCACAAAGCCAAACGCCGTTTTATCGGCAATACCGCCGATGGTGCCTGCGCGGAACACGTTCTCGGCACCAAACAGCTCCTCGGTGTATTTGTGCACGCGACCCTGCACCTCGCCCGAGAAATTCAGGTCAATATCGGGAGATTTATCGCCGTAGAAGCCAAGGAAGGTCTCAAAGGGAATGTTGTGCCCGTCGTTGTTCATTTTGGTACCGCAGACGGGACAGCTTTTATCGGGCAGATCAAAGCCCGAGCCAATACCCGCAGGCACGTCAAACTCGTTGTGCTGACATTTGGGGCACCAATAGTGCGGCGGCAAGGGATTCACCTCGGAAATACCTGCCATAGAAGCGACAAAGGAAGAGCCGACAGAACCGCGCGAGCCCACGAGATACCCTTGACTTTCACTGTACCACACCAGCTTTTGTGCAATCATATAAAGCACCGCAAAGCCGTTTTTGATAATTGAGGTCAGCTCCTTATCAAGACGCTTTTCAACAATCTCGGGCAAGGGGTCGCCATACATAGACTTGGCGCGATCGTAGCAAATACGCTGCAGATCCTCCTCGGCGCCGTCCATATTGGGTGTAAAGGTGCCCTTGGGGAACGGGCGGATATCGGCCTCAACCATATCGGCAATGAGATTGGTGTTCTCCACAACCACCTCAAAGGCCTTTTTCTCACCAAGATAGGCAAATTCCTCCAGCATCTCCTCGGTGGTGCGATAATATAGGGGCGTGTTACCGTCCTCAAACTTTTTAATGCTTGTCAGCACCTCACGGAAGATGGCGTCCTCGGGATTTAAAACGTGTGCATCGCACGTAGCCACAACGGGAATGCCCAGCTTTTCACCAAGCGCTACCACGCGACGGTCAAGGTCACGCAGACCCTCTTCGTCTGCAATTTTCCCCTCTGCCACCAGGAACTGATTGTTGCAGATCGGTTGGATCTCAAGGAAATCGTAAAACTTGGCAATTTCCTCGATCTCGCTCTCGGGCTTGTTATCAAGAATGGCACGCATCAGCTCGCCCGACACGCACGCAGAACCGACGATCAAGCCCTCTCGGTGCTTTTCAAGCACGGTTTTGGGTACGCGCGGCACCTTGCGATAATAATCAAGATAGCCGTAGGAAACGAGCTTATAAAGATTTTTCAGGCCCGTTTTATTTTTCACCAGCAGGATCTGATGATAGGTCGGCAGGCGCAACGGATCTGCAGCGGCGCTCATCTCATTTTGCAGATCCGAGAAATTGCGGATCTCGGCCGCTTGCAGCTTTTCCTGCATCTTGAAGTAGATCATTGCCAGCATTTCGGCATCGTCCTTGGCGCGGTGATGATTGAAATCACCCAAGCCAAAATAATTGGCAAGCACGTCAAGCTTATGGGTCTTGAGGTCGGTATTCAGATACCGCGACAGCGCCAGCGTATCCAGATAGGCATTTTCAAAGGGCAAGCCGCATTTTTTGGCAGCCACACGAATAAAGCCGATATCAAAATCGGCATTGTGCGCAATTAAAAGTCTATCGCCGACAAAGGCAAAAAATTCAGGCAACACCTCGGCAATGGGGCGTGCGTCCTTTACCATATCGTCGGTAATCCCCGTCAGCTCCGACACATCGGCAGGGATAGGCATTTCGGGATTGACAAAGGTGCCGTAGCGCTCAAGCACCGCGCCGTTTTTCACCTTAACGGCACCGATTTCGGTGATGCCGCAGGAACGGTTGGAAAGTCCCGTGGTTTCAATATCAAAAACGACAAATTCGTCTTCAAACGTGCCCTTATAGTTGCCATACAAGGCGCTTGCGGTATCATTGACGAAATATGCCTCCATGCCGTAGATGACCTTTTGCCCCAGCTTTTCGGCAACCAGCATTGCCTCCTGATAGGCTTGTACATTGCCGTGGTCAGTCAGGGCGACGGCAGGGTGTCCCCACTTATTTGCCTGCTTGACCGCAACGTCGGGGGGGATCAGCGCGTCCATGGCGGACATAGTGGTATGCAGATGAAGCTCAACGCGCTTTTGGGGCGCATTGTCGGCACGGCCTTGGCGTTTGATGGCCATAACGTCGGTGTAGTAGAAGGTGACGTCAATATCGACCACCTCCTTATGCGTGTCGTGCTTCGCGTAGCCGCGCAAAGCAACAGCCGCGCCGTCCTTGACGACGGCAGTAAGCGCTGCCTTATCCTCGGCACTCATACCGAACTTTTTGACCATAATAGAGGAGTTACCGTCAGTGAGCCCAAAGCTGATATTGAACTTTGTACCGTCGCGTGTGGTATCCTCGGTATAACCGAACACCTCGCCGATCACCACGATACCGCGCTCGGGATGGGTGATATGGGCGATCGCCTTGGGGCGGATCTCAAACGCAGAGCCAACCGCCACCACGGGCTCGGATACGTCAAAAACAAAAGCGCCGATACGGCAAATGCCGTTTTCCACAACAGGGGTCTCCACCTCGCCGAGCAGCGACATGACACGCTCGCCCTTAGGGGCCTCCGGCACCGTTGCCGATTGCTCGCCGCCCACAGGGCGCTCGCTCCTTGCGCGGTCATACTCTGCACTGCTCCGACGCAGCTGCGCGTCAAGCGCCGCCAAGGCCTCAGAACCGCCACCGTAGCTGTAATTGGCAGCCAGATCCTCAGCGTGACAAATTTCAACACGGTACGTAAGCCCAAATTCACTGCGAATAATGCCCGCAATGACCTCGTGCGTTTTGCCGAGCTCCATAAGTAAAAGGCTCTCGTCAAGATAAGGTAATTCAATTTTTAAGCTATCAGCGTCAAGCGTGGCGCGATAGGAATGGAAAAAGCCGCGTGCCACCACACCGATACGCTGCGTTTCCTCCAACACCTCGGCAATATAAGGCTCACCGAAGCATGCCGCGGGATACTGCGGTAAAATACGAACGAGCGACAGCTGATAGGCCTTTGCGATCTCGGCCTCCACACGGTAAAGGGTCGCCTTTTTTATAAGCTCGTCAAATGCCGCGCGAATTTCGATGATGCGCTTTTCCTTATCGGCGCGCAACGTGATATTTTTCGCCTTACCAAGCCAAGCGGCATCGGCCGCGTCGGGCTGATATTTTGAAAATATTTCAAAAAAGCTTTTTTCTGCCATAACGTCCTCTTTGTATACGTCAAACGGCACAAGCTCTGCCGTTACATTTGTTTAATTTCCGCGATCAGTCGCGCGATCACTTCGTTTTCGGGAATTTTTTCAATAATTTCGCCTTTTTTGATCAGCAGCGCTTCATGGGTGCCCCCGCAGATGCCGACGTCCGCCTCACGGGCTTCACCCGGGCCGTTGACGGGACACCCCATCAGCGCCACGCGTAAGGGCTTTTGCAAAAGCCCCTCTTCCCTTGCAGCCGCCTCAAAGCGTGCCACAAGCTCGATCAGATCGATCTTCGTGCGACCGCACGTAGGACAGCTGACGATATTCATACCGCTCTGCCCTGCGATCTGAAGCGCAGAGAGGATCTCGCGAGCGGCGCTCACCTCCTCGGTCGGATCGGCGGTCAGGGAAACACGCACCGTGTCACCGATGCCGTCAGCAAGTAAGGCACCCACGCCAATGGCACTTTTGATACTACCGCGCTTGGCGTCCCCCGCCTCGGTAACACCGAGATGAATGGGATAATCGCACGCAGCTGCCACCAGGCGGTTGGCGGCGATCATGGTTGCAACGTCTGAGGCCTTGATAGACACCACGGTATCGTAAAAGCCGTATTTTTCAAGCAAGCCGATATGATAAAAGGCGCTTTCGGCAAGCGCCTCGGGCGTGGGGGCGCCGTGCTTTTCAAGAATATGCCTCTCAAGCGAGCCGCCGTTAACGCCGATACGGATCGGCACCCGATGCAGGCGGCAGGCCTCAACCACGGCACGCACACGCGTTTCATCACCGATATTGCCCGGATTGATGCGTATTTTATCAACGCCCACCTCGGCACAGCGCACCGCCACGCGATAATCGTAATGAATATCCGCGACCAGCGGTACCCCGACGTCGGCATTTTTCAGGCGTGCCAGCACCTCAGCCGCCTCCATATCGGGGACCGTAAGGCGCACAATATCACACCCTGCCGCGGCCAACGCCTTTACCTGCGAGTGCGTTGCCTCAAAATCATGCGGATCGGTATTCGTCATAGATTGCACGGCAATCGGTGCCGTGCCGCCGATCTGTACACCGCCGACACGCACACACCGTGTTTTTCTTCTCACTTCATTGTAAATCATTTTTGAAATAATCCTGCAATATCCTTGCAAAGCACCAGGGCCATGAGCGCAAGCAGAAGCATCAGACCGAGGAAATGGATATATCCTTCAAGGTTTTTATTGACGGGCTTTCTTGTGATCCCCTCGACCACCAGGAACAAAAGCCTGCCGCCGTCAAGTGCGGGAATCGGCAAAAGGTTGAAAACGCCGAGATTGATGGTAATGACGATGACAAGATACAAAAAATCGCTCATGCCCGATTTGGCAGCCGTGACCATGCCCTCCGTCACACCAACGGGGCCCGACACAGCATTCAGACCGTAGCGTCCGCGCAGCATATCGCCGAGCTGATCAAAGATCATTTTTACCGTAGAGACCGAGCGTGAAAAGCTGTGCTTGATGACGTTGCCGAAGGTCTTTTCCTCAGCGTACACACGGAAGTCGGCACCGCCAAAATAGATGCCCTCGCTTTCAAGCACGGGAAAGCTCACGTCAGTAAGCGTCATTTTATTGCCGTCACGTATGACAGTCAAGTCAACGGGCTCGTAACCGTCGTTTAAAATTTCATATACCAGCTCATTGCCTGTGAAAACACGCACACCGTTGACGTGCGTTACGGTATCCCCAACGGCCAAGCCATAGGTGGGGCTGGTGGCACCCTCATCAAACTGACCGATCGTGGTAGAGGCAAGCTTCGGCGTGCAGAGCACCAGCACCGTCATCAGCAAAAAGCCAAGCACCACGTTCATCACGGGCCCCGCCAGCACAATGGCGATACGCTGCCATACCTTCTTGGCACCGAATGCAGCGGGCGAGCCACTTTCCTCGTCCTCACCCACCATACTGACGTATCCACCGATGGGAAATGCACGCAAGGAATACACGGTGACGGGCTCCTCGGGCTCGGCCGACTCGGCTTCGCCGCGCTCGATCTTGTCAAAGGAAAGCGCAACGGGGGCTGCGTTTTCAGCCTTTTCCTCCCCCTCGGGTGCCTGTGCCCAACGCTTTTTTCCCTTCCACGAGAGGAGCTTTGGTCCCATACCGATCGAAAACTCACGAATTCCCACACCGCAGGCGCGAGCCACCAAAAAGTGCCCGAGCTCGTGGATCATGATCAGCACGCCAAATACCAATACGGCAAGCAAAACGTACAAAAAGGTTAACATACTTACTCCTTATTTACCAAAACAGCTAACTATCAAGAGTGCAAGGCGATATATGCCGCGGCACGTTCACGCGCCTCCCTGTCGGATTGCAGGATCTCTGAAAGCGTATGACAGTGCTGCACGTGCGTCATATCCTCTACTACGCGCACCACCGTATCAGACACGGCAAGAAACGGGATCTTACGTGCAAGGAAGGCAGCCACCGCCACCTCGTTTGCGGCATTGAGCACGGCAGGCACCGCGCCACCAAGGGTAAGGGCGCGCTTTGCCAAAGCCAAAAGCGGAAAGGTCTGTTCATCGGGGGCGGCAAAGGTCAGCTGCCCCACCTTCAAAAGGTCAAGCGGCGGAATTACCGCTTCGGTACGCTGCGGGGCTGTCAATGCGTACTGCACACACAGGCGCATATCGGGCACTGACATTTGTGCGATGATGCTGTTATCAATGTATTCTACCATAGAATGGATTATACTCTCGCGGTGTACCACCACGTCTATTTTATCCTGCGAAACACCGAACAGATGCGCAGCCTCGATCACCTCAAAGCCCTTGTTCATCAGTGTGGCAGAATCTACGGTGATTTTGGCACCCATCTGCCAAGTAGGGTGCGCTAACGCATCATCAAGTGTAGTATTGGCAAGTTCGGTTCTTTTTTTGCCAAAGAACGGTCCTCCCGAGGCGGTGAGGATCAAACGCTTGATCTCACCTTTTTGGCCTGCGCGCAGGGCCTGAAAAATAGCAGAATGCTCGCTATCGACAGGCGTGACGGAAAGGCCGCGCTCGCGCGCCAGGCCCATCACGATCTCGCCCGCCACTACAAGGCTTTCCTTGTTGGCAAGCGCCAGATGCTTATCCGATTCCAACACAGTAAGCGTCGGGCGAAGTCCCGCTTGACCGAGAATGGCATTCACAGCAAAGGCGGCGGGTGTTTCTCTGATCATAGCCAAAAGACCGTCTTCACCGCTATATACGCGCACAGCAGTATCGGCAAGCGCCAAACGCAAACAAGCCGCCGCCTCCCTGTCGGTCATGGCGGCGGCACTTACCTGCAATTCTCTTGCCTGCTCAGCCACACGCTGCCAGTTGCGGTGTGCCGACAGAGCCATTACTCTGATGCCATGCTGCTTGGCAACGTCGATCGCCTGCTCGCCAACCGAGCCCGTAGAGCCAAGGATCAGAATGCTTGGAAAAACAGTTGTTTGTTTCATACTCTTAACTGAAGATCGGGAAATAGGTGTTGATGATCAGCACGAGAACCGTCACAGCCATGCTGCTGTCAAAGCGGTCCAAAAGCCCACCGTGCCCCGGCAGCATCGTGCCGTAATCCTTTACCCCACGCTCACGCTTGATCGCGGACATCACGAGATCGCCAAGCTGCGACACGATACCGATGAGAAGACCACCGAGCAAAAGCACAAGATAATTCGGGGTCACGTCGGAAAATTTACCGATGATCAGACCGTAAAGCAAGGCCGTCAGTGCACAGAATACAAAGCCGCCGATAGCGCCCTCCACCGTCTTTTTAGGGCTGACGGCTTCAATGAGCTTGTGCTTACCGAAGGCACGGCCGCAAAAGTAAGCAAAGCTGTCGGTCACCCAGGAGAAAATAAACGGGATCAGCACCAGATAAAGCCCCACCTTTTCGGTGTTTCGCAGCACCACAACAGCAGAGTTGGCGCCGATGATATAAAACGAGGTCATAAACAAGAGGCCGATCTTGCCCATATCCACGCGTCCGAACTGGAAAACGATCGAGGCAAAGAGATAAACGGCCAACGCAAGTGAGGTCAACACCGCCACGCGTACGTAGCCCTGCATATCCTCCACCATCACACGGGCAAGCAACGGAAAAACCAGTGCTGCCAGATACAGCGGCACGCTGATGACATAATTTTTATCAAGCCCCAGGCAATGCAGCATTTCCCATACCGAAACAAAGGAAATGCCCATAAACAAAAGCGGGAACAAATAATTTAAGGGGTTGGTAGGCTCCACCACGTCGGAAAACCAGAAAAAAGGGGTAATTCCGATGATAGCAACCACCGCGGTAATAATACGGGTTCTCATATAAACCTCCGTTATACGCCGCCAAAGCGACGTTTTCTCGTTGAAAATTCGGCAAGCGCCGCATTCACCTCGGCAGGGCCGAAATCAGGCCACAGCACGTCGGTAAAATACAGCTCGGCATAAGCCGCCTGCCACAACAAAAAATTAGAAATACGCAGATCACCGCCCGTGCGCACGATAAGGTCAAGCTCGGGGCTATCGGCGGTATAGAGCGCTTGCGTCAGGTCCTGTGCCGTAACGTGCTCCTTGCCCATAGCAATCAAGCGATTACAAGCGTTTACGATCTCGTCACGCCCACCGTAATTGAGGGCAATATTCAAAATACGCTTATGATGCGCGGTATTGCGCTCCAGCGCCTCCATGCGGGCGCGGCGCTTGTCGTCAAAAGCGGATTTATCACCGAGAAACACCAAACGGAAAGCATATTCGTCGATCTTTTTTTCACACTCGGCAAGATAATTGTCCATCAAACCGAGAATAGCGTCAACCTCGCGCCGTGGGCGCTTCCAGTTTTCGGTAGAAAACGCATAAAAGGTAACGGCCTCTATACCAAGCGATCCGCAATGATCCAGCACCGCACGAAAGGCCTTGACACCGAAGCGGTGCCCGTACTCACGCGGCATACCGCGTTTTTTGGCCCATCTGCCGTTGCCGTCCATAATAAACGCAACGTGGCGCGGCATCACCGCGGGACTGTTATCGGCTTTTTGCATACTTACCTCACATATAGCCAAAGAGAGCCGAAGCTGCAAAACATCTCTTGGCTGAAAGATTTTTAGCGGATTTTGTTGTGACGCGGTCAGTCATGTAACACCTGACAAGCCGCGACGCGGCAAAAGCTGCAAAAATGTTACGCCGAGAGGCCGATGTGTTCGGCTTCCTTCGGCTATAACTTTGGGCGGAGTGATATTGCCCCGCCCATTGTTGGTCAAATTGCCATAACGTCCTTTTGCTTATCGGCAATGGCAGTATCGATCTTTTTGATGTATTTATCGGTCATATCCTGCACCGACTTTTCAGAAGCCTTTCTCTCGTCCTCGGTCATCTCGCCGTCCTTTTCCATCTTCTTGCAAAGGTCGTTGGCATCGCGGCGAATGTTGCGAACGGCAACCTTGGCCTCCTCACCCATCTTCTGCACCTGCTTGCACAGCTCTTTTCTGCGCTCCTCGGTCAGCTGAGGAAATACCAGGCGAATGACCTGACCGTCATTCGTGGGGGTAATGCCCACGTCAGAAGCAAGAATGGCCCTTTCCATCGCCTTGAGGGTCGATGCATCGTAAGGCTTGATCACAAGGGTTCTGGCGTCGGCAAGGCGGATATCAGCCATTGAATTGAGCGGCGTCTGCGAGCCATAGTATTCAAAGCTCACACGGTTCAGAACGGCAGGATTTGCCTGACCTGCACGGATCGTGTCAAAGTTGCTGCCAAGCACCTGCAGTGCTTTTTCCATCCTGGTTTCAAAATCTTTGGTGTTCAGTTTCATAATCTATCTCACTTTCAAATAATTAACGGTGTAATTCAGTACCGATATGCTCACCCATCACAACGCGGTAAATATTATCGGGGTCACAGAGGCCAAAGGCATAGCAGCGAATGTCATTTTCCATGCAGAAGGTGGTTGCCGACAGGTCAAGCGCCTTCAATTCCTTTTCAAGCACCTCTTTATAGGTCACCTCATCATAGCGGCGGGCCGTGGGATCCTTTTTGGGATCGGCAGTATAAATACCGTCGATATTCTTAGCCATCAGCACGGCGTCGGCGTTGATCTCAGCCGCACGCAGCACAGCTGCCGTATCGGTGGAGAAGAAGGGGTGCCCCAGACCGCAGGCAAAGATCACGACCTGCCCTTTGGCGAGTGCGGCGTTGGCATCATTGACAGTAAAGGTATCGGCAAAGGCGCGCATTTCAACCGCGCTCATCACCACAGCGTCAAGCCCTGCCTGGCGGAAGCTATCCTGCAAGGCAAGCGCGTTGATGGCAGTTGCCAGCATACCCATGTGGTCGGCCTGCTTGCGGTCCATGCCGCCGCCCTGTCTACCACGCCAGATATTGCCTGCGCCAACGATAACGCCGATCTCAACGCCCTCGTCACGGCAACGCTTCAAAACGCTGGCCACACGGGCGATAAAATCAAAATCAAGGATACTGCCCTCACCCTTGGCAAGTGCCTCACCGGAGAGCTTTAAAAGAATACGCTTATACCTCGGAGTTGCCATAAAACACCTCGCTGAAAAGAATTCTATTCCTTTATATTTTACTCTATTTTTGCCATTTTGTAAAGGGGCAATTTATAAAAATATCAATATTTATATATATTTGTTTTTACCTTAGTAAAATTCAAAGTTTTTCCTGTGCTTTTGTTGCTTTTTGACAAGCGGTATGCTATAATATTTTTTGTGATTTCAGCCGTGTCGGCAGGAAGAGGGTGTGCCATGAAAAAAACGACGTCGATTGCACAAATATATCTGCATCAAGCCTCATTTAGCGTAACTGATATCCTGACACTGGGCGCTATGGTCATCTCTGCTGTGATCTTTTTCATCAATCCCTGGTTTTGCATTCCCCTGCTTGCCAGCTTCATTTGCTTTTTGCTTTCACGCTCGGCACACGTATCGGACCGCGAATACGAAAAGCTGCTATCCCACGTACTGGCCTTTAACGCCGTGCGCGAGGAACGGCAGGACGGGTATGAGACGCTTTATAAATTTTATGAGCAGGGCTATCTTGAGAAAACCGGCTTGACGGATTTTTATTTACAGGGCTATGACCTTGGCAAGGGCACCGTGCGATGCGGTGACGACAAGACCCTGCGCTCAGGCTTTTACCGCCTTTCGCACCTGCAATTTACCGACACGCATTGCAAGCTTTACACCTGCGAGGCCGACGTGGTGGCAGGGACCGTGAGTGCCGATCGCCGCATTGTGGCACTTAACGAGACACCCGAGATCACCGAACGGGAGATCACCTACAACGGTAGCAAGAAAAAGATTTTTTATCTGATATTTCCCTATTGTCAGCCCATTCCCGTGCAGCCCGACAGCGCCGAAATGGACGAAATAGTATCGTTTTTCAAAAAATAATATCATGGAAAGCAAAAAAAGGGCGCACCGCACGGTGCGCCCTTCCTTATTGCCTGAAATCAGGCCTTGCCGGTGAGCTTTGCGATCTCCTCAGCAAAGTTCTCCTCTTTCTTCTCAATGCCCTCGCCCTTCTCAAAGAGAACGAATGCAGCGATCTTGATGTCACCACCAAGCTCCTTAGCAACCGACTTGGTGTAAGCACCAACGGTGATGCTGTCCTCTTTTACGTAAGCCTGCTCTACAAGGCAAACGCGCTCGTAGAACTTGCCAAGACGACCGGAAACGATCTTCTCAAGGATCTGGTCGGGCTTGTTCGCGTTCTTGGGATCGTTCTTCATCTGTGCGATGAGCACGGACTTCTCCTCGTTTACAGCCTCAGCGGGAACATCCTCGATGTTCACGTACTGGGGAGGATTGCCTGCTGCGATCTGCAGAGCGATATTCTTTGCAAACTCAGCAAAGCCGTCCTTTGCAACAACGTCAGCAGCAGCCTCAAACTTCACGATAACACCCGTGGTGCCGAAGCCGTGAATGTAGGTGGAGGTGATGCCCTCAACGATCACAAAGCGGCGAACCGAAAGGTTCTCCTTAATAACAGCGATCAGCTCAACAAGGGTATCCTGCACGCTGTTTGCGGTGCCAACGTACTTGGAAGCAAGCAGCTCGGCTACGTTTGCGGGCTTGTTGGCGATAATGGTCTCAAGCAGACCGGTAACAAAGCTCTTGAAAGCGTCGCTCTTAGCGGCGAAGTCGGTCTCGGAGTTTACCTCAACCATGGCGGTCACGCCGTCCTTGGTCATGATATCAACGCGGCCCTCGGCAGCGATACGGCCTGCCTTCTTCTCAGCGGTAGCAAGGCCCTTCTCACGAAGGATCTTGATAGCCTTGTCCTGGTCGCCGTCAGCCTCAACGAGTGCGTTCTTGCAGTCCATCATACCAAGACCGGTCTTGGCACGAAGATCAGCTACGTCTTTTGCAGTAAAGTTAGCCATGTTATTTTCTCCTTACAAATTACTCAGCGTCGGTTTCGGTTGCCTCTGCAGCGGGAGCCTCGGCCTCAGTGGTCTGCTCGCCCTGCTTGCCCTCGATCACGGCATCGGCAATCACGGAAGAAATGAGCTTGATGGCACGAATAGCGTCATCGTTACCGGGAATGATGTAATCAGCATCATCGGGGTCACAGTTGGTATCAACGATAGCGATTACCGGAATACCAAGCTTCTTAGCCTCAAGAACAGCGTTGCGCTCCTTGTGGGGGTCAACGATGAACACAGCAGAGGGCAGGCTCTCCATGGTCTTGATACCGCCGTAGCTCTTCTCAAGGTCAAAGATCTCCTTCTGCTTGCCTGCAACTTCCTTCTTGGGAAGGAGGTCGAAGGTGCCGTCCTCCTGCATCTTCGTCAGGCTGTTCAGACGTGCGATGGACTTCTTGATGGTCTTGAAGTTGGTCATCATGCCGCCGGGCCAACGTACGTTTACGTAGTACATGCCGCAGCGCTCAGCCTCTTCCTTAATGGCATCGGCAGCCTGCTTCTTGGTACCAACGAAAAGAATGGTGCCGTTGTTGGCAGCGAGGTCGCGAACGAAGGCATAAGCCTCCTCAAACTTCTTAACGGTCTTCTGCAGGTCGATGATGTAGATACCGTTACGCTCGGTGAAGATGTACTCCTGCATCTTGGGGTTCCATCTTCTGGTGTGATGTCAGAAATG
>SVTG01000013.1 GCA_015063895.1 Oscillospiraceae bacterium | reverse complement strand
ATGATACTTGCATTCCCACGTTGTATGTGCTAAACTATTCTTGTCCATTTGGACATCCTCCTTTGTTTTATGGTTTTGGTTGGCAGACCGCTTCCATTTTAACTCTGGAGGATTTCTTTTGTCTATCTCTTTTATCTAAAGATTTTCCCCTCCCCCGGCATAGCCGGGGGTTTATTTGTGGATACAAAGAGGACAGAGATTGCAGTTGCTTTCTCTGTCCTTTTCCTGTCGGTAGGTAGCTTATTCTATTTAATCTTAAAAACTGTCCTTAAGAGCACGCCCCATTTGTTGCGGTCTTTTTGTTCTGCGCTTACCTTTTCCCCCGGCTACGTACGGTTGATCCAAATTTGAGGCGAGAAGCGCCACCCGCGAGCGCAGGTGTAGACCCCTACTCCAAACGAGTGGGCGGCGCTAAAAAAAGGACACGGCACAGCCGTGTCCTTTTTTGTTCTCGTCCAAATTTGGATTAACCCAATTTAGCGGAGTTGATCTTGATGCCAGGTCCCATCGTCGATGCAAGCACGCAAGACTTGATATACTGACCCTTAGCAGCAGCGGGCTTAGCCTTGATAATAGCACTAAGAAGCGTGTTGAAGTTCTCACCAAGCTTTTCAGCACCGAAGGAAGCCTTGCCGATGGGGCAGTGAATAATGTTGGTCTTGTCAAGACGGTACTCGATCTTACCTGCCTTAGCCTCGGTTACAGCCTTAGCTACGTCGGGGGTAACGGTACCTGCCTTGGGAGAAGGCATCAGGCCCTTAGGGCCGAGCACCTTACCCATGCGGCCTACAAGGCCCATCATGTCGGGGGAAGCGATCACAACGTCGAACTCGAACCAGTTCTCCTTCATGATCTTGTCAACGTATTCCATATCGCCAACGTAGTCAGCGCCGGCAGCCTTAGCAGCCTCTACCTTGTCGCCCTTGGTCAGAACCAGGGTGCGAACGGTTTTACCCGTGCCGTTGGGGAGAACTACAGCACCGCGAACCTGCTGGTCAGCGTGGCGGGAGTCAACACCCAGACGAACGTGAACCTCAATGGTCTCGTCAAACTTTGCCTTAGAGGTCTGGCAAACCAGATCAAGAGCCTCGGCAGGATCATACAATCTATTCTTTTCAACAAGCTTTGCGCTATCGGTATACTTCTTTCCCATTGTATTTTCCCTCCTTACTCTTCTACTTCTACGCCCATGCTGCGCGCAGTGCCTGCGATCATGCTCATAGCAGCCTCGATAGAGCCTGCGTTGAGGTCGGGCATCTTGGTCTCAGCGATCTTCTTAACCTGCTCCTTGGTGAGCTTAGCTACCTTGGTCTTGTTGGGAGCAGCGGAAGCGGTCTCAATACCTGCTGCCTTCTTGATCAGAACGGGAGCGGGGGGAGTCTTGGTGATAAAGGTGAAGGAACGGTCAGCGTAAACCGTGATCACTACGGGAATGATCAGACCGATATCGTTCTTCGTACGTTCGTTAAATTCCTTGGTAAATACGGGAATTGCTACACCGTACTGACCGAGTGCAGGACCTACGGGCGGCTGGGGAGTTGCTTTGCCGGCAGGGAGCTGCAGCTTGATATAGCCCATAACTTTCTTAGCCATTTTAAATAATCCTCCTTAAGTGGTACTATACGGGAAACTGAAATATTTTTTCCCTCCCACGATTACTCTTTTTAACGCAAAGAGTTAAGCGTTTTCGGGCACGAGGCAGGAAGCCTCAAGCTCCACAGGCATGTCACGGCGGCCGCGCTTTACAAGCACGGTAACCATGGTGTTATCCTCAGAAATTGCCTGCACGGTACCGTTATAGCCCTCAAACAGGCCCGAAATGACCTTCACACCGTCACCCACAGCAAAGGCGAGGGCAATGCGTGCTTGCTCAGCTTCGGGAGCACCCGTTTCTTCAAGACCGATGGCGCGAACCTCCTCATCAGACAAGGGGGTGGGACGCGACCCGGGGCCAACAAATCCGGTAACGCCGCCAATATTTCTTACGGCATGCCAGGTTTCGTCATTCATTACCATCTTAATATATACATAGGAGGGGAAGAGCTTTACCTCCACCACCTTTTCCGTGTCGCCTTTTTTCTCGATCACGGTTTCGACGGGAATGCGGATATCGAAAATTCGGTCACCGAGACCGCGATTTTCAATTACCTTTTCAAGACTTGTTTTGATTTTGTTTTCGTAGCCGGAATAAGTGTGCGCCACATACCATCTCGGCCCGACGTTCATTTCGTTAATGTTGCTCATTCTTAGCCACCCAGCAGGTCAACCAGCAGGTACTGCCCCTGGAAGAACACGTAATCGAGCAAACCGATAGCGGCCGCAACGACTACAACGGACACGATTACAAAAACCGTGCAACGCCATACGTTTTTCCAAGAAAACCAGGTAACATTCTTCAGTTCGCGCTTGTAAGCACGAAGCGACTCTGCAAGCTTTTCGCGCTTGACGATGCAAAGCACGATCACAGCCAGCAATACAACGCCACCAACGATCAGCGACACCAGCGCAAAGGTGGAAATACCCTCTTTTGCGGCATCGGCACCGTCTTCGGCAGCCACACCAAGACAGAAGAACGCACAAAGTACCAGACAGGAGACAAGGAACAGCGCAAGACTCTTTTTCACTTTCATTGTTCTACTCTCCTATCCCCAATTACTTGGATTCTCTGTGAAGAGTGTGCTTTTTGCAGAAGCGGCAATGCTTTTTGAACTCGAGTCTGTCGGGGTCGTTTTTCTTGTTCTTTTTCGTGTCGTAGTTTCTCTGCTTGCACTCGGTGCAAACCAGGGTAACCTTGACTCTTGCTTCATTAGCCATGTTTTTCGGCACCTCCCATTATTATTTATTAGGTAGAGATCTACCCGTGTACCTCCCTCTCGGTGGTATTGAGCCTAACCCTTCAGGGTGGCGCTAAGGCGCAACAAAAAAGCCCACGCGCAGAGGTAAGACACATTATAGCACTTTCATGCGCCCGTGTCAAGAGAATTTTTTTATTTTTCTCAATCTTTTTAAACAAAAAGCGAAGTTTTTTTCAAAAAGGGCTTGCAAAATCAAAAGCAGTGTGCTATAATACCCCTGTTATATAGGGGTATAGTTCAGTCGGTAGAACACCAGTCTCCAAAACTGGGTGTCGTGGGTTCGAGTCCTCCTGCCCCTGCCAAACCAAAAGGGTCGCCATTCGGCGACCCTTTTGGTTTGGTGGGGGTAGGGGCTTGCCGGAAAACCCTTCGCGAAGCGAAAGGGTGGGTAAGAATGCGTGGCATTCTTACCGCGCAAGTCGAAGACTTGGCGCAAGAGTCACTCCTGCCCCTGCCAAAAAAATTCGACAAGTTTTGACTTGTCGAATTTTTTTATCCAAGCCGCAGGCTTGGTATGGAATCACGCGTAAGCGTGTATGGTATCGCCGTAGGCGCATGGCATCACCGAAGGTGCATTTTCTGCGGCCTGATGATATACAATGCTTCACATCAATGCGCACGCCTACCCTCTTATTTCATGATCCTCTCTCCGTCAAACAAAAATACGCCAAAGCCCTTTCCCGCGCGATTCCCCGCCAGCAGCCAATCGGCGTAAGCGGCACGGAGCCTTGTGTCACGCGGCCACTCGGCAAGCGGCAATTCGGAGCGTTTTCCAAACACACGCCATTTGTCACCAAACTCCTCGGTCTCGCTCCAGCTCACGATATGAAAATCCCCCAAAAAGCGACACATGTTCATGTTGTTTGGCAAAAATTCAAGGTGACGGGGGTATAGCAGCCAGGAGGAGCAGCCAAAGAGCACGCGGCCGTCTTCAAAATACGGCGCAAAATGCGCATACGCCGCGCGATAAGAGGCCATACGGGCTTCGTCGGTCAGAGCGATACCGCGCGCGGGAATATGCATATTCACGTATTGGTCCCCGGGCTTCAGCACGTGCCCGCAGGAAAGCACACACGCCTCCTTTTCATAGGTCTTCAGCTCATACTCCATACACCCGAAGGCAAAGCAGGTCAGCTTAAAATAGCGATCGCACCACCAAGCCACAAACGTACCGACCACGCCCTTATTTTCAATACATTCATTGACCTTGGCGCGAATGCCGTCGACGGTATCGTAATAAACGGTATCACTAAGTCCGTGCTTGCGATATTTTTCATGTAGCGCGGGTAGGGCATTCAGGAGCAGCAGCATTTCAAGCGAATAGCGGCTCATACCGAACTGTGCCTCCATTTTTTCAAACGCTGCCAGCGCATCGGTCATAGAGATCTCCTCGGTGACGGCATATTTTCTAACGATCTCGTCATGTGCCGCACCGAGCGCAGGATTTTGGTCAAGCTGCGCTTCAAGCGCGCGGATCCCCGCCATGGCCTCGGCGGTATAGCCCCTTTGAAATGCCCTATCTATTTCTTTGTTCCAATGCGTCATACGAAACCTCCCATAGGGCGCGCTCCGCACCCTTTTTGCTGCTTTCATCATAGCACATCGCCCGGTGCCTGTCAAGGAAAAGTCAAAACAAGCGCATCCCAAAATCATAACGGACGGCAGATAAAATCATTTATAATAAATATGTAAAAAAGACTTGACTTTACGGGGCGCGAATGCTATAATCAGTTGGATTTGTTCTAAACGTTTAAAGGAGTGTCTTTATGGAAACCTTACTTGTTTTATCGCTTTCCCTGATCGCCGGGCTGATGCTCTCGCGTCTTGCCAAGCTGGCAGGGCTCCCTGCGGTGACCGCCTACCTCATTGCAGGCGTCATTCTCGGCCCATACCTGATCGGCGCCTTTGGTGTTGAGGGCCTTGGCTTTATCAGCAGCGAAAACGTACATAGCTTTTCGATCATTTCAGACGTAGCGCTTGGCTTTATCGCTTTCTCTATTGGCAATGAATTTCGCCTGCACGAGCTCAAGAAGATCGGCAAGCAAGCAACCGTGGTTGGCATTTTTCAAGCTGTGGTCGCTACGCTCCTGGTCGACGGCGCGCTGATCGGTCTGCATTTTCTGATGCCTGACAAGCTCCCCTTGCCTGCGGCGATCGTGCTGGGCGCCGTTGCCTCGGCCACCGCCCCTGCCGCCACCTTGATGGTCGTGCGTCAGTACAAGGCAAAGGGCCCGCTTACCAACATTTTGTTACCCGTCGTGGCACTTGACGACGCTGTGGGTCTTATTCTGTTTGCCATTTCCTTCGGCATTGCCAAGGCCTTGATCTCAGGTACGGTCGACGTGATCTCAATTATCGTTGAGCCCCTTATCGAGATCGTGCTCTCACTCGCGCTCGGCGCCTTGATGGGTGTAGCCGTTACCTTCTTTGAGCGCTTTTTCCATTCGCGCTCGAAGCGCTTGTCTATGTCGGTAGGGTTTGTGCTGCTGACAGTAGCGCTTTCCGCCCTTAAATTCCGGATCGGCCCCGTTCATATCGGCTTTTCCTCTTTGCTCACGTGCATGATGCTGGGTACGGTATTCTGCAATCTGTGCGACTTCTCCGAGGAGCTTATGGACAGACTCGACCGCTGGACCGCCCCCATTTTCCTGCTTTTCTTCGTCATCAGCGGCGCCGAGCTTGAGCTTTCGGTATTCACCGACTGGGCAGTCGTCATCATCGGTATCATTTATATTATTGCGCGCTCATTGGGTAAGTACATCGGCGCCTATGCCAGCTCAAAGGCGACACACTGCCACCCTAATATTGTAAAATATCTTGGCGTCACCCTGCTGCCGCAGGCAGGCGTGGCCCTTGGCATGGCCATTAAGGCCAAGGAGCAGCTGGGCGCCGAGGGCGCGATCGTTGCCAATATCACGCTGATGGCAGTACTGATCTACGAGCTTGTCGGCCCGATGCTGACCAAAATGTGCCTCTTGAAGGCAGGCGACATCAAGCCCGAGGGCAAGACCTCCGCGCGCGAGGAGGCCAAGCAAAAAATGGCACAGGCCGCCGATGTGAAAGCCACCGAGGAAGCCGCCGTCGCAAAATAAAAACATAGGCCGCGGGCGCCATGGCGCCCGCGGTTATTTTGTTTTGGCCGCCTCTTTGCAAAAAAGCGGAGCTTTTAAAATATTTATTTTAAAAATCGGTTGACTTTGCAGTAAACGGGGGGTATAATGGGGGCGAATGACGTGCCTTGGGCCGTGGGGTGAATGTATGATACTTACAAAGAAAAAACCGGATTTTACAAGCGGTGCCATTTTTTCAAAAATGGTGCTCTTCATTTTGCCGCTTTTACTTTCTAACCTCCTGCAAATTTTTTATAATGCCGCAGACATGATGGTGGTAGGGCTCTCCGATGAGGTCAATGCCGTGGGTGCCATCGGCACCACGGGCTCTATCACCGCACTGATCGTCAACCTCTTTATCGGCTTTTCCACGGGCTCAAACGTGATGGTCGCCCGTCACATCGGTGCCAAAAACGATGAAATGGTTGAGCGCACCGTACACACCTCGCTCTCAATGAGCCTGATTTTCGGGCTTCTCAGCGGAGCCCTTGGATTTTTCTTCTCGCGCCCGCTGCTGATCCTAATGGGTGCCGAGGCCGAGCTGCTTGACCTCGCCACGCTCTATACCAGGATCTATTTCCTCGGTGTGCCCTTCCTTTCGGTGGCAAACTACGCCATTTCGATCTTCCGTGCAAAGGGCGACACCCGAACACCCTTATTAGTGCTCTCCCTCACGGGACTTGTTAACGTGGGGCTGAACCTCGTGTTTGTGCTCGGCTGCGGCATGTCTGTTGACGGCGTGGCACTGGCCACAGCCGTGGCACAGATCCTCAATGCCGTCATTCTGGTCTTTTTGCTGACGCGTGAGCGCGGCATTTGCCGTTTTTCACCCAAAAAGCTTTGCCTTGACAAGCGCGCGTTTGGCGAAATTTTGTACGTCGGTCTGCCGTCGGGCATTCAATCGGCGCTCTTTTCAATCTCAAATATGATCATTGCCTCCTCGATCCTGCGCGTCAACAACGCGATGACCGTGGCAGGCAGCGCCTATCAGCCCGTGATAAACGGCAATTCGGCCGCCAACAACCTTGAAACCTTTGTGTTTACCTCGATCGCCGCTGTGCATCAGGGAACCGTGACCTTCGCAGGCCAAAATGCGGGGGCCAAGGAATACGGACGCATCAAGCGCGTGTTTGCCTTCGGTATGCTCTGCTCGCTGGCCGTATCGCTCTTCTTTATCGCTTTGCTTTTTACGCTGCGCACCCCTCTTTTTGCACTCTACGGCGTGCTTGACGGGCCCGAGGGGTCCCTTGAGCATATCGCCTTTTATACGGCGGATCTGCGCTTTTATTTCCACCTGCTGCCCCTGCCACTGTATGCCTTTTTTGATACAAGCACCGCGATCGCGCGCGGCCTTAAGCGTTCCATCTCCTCTGCCGTTATTACGCTGATCGGCTCCTGCTTTTTGCGCATCGTATGGATCCTGACGGTATTTGAGCGTTATCAGACGCTTGACACCATTTACGTTTCTTACCCACTCTCCTGGCTCGTGACAGGTGCTGTTTTATTCGTTTTAGTGCTACACGTATTGAAAAAAGAAAGCACAGCAGCCAAAAACGAAGCCAAGATCACCCTATAAGAAAGGCGGCTTTTGCCGAAGGAAAAAGTCAATGGTAGCAACCCAAAAGCGAACACCTTGTATGACCGAAGGCCCCTTATTTGGCAAGATCCTGCTTTTTGTCCTTCCTCTGATGGCCACCAACCTGCTGCAGACCCTTTATAATGCGGCGGATATGATGGTCGTGGGGCTGTCGAGCGAACCCGATGCCGTCGGCGCTATCGGTATCACGGGCCCCTTTATCAATCTGGTGCTCAATATCTTCGTTGGCTTTGCCACGGGCGCTAACGTGGTGGTGGCGCGGCACCTTGGCGCAAGAGAGGACGAGCGCGCCTCGCGCACTGTACACACCTCGCTTGTAATCGCACTGCTGTTCGGCACCGCCAGCATGCTGATCGGCCTTCTTATTTCTCGCCCCGTGCTCGCTATGATGGGGGCAGAGGGCAAGCTGCTTGATCTCGCCACGCTGTATACCGAGATCTATTTTTTGGGGATCCCCTTCCTTGCCCTGACCAACTATCTGATTGCGATCTTCCGCGCCAAGGGCGATACCAAAACGCCGCTTTATATTTTGGCTGTCGCAGGTATTTTAAACGTGCTCCTGAACCTCTTTTTTGTGATGGCCGTGGGGCTTTCCGTAGAGGGCGTGGCACTTGCCACCATGATCTCAAACATTTTTTCCGCCCTGTTTTTGCTCTTCAAGCTTGCGCGTGACCGCGGCGCCTGCCGATTCCGTTTCAGACTTCTTTGCTTTGACCGCTTTGCCTTTAAAAATATTTTATATATCGGTGTTCCTGCGGGCATACAGGGGTCGCTATTCTCGATCGCCAATATGATGATCCAGTCCTCCGTTCTGCAGGTCAATAACGCCATGGTGCCTCTTGACAGCCCCTACCAACCCGTAGTAAAGGGCTGTGCCGCCGCGGGAAATCTCGAGGGCTTTGCCTACACCGCACAAAACGCGGTGTATCAGGCAGCCATCACCTTTACCAGCCAAAACGCGGGCGCCGCAAAATACGAGCGCATCCGTCGCGTCATGCTCTGCTGCTATACCGTCACCTTTTGCATTGCCGTACTGTTCAGCGCCACCATTTTTCTTTTAAGAGCACCGCTACTGGCCCTCTACGACGTAGTGCCGGGTGAGGCGGGGACCCTGGAACTCATCGCCTTTGACGCCGCACAGCTCCGCATGATCTATATGTATTCCTGCTACTTCTTGCTGGCCTTTATGGAAACGGGGTGCGGTATCCTGCGCGGCCTCGGTCGCTCGATCTCCTCTACCGTGATCTCACTTTTGGGTGCCTGTGTATTTCGTATTATATGGCTCTCTACGATTTTCCGCGCGATACCGACGCTGGATATCATTTATCTTTCTTATCCCATCTCGTGGTTCCTTACTGCGTTGGCGCAATTCCTTTGTGCGGTCGTTGCACTGCGTCATCTGATCAGGACCCGCCTGCCCGAAATTCATCCTTAGCCGCACGGGAGTCGAACCCACAAGCCCTGCGGCTAAGCATATGTCCACGCGCCCTCTTTTTAAGGGGGCGCGCTTTTTTGTTTATTTATATATATTTTTTTGTAAAATTGTAGAAATTTTAACAATTATGTGTTATACTAGAATAAGTATATCGTTTTTAAGGAGAACGCAATGTCGGCCAAAAACAACTACCACGACGGCCATAGGCGCCGTATGCGTGAGCGCATGGAGGCTACCTCCCCTACTGCCTTTGCCGATCACGAGCTGCTTGAGATGCTTTTGTACTATACCAACGCGCGTCGCGATACCAACGGCACCGCACACGCGCTGATCGAATCCTTCGGTAGCCTTTCCCGGGTGCTGGAGGCAAAAGAAGCGCATCTTTGTGACGTAGAGGGGATCGGTGAAAAAAGCGCCGCACTCCTCGCGTTGGTCGGCGAGCTTTCACGCCGCTATGCGGTGGAGAAGATCACGGTCGGCCAAGAGCGCGGCGCACCCCTTGATTCACCCAAGCGTATGATCGAATACCTTTTGCCGAAATTTTTCGGTGCCATCAAGGAGATCTTTTACGTATTGCTGCTTGATAACGCCCTGCGCCCGATCGACCTGTTTGCCGTCGGCGACGGTACGGTATCCTCGGTGCCGCTCTCGGTCAGAAATATCGCCGAGCGTGCCTTCCAGAAGCACGCCGCAGCCGTCGTGCTGGCGCACAATCACCCGAACGGGCCTGCCGTCCCGTCAAGCGACGACGTGGCATTGACGCACAGCATCAAGGAGGCGCTGGCACTCCTGGAGATCCCCCTTATTGAGCATTTTGTGCTCTCGGACAATGCCTATGCTGCCATTTTACATCAAAGTGACTTCAGAAACGAGCCGGCGATCGCCGCCGCGCCGATTTTTGATGATATAAAAAATTTCAATCAAACGAAAGGAGATCGCTCATGAACAACGATCAGTTAACCCCACCAAAAGAAAAGAACGCGTTTTGCCGCTTTCTTGCACGCAAAGATATTGTTTTTTCAGCAAAACGATACGGCATCGATGCTCTTGGCGCCATGGCTCTGGGCCTTTTTGGATCGTTACTCATCGCAACGATCTTCAATGCCATCGGTCTGATTCCATTTCTGTCCTTTTTTAAGACCATCGGCGGATACGGCGCGCAGGCCGCAGGCCCCGCAATGGCCGTAGCCATTGCCTTTGCTCTGAAGGCGCCCCCCTTGGTCATGTATTCGGCAGCGCTTGTCGGTCTTGCCGCCAATTCGCAGGGCGGCGCAGGTGGCCCGCTTGCCGTTTTGCTGATCGCCGTCGTTGCCATTGAATGCGGCAAGGCGGTATCTAAGGAAACGAAGGTCGATATTCTCGTTACCCCCTTCGTTACGGTTTTTGTCGGCGGTGTGCTCTCGATCCTGATCGCCCCCCATATCGGCACCCTTGTCGGATTTATCGGCAAATTTATCGGCTGGGCTACCTTCCTGCAGCCCTTCCTGATGGGTCTTATCATTTCGGTGGTCGTGGGTGTTGCGCTGACGCTGCCGATCAGCTCCGCCGCTATTTGCGCGGCGATCGGTCTTTCGGGCGTAGCAGCCATTGCACAGGGCCTTTCTGCCGAGGAAATCTACGGTGTGGCTCTTGCGGGCGGTGCCGCCGTGGCCGGATGCTGCGCGCAGATGGTAGGCTTTGCCGTGATCAGCTTCAGGGATAACCGCTGGGGCGGCCTTGTTTCTCAGGGCCTTGGCACCAGCATGCTGCAAATGCCCAATATCATTCGCAATCCGCGCATCTGGATCGCCCCCACGTTAGCCTCTGCCGTAACGGGTCCGCTTGCCACGTGTCTTTTCAAAACGCAAATGTACGGTGCCGCCATCAACTCGGGCATGGGCACGTGCGGCCTTCTTGGCCCCATCGGCATCATTCTCGGTTGGTTTGACGAGCGCTATCCCACCACCGTTGGTGCCCTTGACTGGATCGGTCTTATTCTCATTTGCTTCGTGCTCCCCGCCCTGCTTTCCCTCGCCTTTGACGCCCTCATGCGCCGTATCGGCTGGGTCAAGGACGGCGATATGAAGTTAGACTGAGTCTGATACACAAAAAAGCACTGCTGAAGCTCAGCAGTGCTTTTTTTGCTTTTACTTTTAAACAACGCGGTAGCCGGCAGCCGTGATGGCGGCGCTCATCATTTCCGCCGTGATCTTTGAAAGGGCCGTGACTGTGACCTCTCCCTTTTCAAAATCCGCCACAGCGGCCTTGGCGCCGAGGTCAAGGAGTGCCTTTTCAACGTGTGCCGCGCAATGGCCGCACATCATGCCCTCTACCTTAAGCGTGGTAGTGATCCATTCCTTTTTGCCGAATAACATGTTTTTATTTCCTTTCTTTTTTGGTGATCTGTTTTCAGAAAACGTCCCTTTTTTAACGTGCGGCACAAAGCGCCCGAGTCGCAGGGCGTTGAGCACCACAAACAGCGACGAGAAGCTCATCGCCGCCGAGGCGATCATAGGCGTCAGTAAAAGCCCCCATACGGGGTAAAAAACACCTGCGGCCAGCGGAATACAAAGCACATTGTAGCACAGCGCCCAAAACAGATTTTCACGGATATTGCGGCGCGTTGCACGGCTGAGCTCAAATGCGGCCGCCACGTCACAAAGTGAGCTGCCCATCAAAACCACCCCCGCCGAGTCGCGCGCGACGTCCGTTCCGGCGCCAATCGCAAGCCCCACGTCAGCCGAGGCAAGCGCGGGGGCATCGTTGATGCCATCGCCAACCATGCCGACAAGCCCTTGCTTTTTATACTCCCGCACAAGCCTTTCCTTATCTGCGGGCAGCAGACCTGCGTGATACTCCTTCACGCCTGTTTTTTCGGCTATTTTTTGCGCCGTAGCGGCATTATCGCCCGTCAGCATGACCACATGGCACCCAAGGGCCTCTATCGCGCTCACGGCCGCTGCACTGTCCTCTCTTACGGTATCTGCCACAGCAAAGACCGCTAAGAACGTTGTGTCACAGGCTAAGATCACGACGCTTTTCCCCTCATTTTCAAGCGATGCCGCTTCAAGAGCGATATGCTCGGGTAGGCAGGGGTGGTCACCCCCGTCAAAAAACGCCGCGCGGCCCGCAAAAAGCCACGTGCCGTCCTGCTTTTTTGCCTGCACGCCGAGTCCCGCTATGCTCAAAAAGTCCTTTAACGGTATTCTTTTTTCGGAAAGCTCCTGTAAGGGCAGCGCTACGGGATGCACCGAAAGCGCTTCAAGCGAGGCAATATACGTGTTGGCAAGATCGGCATCGTCCCTATAGTAGACCCGATCGCACACCGACATATTTCCCGTTGTCAGCGTTCCTGTTTTATCACTGAGTAATATCTTGATGCCGGAAAGCACCTCCAGCGCCTCTGCACTTTTGAACAGCACACCGAAGCGCGCGGCACGCCCGCACCCCACGGTAATAGCCACAGGCGTGGCCAGCCCCAATGCGCAGGGGCAGGAGATGACCAGCACCGAAACCGCCGCACGGAAGGCAAGCGCCGCATTTTGTGCAGCAAAAAGCCACACAAGGGCGGTAAGTGCCGCCACGCCGAGGACCGTCGGCACAAAAACCGCACTGACCTTATCGGCAAGACGCTGGATCGGGGCCTTTCCAGAGGCAGCCTGTTCTAATAAGGACACGATCTTAAAAAGCACCGTCTGCTCACCCACGTGCTCAATTTGCAGTGTAAGTGCCCCCTCTACCAATATCGTAGCACCCGAAACGCTGTCGTTTTCTTTCACAAAGCGCGGCAGGGACTCCCCCGTGAGCATGGCTTCGTTTACGCTACCGCTACCCCCGATTATTTTACCGTCAGCAGGAATTTTCTCACCCGTCGCGACCAATACGGTATCACCGACGGCAAGCTCCCCTACAGGGATCAGCTCCTCCTTGCCCTCTCTTATTACGCGCGCCGTTTTGGCCTCCTCGGCAAGGAGCGTACGCACAGCCCCTGCCGCACGGTGTCTGGCTCTGCCCTCTAAATACTTTCCAAGGCTTACCAGCGTTAAGATCATGGCGGCAGATTCTAAATACAGCTGATGCAGATATTCGTGCACAAGGGCGGTATTTCCCGTGGCAGCACCTGCAAAGATAAAGCCACCGGCCACAAGACCGTATAAAACCGAAGCAAGCGAGCCGAGTGCCACCAGAGAATCCATATTCGGTAAGGCGTGCAGCAGCGCCGAAAAGCCGTTTTTAAAAAATCTGCGCTGCGGCACGAGCACCGCGAGCGTTAATACAAGCTGTAACAGAAAGAAGGCGCGCGGATACTTCGCTGCGTTTAAAATAAAGGGTGCGGGCAGTGGCGTCATATGCCACATGGCGGCGATCATTAAAAGAGCGGTCACACAAATACAAAACAGCAGCCGCTTTTTTTCGGTATTCTGCTCTTGCTTTTCTGCCTTTTCGCCATGCTCCCCTGCTCTTACAAGCCCGTAGCCTGCGCGGGAAAGTGCTTTTTTTAACTTTAAAAAGAGTGCGCCCTCGTCGGTTTGCTCCGGCACCGTAACAGTGAGCGTCCCCGAAAGTAAGCTGACTGTTATACTGTTTTTATCCTTCATTTCGGAAAAAACGGCACGCTCCACGTGCGCCACGCACGCAGCACACGTCATACCCTTGACAAAAAACGTCAGTCTTTTCACCGTTATCACTCCCCTCTTTTTTGTTAGTATAGCCTATCTTTTTTATAAAATCAAGAACATTCGGTTCTAAAATTTATTCTAAAAAGTAAACAATTTATGAATTTTATTTTTTTAACTATTTTTAAATTATTAGCTATTGAAAAAAATAAGTTAATATGTTATAATATCTTTAATTATATATGTCGTATCAACTGCGAAGGGAGGCTTGACTATGGAATGTCCAAAAGAAATTTTAATGATGTGGGAGATCGTACAGGCATCTTTGCGTGAAGAATATACCGCTGCCTTTTGTGATCTCTGGTATAAGGACATTACACCCGGTAAATATAACGAGACTTCAAAGACACTGATCTTTGACACAAAATCAACCTTTATTGCCAAGCAGCTTTTTGAAAAGCACAAAACAAAGCTTGAGGATAAATTTTCCACCCTTTGCGGTCTTGACGTGATCCTTGGTTTTCACAGTCTTGAGGAGGACAATCCCCTTGACGTTGAAATGCTCAGAAGAACGCGCGATCAATACGGTGAAAAAAGTGAAAAGGCATTAAGAGACCGTTTGCTTTATGAAAACGCCCCCGTTGAGGACGGTGCTGAAAAAGCGATCCGCTCTCGCTATACCTTTAAGAACTTTATCGTGGGTGAAACAAACAAATTTGCCCGTGCCGCTTGCTGGAAGGTTGCAAATAACCCTTCAAACGAGTGGAATCCGCTGTTTATTTACGGTCCTTCGGGTGTTGGTAAGACCCACCTGATGTATGCCGTGGTAAATGAGATCCTGATGCAAAATCCAACTGCTAAGGTTCTTTATACCAAGGGCGAGGAATTTGTAAATTACATGATCGAGTGCCTTTCTCATAAATCTATGTCTGCTTTCCGTGACCGCTATCGCGAATGTGACGTGCTGCTGATCGACGATATTCAGTTTATTGCCGGTAAGAGCGGTACACAGGAGGAATTTTTTAACACCTTTGATACACTCTTTACCGACGGTAAACAGATCATTCTTGCCTCTGATCGTCCGCCCCGCGATATCAATCCCCTGTCCGAGCGCTTACGCTCACGCTTTGAACAGGGTCTGCTTGCCGATATCGGCTTGCCCGATCTTGAGCTTCGCACAGCTATTATTAAGAAAAAAACCGAGGATATGGATCTTTCCCTGCCCGACGAGGTTTTAAATTATTTGGCCGAAAATCTGCGTTCCAATATCCGTCAGCTGGAGGGTGCCATCAAAAAGCTTGCGGCAAAGAGCATGCTGGACGGCAGAAACATCACCCTGGAGCTGGCACGCGATTGCGTCAGTGACCTGCTCGGCGATACCGAGCCCTTAAACGTAACGATCGATAAGATCTTTGCAGCGGTTTATAAAAAATTTGATATTTCGAAGGAAGAACTGATCGGCAAAAAACGCACCAAGGAAATTGCAAAGGTTCGTCACATTGCCATTCACCTTATCCGTGAAATTACCGAAATTTCTCTGCCTCATATCGGAAAGCTCTTTAATCGCGACCACGGTACCGTCTTTTCCTCTCTTGAGGTCGTAAAAAAGCAGATCCTATCCGATCCCCTTTACGCGGCAGATATCGAAAATATTAAAAAGGAAATTGAAGAAACAAAATAAACCGTTTTAAACAGGTTTTCAAAACAGATTGAAAACTTACCTAAAATCTGTTGAAATCACAGATAACGATCGGTATTTCTTATTTCTCCTGCCTTTTGAAAAGCTTTTCTTTTCTCCTATATTTTTGTTTTTCCACAAATTTTTTTAAAAACAACGCTTGTGTAAAACACAAAAAAGCAGGTTTATTTATCTTTTTTCTCTCCTTTTGTGTTTCTTTTGCTGCTTTTCAAAAAATACGCCAATTTTTCTCCACATCTTTTTTAAAAATTTTCCCACGACATTTTTGAATGTCGTCGCACCCACTTTCCTTTATTTATAAGCTTTTTTAGACTTTTCCACAATTTACACACAGTCTAATACGATTACTACGAAATTATTAAATCATTATATCAGCTTTTCGCGCGCACGAGGCGCGCAGCCACAAATAAAATACGAGGAGTTTTTTATGAAGATCGTTTTTAACCGCCAACAAATTTTGGCCGCTGTTTCTCCCTTAATGATCGCAGCATCGGGCAAATCCACACTTTCCGCCATCGACGGTATTTTAATTGAAGCAAAGTATCCCGATACCTGTACGTTTACGGCTTATGACCTTGAAAAGGGTGTCAAGACTACGATCGAGACCGAGGTAATTGAAGAAGGCCGTTATATTATCAATGCACAAAAATTTCTCGGTACCATGCGCGTGATGGACGGTGACGAGGTGACCTTTAGTGTGGATAAGCAGCTTTGTGCATTGTTTGAATGCGGTAAATCCTCTCATAAAATGATCGCGCTGAACGGTGACGATTTTCCCGAGCTTCCGTTGCTTGAAAGTGAAAAGGGATTTTCTCTTTCTTGCGGTCAGCTGCGCGCGATGCTGACAAAGACCATGTATGCAATGGGTGTAAACGATCAGCGCCCCGTTTTAAACGGTTGTTTCTTTGAAATTGAAGATAATTCTATCATGCTTGTTTCCTGCGATAGCTTTAAGCTGGCAAAATGCAAGCAAAAGGAAGATATTAAAAATAACAATCAGGACGGCAGTGATCTGAGATATCGCTTTATTGTGCCCACCAAGACTGTAAACGAGCTGTATAAGCTGATCACGGGAGACAGTGAAAAGGAAATTGTAATTTATATGACGCGCCGTCATATTATTTTCCATATTGATAACGTTATTTTCTTCTCGCGCCTGGTTGACGGTGAGTATATTGATTACGACCGTATTATTATCAGACAGCATAAAATACACGCAACCGTGAATCGTGACGTGCTGTTGGCCGCACTTGACCGTGCCGCACTTATTACGGAGGAGCGTGTGGCAGGAAACGTGCGTTCTCACGTAAAATTACAATTTGAGGGCGGTATGCTGAAGGTAATGGCCGCCTCGGCTGCGGGCAGCACTTATGATGAAATTGAGATCGGGCATGAGGGTGCAGATATTCTGATTGCCTTTAATAACAGATATCTGATCGATTCTGTGCGTGCTTGCGAAGCAGAAAATATTCGTATTGCCCTTTCTTCTCCCTTAACGAGTGTAAATATAGAGCCTGCAGAGGAAGAAGCAAAAGGAATGGAAGATCTGTTTATGCTGCTTCCCGTTCGTATGAAGGAGTAATATGCAGGTAAAAAAAATTACACTGCGTGATTTCAGAAATATAAAAGAGGTTTCTCTTAGCTTTTCTCCCGATACTAACGTATTATTCGGTGATAATGCCCAAGGAAAAACAAATTTGCTGGAGGCAATTTATTTTGCCTCTATCGGAAAAAGCTTTCGTGGACAGCATATCGGTGAGATCATTCGTTTTGGACAAAAGGAAGCGTTTATTTCACTTGATTTTGAAAGTAACGGTAGAGAACAAAATATTTCGTTTGCTCTTTATAACAACAGGATCAGGGAAATTCAAAAAAACCGTGTTAAGATACGAAGGACCTCTGAAATATTAGGGTCCTTTCGTGCGGTTTTATTCTGTCCCGAGCATTTGAGTCTGATAAAGGACGGGCCCGCTGAGCGCCGTCAGTTCTTGGATATTGCCATCAGTGCCGCTGAACCGCTCTATCTTGGCTCATTACAGCGGTATAATCACGTTTTAAAGCAGAGAAATGTACTTTTAAAGGATGCTGAGAGGGATAGAGCCTTATTTGACGCTACGGGTGAAATATGGGCAAAGCAGCTTTGTCATGAGGCCGCTTATATCGCCAGAAGCCGTAAACGGTACATAAAAAGAGCTGAAGAAATCGTAAAGCAATGCTTTAGGGATATGACAGGCTCCCGTGAAGAACCGACGCTTGCTTATATTGGATTTTGTAAGGATCCCGATGAAAGCTATGAGGAGCTTCAAAAAACGGAGAATTTTCTTTTTCAAAAGCTTTTGGAAAATAAGGAAAGAGAAATTGCGGCGGGCAGTACGCTGTGGGGTATTCATAAGGACGATATAGAGGTGAGTCTCAATGGACATGCCGCACGGCAATTTTGCTCTCAGGGACAGCAAAGATCCTTGGCATTGGCACTGAAAATTGCGGAAAGTGAGATCTGTGCCGACGATTGCGGTGAATATCCCGTATTGCTGCTTGACGACGTATTATCCGAGCTTGATGGCAGCAGGCGGAAATATTTACTTGAGCATATTAAAAATAAACAAGTCATCATTACGACCTGTGAAAAAGAGGGAATTTTGGCAAGATCCCCCGTGTTGGTAAAAAGCGGCACGTATGAAACGGTAAAATAAGAGGTTTTTGATGTTTTTACACGTAGGAAATAATAAAAATATCAGGCAAAAAAATATTATCGGTATTTTTGATGCGGATACGGCAACGATTTCGATCACGACCAGGCGATTTTTATCGAGTTGTGAAAAACGCGGTGAGATCGAAGCTGCCAATGAAGAAATACCAAAATCCTTTATTCTTTATGAAAAAGAAAAAGAGAAAAGGGTCTGCTTTTCGCAGATCTCAACCGCTGCTTTGCTTGGCAGAAGTGAGCAGTCGGGTGAATAACAAAGTGTAACAAAGCAAAGGAAGGATAAATCATGGCAAACAACGAAGAAACAAGACAGGTTTACGATGACAGCCAAATACAGGTGCTGGAAGGTCTTGAGGCGGTACGCAGACGCCCCGGTATGTATATCGGTTCCACTTCGCTGCGCGGTCTGCACCATCTCGTTTACGAGATCGTAGACAACTCGATCGACGAGGCACTTGCCGGCAGATGTAAGCACATTGAGGTAACGCTGTTATCCGATGGGTCTGTCAGCGTGCAGGACGACGGTCAGGGTATTCCCGGCGGTATTCATCCGAAAATGGGGATCCCGACATTGGAGGTCATCTTTACCGTGCTGCATGCGGGCGGTAAATTTGACGGAAACGGCTATGAATTTTCGGGCGGTCTGCACGGTGTAGGCTCGTCCGTTGTAAACGCGCTTTCCGAGTGGATCGAGCTTGAAAGCTGCTATCAGGGGCGCCGCTATACCGAGCGCTTTGAGCGCGGTGTGGTCGCACGTGCCTTCCGCGACGAAGGACAAACCGATAAGCACGGTCTTTACGTACGCTTTAAGCCTGACGCCACGATCTTTGACGAGGTCGTATTTGATTATGATACGCTCCTGAAGCGCTTGCGCGAGCAGGCATTTCTCAATGCGGGTATTTATATTTCTATTTGCGATCAGCGCGACAGCGAAAATATCGTAAAAGAGGAATTGCAATACGACGGCGGCATCAAAACCTTTGTTTCTTACTTAAATGAGCAAAAGCACTGTCAGCTGATCCACCCCGAGGTCATTTATATGCGTGCTGAAAGGGTAGAACAGGAGCGCGGCAGAACGATTGCCGAGGTTGCACTGCAATATACCGATACCTATAACGAAACGCTACTTACCTTTGCCAACGATATCAATACCATTGAGGGCGGTATGCACGAGGTGGGCTTTAAGAATGCCATGACGAAGGTCATCAACGATTTTGCCCGTAAGTACGGTCAATTAAAGGCTGATGACAAAAATCTGTCGGGCGATGACGTGCGCGAGGGCCTGACGGCTGTTGTTTCGGTCAAATTAAAGGAGGCCCAGTTTGAGGGTCAGACCAAGACAAAGCTCGGTAACAGCCACATGCGTGGCTTTGTTGAAAAGCTGGTAACCGAAAAGCTTTCCGAATATCTTGAGGAAAATCCCGCCGCAGGCAAGATCATTGTAGAAAAGGCAATGACGGCCAACCGCGCCCGTGAGGCAGCACGTAAGGCCCGTGAGCTGACGCGTCGTAAAAACGGTCTTGAAAGCATGTCCTTACCGGGTAAGCTTTCCGACTGTACCGAGCGCCGCACGGAACTGACGGAGGTGTATCTTGTAGAGGGTGATTCGGCAGGCGGTTCCGCAAAGCTTGGCCGAGATCCGCGCTTCCAAGCGATCCTTCCCCTTCGCGGTAAGATCCTCAATGTAGAAAAAAGCCGCCTTGATAAGGTCTATGCCAATACCTCGATCATTCCGATCATTCAGGCACTTGGCTGTGGCATCGGCGAGGAATTTGATATTACCAAGCTGCGTTACGGTAAGATCATTCTTATGGCCGACGCTGACGTTGACGGCTCGCATATCCAGATTCTGCTTTTGACCTTCTTCTTCCGTCATATGAAGGAGCTGATCGAAAAGGGACACGTGTATCTGGCAAAGCCCCCGCTTTATAAGGTCTATAAGCGCTCCGCTAAGCTTGGCGGTGAGCGTTACGCTTACTCCGATGCTGAGCGCGATGCTATTATTGAGGAGCTTGGCGGCGGTAAGAATATTGAGGCTGACCGCTACAAGGGTCTTGGTGAGATGGACCCCGATCAGCTGTGGGAGACCACCATGGACCCCGAGCGCCGTATTCTGCTGCGCGTCACGATGGAGGACGCCATTCTTTGCGATCAGATCTTCTCTACCCTGATGGGTGACGAGGTTGAGCCGCGCCGTGAATTTATCGAGCAAAATGCAAAGTTTGCCGAAAATCTTGATATCTGATAAGGAAAGGAGAAAAAGCAATGGAACACAAGAGTGAAAATATTGAATTTCCAAATCAGAGAATAGAAGACGTTGATATGGAGAAACGCGTGAAGCAAGCGTTTATTGAATACTCCATGTCGGTTATTATGTCAAGAGCCCTGCCCGACGTACGTGACGGTATGAAGCCCGGTCAGCGCCGTATTATGTACGCAATGTACGAGGACCACCTCACAGCCGATAAGCCCTTCCGCAAATCGGCCACGACGGTCGGTAACGTGCTGGGTCGCTATCACCCCCACGGTGATGCGGCTGTTTACGGCACGATGGTGCGTATGGCACAGGATTTCTCGCTCCGTTATCCCTTGGTTGAGGGTCACGGTAACTTTGGCTCGGTCGACGGTGACGGTGCCGCGGCATACCGTTATACCGAGGCACGTCTTGCCAAAATTTCCGATGAAATGATGGCAGACCTTGAAAAGGAGGTCGTGCCCTTTGGCCCCAACTTTGATAACCGCCTGCGTGAGCCGCTGGTGCTGCCCTCCCGTTTCCCCAATCTTCTGGTAAACGGCTCGGTCGGTATTGCGGTCGGTATGGCGACCAATATCCCCCCACACAACCTCGGTGAGGTGGTGGACGCGACGGTCTACCGCATGGATAATCCCGACTGTACGGTTGAGGAGCTGATGGAATACGTCAAGGGCCCCGATTTTCCGACCGCCGCCACCTGCTACGGCGTGAACGGTATTATTGAGGCTTATAAGACCGGCCGCGGCCGTGTGATGGTACGCTCCAAGTGTGAGATCAACGAGGAAAAGAATCAGATCATCGTCACCGAGCTTCCCTACCAGGTCAACAAGTCGATGCTGGTGCAGTCGATCGCGGCACTGGTGCGTGACAAGAAGATTGAGGGCATTACGGATATCAAGGACGTGTCTAACGGCCGTAACGGTATCAATATTATCATTCATTACCGTCGCGATGCCAACGGTCAGGTGCTGCTCAATCAGCTGTATAAGAATACGCAGCTGCAGGATACGTGTGCGATCAATATGCTCGCACTCGTGGGCGGAGAGCCCAAGGTGCTTTCCCTGCCCCAGATCCTTGACCATTACATTGAGCATCAGAAGAGCGTGATTACCCGCCGCACACAGTTTGAGCTTGATAAGGCCGCTGCGCGCGCACATATCTTAGAGGGCTATAAGATCGCCAATGACAATATTGACGAGATCGTGAGTCTCATTCGTTCCACGGCCTCTATTCCCGACGCCAAGGAAAAGCTGATGACAGGGTATGGTCTGACGGACACGCAGGCACAGGCGATCGTGGAAATGACGCTTGGTAAGCTGACGGGTCTTGAAAGACAGAAGATCGAGGATGAGCTTGACAAGCTGCATGCCCTGATCGCAGAGCTGACGGGGATTCTTGCCGACGAAGAAAAGATCAAGGAGATCATCAAGACCGAAATGCTTGAGATCCGTCGCAAATATGCCGATGAGCGTCGCACCGAGATCGTGGCCGCTACCGATGAAATCGATCTTGAGGACTTGATCGAGCGTCATGATTGCGTCATTACCCTGACGCACGCGGGTTATATCAAGCGTCAGCCTGCCGATACCTATGCCGCACAGCACAAGGGTGGCAAGGGTATTATCGGTATGACCACCAAGGACGAGGACTTTATTGAAAAGCTGATGGTGGTACACAGCCACTCGTATCTGATGCTGTTTACCAACACGGGTAAGGTATTTATGCGTAAGGCATACCAGATCCCCGAGGCCTCGCGCACCGCAAAGGGCACCAATGTGATCAATCTGATCGAGACTGTGCCCGGTGAGATCATCACCGCGATGATCTCGGTAGAGGGCTTCGGTGAGGAAGAATACCTGACGATGGTGACAAAGTACGGCGTCATTAAGCGCACCCTGCTTTCCGAATACGAATATCAGCGCAAGGGCGGTAAGATCGCACTCAATCTCGACGAGGGTGATGAGCTTGTGTTTGTCATGCTCTCCCGCGGCGACAAGGACGTGCTGCTTGCCACACACGAGGGCAGTGCCGCACGCTTCAGCGAGAGCCAGGTACGTCCGCTTGGCAGAACCGCACGCGGTGTGCGCGGCGTGAAGCTGCGTGAGGGCGACTTTGTGGTCGGTGCCGTGATCGTTGACGACAGCAAGCAGCTCATTACCGTGACCGAAAAGGGCTTTGGAAAACGCACCCCGTTTGAGGACTTCCGCGTGAAGGGCCGTGGCGGTCTTGGTGTGACCTGCCATAATCTTACCGATAAGACCGGTCTGCTTGCAGGCATTGCGGCCGTTACCGACGATGACGATCTGATGATGATCACCAATCTCGGTACCATTATCCGCACCCCCGTACAGCAGATTAACACCTATTCCCGTACGGCCGCAGGCGTGATCGTGATGCGCCTTGGCGAGGGACAGCTGGTATCGGGCTTTTCAAAGGTTGCTCACGAGGAGCAGAGTGAAGACACAGAGGCTGAGGTGACGCCCGCAGAGGGCGAAGAGCCTCTGAGCGCCACGGGTGTTACGGGGCTTGCCGAAACGGCACAGGCCCCCGCTGAAGGTAACGAAAACGAATAAAATGAAAAAAACAGCCCCGAATGGCTTGTATTCGGGGCTGTTTATGAAAAAATACCCCCAAAACGGGGTGAAAAACAGGAGCTTTTTATGAAAAAACGCTTGCTTGCCGTGCTGATCACGGCAGCAGTTTTGGTGGCATCGCTGACGGTGTTCTTGGTGGTGAAGCACGTGCGTGATAACCGTCCGCCCGAGCTTTCTGCCGTGCGTGAGCGTGTCATTGCGCTTGTCAACGCCTCTCATGCCGTCAACGAGATCTTTTGGGGTGAGGGGCTTGCCACGTATCCGCGTATTTATCGGGAATATCACGAAAGAGTGCCCTTTTACCTGAGTGAGAACGCAGGACAGTATACCTACTCCGAGACCTCGACCTCAAACAAGCTTTATTATTACGTGCTGCGTGATGAAACGTACGGCGACGTTGTTGCCTATCAGTATTGCCTGAAGGTTGGCGACGGGCTTTACGTTGACGTGCAAAGCGGCGCGTCGCTGACGATCGCCGATAAGATCAAATACCGCTACGCGAGAAAAACGACCGATACCGCAGGAGAGGCTCTGTTTTCGCTGGGTGAATACCGTTATATTGCTCTGCCCGATTACGAGGAGACCGAGGCTGAATTTTACTACACCTCAAGCGACCAGCAGTATTACGATTACGTGCGCGACGACGCGGGGTATCTAACGACGTCCGAGATCAAAGCGATGGCCGAGAGCGTATATGCGATGGATTTTCTTTCCTCGGTTTATGAAAGCATTTTTACGGGCATTACCGTATCGGGGGACAGCGCAGGCACGCTGTATGCGCGCTATATCGACTATCTTGATAGCGAGGGGCGCGGCTGGCTGATGAAATCCAATCTTTGGAAGAGCGCAGACGTGGCGCGTGTATACTTGTTTGACACGATGCGAATGAGCGAAAGCCGTAAAAGTAAGCGCACCGACGTTTACATTGATATCGATACGTACGTGCCGGGCGACGAGACAAACCTTAAAACCGTGACGGTTGCCATTACCCTGCAGAACGGCAGCTGGTTTTTAAATGCCGCCACTTACTGAAAAACAAAGAAAAGCACGCCCGACCTCATCTTAGGTCGGGCGTGCTTCATTTTATTTTACAAGATGGCGCTTGATCTTGCGGGAGGTCGTCTTTTCAAACTCGCTCTCGCGCAGCTCAAGGCCCTTGAGCTTTTTGAACGAGGGCAGCTTTTTATTGAGCTCGGTGATCTTTTGATAAATGGTATCGTAGATCACCCCGCTCTCAGCCTCGCCAAAGAGCTCCTTGTTCGGATAGACCACAGCCGTCAGCAGCACGGTCTCACCGTCGGTATCCTTGCGGCCGACGACCACGCACTCTGCAATCTCCTCGATCTTTTCAAGGTATTCCTCGATCTCCTCGGGAAAGACGTTTTTGCCGTTTTCAAGCACGATAACAGACTTCAGGCGACCCGTAATATAAATATATCCGTCCTCGTCCATAAATCCGACGTCACCCGTGCGGTACCAGCCGTCCTCGGTGAAGGCCTTGGCATTTTCCTCGGGGTTGTTGCAATAGCCGATCATGACGTTATCGCCCTTTACCTGGATCTCGCCCTCCTCAAAGCCGCGGTCGTTTTTATTTCCCGTTTCGGCAATGCGTGCGGTGCAGCAGGTAACAGCGGGGCCAACAGAGCCCGATTTGGGTGCAAAATAGGGCGCGACCGAGATCAGCGGCGAGCATTCCGTGATGCCGTAGCCCTCGCAGATCTGAATGCCAAACGCCTCAAACCCCTTGACCATTTCAGGGTTCAGGGGTGCGCCGCCGCAGATGATCTTTTCCAGGCACCCGCCAAAGGCGGACAAAACCGACGAGAAAAGCTTGCGGCGCAGATCGATGCCAATGCGACGCATACCGTTTGAAAGCTTGATCATGCGGGAAAGCAGCTTATCCTTGCCCTTTTTGCGTGCCTCGTCAAAGATGCGCTTATACATGGTATTGACGAACAGCGGCACGAGCACCAGGCCCGTCGGCTTATAATAAGCAAAGTTGCGCATGAGGTGACGGAGCGTGTCGTTGATGCCGATATTGATGCCGTAGCAAAGGCTGGCAAACATAATGGCAAGCTCGTAGGTATGGTGCAGGGGCAGGACCGACACGGTGCGGTCGTTTTCGTTGAAGTTTACGGCCTCGCAGGCGGCATTTACGCAGGAGGTGAGGTTCTTTTCGCTGAGCATAACGCACTTCGACGATCCCGTGGTACCGGAGGTAAAGAGCATGATGGCAAGCTTATCGGGATCGCGGTCGGGCAAGGTATAGCCCTCCTCCAGCAATTTTTCGCCCATTTCAAGGAGCTTTGCAAAGGGCAATACCTTTTCCTCGGTCGTCTCCTCGCCGCCCGTTAAGGGCACAAAAACGCGCAAGGAGGGGTGATTTTCTCTGGCTGCCTTAAATTTTTCGGCAAAGGAGGCTGAATAAACGATAGCCTGTGCCGAAACACCGGCAAGCAGACCCTCGATTTCTCCCACGGCCAGCTCCTTATCCATCGGGATAATAACGCCGCCTGCGGCGGTTACGCCAAGGTAGGTGGCGACCCATTCGGGTGAGGTCTCACCGATCAGTGCCACACGCTTGTCGGCAAGTCCTGCCGCAGTGATGCCTGCGGCGATCTTTGCCGCTTTTGCCGAAAATTCGGCATAGGTCATTTGTCCGAATTCCTTCCCCACGGGGAAGCGGAAGGCGATCTTGTCGCCGCGCGTAGCCAAGGTGGAGATCAGATCCTTAAAGGATCTGAAGGGCGTAAAAATACGCGGTGTTTTTTTCATGGTTACTCCTACTATGCATATTTTTTTGCGAGAAGCAAAGGCTCTCACCCGCAAAGCGGCATAGTTATCTTTATTATACCCCCTTTTACCGGAAATTGTCAAGTCGTGGGAGGGTTACAAGTTCTTCTTCTTTGCAATATGGTAAAATATGGTAATTTTTTTGGGAAAGTATCCGCACAAAGGGGCAAGAAAAAAGCACCGGGCTTTACGTGTGCCGCAAGGGCAACGCTGCTCGATGCTTTTTTGTTTTCAGAGAATGGCGTCGATCATAGAAAGTACCACGGGGATCAGCTTGCAAAGCAAGATTGCCAGCGCGGTGCACCCCAATACTGCAAAGAAAAGGTGTACGATGGGATTGCCGCGCTTGCTGTAAAGCGCTTCGGCACGAAAAACGTTTTCCTCGGGGATATAGTAGCGCGCGGGGTGCTTCTCTTCCCCGTTGTTCCCGGTCTGCGGTGCGATCTTTACAAGCCGCTGCAGGGTGGCGTTGTGTGCAAGAGCCGCCACTACAAATCCGCGCAGCCGGAGATGCAGACTGTCAAGCGTTTGCGCAGCTTCGGGGGTGTTGGCATTCCTTTTCAGCAGCGCGCGCACCAGACTCCCCGGAACTGCGCGCAGATAAAGCGTATAGAGCATGGCAAGAAAGAGCCCTGCGCAAAGCCCAAGCACTACAATGCGTGCCGTTTCGGCGCTTTGCGCGGTGAAGGCGATCTTTTGGTATTCTCTTGCCTCGATCTCAAACAAGGAGGCGATATTCATTACGCTTCTTCGGGTCGGATCACGTCGCAGCCCATGTAGGTGCGCAGCGCCTCGGGAACAGTGACGGAGCCGTCCTCGTTTTGATAGTTTTCAAGAATGGCGGCAACCGTACGGCCTACCGCTACGCCCGAGCCGTTGAGGGTATGCACCAAACGCGGCTTATCCTTGGGCGTTTCGCGGAAGCGAATGTTGGCACGGCGTGCCTGATAGTCCTCAAAGTCGGAGCAGGAGGAGATTTCTACATAGCGGCCGTAAGAGGGCATGTAAACCTCAATATCGTAGGTCATGGCTGAGGAGAAGCCGAGGTCGCCAGAGCAAAGACGCACCACACGATAGGGGAGCCCCAGGCCTTGCAGCACGCGCTCGGCATCGTTTGTCAGCTTTTCAAGCTCCTGGTAGGAGGTTTCGGGGGTGGTGAACTTCACCAATTCAACTTTGTTGAATTGGTGCTGGCGGATCAGGCCTCTCGTATCGCGTCCTGCGGACCCGGCCTCGGCACGGAAGCAAGCCGAATAAGCACAGAAGGAAAGCGGCAGCTTTGCACCGTCCAGAATATCATCGCGGTACATATTGGTCACGGGCACCTCTGCGGTGGGGATCAGGAAGAAGTCGTTGTTGGCCACGCGGAAGGCGTCCTCCTCAAACTTCGGCAGCTGACCTGTGCCGCGCATCGAGTCGCGGTTGACCATGTAAGGGGGAAAGATCTCGGTATAGCCGTGGTCGGTGTGCGTGTCAAGGAAATAGTTGATGACAGCGCGCTCAAGGCGTGCGCCGAGATTGCGGTAAAAATGGAAGCGTGCGCCCGTTACCTTAGCTGCGGTATCGGGATCGAGAATGCCAAGCTCGCGGCCGAGATCCCAGTGTGCCTTGGGCTCAAAGCCGAAGGCTTTGGGCTCACCCCAGCGACGCAGCTCGGCGTTATCGGTGTCGTCCTTGCCGACGGGCACGATCTCATTGGGGGTGTTGGGGATCGAAAGCAGGATATTGGCGATTTCCGTATCAATGGCGGAGATCTTATCGGTATCAGCCTTTACCGTGTCGGAAAGCAGCTTCATTTGTGCAAAAATGGGGGCTACGTCCTCGCCCGCCTTCTTCATGGCGGGAATTTGCTTGGAAATTTTGTTTTGCTCGGCCTTTTTCTGCTCGGTATCTGCAATCAGTGCGCGGCGCTCAACGTCAAGCGTGAGCAAACGGTCGATCTCTGCGCTGTAATCCTTTTGGCGGCTGGCAAGTCGCTCCTTTACAAGATCGGGATTTTCTTTAATAAATTTAATATCTAACATAGTATATAGGACCTCTTTTCTTATTCTTCGGCAAACAGATCGCTGCCGCAAATGGTAGCAAGCAGGGCTTCCATATCGGCATCGTCCTCATAAAAGATTTCAATGGAACGTTTTTTGTCGTTTTGTGTGATCTTTACCTTGCGGCCAAGCGCTTCGCGCGTGCGGCGCTCAAGATCCTTCATCCAGGTGCGATTCTGCACGTGCCCTTCGATATCGGGCAGCTCGGGCTTGGGATCGGCGTTTTCGCGCTTTACAAGCGTTTCGGTGTCGCGTACGGAAAGGCGCTTTGCCTCAATGCGTTTGGCAAGGGGGGTGATCATCTCCTCGTTTTTGAGAGCCAGCAGGGCACGTGCGTGGCCTGCGGTCAGAAATCCGTCCTTTTCCTTCAGCATTTCAAGCACTTCGTCGGGCAGATCAAGCAGGCGCAGCGTATTTGCCACGGCGGAGCGGGATTTGCCCGCGATTTTTGAAATCTCTTCCTGGGTCATATCAAAGCGTTCAAGCAGCGCCTGATAGCCAAAGGCCTCTTCTACAACGTTCAAATCCTCACGCTGCACGTTTTCGATCAAGGCGATCTGGGCGGTTTTGAGGTCGTCACCGTCCAAAACCACGGCAGGAATCTCGGTAAGCCCCGCCATTTTTGCGCCGCGCCAACGGCGCTCGCCCGCAATGATTTCATAAGAGCCCTCGAAATTGGGGTTGGGGCGCACCAGAATGGGCTGCAGCACACCGTATGCGGCAATCGAGTCGGCCAACGCCTCAAGGGCTGCCTGGTCAAATTGCTTGCGCGGCTGGTCGCTGCGCGGCTCAATCTCGGAAATGCGCAGTGTGGTGGTGGTTCCCTCCTTCATTCCCATGATATTATCATCGAGAATGGAGTAAAAGTCCTTGCCAAGAGCACTTTGCTTTTTTGCCATTTGTTTCTCTCCTTTTACTGTATGAATGGTGGTATAGCCAAAATCAGGCGCGCTCGTGCAATTCTTTTGCAAATTGCAGGTAATCCGCAGCCCCCTTGGCATGCTTGTCGTGATAAATGATGGGCCGCCCGAAGCTTGGCGCCTCACAAAGGCGAACGTTGCGCCCGATACCTGTTTCAAAAACGCGATCGCCATAGTGCTTGACGAGCTCTGCCTTTACCTGTTGCGTAAGGGAAAGGCGTGGATTATACATTGTCAGCAGGATCCCCGTCATAGAAAGGCGCGAATTATAGCGCTTTTTGATATGTCCGAGGGTGGTGGATAACTGAGAAAGTCCTTCCAGGGCGTAATATTCGCATTGCATGGGAATGACTACGCCGTCACTCGCGACAAGCGCGTTGATAGTCAGCATACCAAGCGAGGGTGGGCAATCAATGATGATATAATCGTAGCGATAGCGAATATCAAGCAGTGCATTTTTCAGATGCGCTTCGTCCCCTTCCCCGTCAAGAAGGTCAAATTCTGCGCCGGCCAGCGAAATGTTGGCGGGAATAATGCTCAGCTTTTTGAAAGCGGTGGGCAAAACGGCGTCTTCTGCGCGGCAACCGCCCACAAGCAGGTCGCGAACGGTAAAACGCAGTCCTTTTTTGCGAACACCCACGCCGCTGGTGGCGCTTCCCTGCGGATCCAGGTCGATCAGAAGCGTATCAAAGCCGAGGGCCCCAAGGCAAGCGGCAGTATTGACAGCACTTGTTGTTTTTCCTACGCCACCCTTTTGATTGGCAAATGCAATAACTCTGCCCACGGTACGCTCCTTTCTTTTGTGGTAACAAGCAGCGGTGTTGCTCCGCTGCGAACCTCATTATAACATTAAATAGGGGATTTTGCAACAGTTTTTTGCAGAATTTGTGAAATTTGCGCAAAATAAGTGTTTTTTATGTTGTTTCACGTGAAACAAAAAGGGAGAGAAAAAATGTTTCACGTGAAACACAAGCACAAGCAAGAAAGCGAAGGCGCGGGGTGTTTCACGTGAAACAACAAATACGCCAAGGTGTGTTTCACGTGAAACAATCAGCCGCGCTTGGGAATGTAAATGGTGATTCGCGCCGCAAAATCGTCCTCTTGCTTTTGAAAATCGGCGGTGACACCGGTTTTTTGGAAGATGCCAAGCGTGCGTTCGATAGAATTGTAAAGCGGCGTGAGATCACGCAGGGCAAATTTTCGCGGTACGATCCCCTGTTCTTTTGTGCGCTCGGTCGGCTCCTTTGCCGCAGCGCTGTCTTCGGTTACGTGGGTGGCATCGCAGGGTTTGATGCTCGGTTGTGAGTGTGTTGACGGTAAAATTTCGGTGATTGGCGGTGTGTTCGCGGTGATTACAGGTGTATTCGGGGCGTTTTCGGCGTTTTCCTGCGTTTTAAAGGCTGTTTCGCCTAAAATATTTGCCACCATGGCTTCGGTGGCGGCCACGTTGAGATGCGCGCGAGCGGCGGCTGTCATGGCTTCAAAGCGTCTTTCCTCATCGCGTATGCGCAAAAATGCACGGGCATGGCGCTCGCTGAGCTCGGCTGTGGTTAAGAAATGGCGCTCCTGCGCCTTGAATTGCAGGAGCCGTAGCTTGTTGGCTACGGCAGATTGTGAGAGCCCCAGCTTGCGTGCCAGCTCCTCCTGCGTCATTCCCAGCGTTTGAATTAGGTATAAAAACCGCTCTGCCATAGCGAAATAATGGAGATTTTGACACTTCATGGTACTGATTTCGGCAATTTGCAGGCATTTTTTATCATTCGGGGCTAAAATTACGCAGGGTACCTTGCAAAGGCCTGCCAGCATGGCGGCGCGCAAGCGACGCGTGCCGTCTATCAGTAAATAGACGGGATAGCCGTGGTCGGTGGTGGACAGCTTAACGCCAAGTGGCTCTAAAATGCCGTATTTTTTGACCGATGCTGCTAGTCTGATAATGGCATTTTGCTCATTTTTGGGGATTTTTGGCGTGCTTTCCGTAATGATCTGCTCGCACGCGAGTAAAACCGTGCTTTCCTGCGCTTGAGGTGTGCTTGTCCGTGTCGGCACCTCCGAAACGGGAAAATAGCTGCTTTTCATGATGAGCCTCCTTTGTCTTTTTCTTTCTTTATCTTATCATATCATGTAAATTGTGCGAAAAATGTCACAATAAATGGTAAAAAATGGTAAAAAATACAAGAAAAAGTGCTAGGCCGACGCAAAAGAAGCCAAATGGGACGCTTAAGCGACGTCGGATAGGAGGGTGAGAAAAAGGTGGCTTTGATTTGCCTGAAATTTGGCGTGAAAATAAAAGATCCGCAACGCTGCGCCTGCGCGATTGGCCTGTGTGTTTGGCTTGGTAATGGCAGGTGGCTTGCGGATCTTTTGCTTTAAATTTTCGGGCTTTTTGGCATCAAAGCGGTTTTTTGAGGATCTTGCCCCATGCGCGCGGCAACGCTTCGGGCGTGGGTGAGGTTTTTTCAACGTCTATCAGCAATCGCTCGTCGTTGGCGGCACCGTCGGTAAGGGAGAGCGCATGCACGGCACGTACGGTGCCGCCGAGCTTTTCGATCGCGGTTCGGGCGGCGCTCAGCTCCTCCTCGCCCTTTCTGGCCTTCATGGCGATAAAATGACCGCCGATCCTCACGAAGGGGAGGGAAAGCTCGGCAAGTGCCGGGAGAGCGGCCACGGCGCGTGCCGTGACGGCATCAAAGCGTGCGCGGTATGCGGCATCGTGCCCCAATTCCTCAGCGCGTGCGGTGATCGCGGTAAAATGCGGTATTTCAAGGGCTTTTGCGGTGTCACGCACGTATTTGATGCGTTTTTCGGTGCTATCAAGCGCGGTGATGCGCAAATCGGGGCGACAAATGCCAAGTGGCAGGCAAGGGAAGCCTGCACCGCACCCGACGTCAAGAATTGTGGCGTTTTCGGGCAAAAATGCCGCCACGGTAAGGCTATCAAGGAAATGGCGCACCACAATGCCCTTTTCCTCCTTGATGGCGGTCAGATTCATGCTTTTGTTCACTTCAAGCATGTGTGTCATCAAAAAATACAACTTCCTTGACTTTTGCTCGTCAATTAGATGAGAAAGACAATTATCTGCCGCAACGGTATTCAAAAACTCGTAAAATTCGGTATACTCCATTGATAAAAATTCTCCTTTGAAAGCCGCGATTTTTCAAAAAACGGGCAACGGAACGCGCACAAAAGGCGAGCGCTTAAAAACGGGTAAAGGGGAGGAAGGGTGTCTGAAGCAGGGGTCAGTGCAGGCCGAGGTAGATCAGCAAAACCGAAATGTCGGCGGGGCTGACGCCGCTGATGCGTGATGCTTGCCCGACTGTGGCGGGACGCTGCGCGGAAAGCTTTTGTGCAGCCTCAATGCGCAGGCCCTTGATGTTCTGATAGTCAAGAGTGCTTGGTAACATTCTTGACTCTAACTTTTCTTGCCGAGAAACTTCACCCATTTGGCGGTTAATATAGCCTTCGTACTTGATTTGAACTTCGGCAGAAAGCGTTTCTTTTCTGCTGAGAACAGGGCGATTTTCGTCAAGCTCGGAGAGCAGGGCGTAATCGATGCCCGGTCGGCGCAGGAGGTCTGCTAAGCAGACGCCCGTGTTGACGGGCACACAGTTGTGTTTCTCTAAAAACGGATTGACACGTGCAGGGGAGAGGTGCGTGGTGCGCAATCTCTCAATTTCCCCCGCAATATTGGCCTGCTTTTGCAAAAATGCGGCGTAACGCGCCTCGTCAATGAGTCCCACCTCGTGCCCGATGGGGGTGAGGCGCGCATCGGCGTTGTCCTGGCGCAGCAACAAGCGGTATTCCGAGCGCGAGGTCATCATACGGTAGGGCTCGTTGGTGCCCTTGATGATCAGATCGTCTACAAGGGTCCCGAGATATGAGCTCGCGCGCGGCAATATGACGGGCGGCTCACCCTTGATCTTCCTGGCGGCATTGATGCCGGCAAGCAATCCTTGCCCTGCGGCCTCCTCGTATCCCGAGGTGCCGTTGAACTGTCCTGCGCCGTAAAGACCGCCAACGGTGCGGAATTCAAGCGTTGCAAGGAGGTCGGTGGGATCGCAGCAATCGTATTCGATCGCGTAGGCATAGCGCATCATTTCGGCCTTTTCAAAGCCGGGGAGCGTGTGCAGCATATCGGCCTGCACGTCGGTTGGCATAGAGGTAGAAAAGCCCTGCAGATAAAGCTCGTCGGTATCGGCGCCCATTGGCTCTAAAAATAGCTGATGGCGCTCCTTATCGGCAAAGCGCACGACCTTATCCTCAATGGAGGGGCAATAACGGGGACCCGTACCGTGAATATGACCGCCGTACATGGCGGAGCGCGAGAGATTTTCTCTTATAATACGGTGTGTTTCGGCGTTGGTATAAACGATATGGCAGGGGAGCTGCGTGGCGCCGTCAAGATAGTTCTCCGGTGTGGTGGCGGCGTAGGGAAGTGCCCCCTGCTCGCCCTCTTGTATTTCAAGGCGTGAAAGATCCACCGAGCGGCGGTTGATGCGTGCGGGGGTGCCGGTCTTGAAGCGGCGCAGGGTAATACCGAGGTCGGCAAGAGAGGCCGAAAGACCGCGCGAGGGCAAAAAGCCGTCAGGACCGCTTTCGTAATTGATGTCACCCGTAAAAATACGGCTTTCAAGGTACGTGCCGACCGCCACGATCACGGCCTCGCACGCCCAGAGCTCGCCAAGATGGGTCATTACCCCACATACGTGTCCTGTTTTATCGGCTTTTATTTCCTTGATCTCCGCCTGTACCAGCCTTAGATTTTCGGCTTTTTCAAGCACGCTCTTCATATAGGCCTGATAGCGCTTGCGGTCGGCCTGCACGCGCTTGGAATGCACGGCCGCCCCCTTGCCGAGATTCAGCGTGCGCGATTGCAGCGTTACGGCATCGGCGGCGCGGCCCATTTCGCCCCCAAGGGCGTCGATCTCGTATACCAGATGCCCCTTGGCGGTGCCGCCGATCGAGGGGTTGCAGGGCATATTGGCAATGGCCTCGTGTGAGATGGTAAAAAGCACCGTATCCACGCCCATACGTGCGGCGGCGAGCGCCGCTTCAATGCCCGCGTGCCCGGCGCCGATGACGGCTACTTTGGTCTGTAAGTTCATGTATGCTCCTTTGACGGTCGTCGCGCCGCCCCCTTGAGGCGGCACTTTAGTATTTTTGGAGGATCCTAACGTGTGGTTTTTGTCAAAACAGTGCCTGACGGGTTGTAAAAACGGCAAATTGACAGCATTTTGGCCGTGGCCTCAAAATAAAAGACGGCACGGCGCTTTTCGCGTTTTTTTCGGTCGGATAGCTCAAACAGCATAAAATAGATATCGGGGGCGTACATTGAGGAAACGCCGACAAACTCGCGCTCGGGGTGATAGGCGGTGCCGCGCGCGGCCTCCTGCTCCTGCTCTAAGGGGGCGATGCGTACCGCATCGCGCAGTGTCATCTCAAATATCTTGCGGCGTGAGCGGTTGCCGTAAATTTTCGTGAAGGTCAAAATGCCCGAGGTGATCGAATATTCGTAATCAACATTTACGTAGCGCCACGTGATGAACACGATCACCCACAGCGAGAGCGGAATGAAAGCAAGCAGGGGAGCTATGATGCTGTATTTCATGCCGATAAACAGGATAGCGAGTGCGTATAAGACGTACCCCGCGATCAGCAGCGCGCGAAACAGGCGCCATTTGCCCTCCTTGCGCTGCGAAACGGCAAATTCATAGGTTGTAAATTCATTCAAGGGGCTTCACCTCTTCTGCCGCGATCTCTTTTTGTGCGGCACTTTTCAGTATATCATAAAATCCTGCTTTTTTCAATCTTTTTTATAAGGGGTCTTGCTATTTTTTGATAAATTTATTATAATATAGTCATATCACAGCGGCCGCTGGCCGAAGGAGGACGTTATGAAAGCAGTAATTACCGTAACAGGCAAGGATAGTGTCGGTATTATCGCCGCGGTAAGCACGGTGTGTGCCGAATACGGGGCAAATATTACCGAGATCACGCAGAGCGTGCTTTCCGAGTATTTTGCGATGATCATGATTGCCGAAATTGACAAGCTGACGGTGCCCTTTGCGGATTTCGCCGATAAGCTGTCTGCAAGCGGCAAGGAGAAGGCTCTGGATATCCGCGCGATGCACGAGGATATCTTCAATACCATGCACCACATTTAAGGAGAGATCCATGCTCAACGTTGCTGATATTTTAGAAACAATTGGTATGATTCGCGAGGAAAACCTCGATATCCGCACCATTACCATGGGTATTTCGTTGCTTGACTGTGTCAGCGAGGACGCAAACCGTCTTTGCGACAAGGTATACGATAAGATCACCAAAACGGCCGAGCATCTGGTGGATACGGGAATTTCCATTGAGCGCGAATACGGTATTCCCATCGTGAACAAGCGCGTGTCGGTGACGCCCGTGTCGCTGGTGGGCGGCGCTATCTCGCCCGACGGGTATTTGAAATTGGCACATACCCTGCAACGTGCTGCGAAAACCCTGGGTATTAACTTCATCGGCGGTTATTCTGCGCTCGTGCACAAGGGTATGACGGAGGGGGATAAAAATCTCATCTCCGTGATTCCCGAGGCCTTGGCCGAGACCGAGAACGTCTGCTCGTCCGTGAACGTTGCCAGCACCAAGGCGGGCATCAATATGGACGCGATCCGTCTGATGGGCAGCACGATCAAGCGCGCGGCATATTTGACGCGCGACAACAACTCGATCGGGTGCGCCAAGCTTGTGGTTTTTGCGAACGTTCCCGAGGATAATCCCTTTATGGCCGGCGCCTTTCACGGCGTTGGTGAGCCGGATCGCGTCATTAACGTGGGTGTGTCGGGCCCCGGTGTGGTGGCCGCGGCCATTCGCCGTGCGGGTGCGTGCGATCTTTCGCAGCTGGCTGACGTGATCAAAACCACCGCATTCAAAATTACGCGCGTAGGTCAACTGGTGGCAAGTGAGGCCGCCAAGCGCCTGGGTGCCCCCTTTGGTATTATTGACCTTTCGCTCGCGCCCACCCCCGCGATCGGCGACTCCGTTGCGCGCATTCTGGAGGAAATGGGCCTTGAGGTGACGGGTGCCCACGGCACGACCGCCGCGCTCGCGATGCTCAATGACGCGGTGAAAAAGGGTGGCGTGATGGCTTCCTCGCACGTCGGCGGCCTTTCCGGTGCCTTTATCCCCGTTTCCGAGGACGAGGGTATGATCGCGGCGGCCGAATCGGGTGCGCTTTCAATCGAAAAGCTTGAGGCGATGACCGCCGTTTGCTCGGTGGGTCTTGATATGATCGCCGTGCCCGGTGACACCTCCGAGGAGGTGATTTGCGGCGTGATCGCTGACGAGATCTCCATCGGCGTGGCTAACACCAAGACCACGGCCGTGCGTCTGATCCCCGCATATGGCAAGGGGGTTGGCGACAGCGTGTCCTTCGGTGGCTTGCTCGGCACCGCACCGATCATGCCGCTACGCACCTATTCGCCCGCAAAATTCATTTCCCGCGGTGGCCGTATCCCCGCGCCCATTCACAGCTTGAAAAACTAATACAAGGCGTTTTAGCATTGTATTGGTTGTATGCAAACAAGCACCGTTTGGCAATATGTCGCCAAACGGTGCTTGTTTTTGCGTAAATTACAAAAATACTTGCAAAAATACTTGACAAGGGGATTGCTTTTGTGGTAAAATATCTACCGATATATAACACTTGATATATAAAAGGAGGAAACTATGCCGCCTAAGGTAAAAACAACAAGAGAGGATATTGTCAGCGCCGCGCTTTCCCTGGTAAGAGCGCGAGGGGCGGGGGCCCTGAATGCCCGCGCCGTGGCTGCGGCACTCGGGTGCTCCACGCAGCCTGTTTTTTCAAATTTCGCCACGATGGAGGAGCTGGAAGCGGCAACGGGCGCAGCAGCCTACGCCCACTACCTGGATTTTGCAAAAAAAGAGGCTGAAAGCGAAAAATACCCCCCGTATAAGGCCTTAGGCATGGCATATATGCGATTTGCCAAGGAGGAAAGGGAGTTGTTTCGGTTTTTGTTTATGCGTGATCGAAGCGCGGAGGACACCTCCCCCACGCCTGAATTTGAGGGGGCGGCAGAAATGATCGCGGCGGCAAACGGCGTGAGCCTTGAAACAGCCAGGCTGATGCATCTTGAAATGTGGGCCTGGGTGCACGGGGTCGGCACGATGCTGGCGACCTCCTTTTTGTCGCTTGATTGGTCGCTGATCGGGGAAATGCTCAGCGACGTATACTGGGGCATACGGGCAAGACATGTAAAGGAGGGGCAGGCATGACTGCGATCGAGATCAAAAATCTGACGAAGCGCTACGGCGACGCGGTGGCGGTGGACGGGCTGAGTCTTACAATCAAAAAAGGAGAGCTGTTTTCTCTTTTGGGCGTGAACGGTGCGGGAAAAACCACCACGATCAAAATGCTGACCTGTCTGAGTGCACCCACCGAGGGTGATGCGCTTTTGCTTGGAAAAAGCATTTGTGAGGAGCCCGCTGCCGTGAAGTCACTCATAGCCGTTTCGCCGCAGGAAACAGCCGTTGCGCCCGGGCTCAGCGTGCGCGAAAACCTGGCGCTGATCTGTGGCGTGCACGGCTTGAAGGGAGAAGAAAAAAACGCGAAGATCAAGGTATTGGCGGCTCAGCTGGGTCTTGACGGCATCCTTGACAGGCGCGCGGGAAAGCTATCGGGCGGCTGGCAAAGACGCCTGAGCATTGCAATGGCGCTGATCAGCGATCCGCAGATCCTTTTTCTTGACGAGCCGACGCTTGGGCTTGACGTGCTCGCCCGAAGCGAGCTTTGGGATATCATTAAGGCCCTGAAGGGGCGCGTAACGGTGATTTTGACCACACATTATATGGAGGAGGCCGAGGCGCTTTCCGACCGCATCGCCATTTTGCGCGACGGGCGCCTGCTTTGCTGTGACAGCGCTGAAAATATTAAAAAAAGGGCAGGCACCGATCGGTTTGAGGAGGCCTTTGTGCGTATTGTAAAGGGGGGAGAGCAATGAAAACGCTTGCTTTGGCGAGCAGAAATACCAAGGAGATCCTGCGCGATCCCCTGAACCTCTTTTTCGGTCTTGGCTTTCCGCTTGTTTTGCTTTTGCTGTTGAGTGCCATTCAGGCCAATATTCCAGTGGCCCTGTTTGAAATACAGCACCTCTCGCCCGGTATTGCCGTGTTTGGGCTGTCGTTTATGACGCTGTTTTCCGCCACGCTCATCTCCAAGGACAGGGGCAGCGCTCTGCTGCAGCGACTTTATACCACGCCTCTGACGCCCCTTGATTTTATTCTCGCCTACGCCCTGCCGCTTCTGCCGCTGTCGCTGCTGCAAAGTGCAGCTTGCTATCTGGTGGCGCTGCTGCTGGGGCTTGATCTTACGGTCAATATCCTGCTTGCGATCGTATGTATTCTGCCCGTTTCGCTTCTTTTTGTGGCGCTCGGACTGCTTTTCGGCAGTATTCTTACCGACAAGCAGGTCGGCGGCATCTGCGGCGCCCTGCTCACCAATCTGTCAGCCTGGCTGTCGGGAATATGGTTTGATCTTGAGCTGGTAGGCGGCGTGTTTCAAAAAATTGCGTATGCGTTGCCCTTTGTGCACGCGGTGGAGCTGGAGCGCGCAGCCATTTTGGGTGATCTTGCCGCGCTTTCGGTGCATTTGTGGTGGGTGTTGGGGTACGCGATAGCGGCGCTTTTTGCGGCAGTATTGCTCTTTTTGCGTCAAATGAAGCGGCAGTAACTGCCTTTTGCACATAGCCCGAGATGCGTCCTGCAGCGCACTGGATCACAGCTGTGCGGAAAAGGTCGTGGCGACCTTTTTGCGAAAAAACGCGAAAAAAGCCGAGTGGGAGAGGTTTTTTGAAAAATCGGTCAAATTTTGTGCTGAGTGGGAGAAAAAATTTATTTTGAGGGCTTGTTTTCCAAAAATGGAAAGGTGTGTTTTTTGAAAGGGGGTTTTCAAACGGGCTGTGGAAAACTCTGTGGAAACTGTGTAAAACTCCTTGATTTACATGGGTTTGCGGCTTTTTTTGAGGGCGCGATTTCCTGTGCAAAACCAAAGGGGTGCGTGCGCGAAAAGCGGCGGCAAAGCGCAGGGTGCTTGAAGGGGCTTTTCCAAAGTGCGAAAAGTGGGCGCCGTCCAAAGGTCAACGCATGCTCCGCGCCACCTTTTGGCCTTGTCGCCGTTTTCTTAGCTGCGTTACGCTTTTGTGCGCAAAAAAACAAAAACCTACCGAATTTTGCGCGCACGTCTTGACACGCACGCGTGAAATGTTTATAATTATAATGTTAAATATAATGCCCGCGCTGCGGGCACGGAGGAGGACAATATGGATAAGGCAAAAAAACAACAGCTCGCCAAAATTGCCGCACAAGTAAGAATTGACATTCTTGACGAGGTACATGCCGCAAAATCGGGCCACCCCGGCGGATCGCTTTCGATCACCGATGTGATGACCTACCTTTACTTTGCAGAAATGAACGTGGATCCCGCAAACCCCACCATGCCGGGGCGTGACCGCTTTGTGCTGTCTAAGGGCCACTGCGCCCCTGCGCTCTATGCCGTGCTTGCCGAAAAGGGCTTTTTTGCACGCGAGGAGCTTTTGAAGCTTCGTAAGATCGATTCCTTTTTGCAGGGTCACCCCGACATGAAGAACACCCCCGGTGTGGATATGACCACGGGTTCGCTCGGCCTTGGCATTTCTGCTGCGTGCGGTATGGCTCTGGCTGCTAAGCTTGACCAGCGCGATTATCGCACCTATGCCGTTGTCGGTGACGGCGAGAGCGAGGAGGGTCAGGTTTGGGAGGCCATGATGTTTGCCGCTCACTACAAGCTTGACAACCTTTGCGTGGCGATCGACTGGAACGGTCTGCAGATCGACGGACCGATCGCTGAGGTGATGAACCCCACGCCTTACGACAAGAAGCTTGAGGCATTCGGCTTCAACGTGATCACTGCCGACGGCCACGATTTCGATGAGATCGAAAAGGCCTTCAATAAGGCTAAGACCGTGAAGGGCAAGCCCACCGCGATCATCTTCAAGACCGTGAAGGGCAAGGGCGTTTCCTTTATGGAAAATCAGGTGAGCTGGCACGGTGCCGCTCCCAACGACGAGCAGCATACCCAGGCCGTTGCCGAGATCAAGGCAAAGGCAAAAATCTAAAAGGGGGACAGAACAATGGCTGAAAAGATTGCAACGAGAGAAGCCTACGGTCAGGCACTGGCCGAGCTTGGTGACAAATATAATTTCGTGGTGCTGGACGCAGACCTTGCGGCCGCAACCAAAACCGGTGTGTTCAAAAAGAAATTCCCCGCCCGTCATTTTGACTGTGGCATTGCCGAGGGCAACATGATGTCTGTGGCTGCGGGCCTTGCAACTGCGGGCAAGATCCCCTTCGCATCGAGCTTTGCGATGTTTGCCGCAGGCCGCGCCTTTGAGCAGATCCGCAACTCGATCGGTTATCCTCACCTTAACGTAAAGATCGGTGCTACGCACGCAGGCATTACGGTTGGCGAGGACGGCGCTACCCACCAGTGCAATGAGGATATTGCCCTGATGCGCACCATTCCCGGTATGACGATCATCAACCCCGTTGACGCCGTAGAGGCACGCGCCGCCGTTGAGGCTGCCCTCCTGCACGAGGGTCCTGTGTATCTGCGCTTCGGTCGCTATGCGGTCCCGGTGCTTAATGATAAGGAGACCTACAAGTTTGAGCTTGGCAAGGGTGTGACGATGCGCGAGGGTGATGACGTAACGATCATCGCTACGGGTATTATGGTAGATATCGCTCTGAATGCTGCTGAGCTGCTGAAGGAGCAGGGCATTTCGGCACGTGTGATCAACATTCACACCATCAAGCCCCTTGACCGCGATATCGTGGTAAAGGCTGCCCGCGAAACGGGTGCGCTTGTGGTTGCGGAGGAGCATAGCGTGATCGGCGGTCTTGGTGCTGCTGTAGCTGAGCTTATTGGCGAAACCTGCCCCGTTCCCGTAGTAAAGCTCGGTATTGAGGATAGCTACGGCCGCTCGGGCACGGTTCCTGCCCTGCTTGAGGCATACGGCTTTACGCCTGCAAATCTTGTCATCAAGGCAAAGCAAGCGCTCTCCCTGAAGAAATAAATACGAAAAAAACGCCGCGTCTGCGGCGTTTTTTCGCCATATCATGCATAGTAAAATGGAAACGAAACGCTTTTTAAAAAATGACAACGGCTTTATCTGCGCGCATTGCGGCAAGGAGGTAAAGCCCCTTGGCTATACCTCGCGTAATCATTGCCCGTTTTGCCTGTGGAGCCTGCACGTTGACGTCAATCCCGGCGACCGTGCCAATGAATGCGGCGGTCAGATGGAGCCGATCTCGGTGCAGCCCGATGCAAAAAAAGGATTTATCATTGTGCATCGCTGTCAGCGCTGCGGTGAGCTGCATCGCAACCGCGCCGCGCACGAGGCAGAGGTGCAGCCCGATAACAAAAAGCTTTTAATTGCGCTGACTGCGCGTCCCGTGATCAAATAAAAACAAAGAAAGGTAGGAAACGGTATGAGAAAAATACGAATACTGGCGCTTTTTTCGTTGCTCTCGCTTTTGCTGGTGAGCTGTGGCGAGGATATGGGCGATTCCTACCTTTACGAAACGGGGGAGCACACGCACGTATACGGCAACCGTTACGACGTGGTGGCTGTTACCTGTATTGCCGAGGGCACCGATATCCGCTACTGTAAGATCTGCCATGAGGCGGTGACAAGCACCGTGCACGTGCCTGAGGATATCGCCGCACGTGCGCATGACTTTGCCGATACCGTGGTGCTGCCGACCGAGTCGGGAGAGGGGTATACTGCGCGGCAGTGCACGCTCTGCCCGTATCTGATTGAGCGCACCGACGTGGTGCCGCCGCTGTATGCCTTGTTGACATACGGGGAAACCGCAACGGTTGCCCCCGACGGTGTATCGGCGCTGATCATGTCGGATACCGATACGCATTTGCTTTCCTACCTTGTGGGAGCCGATAACGAGGTGCCGTCAGACCTTGCTTTGCGACTGGCTGTGGGTATCACGCTGACCGATGAATTAAACCGTTCTGATGCCACGCTTACCGATCAAAGCCCTGTGATCTATCTCGGTAACAGCTATACGCTGCGCGAGATGGTCTATGAGTGGCTGCTGCATGGCGACGTGGACGTTGTGCGCGCGCTGGCTGCTACCCTTGGTGATGACGAGGCGGGCTTTACCGCACGCGTGGCGGCGCGCTTGCACAAGCTGGGCACGCTGCATACCGCGGTAGATCCCTTTGCGATGACGGCAACGGCAACGCTTGGCGATACGGCTACCCTGCTTGCCCGTGCACTTGACGAGCCGCTTTTGGTGGAAGCCTGCGGCAATGCCGTTCGTGCGCAGTACGGCCTGGTGCGTATCAACGGCGCACGCCCTGCCTTTTATTTCAGCAGCACCACGCTGCGCGTGTCTGCTATGGCCGAGAATAACGGCAGCTATCGCTTCCTGCTGCTGTTTGGCTCGGATATGCCAAGCGACCTTGAAAACAGCCTTTTTTAAGATACGTGTGTATACTTCTTTCCCGTTTTCCCCAAAATAAAAGGGGAACGGGGGTGGCTTTTCGTGCTGGAAGGTGTCAAACATGAATTGGTGCAGTGGTTGGGCACTCATCTAAGAGATCTGGTTTTTTTAGGGATCTTTGCGATCCTCGGGGTCTTTTTGGTGAGGGCCCTTTTGCGTTTTCTCGCGCGTGGGCTGCGGCGCTCGCGCCTTTGCGGCGCGGCAGGCGATTTTATGGTGTCGGTGGCAAGGGTGTTGCTGTGGGCGCTTTACGCGATTGTTTTTTTAACCGCCTTGGGCGTGCCCACAACGGGATTGCTGGCGATGCTGTCGGCCTTTGCCCTTGCCATCTCGCTTGCCCTGCAAGGCACCTTCTCTAACGTTGCCGCAGGCATCATTCTTGTGATGACAAGGCCCTTTGCCGAGGGGGATTTCGTGCAGATCGGGGAGATCTCGGGTGAGGTTGAAACGATCACGGTCTTCAATACCAAATTAAAGACCCCCGATAACAAGGTGATCGTGCTGCCAAACGGCACGGTGGCGGCAGGGAATATCGTAAACTACAACGCCAAGACTACGCGCCGCCTGGCGCTTGATTTTTCGGTGGGGTATGGCGCGGATCCGGTAAGGGTGCGTGAGACGGTGCTGGCGCACGTTGAGAGCTACGTGCTGATCTTAAAAAATCCCGCCCCTGCGGTGGTGATCACCGATTTGGGGGAAAGTGCGTTACAGATGAGCCTTCGCGTATGGGTGCCGACCGATGCCTATTGGCAGATAAAATTTGAGTTGACCGAGGGGGTATACGGCGCTCTTTTGGCGGCAGGGATAGAGCTCGCCTATGCGCAGTTTGACGTGCATATCAAATAATGCAATGCTGCCGATCATAGCTTGCTATTATATATTAAACTGTAAGTTCTATTTTGAAATTTACAGTTTGTTACAAAAGGCATCACAATGGTTTATAATGATAGTGTGAATTTTAAACTATCAGCACGGAGTGATGAGATGGATAAGCTTACTATGGGAGATAGGATCAAGGAATATAGAAAGAAGCGTCACCTCACGCAGGAGCAGCTTGCGGAGCGTGTGGACGTGACCTTGGAATATATCAGCCAAATAGAGCGCGGCTTAAAGGTGCCGAGCATGCAGGTGTTTATCAAGCTTGTAGAGGTGCTTGACGTATCTGCCGACTATCTTTTGCGTGATTCGGTTTCTACCCGAAATTTGTACGGTGACAAGCAGCTTGGCTCCAAGCTGGAGCGCTTGACGCCGAAGCAGCGTGTAGCGCTGGAGGCCTTAATAGACGTATATATCGAATATCTTGAGTAAAGGTGCGCTCTTCTCACATGCCGTGTTAAATCGTAATAAGCGCTGCCTGTTTTCGGCTTGACGTGCATATCAAATAAAACAGCGCCTCGCGGCCATTGGACGCGGGGCGCTGTTCGTTATATCATTGGTTCTCGGTATCGATGACGGCAATGCTAAGATCAGCCAACGCCTTGGGCTCGGCGGGGGCAGGGCAGCCCGACATCAGCTCGCTGGCGTTTTGCACCTTGGGGAAGGCGATGACGTCGCGCAGGGAGTCAGCACCTGCCATGACCATGGCAAGGCGGTCAAGGCCCATGCCGGAACCGCCGTGGGGCGGTGCACCGTATTTGTAGGCATCAACAAGGAACCCGAACTTCTTCTCGATCTCCTCGGCGGTAAGACCAAGGGCATTGAACATTTTTTCCTGCAGCTGCCAGTCGGTAATACGGATAGAGCCCGAAAGCAGCTCGGTGCCGTTGAGGACCATATCGTAGGCCTTGGCGCGTACGCTGCCGGGGTCGCTTTCAAGGTAGGGCAGGCACTCCTCCATCGGCATGGTGAAGGGGTGGTGCATGGCGTCCCAGGCGCCGGTTTCCTCATTCCATTCAAAGAAGGGAAATTCGGTGATCCAAAGGAAGTTGAACTTTTTGGGGTCAATGAGGTCAAGCTTTCTTGCAAGGAGATTACGCAGTGCGCCGAGTGTGGGCAGGACCACGCGGTTCTTATCGGCAACGATCAGCGCAACGTCACCCTTTTCAAGACCAAGTGCCGCGATCAGGGCCTTTTGCTCGTCGTCGCTCAGGAACTTGGCAAAGGAAATGGCAGGTGCCTCGTCGACCCACCGGATATAAGCAAGCCCCTTGGCACCGATGCCCTTGGCGTGGTCGGTCAATTTGTCGATTTCCTTGCGGGTCAGGGTCGCGGCGGCGTTTTTGGCAACGATCGCGCGCACGCTACCGCCGCCCTGCACAGCACCGCTGAAGACGCCGAAGCCGCAATCGGCAACCACGTCCGAGACGTTTTGGATCTCCATATCAAAGCGCGTGTCGGGCTTGTCGCTGCCGTAGCGCTCCATTGCCTCGGCATAGGTCATGCGCTTCATCGGAGTTTCAAGCTCAATACCCATCAGCTCGCGGAAGGCGCGTACGATAAAGCCCTCGTTCATCTCCATAATATCCTCTTGCGTTGCAAAGGACATTTCAAGGTCGATCTGCGTAAATTCGGGCTGACGGTCAGCGCGCAGGTCCTCGTCACGGAAGCAGCGTGCCAGCTGAATGTAGCGGTCAAAGCCCGAAAGCATCAGCAGCTGCTTGTAGATCTGGGGCGACTGGGGCAATGCATAAAAGCTGCCCTTGTGTACGCGAGAGGGTACCAGATAATCGCGGGCACCCTCGGGGGTGGCCTTGATCATCATGGGTGTTTCAATTTCCATAAATCCGTTTTCGTAGTAGTACTCACGGGCTACGCGCGCGAGCTCATGGCGCATACGGATATTCTTTTGCAGCTCGGGGCGGCGCAGATCGATGTAGCGGTACTTCAGGGCCGTTTCGTCCTTGACCTTCTTGCTGTCGGAAACCTCAAAGGGCGGGGTCTGTGCGGCGCTGAGGATCTTCATCTCGGTCACGTACACCTCAACCTTGCCCGTGGGGAGGTTGGGGTTGACGGCACCCTCACCGCGCGCGCGAACGGTGCCGTGCACGGCCACCACGTATTCTGCGCGGCAGGAAAAGGCTTTTTCGAATACCGTTTTGGGGGTTGTGTCGTCAAAAGCGAGCTGTAAAAGGCCCGTGCGGTCGCGCAGATCGATAAAGATCAGGGCACCGAGGTCGCGTTGGCGCTGGACCCAGCCCATCACCGATACGGTCTTGCCGATATCGGCCTCGGTCAGTGTGCCGCAGTAATGTGTTCTTTTGTCTTCTTTGGTCAAAAATTCAGCCATTTTACTACTCCTTTTTACGCCATCACTTCGCCGTCGGGGGTGAAAAGCGGTAATTCTTCAAGATAAATGAGATCGTCGCGCTTGGCAGCGTCGCCCTCGGCCAGCACGGTCATGCGGCCGCAAATGTTGCCGCCTGCGGCGCGTACCAGCTCCTCGATCGCAAAAAGCGAGGCGCCCGTCGAGATCACGTCGTCCACGATCAGAATGCGCTTGCCGCGCATCATTTCCGCATCGGCTTTGTCAAGAAAGAGCTTCTGGTCGTGCGCTGTGGTGATCGAACGCACCGAAACCTCCAAAACGCCCGTCATATAAAGCTTGGGGGATTTGCGTGCCAGCATATACTTCTGATTACCGGCAAGGCGCGCCATTTCGTGCACCAGGGGAATGCCCTTGGCCTCGGCGGAGATGAGATAATCGTAGGCAGGTGCGCGCTCAAGCAATGCCTTGGCGCACGCGGTCGTCAGCTCGGGGTCGCCGAAAATGACGAAGGCACCGATCGACAGATTTTCATTTACGGGGCAGATGGGCAGGTGACGTTCCAGCCCGGCAATGGTCATTTTATAGGTTTTCATAAAAGCTCCTTTATATGGACTACTATTTATTATACACGCCTTTTGACAAAAGTCAATAAATTACAGTGAACAAATCAGCTTTTCGATCGGCGCATAATCGCTTCTGCTACCAACTGAGTTTTTTAAGGCGAAATCAGCCTCCGCGCAGCGCTCGATCACGCGCGCGAGGCGCTGTGGAGTGGTATGGGAGAGGGCAGAGGCGATCTTGCCCATTTTGAATTCGTGCTTGCCGAGTATGCTTGCCGCCTCCTTGATATTTTTGCCTGCGGCAAACAGCACGCGCGCCGCCTGCATATCAAAAAGCAAAGAGGAGATCTCGCCGATAATGATATTGGGGTCCACGCGCTCAAATTTCATTACCGCAAGGGCAGCGAGCGCCGCCTTGCCGTCGCCTGCGAGAATGGCGTTTGAAAGGGCAAAGGCATCAGGCAGAGAGGCGGGTACGCTGACGCGGCGGATATCCTCTGCTGTGACCTCCGTCCTGCCGTTTTCCCTTACCCATGCGGCCAGCTTTTCAATTTCATTTGCCAGCACGAACATGGTCTTGCCCGCATACGAGATCAGCTCCGCGCAAACAGGGGGTGCTGCATTCACGCCGTAATGTGCAAAATGCTTGCCGACCCAGCGCGCGAGACGCGCATCGGTGGGGGCGCTGAATTGTACGGGTGTGGCCGCCTCGCCAAGGCGCTTGAGCATCGCGGAGGGGCGCTTTGGAAGGTACCCGGGGTCTAACATTTCGGCGGCTGCGTAAATGACGACGCAGTTATAGTCGTATTCCTGCAAATTGGCCAGCACCTCGACCAGCGCTTCTGCCGTTTCCGCCGCACGCGTGGCGGTAAAATCAAAGCCGCGCAGAACAATGAGCTTTGCCTCGGTCATCATCGGGGGCGCTGCCATCGTGTCAAGGAGCTTGTCGGGGGTGTAGTCGGTATAATCGATCGTGATATCGTTGAAGAAGGCCATAGCCTCATCGGGGCAAAGCTGCTCGCGCAGGGCCTTGACGGCGGCGATCTTTAAATAATCCTCTTCGCCAAAAAATAAGAAGGCGCGCCCGACGGCCTTGTCAAGCTGTTTTCTGAAATCCTCTTCCTTGATGATCTCCATCGTGCGTCCTCCTTTTTTAGTGTTCTGCGGCGGTATAAACCGTCATGGCGGTGCCGTCGTCCTTGATCAGCACGTGGCGCGGCAGGCGCCACAGGCGCACGGTCACGTACAGGTCTCCGGCGGCGCCCGAAAGATTTGTCAGCTGAATGATATATACCACCCAAAACCACGCAAGTGGCACCACGGGGGTAAGAATTGCCAATATAACGCCCCAAAATATTACGGGCGCCAGGGCAATCACGAGGTAGGGCCATTTGGTAAAATAGCAGTCGCTGTAAGCGTAGGCAAAGGCGAGGGAAAAGCCGTATCTCGCGCGCTTGCCCGTAAAAATGCGGATAAAGACGCCGTGCACCAGCTCGTGTAAAACGATATAGGCAAAGAGTCCTGCACACAGGGTAGCCAGGCGCAGAAATACCGGCAACGGATCGCCGCTTGTCAGCCCCTCAAAAAGTGGGGCAATGGGTCTGAAAAAGCATACGGGCACAAGAAAAACAGCTAAGATCAAAAAAGAAATGGCATACACCAGATAAAATTGGCGTTTGTTGTTTTTTAAGTCGATCCTCAGCGCTTCGGTATAGTGTGCCGGCAAGTGTTGCGTTGCGTACATGCGTCGCCTCCCATTCTGGTACTATCCTCATATATTATAGCTTTTTCATGCGGTATTGTCAATCAAGAAGCGATATTTGAGGAAGAAAAAAATCAAAAAACTTGCAAAAAAACTCTTGTCAAGAAAATAAAATAGTGTTATAATAAACCATACAAATTTTTCAAAATAAAAAGGAACATATAAAGGAGGAATTGTAATGGCATACGACGTAGCCAGAAGGCCTGACGATATGGCCCGTATTACAACAAAGGCACTGGCCGACCGCTTCATTGAGGAGCAGGTGCAGGCAGTCCGCGCACAGGTTGGCGATAAGAAGGTACTGCTCGCTTTATCGGGCGGTGTGGATTCCTCCGTGGTGGCGGCACTGCTGATCAAGGCCATTGGCAAGCAGCTTGTCTGCGTACACGTCAATCACGGTCTGATGCGTAAGAACGAAAGTGAGAGTGTGGTGAAGATCTTCGGCGAGGAGCTTAACGCAAACCTCATTTACGTCGACGCCACCGATCGCTTCCTTGACCTGCTTGCAGGTGTCAGCGACCCCGAGAAAAAGAGAAAGATCATCGGCCGTGAGTTTATCGAGGTGTTTGCCGACGAGGCACGTAAGCAGGAGGATATTTCCTTCCTCGCGCAGGGCACCATTTATCCCGATATTCTGGAGAGCATCAAGCAGGCAGAGGGTAAAAAGGCCGTAAAATCTCACCACAACGTAGGCGGTCTGCCCGAGGATCTGCAATTTGAGCTGGTAGAGCCCGTCAAGCTTCTGTTCAAGGACGAGGTGCGCGTGGTCGGTGAGGCACTTGGCCTGCCGCACGCGATGGTCTACCGTCAGCCCTTCCCCGGCCCCGGTCTTGGTGTGCGCTGCCTTGGCGCCATCACCCGTGACCGTCTTGCCGCACTGCGTGAGGCAGATGCGATCCTGCGTGATGAATTTGCCAAGAACGGTCTTGCCGAAAAGGTCTGGCAGTATTTTGTGGTCGTGCCCGATATCAAGAGCGTGGGCGTGAAGGACGAGAGCCGCTATGAGGGCTGGCCCGCTATTATCCGCGCCGTCAACACGACCGACGCCATGTCCGCCACCGTCGAGGAGATCCCCTATGCGGTGCTGCATAAGGTCGTTGCCCGTATCACCGCCGAGGTGGAGGGTATCAACCGCGTGCTCTACGACCTGACGCCGAAGCCCGTTGGGACGATCGAGTGGGAGTGACCCAAAGTGGCTGTTGAGTAGTCGAAAAAACCTTGATATTACAAGGGTTTTTGGCTCTCGCAATTTGAAAAAATCAGCGAAAATCGCTCGTTGATACCAAATTGATACCACCACTATCCGGGGATAGAATAATACCAAAGTCTCTCAAAGCTCGCAAATTCGTTTTTCTCAAGACGAATTTGCGGGCTTTTTTTACTGTAATTCTCCGTATTCTCTGAAACACCATGAAACGAGGAGCAAACAAAAATTTTTCAAAAATTTTCGTTGATACCGTTGATTTTTACCCTCTGAAATTCCGAATCAGTGAAAGGACTTGAAACCTTATCACGATTTAGGAGGTTCAGAACATGGCTGAATGTTTGTTTATTAAAGCTGATGAAGTTGTAAAGATGTTGGGAGTATCCCAGTCGGAGGCATATAGAATCATTAAGAAGTTGAATGAGGAAATGGCTGCGAAAGGATACATCACAATAAACGGTCGTGTCAATCGAAAATACCTTGAGGAGCAAATATACGGCTATGAGTCGGTAAATCGTCAAGGAGGTAAAAAGTAATGGCTGTTTACAAAGACAAAAACGGAACGTGGTATGTCTCCGCAAGATATACCAACTGGAAAGGCGAAGCAGATCGCAAAGTAAAGAGAGGCTTTCAGACCAAGCGTGAAGCCGCCGAATGGGAGAAGAACTTCTTCCTCGAAAACGCAGGAAACCTCGATATGACTTTTGAGGCTTTCTATCAGCTCTACAAGCAAAACACCAAAGCCTATGGGCTTTCTTGTTGTCCGAAATCTCAAAAAGTATAACTACAGGACAAGCACTCTCAATATTCTCGCTTACGTTCTTCATCGCGCCATTGCACAGAAGAATACTATGGAAAGAGTCAGAA
>SVTG01000035.1 GCA_015063895.1 Oscillospiraceae bacterium | reverse complement strand
GTTTTTAAGATTAAATAGAATAAGCTACCTACCGACAGGAAAAGGACAGAGAAAGCAACTGCAATCTCTGTCCTCTTTTCTTGACAAGCACTGCATCTGTGTTCACAGATGCTATTTTATTTGGTGATATGTTTGCTATCGCAAACGCGATATATTTTCGCTCACGCTCAAATGCGATATAACCTCCCTTGCGGTCGGTTGCGATATGATATAAATCCCTTCACGCCCGAGAGGGCATATCGCATCGAAGATATATCTCACGCGGCACGCGTATATCGCAAATCCCGCAAGGGATTTATATCGCTGCGTAGTGTCCTTAAGGGCACTACGCTAAGGCACCGTTCTTTTTGATACGTCTTAAAAATGATCAGCCTGCTTGATGGTCACACCCGACCACAAAAAGATAATAAACTGTGCGGGGATACCAAGCAAATATACCAGCCATACGTTCATGCCCCACAGCAGCAGCGTGATATGCGTCGCCGCCAGCAGCGTCCACATCAAAACCGAAATAATGAAATAATTGCGGCGACGGTTAAACCACACCGAATTCATGATCAGCCATACGATCGCCGATACGGGCACAGCCCACACGAAAACAATCCACGCCCTGCCGATCACGGAAATGGCCAGCTGAATGGCTACAAAGGCGATCGTTGCGACCATCCACACGATCAAAACCCCCAGCCACGTGATCACACCGCGACGGCGTGCACGCACTACGGTCTTTGCCGCAGGCGGAGCGGTCTTTTTGTGTGTTTCTTCAAGCAAATAGTCGACCGTTACCAAAAAAATATCGGCAATATTTTTTAAAACAGCCACGTCGGGCACCGATTCCCCACGCTCCCATTTTGAAACAGCCTTATCGCTGTAATTCAGCTTTTCCGCCAGCTCCAATTGCGTCATATTGTTATTTTTACGCAATTCGGCAATATTTTGTGCAATCACGTTGCGCAGCAACACCGTCACACTCCCCTCACCTTTATTATCCGTATTTTATCATATTTCGCCGTAAAAATCAAGTCTGTGGCGCCAATAAATTGCCCCGTTGGGGCATTTCTACCCTCAGTAGAGGCATTTTTTTGCAATTCTACCGTTACAAATTGTGAAGTATAGTAAGATTTAATCGTGCAAAGATTGACTTTATTTTAATTTTGCGGTATAATATGACTATGCTGGATACTTGTGGCATACTTACAATATGCAGGAGGTTGCATTTCATGCAAGCAAGCAAATTTCAAATTGTCACCGATACAGGCTGCGATCTCTCGCCTGCCCTGCTCACCGAGTGGGATGTTTGGTGCGAGGAGCTGACCTTCCGTTTTAACAATTCCGAGCAGGAATACAAAAACGCTGACATCTCAAACAAAGAATTCTACCAAAAAATGCGTGACGGTCTGGTTGCCAAAACTGCTGCCGTCAATACCGAAACCTTTATTGCTTCCTTTGAGCGCGCATTGAGTGAGGGGCGCGATGTGCTGTACGTCGGCTTCTCCTCAGGCATCAGTAACACCTATAATGCAGGACGCCTGGCTGCCGCCGAGCTAAGCGAAAAATACCCCGAGCGCAAGATCGTGGCCTTTGATTCACTTTGCGCATCAGCAGGCGAAGGGCTTCTGGTTTACCTTGCTGTTTTAAAAGCAAGGGAGGGTGCCACGCTGGAGGATACCGTTGCATATCTTGAAGGTGAGCGTGCCGGTCTTTGCCACTGGTTTACAGTCGACAGCCTCACGTACCTCAAGCGCGGTGGGCGCGTCAGCCCCACCACGGCACTGATCGGCAATGCTTTGCATATCAAGCCCGTTTTACACGTGGATGACGAAGGCAAGCTGATCAAGATGGCTACGGCGCACGGCCGCAGAAAGTCGCTCGCAGCCCTCGCCGCCAAATATAAGGAGCTTGCAAAAACACCTGCCGAAGGACACGTCTTCATCTCACATGCAGACGCCCTTGAGGATGCTGAGCTGCTGGCAGATATGCTCTTTGAGCAAAACGGTGTGAAGGTTGAGCTGATCACCGATATCGGCGCCGTGATCGGCGCACACGCAGGCCCCGGCACGATCGCCCTGTTCTTTACGGGCAAAGCACGCTAATCACATCATAAAACATTACAAAAACGAGGTGCATCATGGATAAGAACACCGAAAAAGACACCGATCAATTGCTTGACGGCAAGCTTCTTGCGCAAATGGCGCAGGGTGGCGCTGCGCTTCTGCGCTCCAACGCCGAGGAAGTAAACCGCTTAAACGTATTTCCCGTGCCGGACGGCGATACGGGCGATAACATGCGTATGACTATCGAAAGCGGCATCGCCGCCCTTGAAAAGGTTGATTCAAGCGACCTTGCCGAGGTCATGAAGACCCTCTCCCACGGCATGCTGCTGGGCGCACGCGGCAACTCGGGCGTCATTCTCTCACAGCTGTTTGCAGGCATGGCCAAGGGCTTTGACAACTGCGAAAAGGCCGACCCCACCGCCATCGGTCACGCACTGACCCTGGGTGTAAAGCAGGCCTACAATTCAGTAATGACCCCCACCGAGGGTACGATCCTGACGGTGGCACGCGAATCGGTAGAATACGCCGTAGCGCGCATCACCCCCGAGAGCACGATCCGCAGCTTCTTTGCCGATCTTGTCAAGGAGATGAACGCCTCCCTGAACCGCACGCCCGACCTTCTGATCAACCTCAAGGAGGCCGGCGTGGTCGATAGCGGCGGCGCAGGTCTTTTGTACATCATGGACGGCTTTAACAAGATCCTCAACGGTGAGGAGATCAAATCCGATCCCCTGCCCACGGGCGAGAAGAAGCCGCTGGATCTCACGGGCTTCACGGCCGACAGCGAAATGACCTACGGCTACTGCACCGAGCTGCTGCTGCAGCTGCAAAACAGCAAGGTCGATGCCGAAAACTTTAACAACGATATCATCACCGAGTTCCTGTGCGGCATCGGTGACTCGGTGGTCTCCTTCAAAACGGGCACCATCGTCAAGATCCACGTACACACCCTCACGCCCGACAAGGTGCTGGGCTTCTGCCGTCAATTCGGTGAGTTTTTAACAGTAAAGATCGAAAATATGTCAGTACAGCACAGCGAGCTGCCCGAAGAGGAAAAGCCCGCCGCTGCCCCTGCCGTGAGCGCTGAGCAGAAAAAATACGGTATGGTTGCCGTTGCCAGCGGCAAGGGCATTGCCGACACCTTCCTCGAGCTTGGTGTTGATACCATTGTTGAGGGTGGGCAAACGCAAAACCCCTCCACCAATGATTTTCTTGACGCCTTCGCCAAGGTCAATGCCGAGCACATTTTCGTGTTCCCCAATAACGGTAACATTTTAATGGCCGCAAAGCAAGCCGCCGAGATCTATGAAAACGCTGCCATTCACGTGATCGAAAGCAAGAACCTCGGTGACGGGTACGTAGCTATTTGCGCTGCAGACTTTGACTGCGACGATGCCGATACCATTGCCGCAAGCTTTAAGGAAGCAATGGCAAACGTCACAACAGGCAACGTTTCGCCCTCTATCCGCGATGCGGAATTAAACGGCGTACAGATCAAAAACGGCGACTTTATCGGCTTTGTCGGCAAGCAGATGCTGACCTCCAACAAGGAAATTACCGACACCGCACATGTTTTGGTCGATAAGATGCTGGAGGACGGGGAAAAATTTATGCTGACCGTGTTCTGCGGCAAGGATTGCACCGCTGATGCGAAGGCCGATCTTGAAGGATATCTCGCCGATGCACACAGCGACATTGAAGCCTACTTCATTGACGGTGATCAAGACGTTTATCCCTTCATTTTCGTAGCCGAATAATTAAAAACCGCGAGCGTCGATTTGACGCTCGCGGTTTTTTAGCTTTTACACGTGCTTTGCCTGGTGTCGGGGATTGAATATCAACCCAAAAATCAGCGAAACCGTTACAATTCCACCACCAATACCGAGTCCTACCAGCACAGCACGTATCAGATACTGCGTGAAATCGGCAAAATTACCGGAAAGCAAATAACGCATCGTGTAATACAGATCACTGCCCGGCACAATGGGAATGGTGCCCGGAACCAAAAACACAGGGGCGGGTGCACGGCGAAGACGTGCACAGCACTCCGAAAAGACCGCGGCCGCAGCCGTTGAGATAAAGGCGGCGGAAAACAAGGAACCGCCGAAAAAAGCAACCGTGTAGTAAAGGATATAGGTCAACGCACCGCAGAGCCCGGCAAAAAGCAGGTGCTTGGCGCGCACCTTAAAGAGCACGGCAAATGCCAGCGTTCCACCACAGGCAGTAAGCAGCTGCAGTAAAAACGACACGGTAAAGAAATCCCTCATATCGCACCTCCCATCACAGCCATTGAAAGCAGATAACCGAATGCGATCATCAAAGCGGCAAGACAAGCCTGCACGGTTTTAAGGCCCCCTGCGATCAGATCGCCGCACAAAAGATCACGCAGCGCTGTTCCAAAGGCCACACCGGGAACAAGGAGCATGATCGTGCCTATCATGATCACGCCGCTGTCAGCACCGGTGATCAGCAACGCAGATGCCGCGGACAAAATGCCCGCCACAAAGGCCGCTACCACCGTTTTAGCCAATTCGTTGACACGGTTTGAAGCCAGCAGGTCGATCATGCCAAGCAATGCACCGATCAGTAATGCCACCAATGCCTCGGTCACACCGCCGCCAAAAAACACGGCAAACATGCTCGCCGCCACAGCAGATGCAGGCAGCACCGCCCACTGCGGATACGCAAACCGCTGCTTCGCGGCGCGCACGCGTGCATTTGCCTCGTCAATGGCCGGTGTAGCTTGACAGATCTCGCGTGAGATCTCGTTAAAGAGCTCAAGGCGGTACATATTCGTGCCTGTTGTACGAATGCGTCGCATTTGTGCGGATTGCGTGCCATCTGCCATATGTACCGTAGCGTTAATGACCGAAATGATGCTGAATACCTCTACGTGTACGGCGCCGTATGCGCGACAAATGCGCTCGATCGTGCTCTCTACACGACTGACCTCGCCTCCGCTTTTCAGCATGCCCTCACCAATGTCAAGCGCCAGGCACAGCACGGTGTCGGCTGTCACCGACCCTTCTTTTATCTTTTCTAAAACTTCCATATTTTTCAAACACCCTTAATAGCTTTAAAGCGCTTTGATCAAGCAAAGCAGATCGTCATAATTACCGTGCGGATATTGGGTAATATCCGCACCCTTTTTATTGATCAGATAATCCGTGAGCAAAAACACCTGCATGCCAAGCGCAGCGGCAGGCTCCATATCGTCACTGACGTCATTGCCAACCATCAGACATTCAGTCGGTGAAAGACCGATCTTTTCCAGCACCTCGCGATAATAATCGACGTTCGGCTTGCAAAAGCTTGAATTCTCATAGGTCGTATACAATGCAAAGTCATCGGGGCTGAGTCCTACGTATCCCATACGTGTTTGTGTAGCAACGGCAGGAAATGCGGGGGCTGTGGCCAGCACACACACAAGCCCCTTTTCTTTCACGGCATCGACGATCCTGCGCGGACGGTCGTCAGTACCGCACACGGCGCGCGTCTTGATAAAATCCTCGGCATAAAAGGCATCAAACAGCGAAATAGGTGGCAGAGCTTCGGGAGTATAAAAGCTGCTGAATACCTGCCAGAAAACAGCCTCGTTTGACTGCTTGCCGTCATTTTTCACCATGGCATCGGTGCCCGCGAGCAAGGCTCGCATAAAATTTTTTTGCTCATAGCCGCTTTTGACCATTTTTTCTGTCAGAAGACCGAAATAAGTCTTCAAGAACAGATCCTGATCCATTGGCAGCAGCGTACCGTCCAGATCAAATAAAACCGCCTTAACAGCCATCAGCTCCCCTCCCTTGCGGCAAGGTAGGCTGACTGCATCAGCAGCGCGTCCTCCGCCATCGTGCCTGCCGACTCACAGATAATGCGCGGACGAAGATCATCCTTTGCCAGTGCCTCGGCAAGCGGCTCAAAGGCGGGGCCGTACTGCATATCGGCAAAGGTCAGATGGCGCTTTTCTCCTGCATCGGTAAATTCTATTTTTGAAAAATGACAATGCATATAGCGCGCCTTTTCCTCACCCACACGGGCAGCGACCTTGTCAAAGATACGGCGATAGCTGTCAGCATCGGGGAAAAAGCCGCCACGCTCGCGCGCATTCATATGACCAAAGTCCACCACGGGGTAAAAATGCGGGTCAAGGGAACAAAGCGTGAGCAGCTCGTCAAGCGTGCCGAGCTGATTGATCTTTCCCATCGTCTCAAGACCGATATGCACAGGGGTATCGCCCACAGCCTCAATGGTCTTCAGGAGCGTATCGGTGGCAAGCGCCATCGCCTCCTCGCGGCTGATCTTGGCGGCAGAGCCGCAATGCACCACAATGGTATCGGCCCCCAGCCACTCGGCTGCCTCCAGCGAGCGCTCGATATACCCGATGCTCTTCAAGCGCTTTTCGGGATCAATGCCGGACAACGAAATAAAATAGGGTGTGTGAAACGACATTTCAATGCCGTATTTTTTCGCCTCATCACCAATGGCACGCAGCGTTTTTTCACCTGCGGTAAGACCGTTCCCTGCCTCAAATTCATAAGCGCCAAGCCCCAGCTCCGCCAAAAAGCGGGGGGCCTCTACCGTTGATTTATGTCCCCCGGCGTAAAAGCTTTCACTATTGCCGCCGGGGCCGAAAACTGCTGTTTTTCTCATATCTTCCTCTTTTCCATCTCTGCTCTGATCTCTTCGGTGATCGGGTTACCCTCTCGCACGTCGGGCTCGTCCTTATGTTTTTTATAAAAGCGCTTCAAAATACCCTTTTCGAGCCACCGCTTAAAGCGCGTGCCCACGTCGCGCTTATCCCAGATGGGGGGCACAAGATAGGCCCGAGCACCCGCAAGACGCGCGCAACACACGTCAGTAAAGATCTGATCACCCATGAAGGCTGTGGTCTTGTTGGTACCGCCAAGGCTCCGATAAAGCTTTTTGGCACGGCGCGTCAAGGGCTTGTATGCATCATAACGGCAAGGGAGCCCCAGCTCGCGATTAAACAATTCGACACGTCCGGCGTGATTGTTTGACAAAAAGGCAACGGCAATACCCGCCTCACGCAGCGACGAAAGCCACCTCCTTAACCGCTCATCAGGTAAGGGCTGCTCATAGGGCGCCAACGTATTGTCAATATCAAGTAATAAAACACGGACCCCCTGTTCCCTGAGAAACGCGGGCGTTAGCTGATAGTAAGCGCGAAACGTGTGATGAGGCGAAAACAAAGACACGGCAGGTCTCCTCTCTTTATGTATCCTATATATTTTATCATAATCCACCCCTTTTGACAAGTGGCAATGCAAAAAAAGCATCACGATGCAGTGTTCTGCCCCCTTTTATAAAAAAGCGTAATTTTTTTTGATTTTACTCTTGACAAGGGGGGGCTTTTATGGTATTATTGTATGGCAGTTTTGGGAACACACCACAGGCGGGTGTAGTTCAATGGTAGAATTCCAGCCTTCCAAGCTGGCCGCGTGGGTTCGATTCCCATCACCCGCTCCAAACACGCGCCTTTAGCTCAGCTGGATAGAGCAACTGCCTTCTAAGCAGTAGGTCGGGGGTTCGAGCCCCTCAAGGCGCGCCACTGC
>SVTG01000034.1 GCA_015063895.1 Oscillospiraceae bacterium | reverse complement strand
CTTTTCAGAATTGTCGAGATATTTTCGCACTTGCTGTGCTTTGTACTATCTCTCGTTGTTCAATTTTCAAGGATCATTTCCAGCCGACACTTTTGCGCCGACCTTTCAATTATACCACGGCTTTTTATGCTTGTCAATACCCTTTTTAAACTTTTTTGAAGTTTTTTTGAGGCTTTTTCAGCTTTCCGTGTGCAACCGCTTTCGCGACAGCTTTTATATGATAACACCTTCCCATTCGTTTGTCAATACTTTTTTGAAAATATTTGGCATTTTGTAAAGACTACACGATATTTTTGCCCCTTTGCATGTTTTTATACATAAAACGCGCTAACAAACAGCACAATAAAGAAAAAAGGAGGCGGCGCATGATCACCATTCTGATACGTACACTGCTGGTATACGTCTTATTATTACTCACCATGCGCTTGATGGGCAAGCGACAGTTGGGGGAGTTAGAGATCTCAGAGCTGGTGACCACTTTGCTGATCTCGGAAATTGCCTCACTGCCAATCGCAGATCCCAACATTCCCGTGATGCATGCCGTAATTCCCCTGGTAACGATCCTCACGCTTGAAATTGCTTTATCGGTTATTTTGTTAAAATGTCCGAGCTTAAAAAATTGGGTTTCAACAAGGCCGAGTGTATTGATACGTCGCGGCGTCCCCGATCAAAAGGAGCTAAGGCGCGTACGCATCTCCATTGACGAGCTTATCAGTGAGGTGCGACAAAGCGGCGTGGCTACTCTTGAGGACGTAGATTATGCCATTTTAGAGCAGAACGGAAAGATCTCTATCATACAAAAAAAGCAGGCGTTACCGCCCAGCGCAAGTGACCTTAATATAATATTGAAGGAAACCGGCATCATTCATGCCTTGATCGAGGACGGCACCGTAAACACCTACACCCTGAATCTTTTGGGGCAAGACCGCGCCTGGCTTGATGCCGAGCTTTTAAAAAAGCAAAAGCGCGCGCAGGATATTTTCTTTTTAGGTATCGATGACGGGGGCAAATTTTATACGGTTGAAAAGGAGAAACCATGAAGGGCTTTATCTTATCGCTATGTGTTTTTGCCTTGCTGGCCGGGGGCATTGTTTTAAATGCTATTTATATTGATAAGGCCTGTCAAAAATTAAGTGAGGAGCTGGATGCCCTCCCCCCGGTAACCGATGCAACAGCTCAGACCGCGGCGCTCTATGAGCATTGGGAACAAGAAAAAGGAAAATTTGGCATTTCCGTATCCCTGCAAACGCTGGATAAGATCGATGCAATTTTCGCAGAGCTTGATTACGCCGTGCGCTTTCACGACGCAGCAACGTTTGAGCGATGCCGCGCGCTTGCCGGGGTTGCATTGAAAGAGATACAGGAAAACGAGGGACTTGTGCCAAAAAACTGGATATAAAAAGCGCGGTGCCGACGGCACCGCGCTTTCGGTTACATTATTTATGTTAGAATTCCTGTGCCTTCAGCCACTCGCTGTAAAGCGCAAAGGGAGAACGGAGCTCGCCTGTCTTGATCTCGGTGGTCTTCATCAGCTTGATCGCACCGCTCAATGCCGTTACATCGATCGCAGCAGTCTGACCGCCCATCGTATAGGTCACGTCAGTACCCACAATACCAAGAATGAGATTGGCCATTTCAGTATTGGTAGCAGAGCCGCAAGCAAGATGATAGAGTGCCACGATCTCGTCAGAGGTCATTTCGGCCAGTTCAGCAGCCATAGCAGCGGAGATAGCATTCATGATGCGAAGATTTTTCTCATCAAGCTTATCGTCAGCATCATAATTCAAGCCGACCGTGGGATAAGTCACCATCTCAAGGTTCTGTGCCTTTTCATACTCCCAACGCTGTACGTCCGCAGCACTGGAGGGATACGTAAGGAACACGTTACCCGTCTTGTTGACGTCCATAACATAGACATTCTCTCTGGTGGGTTTTGCCCAAACATAATCCTTGTCGCCAACCGTAACGTGCTTAAGGGTGTAGTTCTCTTCTACGATACCGTACTGAAGAATATTGCGCACCTCTGCATCGGTATTAAGGAAGGTAAGGATCTCTGCGGAACGCTCTGCGTTGACGGTGTAAGCACCGACAGCAAACAGCGAGGAGTAGATCTCGGCATCGGTAAGCTCAGGGTACTGCATAACCATAACCTCGTAGCCCTCAGCCTCATACTGTGCCTTCAGCTCATAGCCGCCTCTGACCACACGAACAGCAGCCCTTGCGTCGGGATCGGTCGTAACGTAGCCTGCAGTCTTTTCGTAATGAGACTTATTGGCAAGTGCCGTCATATAAGCAGTGTCAGCAAGTAGGTTGTTGTTGCCAAGCGTTGCCTTGTTGGCATAGCTATCACCGAAGATCGAGAAACGGTCGGGGGCTTGCAGAGCAAAGCCGGGGGTGGAGTCGAAATCGTAGCTCCAGTAGTGAGCAAAGTCAAGATCGATCTTGCCACTCTGGTTATCGGTATAGATGGGGTAGACCTTATCGCTGCCGGTGTGCGCACCGAACACATAGTCAAGATAGGCCTTGAAATCGCTGTCGTAAAGCGTGGCGCCCGACAGGTCATTACTGTACTCTGCCATCAACTCCTTGTCAGCCATCACATATACGTACTCGCCAACGCCGTGATTGTTCGGCAGGGCATAAACGTCCTGATTCAGGGCAGCAGAGGTAAGGTAAGAAAGGCTGACGTACGAGGACAGCTTTACAGCCGCGTTCTCAAGGTGCGTGCGCAGGTTGATCAGCCAATCGTTAGCGGCGTAGGTCGCATACTTACCGTAATCACCGATATAGAGGATATCGATCTCATAGTCAGCAACGGTGGGATACTTCGGCTCAGGAATACCGTACTCGTTGAGAATGGTTTCCTCGGTCTCGTTTTTACCCGTCACGTTACCTGCGACGATATTTGCGTAGTGCTCGTCAAACGCGCCCTCAACGGCGGTGTAGTAATCGCTTTCAAGGAAATATTTGAGGTTAAGCTTGGTCTTGTATTTTGCCTTGGAAAGCTTATTGATAGCCTCGGAAACCTGGTAAACCTGATTCCAAGCTGCAAGCTGCTCCTCGCTCATAGCGGCAACCGTTGCCTTCTGCGCATCGGTCAGATCCTCGGTTTTTTTATTGGGGGTAAGACCCGCGTTGATCAGCGCGCTGGCATCTGCCACCAGCTTGCTTTCAGTGATCAACCAAACGTTCAGCGTGGTGGTATAACGCGACGCCTCTTTGTTGATGTCGTCAATGTCCTTGTCCTGCGAGCAGCCCACCAGCAAAGGCAGCACCATCAGCAGTGCAAGCACCAAACAAACGATTTTTTTCTTCATGACAGGACCTCCTACGCGTGGCTACGCGCACACGCGATATAATTATATAAATACATGATACACCAAGTTGGAAATTTTGTCAAGTGAAGATTTTGTGAGGGACTGCACAAAGAAAACGACCTATCAGCAGAAGTGCAAAAAAACCTTAGCATCTTATACAAAAAGGAATTAAAAACATTTCTCACAGAGTCCAAAAAAATCATCACATTGCAAAATCGGTACAGGTGAAAGTTGTGCTAATTCAACAAGAATGAAAAATCAATCAAGAAATCCGCGCAAATGGCGTGCACGGCTCGGATGACGGAGCTTGCGCAGAGCCTTCGATTCGATCTGGCGGATACGCTCACGCGTAATATCAAACTCCTTACCAACCTCCTCAAGCGTGCGGGAGCGCCCGTCATAAAGACCGAAGCGCAGCTTGATCACATGTGCTTCACGGGGCGTCAGGGTGCTCAGCTCGCGTTCAATGACCTCACGCAAAATCGTAGTTGAGGCGGCATCGGCAGGCGAGGGTGTATCCTCGTCGGGAATAAAGTCACCGAGATGGCTGTCCTCTTCCTCACCAATGGGCGTTTCCAACGAAACGGGGTCAAGCGCCACCTTCATAATTTCGCGCACGCGTTCAGCGCTCATACCCATCTTTTCGCCGATCTCGGCAGGGGTAGGCTCGCGGCCGAGCTCCTGCAGCATCTGGCGCTGATAGCGAGAAACCTTATGAATGGTTTCGACCATATGTACGGGAATACGAATGGTGCGTGCCTGGTCGGCAATGGCACGGGTGATGGCTTGTCGTATCCACCACGTAGCGTAGGTGGAGAACTTATAGCCCTTGGTATAGTCAAACTTATCCACTGCCTTCATCAGACCGAGATTGCCTTCCTGGATCAGGTCAAGGAAGAACATACCTCTGCCAACGTGACGCTTGGCAATGCTGACAACAAGACGCAGGTTTGCCTCTACCAGCTCGGTCTTAGCGTCCTCATCGCCCTGTGCCATACGCTCGGCAAGCTCCTTTTCACGCTCTGCCGTAAGCAGCGGCACCTTGCCGATCTCCTTGAGGTACATACGAACGGGGTCATCGATCGAAAGCCCCTCCTGCTCAAGGATCTTTTCCATATTTTCGCCCGCGCCAAAGCGCTCAACCTCATTTTCGATCTCTGTGATCTCACCTGAGGAAAGCTCGTCGGGCAATGCAACACCGTTATCGGCAAAGGCATCGTAAAGCTTTTCAAGGCTATCCATATCAAAGTCCATGCTCTCCATGGCTTCATCGATATCCGAGGTGGAAAGATCGCCCTTCTTACCCTTTTCGATCAGGCCGCTCATATCCACCTTTTTTTCAAGCTTTTCCGTTTCCTTTTCCGCGCCGAGCGTATCGGCGGATACTACGTCCTTTTCCATAACGTCCTTATTCGTGCTCATGCTTATCTCTCCTTTTATTTACTATCGTTTTTCTTTTTCATCTGTGCGCGACGCATAGCAAGCTCGCTTTGCCAATCTCCCGAGGCCTTAGCCTCACGGGTGCGGCGCCGGGTATGCAGGGTCTCAACGGCAAGCGCCAGCACCTCCCCACCGTTATTTTGCAGCATTTCACGTTCGCGCTGCAATTTTACCAGCCGCCCCATTTCGTCAGGGGTAAAGATGGCACCGAGTGCCGAAAAAGAAAATCCGTCGGCACTGTTTTCAGCTTCGGTGAGCGCCACAAAGACGCGCTTACCGAAGTCGGTGTAAAAATCATCGGCCGTAACGTCGACGGCGCCCGTCGCACAGGCCTTGCGATGCTCGGGAAACGCGAGGCAAAGCCCAAGCAGCACGTCCTCAGCGGCAGCGGTGGCAGGGTCCTTTGCAGCATCGGGATTGACACGGTCACCAAAATTGCGCGCCGATAGCTGCAGATCGCGGCTTTCCTTTTTCTTGGCCTCGCGCGCCTGGCTTGCACGCGCACGCACCACGTCATTGCCAAGACTCTCGGCAGAAATGCCCAGACGCTCGGCCGCGGCGCGCAAATAAAGCTCACGCTCCACGCTTGAATGTGTGGCGGCGATCAGTGAGGTCAGCTCGCGCGCAGCACGAAGCTTACCCTCGGCGGCCCCCAGATCATATTTGGCAAGCACCTTTTCCATCTTAAAATCAAAAGCGGAGTTGCTGTTTTTGAGCAAGGAATAAAAAGCATCGTTGCCAAAGCGCTTGATAAATTCGTCGGCATCCTTGGCACCCGTTAGCTTTAACACGCGTACGGGAAGCCCCACCTCGTCAAGCAAGAGCATTGCCTTATCGGCGGCCTTTTGCCCTGCCTCGTCACTGTCATAATTGATGATAACGCGCTTGGTGTAGCGTGAGATCAGGCGCGCGTGATCCTGTGTAATGGCTGTGCCAAGCGTCGCCACGGCGTTTTGAAATCCTGCGGCGTGCATCGCGATGGTATCCATATACCCCTCACACAGGATCAGCTCCTCGGCGCAATGATCCTTAGCATAATTAAGACCAAACAAAATGCGGCTCTTTTTAAAGCCGGGAGTATCCGATGAATTGAGATATTTCGGCTTGCTATCGTCCATCACACGACCGCCGAATGCAACGATATTGCCCGCCGTATCGATCACGGGAAACATGATGCGGTTGCGAAACAGGTCAAAAAGCGTTCCGCGCTGGGAGCGCTTTGACAAAAAGCCTTGGATCAGCTCCTCTTCGCTGAAGCCCTCACGGCGCATATAATTGGTCAGCATGCTGAAATCATTGGGGGCAAAGCCGAGGCCAAAGCGCTTGATGGTAGCACCCGACAAGCGACGGTTTTCCACCAGGTACGTCATTGCCTCGCGCCCCAAAACGGGGTCAAAGAGAGCGTTTCTGAAAAATTTTGCAGCGGCGAGGTTCATCTCGTACACACGCTTGCGCGACACCGTAGGCGTGCCGCCTACGCTCGGCTCATTGGGTATGGTGATCCCCGCCCTTGTGGCCAGCAGCTCAAGCGCCGCCACGTAATCAAGATTTTCTATTTTTTGGGTAAAGGTGATCACGTCACCGCCTGCACCGCAGCCAAAGCAATAAAAGCTTTTGGTTGCGGGAAATACCGTAAACGAGGGGGATTTTTCACTGTGAAACGGACAAAGACCGTTTTTGTTTGAGCCCGCACGCTTCAGCGTTACGTAAGAGCCGATGACCTCCTCTATATCCGAGCGATAGCGGATCTCTTCTATAATTTCCTTTGGAATCATTTTACGCGCCACACCTCCGGAATAAAGAGATCGCGATAAAGCTCTATCGCATAGCGGTCGGTCATGCCGGATAAATAGTCACAGACGGCGCGTCCGACCGATTCCTTGCTGATGGTTTCGAGGTAAGAAAGCGGCAAGCTTTCGGGGTGCTCTTCAAAATATTCAAACAGCTGCGCGAGCATCGCCTTTGCCTTGACCTCCTCGTCCTTAGCGGCATTGTCGCGATACACACGGACAAACAAAAAATCGCGCAGACGGTCGGTGGCCTCATAAATATCGGCTTCCATCGTGATCTCGGGCTTATTAAGGCTGGCACGTACCACCGACGATACCATCGTATTGATGCGCTCGCCGTGACTGTTACCGAGCACGGCACGCAGCTCCGTCGGGATCTCCTCATGCCGTAAAATGCCCGCGCGCAGTGCATCGTCAATATCGTGATTGATATACGCGATGCGGTCAGCAAGACGAATGACACACCCCTCAAGAGTTTTGGGGAGCACGGGCCCTGAATGATGGGCAATGCCGTCGCGCACCTCGGCGGTAAGATTTAAGCCCTTGCCATCGTTTTCAAGGTAGTCCACCACGCGTACACCCTGACTGTTATGCGAAAAATCGGGGCTGAAGCATTGACGCATCACGACCTCGCCTGCATGGCCAAAGGGTGTATGACCCAGATCGTGTCCCATAGCAATAGCCTCGGTCAGATCCTCGTTCAAGGAAAGAGCACGTGCCACCGTGCGTGCGATCTGTGCAACCTCCAGCGTGTGCGTCAGACGCGTGCGGTAATGATCGCCGGCCGGGGCCAAAAACACCTGCGTCTTATACATCAGACGGCGGAAGGATTGACTATGTATGATGCGATCGCGGTCACGCTGAAAATCGGTGCGCAGATCGCACGGCGTGCTCTCGTGAGCTCTGCCTGCGGTGTTGACAGAAAAAAATGCATAGGGCGACAGCGTGCGCGCCTCTTGCTCATACAAAATTTGTTTGATATCCGACACAAAATCACCCTCCTTTCGCTTGCTTTTTCTTTTGCATAATATAAAATACGATAAAAAATATCAAATCTCTTTTTTTCGCCAAAAAAATATCAAATTTTTTCAAAAAAGAAAAAGCCGCCGAACGGCGACCTACGATAAAGCAGGTCGCCGAACGATGTTTGCCCTTGCGTGCAAGTGATGTCGGCTTCGCCTAATGATGTAGCCTTCGGCAATGATGTAGTGCCTACGGCACAATGGGCAAACATCACATCATTGCGACCAACGGGTGCAACATCATTACGAACGAAGTGAGTAACATCACTTTTGCGTAAGCAAAAACATCACTCCTTTACCACCCGAAAACAAAATATGGTATAACACA
>SVTG01000012.1 GCA_015063895.1 Oscillospiraceae bacterium | reverse complement strand
GGAGAGAACTAACGTATTAAGTTGTATTTGAACTGCGGAAAACCCTTATAAATCAAGGGATTTAAGGTGGGAGGTTCCAAAGTGACTACAAAATTTCGAGTCACGCCTCTTCGACCACTTGAGTACTTCTCCAAATATTTAGTTGTCGGAATTTTGATAGAAAACTGCATACCAACCGCTTGCTTTTTCTGCGCTTCAATTCCGTAAAAGCCAGGTGCTGCAAGGGGTTGGGGAAATAAAGTGTGACGAAGTCGGTTTGTTTTCGAGTCTTGTTTGGGTTGCCTTGGCATCGTCGTGGGTGATGTGTGCATCAAAACAACGTATATTATAGCATAAACCGAAACAAAAAGCAAGTGCTTTTTCAAAAAAATCGGAGGCTAAATTTAAAAATTTACTTTTCCGTGGGAAAGCAACGGCAAAAATACCCCAAGAAGCCCCCATGAATGTGATTTTGTTGACATAAAACCATACTTTTGTTATAATACAATAAAGATGGCGCGCATAAATTATGGCGTCATCAACCTTGCCGGGCTTTTAAGACCGTACACGATAAAAACATGGCAAAAGGCCGTTTTGCGTGCGGTTTCTTTTGCGCGGCGGGGCATTTTACTCTTTTACAAGGAGGAATTACAATGAAAAAAAGAAAGCTTTTGGTTTTGACGTCGCTGTTTCTGATGGTTGTGATGCTACTGAGCAGCTGTGCAACGCATCGCATGATGATGGACGGCGAGCAGTATCGCGACACGGCGCCTACTCCCACCTCTGCCGCTGCTGTTGAGGCATTGCTGGGCGCTGCCCGAGAGAGCAATTGCGAGGAGCTGGTGTATCTTACGGATATCGTTATTGATGGGTCGGATTCGCACAAAAAACACATTGTGTATAATCTCGCGACCAACGCTGTTGTATTGACGGTAACCGAAACGCTGACTACGCGCGTTAACGTGGAGCTGCATGAGGGATACAATGAAAACGCCTATTTTATTGTAAAGACTACGTCCTGGCAGATGGTGGAGAGTGTTCCTGACAATTATACTTACAAAACCGCGCTTTGTGCGGCAAACGGCTCCGTTGTGGCGGAGGCCGAGGGCCTGCTTAACGTGCAGACCGAGTTTGACCTGCTTGCATTTGACGGTAAATGCTACCGTATGGATCAGAACGGTGCGATCGCGCACGCCTTTGATCTGGGCGACTTTGCACAGCTGCCTGAGCTTACGGGTAAGGCCAACGACCGTTATTTCTATGGCGATGATGACGGACTTGTCATTCTCTACGACGATACCTGCAAGATGCTTGCACACTATCAGGCGCCGAGTGATGCCTCGTTTGTCATCGCAAATCAACTTGAAAACGGCAACGTGTTGGTGCAGTATTTGATCACCGAAACCGAGGAATCCAAGGACTATACCTTTATCGTTTCCAACAGCGGCAGCAGCATTCCCGAGGGCAAATATACGCTGGTAACCAAGCTCATTAAGAAATCCGGTAAGGTCAAGGACCTCAATCTTGATTGGCTCCTGGTTGAGGTGGTAAACAATGAGCAGGGCACGCTTGCCGAGCAAATGGGCTACGCGCGTGGCTATGACAATCTGGCTATCGCTTTTGAGATCGTTGATGAGCGCATTGAGGACGAGATGAGCAAGTTTAAGCTTGTAAAGGTTTCCAACAGCGGTAAAGTCAAGGGTGAAATCAAACAGGTTATCGAGGGTCAGATAGCGCTAAATTTTGATTTTATCGGTACCAATCGTTGGGTTGCGCGGGACGTTTCCGAGCGAGAGTTTTTAATTAATGAAAAGGGAAAGGTGATCGGTGAGGTCACGGGCGCTGAAGACAGTAACGCCGTTTATTTTATCGTTGCGGGTAAGCTTTATGATTACGATCTGAAGATGGTATACGATTATGAAGCCGCCAAGCAGCACATTTATGACGGTGATGACGGCATTATGCGCCACGGCGTGCTGTTGGAGGATGAGGACGGAGCGGTCGTGTGCTATGCAAATATCGGGGCTACTCCGATCATCGACAAGGACGCGGCACGTGAAATCGTGACGATCGCTCAAAACTACTTTGTCGTAGCCGATACAACCGACCCTTCCAACGTTAAATACGACGTATATAACGATGTGGGCACCAAGCTTATAACGCTTGATTATCTGCCCGACGATGTCGCCACGTTTGACGGTATGTGCTTGCTTCAGTACATCTCTGCGGAGGGCAAGTGCGTATATTACCGTCTTGACGTTTGCGTGGATTAAGACCGCGCGGTAAAAATACAGAGCCGTCAGGCTCTCTGTTAAAAAAAACGCTTTGCTATCAAGCGATAGCAAAGCGTTTTTTGTTTGGCCGGCATGCTTAAATATCGGCGTCCTTGATATACTCACTGCCGTGCTCGGCAATAAACACCTTACGCTCGGCCAGATTGTCGCCCATGAGCACGTCAAACATATATTCGGTGCGCTCAACGTCGGCGGGCTCCACGGCCACCAGCCTGCGCGTGGCGGGATTCATGGTGGTCTGCCACATCATTTCGGGCTCGTTTTCGCCAAGACCCTTGGAGCGCTGTAGGGTGTATTTTTTGCCCTCGGTCTCAAGCTTTTTCAAGATCTCGGCCTTTTCAAACTCATTGTAGGCAAACAGGATCTCGTCCTTGGTGGTGATCTCAAACAGGGGAGATTCGGCAATAAATACGCGTCTTTCCTGCAGCAGAGTGGGCAGCAGACGGTAAAAGAGCGTCAAAAGCAGCGTGCGGATCTGGAAGCCGTCCTCATCGGCATCGGTGCAAATGATGATCTTTGACCAACGGAGCTTTGAAAGATCAAACTGGTTAAAATCATTTTTTACCTTTTTGGTATCCACCTCAACGCCACAGCCGATCACACGGAGCAGATCCTTGATGATATCGTTTTTAAAGATGCGGTCGTAGGTGGCCTTTACGCAGTTCAGCGTCTTACCGCGCACGGGGATAATGGCCTGAAATTCTGCGGCACGCCCCAGCTTACACGAGGTCAGCGCCGAATCGCCCTCCACGATATACAGCTCACGCACGTCGGGGTCCTTTGAGCGGCAGTTGACAAATTTTTCTACGCGGTTGGCAATGTCGGTGGGGTTGTTTGTAAACTTTTCCTTGAGATCGTAGCGTGCCTTTTCTGCGGTCTCGCGGCTGCGCTTGTTGATCAGCACCTGGTTGGCAAGGATCTCGGCCTCGGTGGGATGCTCGGTGAGATAAAAGCTCAGCTGCTCGCGGATAAAGGCGCGCAGTGCATCGCGTATAAATTGGTTGGTGATGGATTTTTTGGTCTGGTTCTCGTAGGAGGTCATCGTGGAAAAGCTGTTGATGACCAGTAACAGGCAGTCCTCAACGTCCTCAAAGGTAATGGGCTTTTCACCCTTTTTGTATTTGTTATGATTTTTCAAATACGTGTCAATGACAGCGGGGAAGGCGGCGCGTACAGCCTTGTCGGGAGAGCCGCCGTGCTCAAGATAGCTTGAGTTGTGGTAATATTGCAGCGCTTGCACGGTGTTTGAAATGGTAAAGGTAATATCGGCCTTGAGCTTATATTCGGGCCTGTCGTCACTGTCGCGTCCCTGGGTCTCAAGGTGCCATTGCACGGGCTCGATCTTGGCGGTATCGCCCGCCTGCTCGCGCACGTAGTCGATGATGCCGTGCTCGTAATAATACACGTGCTCCTCAAATTTATTTTTTTCGGTTTCCAAGCGAAGCACGAATTTAATGCCCGAATTGACGACTGCCTGGCGGTACATGGTATCCTTGAAAAAGGTGTGCGGGATCTTGATATCGGTAAAGACCTCACCGTCGGGACGCCAGCGAATGACGGTACCGCGGCGGCGCTCCTTTTTTTCAAGCTCACGGCTTTGCAGGTCGGTGACGGGGTTGCCCTTTTTAAAGGAGATGCTGTGCACCTCGTGTCCGTCGTAGGACCATACATCCATATACTCCGAGGCGTATTGTGTCGCGCACGCGCCGAGGCCGTTGAGGCCGAGCGAATATTCGTAGGCGGCACCCTTTTTGTTGTTGTCGTATTTACTGCCTGCGTAAAGCTCGCAGAAGATCAGCTCCCAGTTCCAGCGATTTTCCTTTTGGTTAAAGCCGAGTGGAATACCGCGTCCGCGGTCGTCTACCTCGATCGAGTGGTCAAGGAAGGCCGTTACGGTAATGACGTCGCCGTGCCCCTCGCGTGCCTCGTCGACTGAATTGGAAAGAATTTCAAAAAAAGAGTGCTGGCAGCCCTCAAGGTTATCCGCACCGAAAATAACGCCGGGGCGTTTTCTGACGCGGTCAGCGCCCTTCAGCGCTGTAATGCTGGCATTGCCATAGGATTTCGACGTGTCTTTTCCTGCCATTGCTAACTCCTTACAATCGTACATTTTGTGTGTGATTATCACTGTATTATACCATATATTGTGTATTTTGTAAAGGGCAGTTGAGATTTTTTTCAACTTTCACCAAAAAAACACAACTTTCCTCTTGCACGCGGGCGCGCAAATCGGTATAATATAATATGGCTATCCTTATTTAGAGAAAAAATGAGGTGAACCGTTTGATTTTTGAAAGCTTTATCGCATGCCCCCAAGATTTTTCCGTGGCAATGCTCGGCTTCGGTCGCGCCAATCGCGCCGTGGCCGAGTGGCTTTTGGGGAAGGGGGGTACAGCCACCGTTTATGCCGACACGCCCGTGGCACAGGCGTACAGGGAGCAATATGCGGCACGCGGTCTTCGCTTTTATGAAAGTGAAATGCCCGACGACCTGCCCGAACAGGTGCTAGTGCGCTCACCGGGAATTCGCCCTGACGCAAAACCGATTCGGGCGGCGCTGGCGCGCGGTGCGTGCCTGACGTCTGAGACCGAGCTGCTGTTAGCCCTGACACAGGCCACCCCCCTGGGGATCACGGGCAGCGACGGCAAAACCACCACGGCAACGCTTGCGGCAGCCTTACTGCGTGCAGCGGGGCATCGTACGTGGTTGGGCGGTAATAACGGCACACCGCTTCTCGCGCGTGTGGAGGAAATGAAAAAAGGCGATCTTCTGGTGCTGGAGCTTTCAAGCTTTCAGCTGATGACGCTGGCATGTCCGCTTCCGCGCGCCGTGATCACCAATATTTCCCCCAATCATCTGAACTGGCATACCGACATGTCTGAATATGTGGCTGCAAAGTGCCGTATCTTTGGCGGCGATACACACCTTGTATTAAACGCCGATAACGAAACGACAGCCGCCTTGGCTGCCTCACGCGCCGAGCACACGTGCCTTTTCTCAGCGCGGCGCGAATGGGACGATCTGCCCGCTGCGGGTCGCGCGTATGCCTGCGGTCAGCAGGTGACGGTGGAAGAAGGAAGCGTAAAATACACCTTTGATTGCCTGACGGCGTTTTCGCTGCCGGGCACGCATAATCTTGAAAATCTTTTGGCCGCCCTTGCGCTGACTGCCCCTTATCTTACCCACGAGGCACCAACGCATGCACTGACCGATTTTCGGGGCGTTGCGCACCGCCTTGAGTATGTGGATACCGTCGGTGGGGTAGCCTATTATAACAGCTCGATCGACACCTCGCCATCGCGCACAGTGGCGGCGCTTTCGGCGCTGTCGGCGCACCCCGTTGTCATTTTGGGCGGGCGCGGTAAGGGCGTGTCGTTTGCACCCTTGACGGCCGTACTGGCAAAGAGTGTCAAGGCTGCTTGCCTTTACGGCGAGGCGGCGCCCGAGATCGCCGCGGTCTTGCCGCAGGGGTTGCCGTTTGTGCAGATAAAGTCGTTTGATGAAGCATTTTCTGCCGCCGTCGCGTTTGCTAAGGAAGGGGATACCGTCCTGCTTTCACCTGCCTGCACCGCGTTTGGTGAATTTCGCGATTATGAGGCCAGAGGGAAGCATTTTTGCGCATTGGTAAAGAAACTGAATTCGGAAAGGATAAAAGGACATTGGAACTCAAGGAGATCATCACCGCCACAGCCGCTTTGATGAGCGTAACGGGCTTTGAGGGCTACGATGCCGAAAAGCTGACCGCACTTTTTGACGGCTTTGACGAAAGCTATGCCGATGCTGTCGGCAACCGTGTTTTCGTGCGGTACTCGGGGAAAGAAAATGCCCCTAAAATTTTGATCGATACCCATTTTGACGAGATCGGTATGCTTGTTACCGATATCAAGGAGGGCGGCTTTTTGTCGTTTACCTCGGTTGGCGGCTTAGATGCGCGCACGCTTTCATCTGCGCGCGTGCGTGTATACGGAGAAAAGGTCATTGACGGCGTCATTTCCTCCACCCCTCCGCATTTGTCGGGTGGCGAGCGCACGCTGCCCAAGCCCGAGGAGCTTCTCATCGATACGGGCTACACGAAAGAGGCGCTTGAAAAGCTGGTGCGCGTAGGAACACCCGTGGGCTTTTTGCCCGAATATCGCACGCTGGCAGGTGGGCGCCTTTCGGGCAAGGGCTTTGATAATAAGGCGTGTGCCGCGATCGCGGCACACGCCCTGATGCAGATTCCGCGTGAAAGGCTGGCAGGCGACGTTTATCTGCTGCTTTCGGTGCGTGAGGAAACGGGTGCCGTTGGCGGTACGGCTGTTGGCGGCCTTGCCATAGACCCCGATTATGCTATGGTCATTGACGTGGGTCTTGGCTTTATGCGCGGCGCCGAAAAGCGTGACTCCGTGGAAATGGGCAAGGGTGTGGCGATCGCACGCAGCGCGATCGTTGACCGTCGTCTCACCGCTATGACCGAGGCACTTGCCACCCGTGAAAATATCCCGTGGCAGACCACGGTTGAGGCAAAGAGCACGGGCACCAATACCGAGTGTCTGCATCTTGTCGGGTGCGGTATTTCCGTGGTGGACGTAGGGCTGCCCCTGACGGGCATGCACACCTATACCGAGGTGTTGGATATGGCTGATGCCGAGGCGCTCTCGCGCCTTGTGGCGGCATTTGTGACCGACGGGGAGCTGGCGGAGGTGTTTTCGTATGCGTGAAGGAATTGAACTGATCAAGGCTCTGTCACTCGCCTTTGGCCCCACGGGATGTGAGGGCGCGGTTTGTGCGCTGATCAAGGAGGAGATTAAGGATCTCCCCGTAGAGCTGTATACCGACCGTATGGGCAATCTGACCGCCCATGTAAAGGGCCCCGAGGGCGCCTTGCGCGTGCTGCTTGCGGCACACATGGACGAGGTCGGCTTTATGATCACCGAAATTGAGAAAAAGGGCTTTTTGCGCTTTGATACCGTTGGCGGTATCGACCCGCGCGTGATGGTGGGGCGTGCTGTTGTGGTGGGTGATGAGCAAAAGCGCCAAAACGGTGTGATCGCCGCTAAGGGCATTCATTTCCAAAGCGCCGACGAGCGCGCCAAAATGCCCGAGGTCAAGGATATGTATATTGATATCGGCGTGGCCGATAAGGAGAGCGCCGAGGCGCTTGTATCCCTTGGAGATTTCGGCACCTTCGACACACCCTTTCTCACGCTTGGCGAGAAGGGCGAATATCTGTCGGGCAAGGCGCTGGATGACCGCTTGGGGTGCGCTGTGCTCATAGAGCTTTTGCGCCGTGTGGTGGACAGGCATCTGCCGCTTGATCTGTGGTTTGCCTTTACGGTGCGTGAGGAGATCGGCCTTTCGGGTGCCACGGTGGTTGCCAACCGCATAAGCCCCGATATCGCGTTTATTTTAGAGACCACGGCAATGGCCGATCTGCCCGATGTTCCTGCCGCGCGCCGCGTGGCCGATATGGGTGAGGGCGGCGTGCTTTCCCTGCTTGATAAGGGCACGATCTATGATCGCTTGTTGGTGGATAAGGCGCTGGAGATCGGCAAACGCCATGCGATCCCCGTGCAGGTCAAGCGATTTGTATCGGGTGGAAACGATGCCAAAAATGTGCAACGCACAGGCATCGGGGTGCGCTGTATGGCGCTTTCCGCGCCCACGCGCTATTTGCACGCGCCTGTGACGGTGGCAAAAAAGAGTGATGCTGACGCGATGATCGCACTGCTTGACGCTATGCTGTGCGAGCTGTAAGAAAGGGAAGGATATGTACGGATTATTAAAGGAATTGTTGCCGCTCAAGCCCTCGATTTCGGGGCGCGAGCAGGGCATTCGCGATTTGATCAAGGAAAAGATGGCCCCGCTTTGCGACACCGTGGAGGTGGACGCGATGGGCAATCTGATCTGTCTGAAAAAGGGCAAGGGTGCCGCTCCTCGCCGTGTGCTGCTGGCAGCACATATGGACGAGATCGGCTTTATTGTGAATTTTATTGAGGATAGCGGCTTTTTGCGTGTGGCACCCATCGGCGGTATTGATTATACCGCGGCTGTGGGCTCGCTTGTCGTTTTTGAAAACGGCACCAAGGGTGTGCTGGTTTCCGAGAGCGATCGCAAAAGCGGCGAAGCTCCTAAGGCCGAAAAATGCTACGTGGATATCGGTGCTAAAAACCGCCGTGAGGCGCAAAGGCGTCTTAAGATCGGTGATTGCTGTGCGCTTTGCCCCACACTCACGCGCCTGATGGGTGACCGCATTACGGGACGCCCGCTTGATGACCGTATCGGTTGTGCTGTTATGCTTGATATCGCACGCCGTCTGCGTGCTCCCGACGATGATATTTATTACGTTTTTTCGGTGCAGGAGGAGGTTGGCTGTCGCGGCGCCAAGCCCGCAGCCTTTGGTATTGCCCCCGATATTGCCCTGATCTTTGACGTGACCGCCACGGGTGATACCGTGGGTGCTGCACCGATGGCCGTTAAGCTTGGCGGCGGTGCCGCAGTGAAGATCAAGGATAGATCCGTGATTTGTGACGCTACGCTCGTTTCTGAGTTGTTGGCGGTTGCCAAGGCGGAAAAGATCACCGCCCAATGCGAAATTTTAACCTTTGGCGGTACCGATACCTCTGCTGTGCAGATGACGGGCCTTGGTTGTCGCGCAGGCGCGATCTCTATTCCGTGCCGTTATATTCATACGGGGGTGGAGATGCTTTCTCTTTCTGACGCCAAGGCTGCAGCAGATCTTGCTATTCGTTATCTTGGAGGCGCGCTGAAATGAACTTTTCTCCCGAACTTTTAGCGCTTGCCGACAAGGCAGAGGCGGCGCTCGCACCGCAGTTTACCGAGATCGCGCGCATCGCGCGCGCCAATACGGCACGCGTGATGGCGGCCTTTGCCGACCGTCACGTTGACGCTGCCTGCTTTAACGGCACCAGCGGCTATGGGTACGATGATCGCGGCCGCGACGTGCTTGACCGTATCTATGCCGACGTGCTCGGTGCCGAGGCGGCCTTTGTGCGCCATAGCATCGTCAACGGCACGCATGCCTTAACGATCGGTCTTTTTGGCCTTTTGCGCACGGGCGACATTCTGCTGTCCGTGGCAGGAAAGCCCTACGATACGCTCGGTGAGGTCATCGGCATCACGGGCGAGGCAGGGCAGGGGTCGCTGGCCGATTACGGCATTACATACCGTCAAATTGATCTCAAGGATCAAAAAACGCTGGATATTGAAGCCATCACCGCCTTTTTACAGGGACCTGAGGGCGCACGCGTAAAGGTGTGCTTTATTCAGCGCTCTAAGGGATATCTCAACCGCCGTACGCTAACTGTTGCCGAGATCGGCGAGGGTGTGAAGGCCATCAAGGCCATTCGCCCTGACGTGTTTGTCATGGTGGACAACTGTTACGGCGAATTTACCGAGGAGTGGGAGCCCACAGCCGTGGGCGCCGATCTCATCGTGGGATCACTGATCAAAAACCCCGGTGGCGGCATGGCCGAAACGGGTGGGTATCTCGCGGGCACCGCGCGTGCGGTGGAGCTCGCCTCTTACCGCCTTACCTGTCCCGGCATCGGGCTTGAGGTGGGGGCTACGCTTGATCAGAACAAGAATATGTACCGCGGCCTGTTTTACGCCCCTCATACGGTGGGCGAGGCGCTGAAGACCGCCCATTTCGCCGCCTATTTGTTTGAAGCGTTGGGGTACGCCGTGGAGCCGCGCTACGATGAGCTGCGCTCGGATATCATTCAAACGGTCATCACAGGCTCGCGCGAAGGCCTTTGTGCCTTTTGTCGCGGGATTCAGGCGGGCTCACCCGTTGATGCCTACGTGACCCCCGAGCCCTGGGCAATGCCCGGGTACCAGGACGAGGTCATTATGGCGGCGGGCACCTTCGTGCAGGGTGCCTCGATCGAGCTGTCGGCAGATGGGCCCCTAAAGCCGCCATTTACTGCCTTTATGCAGGGTGGTCTTACCTTTGAAAGCGGCCGTATCGGTATTTTGTCTGCCGCTGCCGAAATGATGAAAACCAAGTAAAGAGAGGGAAGAATATGAAAAAAATTGTAGCAGCCCTGCTGGTACTCGTTTGTCTTTTTGCGTTGTGTGCCTGTGCCAATACCGACCAGACGCCCGACGGCATGCAGAACGTGGCACTGGAAAGCGCCAACTATTATCTTTACGTATCCAAAAACTGGATCCCCACCTCGTATAACGTGTCCGGTGCCAAGGCACATACTGCCGAAAATGCACCGAACATATTGGCTACCGTCTACTACCCCGAGGAGCAGCTGACGCCTACCTCGTATTGGGAAAACGAGTGCCTTGTCGAATATCAGGCTGTGTTTGAGAATTTTACCGTCATAGAAGCCGAGGTCGCCGAAACGCTTGGCGGTAAGGATGCTAAGGCATATTTGTTTTCCTATACCTTTGGCGCGACGGTCTATCAGTGTAAGCAGGTGATCACCGTGTATGATTTTAACGTTTACGTGTTGACCTACACGGCCGTTGCCACCGAATACAATAACTTTGTCGCTGATTTTGACGCTGCTGTTGATTACTTTACGTTTAAATAATGATGAAGCAAATTTATCTTGATAACAGCGCCACCACACCGCTTTGTGAGGCGTCAAAGAAAGCCATGTGCGCCGCTATGGCGCAGTACGGTAACCCTTCCTCGTTGCATACCCTTGGTGCCGAGGCTGCCCGTCTGCTCAAGCAAAGCCGCACCGAGGTCGGTGAGGCGCTGGGAGAGCGTTTTTTAAAGGACGGCCAGCTCCTTTTTACCTCCTGTGGCACAGAGGCTACTGCCCTGGCGATCCAAGGCACCGCACGTGCCAAAAGCCGCCGCGTTGCAAGCACGGTCCTGACCACGGACAGTGAGCACCCGTCGGTAGAAAACAACCTCAAGCTACTGGAAAAAGAGGGCTTTCGTGTGGTTCGTGTGCCGACACGCGGTGGGCAGCTTGATATGAAGACCGTGGAAGCAAATCTCGGTAGTGATCTGTTCATGGTCAGCATGATGCTTGTCAACAACGAAACGGGCGCGCGCTATCCCGTTGAGCAGATCTTTGCCATGGCACGCGCCGCCTCGCCTGAGGTGGTTTGCCACTGCGATGCCGTGCAGGGATTTTTGAAGGTGCCCTTTACGGCGCGCTCGCTGGGTGCCGATCTCATCACCCTCAGTGCACATAAGATCCACGGCCCCAAGGGCGTGGGCGCTTTGTTTGTCAGTGAGCGTATGCTAAGGGAAAGGCGTCTTTCTCCCTTCCTTGTTGGCGGAGGGCAGGAATTTGGCTTCCGCTCGGGTACTGAGAATATGCTTGGTATCGTGGGCTTTGCCGCCGCCGCGAAAGCGGGGGCACAGTCCCTGCGCACAAGTCTGCCGCACCTGGCCGCGCTTTCTCAAAAGCTGCGTGCCGCCCTTGAGGGGAGCGAGATCGTGCTCAATACGCCTCCCGTGACCGCGCCGCATATCGTCAGCCTCACCTTGCCCCATATCAAAAGTGAAACGATGCTCCATCATCTTGCCGCACGCGGTATTTACGTGTCGGCGGGCTCCGCTTGCTCCGCCCACGCCAAGGGCCCCAGCTCTGTGCTGCTTGCCTTCGGACTTGATAGCGCCGCTGCCGCGTCGTCCCTTAGAATCAGCTTTTCGGCAGAAAATACCGAGCAGGACGTTGATGCGCTGTGCGAGGCCTTAACCGACGGCCTCGGAACTTTGGTGCGTATCAAGCACTAATATATGACACCCACACGGTTTGCTGTGTGGGTGTCATATTTTTTGCTTCTTTTGAATAGGCTATACCGATAATCAGCGCATAGCCGAGAGGCGGCGTAAAAAAGCGGAGGAGTACTATGGCAACAGCGTCAATTTATCAGGATATTGCCGAGCGCACGGGCGGCGATATATATATCGGGGTGGTAGGACCCGTGCGAAGCGGAAAATCCACCTTTATTACGCGTTTTATGAACGAGCTCGTTTTGCCGCATATCAGCGATACGTATAGCCGCGACAGGGCACGTGATGAGATGCCGCAGAGTGCGGCCGGCATGACTGTGATGACCACCGAGCCGAAATTTGTGCCCGACGAGGGCGTTGCCGTGACCCTGGAGGAGGGTACCTCCTTGCGCGTGAAAATGATCGATTGTGTGGGGTATATGGTACAGGGTGTACTCGGCGGCGAGGAGAACGGTGCACAGCGCATGGTAAAGACACCTTGGAGCGAGGAGCCGATGCCCTTTGGCGAGGCAGCGGAGCTCGGCACGCGCCGTGTCATGACCGAGCACGCCACGATCGGCCTTGTGGTCACCTCTGACGGCACCATCGGTACACTGGCACGCAGTGCTTATGAGGAGGCCGAAGCACGTATTATAGAAGAAATGAAGGCACTTGGCAAGCCCTTTGCCGTGGTGCTCAATTCCGCGAGTCCGGCGGATGATGAGGCAGTGCAGCTGGCAGCCGGCCTTGAAAAGCGCTACGGGGTGCCCGTGGCGTTGGTGAACTGTCTTGCGCTGAATGCCAAGGATATCACAGGCGTGCTCAATCTTGTGTTGGGCGAATTTCCCGTGACCTCGGTGGGTGTGCGCTTTCCCTCGTGGTGGCAAGCGCTTGATGCAACGCATCCCGTGCGTAAGGATACGACGGAGGCCGTGTGCCGAGTGCTGAGTGGGATTGAGCGCATGGGGGGCGTAGGAGCTGCGTTTGAAGAGCTATTTGAGCATGAATTGGTAGAAGGCGTTCGTATCAGCACGCTGGATATGGGCACGGGGCGTGCCGAGGTAGAGGTAAAGCTTTGTCAGACGCTTTATTATCAGCTCCTTTCCGATATGGCAGGGCAGAGCATTGAAAACGAGGGGGCGGTTTTTGCCTTGATGCGTGAGCTTTGCGAGGTGCGCAAAAAATACGTGCGTGTGGCTGACGCGCTTGAAAGTGCCGAGAAAGAGGGCTATGGCATCGTGATGCCGACCTTGGAGGATCTGCACCTTGAAAGTCCTACGATCGTCAAGCAATCGGGCGGCTTTGGCGTGCGGCTGCGTGCCACCGCGCGTTCGATTCACATGCTGCGCGCCGACATTGCCGCTGAGATCAATCCGATCGTTGGCACCGAGCAGCAATCCGAGGAATTTTTGCGTAGCATGATTGCTGACCTTGAGCGTGATCCGCAAAGCCTGTGGCACTCCAACATGTTTGGTAAGAGCCTATACGAGCTCGTCAATGACAGCCTTTGCGGAAAGCTTGCCCACATGCCGACAGACGCGCGTCATAAGCTTTCCGAAACACTTGAGCGCATTATCAATGATGGTGCCAACGGTCTGATCTGCCTTCTCCTTTGAGGGGTAAAATGGGCGATCTTTGCCCCCTCGCGTCTTGCCGCACAGACTTCTTTGCGTTGCAAGCCTTGATGAAGCACAGTACACTAAAATTTTTGCTTTTTTGATCGTGCTTTTATCCTTAAAAATCAACAAAATTCGCCCCCGTGATGGGGGAAACAAAAAAATCGCCACTGCAGCAAGGCAGTGGCGATTTTCCGTTTTCGGAATTATTTTTTGAGAAAATGTGCGCGATAAATGGCGTACATTTCTTCTTTTGAAATAACGTAAGGACTGTTTTGATAATTACCCGCGCCCGCAACAAGCTCAATGCGCTCGGCAATTTCCGCTTCCGTAAAGCTAAAATCCACCTCGGCAACACCCGGTAAAAATGCCTTCATAACGTTCGGTTTTGTGCCAATGGCGGCAGCAAAGGCGGCAATCAGCGCGCGCCCCTCGTCGCTTTTCTCGTTATAGGTGATATAATCGGCGGCAAAGGCGGCACAGGCGCGGCCGTGCGGTACGCCGTCAAGCAGCGTGAGACTATAGCCAAGCGGGTGGGGGAAGCCTGTGCCCGTGACGCTGATGGCCATGCCGGCAACGGTGGCAGCAAGGGCTAGTCTTGTGCGCATTTCCACATCAAATTCACCGGGCATAGCTGAGAGCACGTCCCAGATCTCGCGTGCAGCGAATACTGCGGCGGTTTGTGAAAATACGGTGGATTTCGGGGAAAGATAGGACTCCAGCGCATGCGCAAAGGCATCCAGTGCACACGAAACCGTGGCGCCATGCGGCAGGGTATAGGCATAACGGGGGTCAACGAACGCGGCGCGCGGCCAACTGTCGGGAGCCTTGAATGTCTTTTTCTTCATGCCGCCCTCCAGCGTCAGTACGCTGTAAGGATTGACCTCGCTGCCCGTGCCTGCCGTGGTGGGAATGGCAAACAGCGGCAGGGTAGGACAGAGGCGCTTTGCGTCGTCGTAAATATCCATGGGCGCCATGCCTTGGTTGGCGGCAAAAGCGGCAATAGCCTTGGCAGCGTCCAGCGGTGAGCCACCTCCGATGCCGATCACAAAATCCGCGCCGCAAGCGGCGGCCTTGGCGCCTGCTTCAAAGCAGGTCAGCAGGGGCGGATTTTCCGTAACACCGTCAAAGACGGTGAATGGGATGCCACCCTCCTGTAAAAGGGTAGTAACCTCATCCAGTGCGCCGCATTTTTTGGCACTGCTTTTACCCGTAACGATAAAGGCATGGTGTCCTGCCTTCAGCAGCATCTCTTTTCCTCTTTGCAGGGCGTTTTCTCCAAAAAACACCCGTGTGGGCATGTAAAAATCTGCACCAAGCATAGCGAAATAAGCTCCTTTGCATTTTGATGATTTTAGTATAGCACATTTGCGTGCAAAATGCAAAGAAAATGTTAATTTTTTTGTCTTTTGTTTTTCGCATCGGTGCAGTTTTCTCAAAAAACGCGAAAAATATTGAAAAGGACCGAAAAAATTCGTAAAAATGTGAAAAAATATTACAAAAACGTTTGCATTTTTAGAAATATCGTGCTATAATAATATAAAATAACGCGTGCCCGTGTCCTGCGCGGCGCGCCTATGCTTGATTTTAACGCGTGGCACCTGTGCCACCTGCTCGCATCGCTTTGCGATGACGGAATATACATATAGGCGGTATGCTATGAAAGAGTTAACGACAAAGCTGTTTTCCGGCAGCTTTTTTACAGGCCCGTTTGCAACGTTCGGCCTCAAAGATATATTTGATATTTTATGCCTTGCAGCTCTCCTTTTTGCACTGTATCTGTTTGTGCGTGATCGGCGCGCGGGCAAGCTTTTAACGGGCGTTGGCATTACGCTGGCGGTGTTTACTTTAAGCTACGTGTTCAACATGCACGCGGTGCGCTACGTTTTGCAGGGCTTTTTCTCCTATGGGCTGATCGTGCTGGCCATTATCTTCCAGCCCGAGCTTCGTGCCGCAATGGAGCGTATTGGCTCCGTGCCCTTCAACGGCCTTAAGACCATCGGTGCCGACACACGCGATCTGTCGGCCACCACTACCACGGTGGCGGCGATCACAGAGGCGGCCAAGAATATGTCCTTCTCCAAAACCGGTGCGCTGATCGTGATTGAACGCTCAACGAAGATCGGCGAGTATATCAGCACGGGCACAACGGTCAATGCCGACCTTACCCCCGAGCTGCTTTGCGCGATTTTTGTAAACAAGGCGCCCCTGCACGACGGTGCGGTGATCATTCGTAACGGTCGCCTCTATGCGGCAGGCTGCTATCTGCCCTTGTCGGATAAGAGTGATATTGCCAAGGGCCTTGGCACGCGTCACCGTGCAGCCATTGGCCTTTCTGAGCAGAGTGATGCTGTTGTGGTCGTCGTTTCTGAGGAAACGGGCACTATTTCGATTGCCTGCAAGGGCGAGCTTTTCCGTGAATTTACCTCGGTGTCGTTGCGCCGCAAGCTTCTGCAGCTGCTCCGCCGTCAGGATAACACTGAAAATTAAGGGGGGAGGAGTCAAGATGAATCGCAAACATGAAAATGCCGACATTGCTATGGAACAAAGCGAATATACGCCGCATCGCAGTCATGTGTCACTGATCGTCGCAGGCCTTGTTTGCCTGATGCTGGCGCTCCTTATCTGGCTTTTGGTGATGAACGCAGACGACACGGCTTACGTGTCGCTGGAGCTCACGGGCGGTGATGCCGCTTATACCTACGTGCTCTCCGATACCGCGCTTGAGGTCAGCGGTGCGACGTACTTTCTCAAAAAGGCTGAAAGCATTCAGGTCACCGTTCCCGCTGCCGCGAACGAAAGCGGCACGTATGCGGTAGAGCTTGCCGATCTGGTTCTGCCCGAGGGCGTGGCTCTTGTGCAGGATCTGAGCCTTACACTGACGGTAACGCACAAATGAAGCCGGCAAGATCGGGAACCGAATTTTTAGTTTCGGATATCCGCCTGCCCTTTGATGCCTCCGAGGGCGAAGTGATAAGAATAGCAAAAACGAAAATGAAGCGCCTGTGCGATACTGTCACGGGGCTTCATTTTCGCCTTTATAAAAAATCTCTCGATGCGCGAAAAAAGCCTGCGATCGTGCAGGTCTGCTCCGTGCTCGTCACAGCTGACGAGCCTCTTTTTTTTCAGGAGGAGAAAGCCGCCACTCTCGGTATTCGCCCCTTTTCGGGCGCCGTGCCTCAGATCGTGTGCGGCCATGAAAAATTAGAGGCACCACCTCTGGTGGTGGGTATGGGGCCTGCGGGGCTTTTTGCCGCACTGATGCTGGCTGAATGGGGGTATGCGCCCATTCTCATTGATCGCGGTGACGACGTGATGACCCGCGCCGCTAAAACCGAGCGCTTTCGCCTGCAGGGGGAGCTTGATACCGAAAGCAATATTCAGTTTGGCGCCGGCGGAGCGGGTACCTTTTCCGACGGCAAGCTCGTCACGCGCGTCAATGACGCACTTTGTAATTACGTGCTTGAGCGTCTTGTTGCCTTCGGTGCGCCCCGTGAGGTGCTGATCAAGGCCAAGCCGCACGTGGGCACGGATATTTTGCGTGTGGTGGTTGACAATATCCTTTCCCGCATCGCCGAGCTTGGCGGTCGTGTGCTTTATCGCACGCGACTTGACGGTTTTTGCGAGCAGGGCGGTGCCGTCGTTGCCAAAACCACTCGGGGTGACTTCCAAACAGGCGCCTTGGTGCTGGCGATCGGACACAGTGCACGCGATACCTTTGAAATGCTGCTTTCTCACGGCTTGTCCGTTGAGCCTAAGCCCTTTTCCGTCGGTGTGCGTATTGAGCACCGTCGGGAGGATATGGATCGCGCCCTTTACGGGAGCCTTGCCGGCCATCCGCTGCTGGGGCCTGCCGAATACGCTCTGTCCGATACGCGCGGTGCGCGCGGCGTGTACACGTTTTGCATGTGCCCGGGCGGCGAGGTGGTAACGGCCGCCTCCGAGGAGGGGGGCGTTGTAGTCAACGGCATGAGCTATCATGCCCGCAACGGTGAAAATTCCAATGCCGCCGTGTTGGTTTCCGTGACGCCCGATGACGTCGGCGGTACGGTGCAGGGGGCCGTTGATTTTCAGCGCGCGCTGGAGCGTGCGGCCTTCGGGGCAGGCGGTGGTGCGTATGCGGCGCCTGTGGAGACCGTTGGCGATTTTCTTGGCGGCTATCAGGGAACCGCGCCCTCGCGCGTGCAGCCGACCTACGGTGGCGGTCGCGTGCGTGTCGCAGATCTGTCCCGTATTTTGCCGCCCTTTGTGGTGTCGGGCCTACAGACAGGGCTGGCGTCCTTTGATAAAAAGATCGGTGGCTATGCCGCACCTCACGCGGTGCTGACAGGTACCGAAACGCGCACCTCCTCTCCCTTGCGTATTTTGCGCGGCGAGGCACGCAACGCCTTGGCGCACGATCGCATTTTTCCTGTCGGGGAGGGCGCAGGGTATGCCGGCGGTATCACCAGCGCAGCACTTGACGGGCTGAAAACGGCGCTTGCCATTATCGGTCGCTGGCAGCCCTTGCAATCATTGTAATAGATCCTGCGGTGTACTGCCGCAGTCGTAAAACGATGCGTAAAAGACGCATCAGAAAGGAGTAATCGTGGCAGATCATAAGAAAAAACAAAAGATTTGGGAGCTGACAGCACCTGCACCTACAGAGCAAAACGACGTCCTGACACTTGTTCAGGCACTTGGCATTTCGCCGATTCTGGCACGGTTGCTGTGCCGTCGCGGCTATTCTACCCCCGATCTTGCCACGCGCTTTTTCGCGTGCAGTGATACCGTTTTACATAACCCCTTTTTGATGAAGGATATGGATAAAGCGGTGACGCGATTGCAAAAGGCGCTTGAAAGAGATGAAAAGATCGTGATCTACGGTGATTACGATGTGGATGGCGTAACCTCCGTCAGTCTGCTTTATTTGTATCTGACCGACCTTGGCGCTACCGTTGGTTATTATATTCCCAGCCGTATGGGTGAGGGCTACGGTCTTTCTGCTACGGCCATTGATAAGCTGGCAGAGGAAGGCGTTACCTGCATCATCACGGTAGATACGGGTATTACGGCAAATGAGGAGGCACGTTATGCTGCCGCCCTCGGCATTGATATGATCATTACCGATCACCACGAGTGTCGCTTGCCGTTGCCCGAGGCCGCGGCTGTTGTCAATCCTCACCGCCCCGATTGCCCGTATCCCTTCAAGGAGCTGGCAGGCGTTGGCGTTGCCTTTAAATTCGTGACGGCCTTTGAAAGCCGTCTTGCTCTTTCGCGCGGCGAGCGCGAGGTCGATGGCGTGCGCCGTGTGTGTGAGCGTTATGCTGACCTGATGGCCATCGGTACGATCGCCGACGTGATGCCTATTGTTGATGAAAACCGCGTGATGGTAAAATACGGCATCGAGCAGCTGCGTCGCACCGATCGCGCAGGCCTCAAGGCCCTGATAGACGAGGCCACTGCAGGCACGCGTACCGATGGCGCTGCTCCGCGCCGTAAAAAGATCAGCGCCTCCTTTATCGGCTTTACGCTGGCACCGCGCTTGAACGCTGCGGGCCGTATGCGTGATGCAACGCTGGCCGTGGAGCTTTTGCTTTCGGATAATGCCAAAAAGGCAACGGCGTTTGCTGCTGAGATCTGTGAGATCAATCATCAGCGCCAGGTAGAGGAAAACCGCATGGCCGAGGAGGTCTTCCGCCGTATTGACGAGGAATTTGATCTTGAGACGACCAAGGTGCTGGTGCTGGAGGCCGATCATTGGCGTCAGGGCGTTATCGGTATCGTGGCCTCTCGCGTGACGGAGCGCTACGGTCTGCCCTCGATTCTGATCACCTTTGACGGCGCCACTGAGGGCGGTGCCGGCGCACAGGACGTGGGCAAGGGGTCGGGTCGCAGTGTGAAGGGTGTCAATCTTGTGGAGGCCTTGGCCGACAGCGAGGAGCTTTTGGTAAAATTCGGCGGTCACGAGCTGGCCGCAGGTCTTAGCGTGCGCCGTGATCGCGTAGCGGATTTCCGTGCGCGCATCAACGAGTACGTAGCAAAGACCGCAACACTTGAGAGCAGTACACCCATACACGTGGATATGGAGCTGCCCTTTGAGGAGATCACGATGCCGCTGGCAGAGGCGCTGACGACGATGGAGCCCTTTGGAACAGGCAACCCGACGCCCCGTTTCTTAGTGCGTGACGTGGTGCTGGAGCGCATTTCGGAGCTTGGCGGCGGCAAGCATTTGAAGCTGACCGTCAGTCGGGGGGGCAGGGCGCTGTATGCTTTGCTTTTCTCAACGACGCGCTTTGATTTCCCCTATGGAGAGGGCGAGCACGTTGATCTGCTTTGCTCGGTGGATATCAACGAATTTCGTGACGTGCGCTCGGTGCAGCTGACGGTGCAGGATATTCGCTATACCCCCGACTATCAATCCGAGCTTGAGTCAGGGCGTGCCCGTTATGCTGAAATTTCGGGCGGTGATGCTTTTGATGCTGCCGAGAATATTTTGCCAGACCGTGAGCTGCTGGCACACGTTTACGTGACGCTGCGCCGCGAATACGGGCGCGGCAGGACCGCCTATACCGACGGTGAGCTCTTTTCACTGGTTAACGTAGCACCGCCGCGAAAAATCACCTATCCTTGCCTTCGATACACGCTCGAGATCTTTAACGAGCTGCAGATCTGTGGCGTTGAGGAGCCCGTGGAGGGTGTTTTCAAATTTGAAATTTATTCCCGTGCCGAAAAGGCCAATATAGAAAAATCAGCGATTCTGAAGCGCCTGCGCACAAGGTGCAGGAGACAAAGCTGAAGGGAGGCATAAGATGGCAAGTGCCGCGTATAGCGATATCGCCCGTTTGTTTGAAATTTTAAACGCGTCGGGCAATAACTATAATATAGCCAAGATCACCACCGCATACGAATATGCCGCCATGCTGCACGAGGGGCAGTGGCGCAAAAGCGGTGATGCCTATATCTCTCACCCGATCGCCGTTGCCGAGATCGTGGCGGGGCTGGGGCTCGATTCGGATTCGATCTGCGCCGCCCTTTTGCACGACACCGTGGAGGATTGCGCCGACAAAACCAGCCTCAGGGAAATAGAAAAGCGCTTCGGCGCGGACGTTGCCCTGATCGTTGACGGACTGACGAAGATCGTTTTGCTGGAGGTTGAAAACAAAGAAGAGGCGCATATTGAGACTCTGCGTAAAATGCTGCTTGCTATGTCCAAGGACGTGCGCGTTATTTTCATCAAGCTTTGCGACCGATTGCACAATATGCGCACGCTCGGTGCCAGATCCGACGCCAAGCAGCGCAGCACGGCGCTTGAGACCATGCATATTTACGCGCCGCTCGCACACCGCCTCGGTATGCAGCGTATCAAGCAGGAGCTTGAAAATTTAAGCCTGATGTATCTTGACCCGTACGGATACAGCGAGGTCAAGCAGGACATTGAAAAGAAATACGGTATCCACACGGATTTTATTGAGCATATTCGCCGTCAGGTTGGCGAAAAAATGGAGGAAAACCATATTCCGTATACGCTCGAGGGGCGCATTAAATCGGTATATAGCATCTACAAGAAGATGTATACCCAGAACAAGAGCTTTGATGAGATCTACGACTTTTACGCGCTGCGCATCATTGTGGATACCGAGCTTGAATGCTACACGGCGCTTGGCCTGATCCACGAGATGTACCACTCTGTTCCCGGGCGCTTCAAGGACTATATCTCTACCCCTAAGCCCAACCTTTACCGTTCCTTGCACACCACGGTCATCGGTCGCTTCGGCGTGCCCTTTGAGGTGCAGATCCGCACGCATGAGATGCACGCGATCGCCGAGTTCGGTATCGCCGCGCACTGGAAGTACAAGTCGGGCGCGCAGAGCCGCGAGGATATGGATAAAAAGCTTGCGTGGGTATCTCGCCTGCTTGAAAGTGAGGAGGATACACGCGATCCCGATGAATTTATCGACGTTTTCAAAACCGACGTATTCCAGGACGAAACCTTTGTCTTTACTCCTAAGGGTGATGTGATCACCCTGACCAAGGGCGCCACCGTGATCGACTTTGCCTATGCGATCCACTCGGCGGTCGGCAATAAGATGACAGGCGCGAAGATCAACGGCATGATCGTGCCGATCGACCGCGTGCCGCAAAACGGCGAGATCGTTGAGATCATTACGTCGGGCGCCTCCAAAGGCCCCTCGCGCGACTGGCTGAATATTGTAAAAACGGGTCAGGCGCGCAGTAAGATCCGTGCGTGGTTTAAGAAGGAAAAGCGTGCCGATAACATTGTGGTTGGCCGTGCAGCCATTGAAATGGAGCTGAAGAAATTCGGCCGCCCCACCAACGAAGCGCAGCGCAACGAGATCATCGGCGCGACCGCCCAGCGTGTGGGGTATGCCAGCGCGGAGGATCTGTTTAATACGATCGGCTACGGCGGTCTTACCGTGAGCAAGATCGCCACGCGCTTGCGCGAGGAATTTGATAAGGTCGTGCGTCCCGAGGCCGTTGAGGAAAAGGCGCCGCCGCTGGTGGTGGAGGATATCCGCGTGGCCGAAAAGCCGCGTCATATGCGTCATAACAGCGGTATCGTCGTTGACGGTGAGCATGGCTGTCAGGTCAAGTTTGCCAAGTGCTGTAATCCGTTGCCGGGTGATGGTGTGATCGGCTTTATCACCAAAGGCTTTGGCATCTCTATTCACAAGATCGATTGCCCGAACGTTGAAACGGGCATGAAGAAGCCCGAGGATAAGGACCGTTGGGTGGAGGCACATTGGGAGCGCGGTAATAGCGAGACCTCCACGGACGTTTACGAGGCATTGGTGCAGATCTATGCTTACAGCAGCCTTACGATCCTGGCAGAGATCACTATGGCGCTGGCAGATATGAAGGTGCTTTTGCTGCAGGTGAACACGCAAAAGCGTAACGACGGTCGCATCGTTGTTAATTTGAAAATCAGTTGTAAGAATGTTGATCACTATCACTCGATCGTATCTCGCCTGAAGGGCCTGAAGGACGTGATCGACATTGGAAGAGGTTTCTCGTGATAGCCGTATTACAGCGTGTCAGTCGCGCCGCTGTGCGCGTTGAAGGCGAGGTCGTTGGCAGTATTGATCAGGGACTGATGATCTTGCTTGGCGTCAGCGCAGAGGACACCGTCGGTGATGCCGCCTGCCTTGCCAAAAAGATCGCCGCCTGTCGCATTTTTTGCGATGAAAATGATAAAATGAATCTCTCGCTGACCGCTGTGGCGGGTGGGGCGCTGGTGATCTCCAATTTTACGCTGTTGGCGGATTATGCACACGGCAACCGTCCTTCGTATTTCGGTGCCGCCGCCCCCGACGTGGCCTCGGCGCTCTACGACGAATTTTGCCGTCTGCTCTCAGATGCACTTTCGCGCGAGGTTGCCCGTGGGCGTTTTGGCGCGCATATGGATATTGATATGGAGGCCGACGGGCCTATCACTATTGTTATGGACAGTAAAGTATTAAGGACAAAAGGGGGGATACGTGCATGAAGCTCCACATTGAGGGCAATATCAACGCCTATTACGTGCAAACGCTTTGCATGATATTTTTCCCCGGTGAAAAATTTACAGCTCCCGATGAGGAGGATCCGCACACCCTGTATCTTTGTGTTAGTGAGGGTGAGGAGGGTGTGCACGCAAGGGTCACGCTCACCTGCGAGGGAAAGACTGCTACTGCCGATAAGCTTCTGCCTTACCGCGAGGATCTGACGGCCGATCGTCAGCGTAAGATTGTTATCGGTCACGTGATTTTGGCAGCAGCGGGTGAGATCCTGCATTACCGTCCCTCATGGGGCATGCTGACAGGCGTGCGCCCCTCCAAGGTCGCCACCGAATTGCTCCTGAAGGGCAACAGCAAGACGCGCACCAAAAAGATGCTCGCCTCGGATTATCTGGTGATCCCGAAGAAGGCGGCACTGGCCACTGACGTTGCACTTCGTGAGCAGCAGATCATCGGTACACCCGAGCTGCGCGATTGCAGCGTTTATATTTCCATTCCGTTTTGCCCGTCGCGTTGCTCTTATTGCTCCTTTGTTTCCTATACCTCGAGGCGCCTGTTATCCCTTATTCCCGATTATCTGGTGCTTCTGAAGGAGGAAATACGCGAAAAATTCCGCATCATCAAGGAGCTCGGCCTGCGCGTGCTTACGGTATATATCGGCGGCGGTACGCCTACGATCCTGACCGCGCCCCAGCTGCGTGAGCTTCTGGAGGTGGTGAACGAGGGCACCGACGTGTCGGCACTGCTTGAGTTTACGCTCGAAAGCGGTCGTCCCGATACCATAGACGCCGAAAAAATGGCCATCGCAAAGGCTTACGGCGTCACGCGTGTGTGCGTAAATCCTCAAACGCTTTGCGATGAGGTGCTGCACGGCATCGGTCGCTCGCATACCACTGAGGATTTTTACCGTGCGTATGATATTGCAAAGAGATCGGGCATAAAATGTATCAACACCGATCTGATCGTGGGTCTTCCCGGTGATACCTTCACCACGTTTTCCGCCACCTTTGATGAAATTCTGCGCCTTGATCCCGAGAATATCACCGTACATACCTTTTGCGTGAAGCGTGCGGCCGAGATCCTGCGGCAGGATAACCGTGTGTATAATCTGCGCGGCGGCGATGCCGGAAAGTGCGTGGATTATTCGCAGATCCGTGCTGCGGAGTCAGGCTATTTGCCGTATTATATGTACCGCCAGAAAAATATGGTAGGCAACTACGAAAACGTCGGCTTCGCCAAGCCGGGGCTTGAGGGACTGTATAACATCTATATGATGGAGGAGGTCCACTCGATCTTTGCCGCGGGCGCGGGGGCTGTTACAAAGCTCATGGAATACGCCGCCCCCGAAAGTGGCAAAAAAACCGTGATCACGCGCCTGTTCAATCCCAAATATCCGTATGAATATCTGGATAACGGCATTGGGCATGACCGGCACGAGCAGATTGTGTCATTTTATAGGGAGCGTGGATTCTGAGTATTGCGTGTCGCTCCCCTCAAGGAGTGATGCATTTTGTCAGTAATACCGTCACCGGGCAGAGAAAATAAGCTGATGCGTGGGGTGATGATCCTCACGCCCGCGACACTCTTGGCCAAGATCATCGGTCTTTTTTATAAAATACCGCTGCTGGCTATCGTTGGTGTTGGCGGTATGGCGTATTTTCTCGCGGCCTATCACGTATATTCCTTACTGTTTGTTCTGTGCGCCGCAGGCTTACCCACCGCGCTTTCTCTTCTCGTGTCACACCGTGTCGCGCGAGGTGAGGGGGGCGCGGTGTCGCGTATTTTTGGCGTGGCACTTGCTGCTTTTTTGGCACTTGGCGCGGTGCTTGCCGCTGTTATGGTGCTCTTTGCACCGCAAATTGCCGCGCTGCTGGCAATGCCTGAAGCAGCACGGTCGCTCATCGCCATTGCCCCCGCACTTTTTCTTTCTGCCTTTACGGGCGCTGTGCGTGGGTTGTTTCAGGGACACCATATCATGCTTCCGTCGGCACTTTGTGAGGTGCTTGAAGCCGCCTCTAAGCTGATCTTCGGCATTTTGTTGGCAAGCATGGCAAGGGCCCGTGGACTGGATACGCCTACTGTGGCTGCAGCAGCTATTTTGGGTATTACACTTGGCACGGTGCTCTCGGCCCTTTCGCTTTTGCTGTGGCTTATTTGCTGCCGCCGCCGTTTGTTTGTGTCGGGTGCGGCGTGCTCGCTTCAAAAGCGCCACGCCTTATCGGCGGTGGTGCGCGTGGCCCTGCCCGTGACCTGCAGCGCCGCTGTGATGGGGCTTGTGACGCTGGTAGATACCGCTCTGATCTCAGCACGCTTGCAGGCGGTGGGATTTGCCCCTGCCGTGGCAAATCTTTTGTATAGCAGCTACGGCAATCTGGCCGTGCCGCTGTATAATCTCGTGCCGGCCTTGCTCACGCCCGTTACGCTCTCGCTCGTGCCAATCTTAAGTGCCGCGCTTGCAAAGGGAGATCAACAAGCCGCACAGGCGGCCTTCGGTGGCGCTGCGCGCCTGATCGCTTTGGTGACGCTTCCCGCTGTCTGTGGCCTTGCGCTGTTTTCAGAGCCTGTGCTTGGCTTGCTGTTTTTTGGGCAAGGCGAGGCTGTTCGTATTGCCGCCCCACTTTTGTCGGTGCTGGCACCGGCGCTTTTGCCCACGGCTCTGATTGCGCTGACAAGCGCTGCGCTGCAGGCGGCAGGTAAAACCGCTTTTCCCGTATATTCCATGCTGATCGGTGCCTCGGTAAAGCTCCTGCTGGAGGCTTTTTTGCTGGGCGTGCCGCAGGTTGGTATCTTTGGTGCGCCGCTGAGCACGCTTGCTTGCAATCTGGTGGTTTTGCTGCTGAATACCGCAGCATTGTCGCGCGTGGCGACTTACCGTTTGTTTACCCCGGGTGCCTTTTTGCGCCCCTTGCTGGCGGCGCTGTCAGCCTCACTTTTGGGTGGCGCTCTTTACCGCTTCCTGATCTTAAAGCTCGGCTATGCCGTGTGGCAGGTGCCGCTACTGATATTGTTTGTAGGATTGCTTTACGCGCCGCTGGCACTGCTGCTCGGCGCGGTGGAGCGTGATGATCTGATAGATCTGCCGTGCGGCAAGCTGCTGTGCCGTGTGCTTGATCGGTGCCATTTATCACACAAGGAGAATAAAAATGACAAGAGAAGAAAAATTGCAGCTGATATTGGGCAAAAATGAATATGACGTAGCCGATCTGGTTACTATAGTAGAGCTGTTGCGCGCCCCGGGCGGCTGTCCGTGGGATCGGGAGCAGACTCACAAATCCCTGCGCCGTGATTTCATAGAAGAGACCTATGAGGTCATTGAAGCGATCGATAAAGAGGATCCCGTGCTGTTGCGCGAGGAATTGGGCGATGCCTTGCTGCAGATCGTCATGCACGCACGCATTGAGGAGGAGGAAGGGCGCGCCGATCTTCGCGCAATCGCCGCCGACGTGTGCCGCAAGATGATCCATCGGCACCCCCATGTTTTCGGCGAGGTGAAGGCCGACAGCGTTGGTGAGGTGCTTGCCAACTGGGAGCAGATCAAAAGCGATGAAAAGAGCCGTAATACCGTCACCGACAAGCTCAATGCCATTCCGCGTCAGCTGCCCGCCCTGATGCGCGCCGCCAAGGTTGGTAAAAAGGCGAGTGTTCTTGATTTTCCCGATATGGCTGCCGTGCTTGAAAAGCTGCGCGAGGAGACTGCTGAGATGCAGGCTGCCCTTGACGCCGGCGACTGTACTGCATGCGCCGAGGAGATCGGCGACCTGCTTTTTACCGTTGCCCAGATCGCACGTTTTGCAGGAGTTGAGCCTGAGGAGGCACTCACGCGTGCCACGGACAAATTCGTTGCTCGCTTCACAGCCGTTGAGGCTGCTGCTGCGGCAGATGGAAAAAATCTCGGTGAAATGAACGATGCTGATAAGGATATATATTGGCAAAAAGCAAAAAAAGATGTCAATATATGAGAAAAATTGACAATTTTTTGAAAAATCCTATTGATTTTTTGTTTAAAATATGTTAAAATGTCTATAACGATAAGCAAATGCTTATCCGGCGTTGTTTAAACATAATAGAAAGGAAGTATACACCTATGAACAAAGCAGAACTGATTGAAGTTGTTGCAGCGAAGAGCGCACTTTCCAAGAAAGATGCTGAGGCAGCCGTTAACGCTACCGTTGAAGCTATCAAAGAGGCCCTGAAGGCTGGCGATAAGGTGCAGCTTGTAGGCTTCGGTACCTTTGCAGTAAAGGCTCGTGCAGCACGCTCTGCTCGTAATCCCCGCACCGGTGAGACCATTGAGGTCGCTGCTGCTAAGGTTCCCACCTTTGCCGCCGGTAAGGCACTGAAGGACTCCGTTCAATAATTTCAAAAATAGCTTTTGGCTATGTACGCGGCGGGACCTTCCCGCCGCGTATTTTTTGGGAGCGTTATGAGAATTGATAAATATTTAAAGGTGTCGCGCATCATCAAGCGTCGCACCGTGGCAAACGATGCGTGCGATGCAGCGCGTGTCAGCGTCAACGGCCGTCCTGTAAAGGCGTCTTATGAAGTAAAGGAAAACGACGTGCTTGAAATTGCATTCGGCGCCCGCACCCTTAAGGTGCGCGTGCTTTCGGTCAAGGAAAGCGTCGGTAAGGCCGATGCGTCGCTCTTGTATGAGGTCATCGAATAAATAATTTTTGCCGCGCATATAGTATAGTACATCGATGAAAGAGGTACTGTATGGCGGAATTAAGTAAGGATAAGGCGCCGAATGAGTCGGCACACACCGTGTCGCTTTCGGCGCGCTCACATGCCGAGATCGGCGGTGTGACAGAGGTCAAAAGCTTTGACGAGCAAAGCGTGGTGCTGGATACTGTCTGCGGCCAGCTGGTGCTGGAGGGCGAGGGCTTGCACGTAGGGACACTTGATATGGCACGCGGTGTGCTTGTGATCGACGGCAGGCAAACGGCACTTTATTATATAGAAGCCTCTAGCGGGCGCAAAAAAGGCTTTTTTAGAGGCTGATCGGACCTGCTATGCTGATCTACCCCGCTTTACAAGGTAAGCTGTTTGTGCTTGCTTTTTTGTGTGGCATAGCTTTGGGGGTGCTGTGGGATATCGTGTTTGTGCTGCGTGTGCTGACAGGGGCCTGTCCCAAAGCTGCCCGTTTGGCAGCGCTGTATCAGCGTCCCTTGCCTCTGATAGGGCGTGCTGTCGGTTTTTCTGTTTGCTCCTTGCACCGTGCGTGGCAGTCGCTTTCACTTTCGTTCTGGCAGCTGCTGTTTCCCGTTTTTGGGGCGTTTGCCGTGCTGATCCTATGCTTTGGCTACCATAACGGTGCCTTTCGCTTGCCTGTGCCGCTGTTGCTCCTTTTGGGCTTTTTTCTTTGGCGTCGGCTTTTTTCGGGGCGCATTGCGCACGCGCTTGACCTGTTGGCTTTTTTGTTGGCAGCCTGTGGCGTTTATTTGCGCGTGATCTTGTGGTTGCCGCTCGGCATTTTGTGTCGTGCTTTGCGTCGCTTTGTCGCTCGCCCCTTGTTGGCGCTTGCAACGAAATGGCAACGCTCACGGCTTTTACACCGCTCACGCCTGCTGTGTGCTGCTCAGCTGGCGGCCGCAACACACGGAAGTCTTTTTGTCAAACAATCTACTTATAAAAGAAAACGGAATTTTAAATTATGGCAAACAATAAACAAAGAGGGGGTGCCCCCTCACCGTTAACAGTGCTGATACGTATTCTTGTTATTGTTATTTTTGTGGTGGCGGTGATCATTACGGTGATGCGCATTGCCGAGGTCAATCAAAATGACCGCAAGGCAAAGGACCTCTCGGGTGAGCAAGCCGCTATCGAGACCGTCTTTACACAACTTTAATACGTTCAAGTGTATAAAATCCCCTTTTTGTGTAGAAAATGGAAGTGATGCACGTTTGTGCGCTATTTTCTTACAGGGAAAGGGGATTTTTTATGTCTGATATGCTCAAAAGCTTAAAGGGGTGCTGCTGCTCCATTAAAAATGAAGAGGAGGAATACCTCACGGGCAGTCCTGATATTGTGTGTGAGGTGCTTGATATTGACGATGAGTGGATCAAGATCTATTATACCGACAAAACGGGTCAGCGTATTGTAAAGGTAGAGCGTACCGAAAGCATTTGGGGCGTGAAGATCTTTCAGGCGTGACGAAAAGCACAGAAAATAAGCAGAAAACAAGGTGCGCTTCTTGTTAAGCGCACCTTGGCTTTTGGCGTCATGGCGAAAAATGGCGGTAAATATTTGTAAAAATCAAAAAATAGCGAATTATAAAAATAGAAAATTATTTTTGTAAAATTGGAAAATATAATAAAATAATTGGAAAAAGTGAAAAATGTCAACAATAAGCGAAACAAAAAACCACGGCGTCCCCATGGGTAAGGGGTGCGCCGTGGCTTTTCGTTTTCATTACGTTAGGCAAGAGTGAATAATCCGAACCCGCCCTCAAGCCTTGCTTTTTGGCGCTTTTTGTACTTGTCACTCTTGCAAAGTCCACACTTGGCGGCGAGCGCCAAGTAAAAAAATCACTCAAAAAATCAAAGCTTGAGGGTCCCCCGAGTTTCAAGAGAGCAAATCTTCGCAGATGCAAAGAGAATTTTTGCGATAATATGCGGATATTATAAGGAAATTCTCTGATGCAGATGCGGATATTTGCCTCTTGAAACCGAGTTCGGATTATTCACGCTTGCCTAGCTGTTATCCGCTAAAAAGCGTATGGCAAGGCGATATCCTTCAAAGCCCTTTCCCATGAAGGTCTTTTTGGCAATGGGTGCTACAAAGGAGTGCTGACGAAAGGTCTCGCGCTGTGTGATGTCTGACAAATGCACCTCGACCGTGGGCAACGCTATGGCGGAAAGCGCGTCGGCAATCGCTACACTGGTGTGGGTGTAGGCGGCAGGGTTTATGACGATGCCGTCAAAGCGTCCAAGGGCCCCTTGAATTTTGTCTACGATCGCGCCCTCGTGGTTGGATTGAAATATTTCGCACGTAGCTCCCACCTCTTCTGCGGCGGCTTTGATAAATGTACAAAGCGTGCTGTAATCCTGTCGGCCGTAGATCTCAGGCTCGCGAATACCGAGCATGTTGAGATTGGGGCCGTTGATGATCAGTAAATTCATAAAAGCGCCTCCTTCATGCGGATCAGATTTTCTTCAACGTTGCGGGTGATCGCAACGGTTATGTCGGCAAATGCGCGGTAAAGCGGCAAGCGTTTTTTATATAGCTCCTCCGGAGTGTGAGCGGTAGAAAGGGGTCTGCCCTCGGTCGGCAGGCCTGTCGGTGGGGTATCCAAAAACAGTATTTTCCCGTTTTGGTGCAGATGCTGATAATTTTCGGCAACCGTCACGGCTCCACCGCCCGTGGCAATGACAAGGCCGCGCTCCCGTCCCAGCTTTTTTAGGATCTCGCTTTCGCGTGCGCGGAAGCCTGCTTCACCCTCTTGCTTGAAGATATCGGGTATTTTTATGCCACATTCGCTTTCAAGCATCTCGTCGGCATCGACAAAGCGGCGGGAGAGGTCAGCGGCGATGCGTCGCCCAAGGGTAGTCTTACCGCACCCGGGCATACCGATCAGAATAATGTTTTCGGTGCGCACCGTCATTTTTTGCGTGATCTTACCGACCAGGGCTTTTTCGGGTGCTTGGCCCGTGAAAAGCGCACAGGCGGCAGCCGCTTGTGCTACCAGCATATAAAGGCCGTTCGCGGCGGTGATACCAAGCCGCTCCGCTTCCATCAGCAGGGCGGTGCGCAGGGGATTGTAAATAAGGTCGATCACCGCCTCGAGAGTGGGAAATGCGGAAAGTGAAAGGGGGGCTTGTCCATTTTGCGGATACATGCCGACGGGCGTTGCGTTGATAAGAATGGCAGCGTCGCCGTGTCGCGAAAGATTTTCATAGTTATTTTCGCCCTTGCGTGAAACGGTCACGGGTGTGCCGCCCATATCCTCGATCACGCACACGGCAGCCTTGGAGGCACCGCCCGAGCCCAGTATCAATACCTTCTTTCCCTTTGGGGATATGCCGTTTGCACGTATGAGAGCGGCAAGTCCCTCGTAGTCGGTATTGTGACCGCAGAGCTTGCCGTTTCTTTCACGCACGATCGTGTTTACCGCACCGATCCTGGCGGCAACGGGGGAGAGTGTGTCTAAAAGGGGAATGACCGCTTCTTTATAGGGGATGGTGACGTTAAGGCCGTCAAAGTCACCCGCCCTTATAAAGTCGGCCAATTCGCTGTGCTGTAATTCAATCAGGCGATAGTCGTAATCGGCAAGTGCTGCATGGATCTCGGGGGAATAGCTGTGCCCCAAATGCTCTCCCAAAAGGCCTATTTGCAATTTTTTCGGCATAGCGACTCCTATTCTATCTCGGCATAGGTGCCAAGATATTGAAACTCCTCGCATTCTCCTGCCAATTCCGAAAGAAGCGGCAGCAGGCGTGTATCTGTTGCAGGGCAGGCGAGGTCAAAGTAAAAGCGGAACTCAAAATTGCGCTCGCGAATGGGGCGAGATTCAAGCTTTGTCAGGTTGATGCCCAGCGCGTCAAAGCGTACCAGAACGCGCGACAGTGCGCCCGCCTTGTGGGGGAGCGTGAGTATCACACTGGTCTTGTCGGCACCTTCATAGATCTCTAAGCTTTTTGTGATACAGATGAAGCGTGTGCGGTTGTTTTTTTGGTCGCTGACGTGCAGCGCCAGCGTATCAAGCCCGTAAAGCGCGGCGCAATCGGGGCTGGCGATGGCGGCTGCTCCGTTTGTGCCGGCCGCATACTGTGCCGCTAAGGCCGTGTTTGCCTTGGGTGTGATCTTCACGTTGCCAAGACCTGCGATAAAATCAGCGCATTGTGCCAACGCCTGGGGATGAGAAACAACTTCGGTTAAATTCTCGATTTTCTCGCCCCGTTTGGCCAGTAAAGCGTGATCCACATCAAGGCAAAGGGCCCGCACCACAAAAAAGCGGTGCTTGGCAAGGAGATCGTATATCTCGGTTACCGATCCTGCGGTGCTGTTTTCGATCGGCAACACGCCGTAACGGCATTCGCCCCGTTCGATCGCCTCAAATACGTCGGCAAATTGCCCGTAATACGCAATATCGGGTGCAGCAAATATCTTTTTTGCCGCGTGCGAGGCATAGGAGCCCGCCACACCTTGGCAGGCAACCGTTGCGTTGTCGGGCAAGGGGGCTTTGGTTGCTGTGATGGCGTTTTTGACCGTTTTTGTCAAAGGGGTGTCGCAGCCCAGGACTGTGTGCTGATAGGCACGGGAAAGTGACATGATATTGGTATAAAGCGTGCGCGTGTAATCGGCAGTTTCTTTAGGGGAAAGAGCGGCTACGCGGTCAAGGAGCGCAGCTTCGCGTGCGGCGTCTGTTACGGGCATGCCGATCTCGCGTTTATAGGCCGCAACGTCGGCACTGACCCCCATACGTGCTGAGAAAAGTGCTACTAACTCGCGGTCTATCTTATCAATTCTGCGGCGTGAGGTGGCAAGGTCGGGCGTTGCCCCCTTTGCAGTGGGCTGCTCATCAAGCAGGAGATCAAGCACGGCCAGCGCGGCGGCGGCCTCCACTACGGGTATGACACGTGGCAGAATGCAGGGATCGTGTCTGCCACCAACCGACAGGGTCGTGTTTTCCATACGGGAGAGCGATACTGTCTGTTGCTCCTTTGCAATGGAGGGGGTGGGCTTTACGGCAACGGTAAAAACAAGTGGCATACCGTTTGTCATGCCGCCGAGAATACCGCCCGCGTGATTGGTGCGCGTTTTAACGGTCTTGCCGTCGGTCACAAAGGCGTCGTTGTTCTGGCTTCCCGTCATTTCTGCCACGCCAAAGCCTGCGCCAAAAGCTACGCCCTTTACTGCGGGTATGGCGTACATGATAGATGCAATGCGCCCTTCGACGCCGTCAAACATGTGCTCACCAAGGCCGATTTCAAGACCCGTTACCATACATTCTACAATACCGCCCAACGAATCTCCTGCGCGCTTGGCAGCAAGCACAGCGTCGGACATGGCTTTGCCCTTTTCCTCGTCAATGACAGGGAGGTGGCGTGCGGCGATCGTGTCAAAGAGAGCGCTGTCGCCCGCTACGCTGTCAAACGGGGTATCTTTGATCTGTCCGATCTGCGCAATGTGCGCGCCTACGCGAATGCCGCGTGTGGCTAAATATTGCAGGGCAAGTCCGCCTGCGATGGTCAAGGGTGCAGTGAGTCGCCCCGAAAAACGGCCGCCGCCGCGCAGATCCACTTCGGGGCCGTATTTCTGCAATGCCGCAAAATCAGCGTGCCCCGGGCGGGGCGTGTCGTAAATGAAGCTGTAATCGCTCGAACGGGTGTTTTGATTTTTTATTATGGCGCGAATGGTGCCGCCGGTGGTGACGCCGTTTTCGTCTATACCCTCGGTGAAAATGGGCAGATCGGCCTCGCGGCGCGGTGTACCGAGCGGTGTACTGCCGGGCGCACGGCGCGCCATCAGCGTCAGCAGATGCGACGTGTCGATTTGAAGCCCTGCGGGAAAGCCTGCAAGGGTCATGCCGATCTCGGGATCGTGCGAGCCCCCGAAGATCGAAAGAGAAAGGTTTTTGCCGTACGTGTTTTTCATGGTTTACTCCTGTTACGGTGGGGTGGGTGTTTACGCGAAGACGACCTCGTCAAAAAAGGCGGGATAGGATTTTGCCACGCAAGCCGTGTCGGAAAGCGTCAGGGGGGCGTTTGTGAGGACAGCGGCAACGGCAGCGCTCATAGCGATACGGTGATCGCCGAAGGTTTCGACCCGGCCACCTGTCAAGGGCTTACCGCCATTGATCGTGAGAGCGTCCTCCGTCGTGGTAATATCACCGCCAACGGTGCTTAAAAACGCATGCATCGCCGCCAAACGGTCACTTTCCTTCAGGCGCAGTCGCGCTGCACCCGTGATGGTGGTCGTGCCGCTTGCCGCGGCACCGATCACAGCAAGGATCGGAACAAGATCGGGGATCTGCTTTGCGTTGATCTCAATGCCTGTGAGAGATGCGGGGGCAACCGTCACGGCATCGTCTTTTACCGTGACCTTGGCACCGAAGCGTGTGAGTAAGCTGAGGATCTCCTTATCACCTTGTGTACTGGCAACGTCAAGTCCTCGTACCGTGACCGCATGAGGACCGATGGCCCCCAGCGCTAACGGAAAGGCCGCACCCGAAAAATCTCCCTCGGGGGTCAGTGATCCCGGTGAAGTAAGGGGCGCCGCGGCATAGCCGTGTATGTGATAGGTACGGCCGTCAATGCCGATCTTCGGCGCGGCACCGAAGCGTGCCAATGTTGTAAGCGTCATATCGATATAGGGCGCCGATTCGATCTCGCCCGTCAGAGTCAGCGTGGAGGGGGTGTCAAGCAGAGAAAGTGCGAGTAAAAGTCCCGTCACATACTGTGAGGAGACCTGTGCATCGATGGTGTAATCACCGGCACCGATGCGGCCGCTTGTGATCAGTAATTCGTCTTGCTCGCTGAGCGTAAGACCGTGCGCCTCCAGCTCCTCCCAAAGAGGGGAAAGCGGTCGTTTTGGCAGTCTGCCATGGCGCATAAAGCGCGCATTGGCGCCAAGTGCCGCACAAACGGGTAGCAAAAAGCGAAGCGTTGAGCCCGATTCGCCGCAGTCAAGCAGTGCATTTTTTTGTATGTTTTCCCGCGCTACGGGCACCACCGCCAGCGTGCGATCCTTTTGTGTGATCTTGGCGCCAAGGGCGCAAAGGCAACGGCACGTGGCCTCAATATCGTCGCAAACGGTATTGATATACAGCGTGGTGGGGGCATTGGCAAAGGCCGCGGCACAAAGTGCGCGGTGTGCCGCTGATTTAGAGGTGGGTGCTACCACCTCGTGCGCATAGGTGGGATCTTGCAGGGTAAGCGTGCTCATTGTGCGCCTCCTTGGCGGAAAAAGTCAGCAAGCTGATCCGTTGCCAGCGGCAAAAGGGTGCTTGCTCCCAGGGCGGTGGGGATCACGAGTGTGATGGTGCTGCCGCGCCTTTTTTTGTCCGAAAGCGCTGCCTTGGCTATTGCCCCTGCCTCAAACGGGCAAACGGTGGGCAGACCGTAGCGCTTGAGTAATGCCTCCTGGTGTGCCGGCACCTCCGGGTCACACAGCCCCATTGCCACGGCGGCCTTGGCCGCCATCAGCATACCGATCGCCACGGCGTTGCCGTGCGAGATGCTGAAATGGGAAAGCTTTTCTATGGCGTGACCGCCCGTGTGCCCGAGATTTAAAAGCTGACGGGGGCCGTTGTCAAGCTCGTCTCTTTCTACCACGTCACGCTTGTCCTCAACACAGCGTGCAATGATCGAAACAGGATTGTCGGCAAAGGAATTTTCAAGCAAAGAGAGCAGGGGCCTGTCGCCGATATAGCCGTATTTGATCACTTCGGCACAGCCGTCCGTGAACACGGCCTCGGGTAGAGTCTTCAGCACGTCGGTATCGCAAAGCACCCCTATGGGCTGTGCAAATGCGCCGCAAAGATTTTTGCCCTGCGGCAGATCCACGGCGGTCTTGCCGCCGACCGAGGAATCTACCATGGCAAGCAGCGAGGTCGGGATCTGATAGCAAGCAATGCCGCGCAGATACGTGGCGGCGGCAAAGCCCGTGATATCGCCCACTACACCGCCGCCCAGCGCCACGGCGCAGTCGGTGCGCGTCAGCCCTGCTGCGGCCATCGCCTCCCACAGCGATACCAGCGTATCGGTAGTTTTGGAGGCTTCGCCCGCTGCAAAAATAAAGGTGTCAACGGTGTAGCCTGCGTCTTCGAGCGCGCTCTTTACCCGTGCGGCGTATAAGGGTGCTACGTTGTCGTCGCTGACCAGCATCAGGTGGTGCGGTGGCGGCAGGAGCGCCGCTAATTTTGCGCCTGCCAGATTCAGTATGCCGCAGCCGACGGTGACCTCATAGCTTTTTGAGGCTTTTACAAGAATTTTTTTCATGAAATATCATCTCCGTTTTTGTCGGCGGCCTCCTTGGCCAACCGTCCTTCGCGTAAAAGGGCTTCCAACGTTTTGGCGTCGTTTTTGTCAAGTGCCGTCTTGTAGGCACTGAGCGCTGTGATGATATGCCCGATCTCCTCTGATAAAAAATCGCGGTTTTCAAGAAAGAGCTCGCACCACATTTTTTCATTCAGCCACGCGACGCGCGTGAGGTCACGGTAGGAGCCTGCCGAAAAGCCGTGGTGGATCTGTGCCATCGGGCTTTTTACGTAGGCGTTTGATACCACGTGTGCCAGCTGCGAGGTGAAGGCGATCACACGGTCGTGCGCTTCTGCGCTCGTAACGGCAAAGGAACCAAACCCGATCGGTGCGAGAAGCGTTTCCACACGCGCGCGTAGAGATGGGTCTGCGTCGGGGGGCAATACCAGCACCATCGGTGCACCCTCAAAAAGCCCGACGCGGCTGTTTTCGTATCCTGAAAATTGCGTGCCCGCCATCGGGTGACCGCCCACAAAGGTAAAGCCTGCCTCGGCGGCGATCTCAAAGCAAGCGCGACAAACGTCGCGCTTGGTTCCGCAGAGGTCAAGGACTACGGCGTTTTGGGATATATAGGGGGCAAATCGCCGTAGGGCTTCAATGGCTGCCTGGGGATAAACGGCCAAAAGCAACAGATCGCAATGCGCCACGGTTTTTTCTGTCAGCCCGTCACGCACCACGCCGTCGGCGATGGCCCTTGATAACGTAGCGGGCAGGGCGTCGCTTGCAAGGACGCTGTGCCCTGCGGCAGCAAAGCTGCGTGCCATGGAGCCACCGATCAGACCCAGACCTACGATTCCTACCGTGATAGGGGATCTTGAGGTCATTTTGCACTTACCTCATCAAAGGGTGTAGGACAGCCGTTGGTGGCCATCTCCGCACAGATCTTTGCCATCACGGCGGGGGATTCGTGTGAGCCGCCCTTCAGCCATTCGATAAACACATTATAAAATGCGCCTGCGAGGAAAAAGCGGTGATAACGCTCCTCGGCGCTGTTGTCTGGGGGAGGGAAGGTGATAAACATATTTTTAATGAGCGCCGCCAGGATCAATTCACCGAGATGCGCACGGTAAGCGACGATGGCGAGATCGCTGTATTTTCCCAGCTGCTCAAACAACGCGTAAAAATAGTCGTAGGGAACTGCCGAGGAATTGCCGCTTGCGATCATCTGATGAATGTTTTCGCCAACCTCTTCGATATACTTGTTTAAAATATCGTCCTTAGAGTTGTAGTTGCGATAGTAGGCCATACGCGACACGCCCGCCTTTTTTGAAATGTCGGTGATGGTGATGGAATCGTAATCCCGTATTTTCATCAGTTCAACCAGTGCGGTGACGATACATTCTTTTGCTAAGCGATTGGATTCACTGCCTTTTGACACGAACAAAAACCTCCGTTTTGTCACACTTAAAACACAAGTGATTGACAATTTTTCTTTGTGGTGGTACAATCGTAACTGTTACGAGTGTAACTATTACAAGTGTAACACACCGCAAGGCGTTTGTCAAGTATTACGGCAAATTTTGTTGCGTTAATTTTAAACCCAAAAAGAAAAGAGTGATTTTACGTGTCAATGCAGTTCGTTCACACACTCCCCACACCCGAGGAGGTCAAGCAAAAATATCCCATTTCTCCCGTCGCGGCCGCCTGCAAGGCGGCACACGATGCCGAGATCGCAAAGGTCTTTAGCGGCGCGAGTGAAAAAAAGCTCTTGATCATCGGCCCCTGCTCGGTCGACAGCGAGCCACCTGTGCTCGAATACGCTGCACGCCTTGCTCGCTTGCAGGAGCGTGTTGCCGATAAGCTGTTGCTGGTGATGCGTGTGTATACCAATAAGCCGCGCACGACGGGCGACGGCTATAAGGGCATGCTGCATCAGCCCGACCCCACCAAAAAGCCCGATCTTTACAGCGGTCTGCTTGCCATTCGTGAGCTTCACACGCGTATTCTGACCGATATGGGTCTTCCCACGGCTGACGAGATGCTGTATCCCTCCAATTATCAATATCTGTCGGATCTGCTTTCCTACGTCGCGGTCGGCGCGCGCTCGGTTGAAAATCAGGAGCACCGCCTGGTTTCCAGCGGCATGGACGTGCCCGTCGGCATGAAAAACCCCACGGGCGGCGACCTTTCGGTGATGATGAATTCCATCACCGCCGCACAGCACCCGCACGTGTTTCAGTACCGTACCTTTGAGGTCAACACCACCGGTAATCCGTTGGCACACGCTATTTTGCGCGGCTACGTTGACCGTCACGGGCAGAGCCTGCCCAATTATCACTATGAGGATCTCTCTCACCTGGCAGAGCTTTATGCTAAGGCGGGTCTGGCAAACCCCGCGCTGATCGTTGACTGCAACCACGCCAATTCGGGTAAAAAATACGATCAGCAGCCCCGCATTGCCAAGGAGGTCCTGCACGCTTGCCGCCATAACGGCGAGATCAGTCATCTTGTGAAGGGCTTTATGATCGAAAGCTATCTTGAGGACGGCTGTCAGAAGATTGGTGAGGGTGTGTTCGGTAAATCGATCACCGACCCTTGCCTTGGTTGGGAAAAGACCGAAGCACTTGTATTTGATCTTGCCACTCTTCTCTGAAACAAAAAAAGCAAGCCCATGGGCTTGCTTTTTTTGCTAAAATTCGCAAAAATTCTTGACAAGCGCGGTAAAGAATGTTATATTTTTATTAGGAATTTTCAGGAGGTTTATATGGGAAAGGCGGATATGGAGCATCTGCAGGCACGCATTGAGGCGGCCGAACAAGCAGAAAGAAAGGACAGAACAAAGAAAATGAAAAAAGAACTCAAAGCAAAAAAAGACGGCTTCTTTAAGGATTTTAAGAAGTTCATTACGCGCGGCAACGTGCTTGACATGGCCGTCGGTGTTATCGTTGGCGGTGCCTTTACGGCGATCATCAACGCACTCAGCAACAACATTTTAAAGCCTATCATCAACTGGATCCTTGCCTTGATCATCGGCACGGATAGCCTGAGTGAGGTCTTTACGTATCTTAAGGTCGTTTATGCAGCCGACGGTACGATCGATCTTGCACAGTCGATCTATATTGACTGGGGCGCATTTATCAATGCCATTATCAATTTCCTGCTGATTGCATTCACCTTGTTTGTGATCGTGCGCATCATCAATAACGTGCGCAAGCGCCTCGACGCTAAGGAGCTGGCTGAGGCTGCTGCCAAGGCAAAGGCCGAGGAAGAGAAGAAGAAGGCCGAGGAGGCTGCAAAGGCCGAGGCTGCTGCCGCAGCCGCAAAGGCTGAGGCTGACCGTCTTGCCGCATTTTTTGCAAACGTTGAAAAACAGACCAAGCTTTTAGAGGAGCTTGCCAAGAAGTAAAATCAAAAGCACTTGCGACCCTGTCGCAAGTGCTTTTTTGATGCATTTTGCTTCCTTTTCTCATATTCTGTTCATGCGGATCGCAGCATCCGCGGAAAGGAAGACAGAACAGAATATAGCAACTTTGATCAATCAAGGTACGCTGTCCTTTACGCCCGCAAGCGGCACACAGCAAAGCCTTGTTTCCAATACCACCACGACACAGGTCAGCGTCACGTACGGCCTTGAGGTTTCACACGCGGCTACCCGTGTGCTGCTGTCTGTGGTGAAAAATGCGCCCGCAACCGCCGAGGTAGGGGATAGCATCAGCTATCAGTTTACGATTGTAAATACCTTCGGCACCGCCGTGACGTTGGATAGCCTCACGGACGCATTGCCCGAGGGCTTTTCTTTTACTACCGCCACTTTAACGGTGGACGAGGTAGAAATTCCGCTTACTGCGGGCACAGATTATACCGTGAATGAGCAGGGCGTGTTTGTTTTTGATCCCACCGCACAGATCATGCTGCCCGCAGGTGGCACAGCAGTGCTCACGCTCAACGGCGTCGTAACGGCCTGAGCGCGCCGATCAATGAAAACTCCAATACGTTTGATGGGGATCAGACGTATTGCGTGAGCTTCGTTTGAAGCCGCCCACGGCATTGCCGCGGGCGGCTTTTGTAACAGCCTTTGGCTTTCCCGCGGACTTTCTTGCAGCAAAACTTTGTTTTCGGGGCGGTTTTTGTTGACAGAAGCGGTTTAAAATGTTAAAATATAGATAACATAATTTAAGGAGCGCGTCTATATGGAAAAAATTGCTCTTTTGCCCGAGCTTGTTGCCGCCCCCGCGGTGTTTGCTGTGGGCGAGAATTATCAGATCATGGCACTTGTCAGCTGTGATACGCTTTTTTACGTGCAGGTGGCAGACCAAACCTTTTACGATCACACCAACGGCGTGATGCGTACCCTTGGGCGTGTGCATAGCGTGACCGTTCCGATGGCTTTGCTCGATGCCGCGGGCGGTTATACGGTCTTTTGCCGCCAAATGCTTGACCGCAAGCCCTATTTCCCCGAAACGGGTGAGCTGCACAGTGCTACCTATCCCTTCCGCCCTGTGCCTAAAAACGGGCCCGTGCACCTGTATCATCTTGCCGATACGCACGGTAATCTTGATATGCCCGTCGCTGCCGCCTCTTATTTTGGCGATGCGCTCGATCTGCTGATCCTGAACGGCGATATTCCCGATCACAGCGGCAACGTGGAGCATTTTGCGCTGATCTATCAGCTGGCCGATGCGATCACTCACGGTCAGCGCGCCACGGTCTTTTCGCGCGGCAACCACGATATGCGCGGTTATTTTGCCGAGCAGATCACGGCATATTCTCCCACCGATCACGGCAACTCTTATTTTACGTTCCGCGTGGGTAACGTGTGGGGTATGGTGCTTGATTGCGGCGAGGACAAGCCCGACGGTCACGATGCTTACGGGTATACGAACGTGGGGCACACCTTCCGCCTGGCGCAGACCGAATTTATCAAGCGCGTGATCGAAAACGCCGAAAAGGAATATGCCGCCGCCGGCATCACGCACCGCCTGGTGATCGCCCATAATCCCTTTACCTATACGCATGAAGCGCCCTTTGATATTGAATACGATACCTATACCGAATGGGCAGAGCTGCTCGCCCGATATGTCAGACCTCACGCGTTGATCGCAGGGCATCTTCATACTGACGGAGTGCGCCCCCAGGGTGGTGAGCTTGATAAGGATGGCCAGATCCCCGTGATCATCGGCTCTTATCTGCGCCGTGACGAGGCGTATCGCCCCATTGCATTCCGCGGCGCTGCCATCACGCTGTCTGAGGGCGAGATGTTGGTGGAGCTGACCGACCACACGGGCGCCGTTGCCTTGACGTGCACCCTGCCGTGCTGAGGTGAAGCAATGAGTTGCTTTATTGTTTCACGCACGGAAAACGGCGTTAGCTTTTGTCTGTTGGCCCAAAACGGGCGCCGCCTTGCCACCTCCCGCACTTATGCCACGCTGGATGCCTGCAAAAAGGGAATTGCCAGTCTGATCGCCAATGCACCCAATGTGCCGCTTGTTGACAGCAGTGCAGGGGAATACGGTAAAAATCCTAAATTTGAGGTCGTGCAGGACGGCGAGGGCTTTGGTTTTTTACTGAAATCAGCCAACGGGAAAAGTGTGATCGTATCTTCCCCGTATGCCACGAAAAAGGCTTGTCTGCGTGCGGTGTCCATGCTGCGCAAGGGTGTGCTGTCCGCCGACGTGCTGTTCCTGCAAAAGCAGGGAATGGTGCCCTTGACTATGACCGCGCATCTGGCGGCGGTCGGCGTTGCCGTGGCCGAGCGGAAGCAAGCACTCCCGTCTCCCCCCTCTCCTTCGGAGGAGCCCGACGCGCTGCGCGTGACGGAGAGCGTTGAGGAAGCTTGGCCGGGTATACATGACGGCGTGGCTGCTGACGCTCCCGAAGAGGAGCCGATCGCAGCGCCTTTTGCCGCTTCGTCGGCTGCTGCACCGAAAACGCCTGCCGCCACAGCTGTTGCACCGAAAGTGCCTGCTGCCACCGCTACTGCGCGCGCGGCGGTACCGCGTGTCGTTCGCTTACAGCCAACACTCGGTGCGCGGCAAGCAGCGCCGAAAAAAGCGGCCGTCGCGCCCAAAACATCGTCAGCTGCCTCTCTGAAATCTCCCCGTGCGTTGCTTAATTTCTTATTAAAGCGTAAATAATTTACAAAATAATAAAAATTTTGCATAAACCCTCTTGATAAAAAGCAAAGTATATGCTAAAATAATCCTGTTTTGAAAAAATATTCCGCGCATGTCGGAAAACTTATGAAAGGTGGTTCATCAACATGACCTACAACAAGAAGACCATTGAAGACATTGAGGTTGCAGGCAAAAAGGTAATTGCCCGTTGCGACTTCAACGTACCGATGAAGGATGGCGTTATTACCGACGATAAGCGTATCGTTGGCGCTCTGCCCACGATCAAGTACCTGCTTGAGAAGGGTGCCGCTTTGATTCTTTGCTCTCACTTTGGCAGACCTCACAACATTCTTGACGCAAAGCTTGAGCTTGACAAGAAGGAAAAGAAAAAGGTTGAGGCTCTTCCCGAGGCTGAGCAGGCAGCTGCTACCGCAAAATATCTTGAGGATGCAAAGGGCGATGACAAGAAGTTTTCTCTTGCTCCCGTTGCCGCACGCTTGTCCGAGCTTCTTGGCTTTGAGGTCAAGATGGCAAAGGACGTTATCGGCGCTGACGCTAAGGCTAAGGCCGCTGCACTGAAGCCCGGTGAGGTTCTGCTGCTTGAAAACGTTCGTTTCCACAAGAAGGAGACCAAGAACGATCCTGACTTTGCCAAGGAAATGGCTTCTATGGCTGAGATCTTTGTAAACGATGCATTTGGCACCGCACACCGTGCACACGCCTCCACTGCAGGTCTTGCTGACTATCTGCCTGCCGTTTGCGGCTACCTCATTCAGAAGGAAATTTCCATCATGGGTGGTGCGCTGGCTGATCCCAAGCGTCCCTTTGTTGCTATTCTCGGCGGTGCTAAGGTTTCCGATAAGATCGGTGTGATCAACAACCTCATTGAGAAGGTTGATACCCTGATTGTCGGTGGCGGTATGGCTTATACCTTCTTCAAGGCACAGGGCCTGGAGATCGGCACCTCTATTTGCGAGCATGATAAGCTTGACCTTGCACTTGAGCTTATGGAAAAGGCAAAGGCTAAGGGCGTGAAGTTCTTGCTTCCCCTTGATAACAAGCTTGGCCGCGCATACGCGCCCGATACCGAAACCATGATCGCTGATTCTGATGCGATTCCCGAGGGCTGGATGGGTCTTGACGTTGGTCCTAAGACGCAGAAGCTCTTTGCCGACGTTCTTGCAAACGCAGGCACCGTGATCTGGAACGGCCCGATGGGTGTTTCCGAGTGGGATAGCTTTGCTGCAGGCACCGAGGCTGTTGCCAAGGCTGTAGCCGAGAGTGGCGCGATCTCCATTATCGGCGGTGGCGACTCCGCAGCTGCTGTTGAAAAGCTTGGCTTTGCCGATAAGATGACGCACGTATCGACCGGTGGCGGCGCTTCGCTTGAGTTCCTTGAGGGCAAGACCCTTCCCGGCATTGCTTGCCTGCTTGACAAATAATCCAATATCAGGAAAGAGAGGAATTTGCAATGAATCCCGCAAAGAGAAGAACTGTAATCGCAGGCAACTGGAAGATGAATATGACGCCTGCTGAGGCAACTGCCTTTATCAACGAGATCAAGCCTATGGTTGCAGGCAAGGATAACTGTGATATCATTTTCTGCGCCCCTTACGTAACCATTGCTGCCGCAATGGAGGCTGCAAAGGGCTCTAATATCGTCATTGGCGCCGAGAACGTGCACTTTGCCGCTAAGGGTGCTTACACGGGTGAGGTGTCTGCTGAGATGCTGAAGGCTATCGGCGTTGACACCGTGATCATCGGTCACTCCGAGCGTCGCCAGTACTTTGGCGAGACTGACGAGACCGTTAACCTTCGCACCAAGGCTGCGCTTGCCGCAGGCCTGCGCGTTATTTTGTGCATGGGCGAGGTGAAGGAGCAGCGTGTAGCGGGCATCACCAATGAGGTGTGCGCTATGCAGATCAAGCTTGACCTTGCAGGCATCAGCGCTGAGGATATGAAGAACGTTGTGATCGCATACGAGCCCGTTTGGGCTATCGGCACGGGTCTTACCGCTACGCCCGAGCAGGCTGAAGAGACCTGTGGCGTGATCCGTGAGGTTCTTGTTGAGCTTTACGGTGCCGAGGTGGCTGAGGCCACCACCATTCAGTACGGTGGCTCTATGAACGAAAAGAATGCGGCCGAGCTTTTGGCGAAGCCCAATGTTGACGGCGGCCTGATCGGCGGTGCGTCACTGGTTGCTGAAAAGTTTACCGCTATTGTTGACGCAGCACAATAAGCGATTACAAAAGAGGGCTGCCTTTGCGGCAGCCCTCTTTTTCAAAAATGAGGAAGGAATAAGCTATGGCGAATTATCGTAGAGGCCGCATCAACGACGAGATGCAAAAGGAGCTGGCCGCTATTATGCGTGAGGTCAAGGATCCGCGCGTGTGCGATGCCTTTATCAGCATCACGGGCGTTGAGGTTACCCCCGATCTGAAATATGCAAAGGTCTATTATTCCGCTATGCGCGGCGAGCCACGCGAGATCCGTGCGGGGCTGAAATCCTCGGCGGGGTATATCCGTCGCCAGGTGGCGCAGCGGCTTAATCTGCGCGCTACGCCTGAATTTACCTTTGTGGAGGACACCTCTCTTGCATACGGTGCCCATATTTCAAAATTGCTGAACTCGATCGAGATCAGCGAAGAGGAAGAAACGAACGATGAAAACTGAGTATCGTGCGCTCGGTCTTACCGAAGCATTGGATATTTTAAAAATAAAAGCCCCCACGCTGGTGGCCTTTCATGTGCGTCCTGATGCCGATGCGGTCGGCTCAGCCTTTGCGCTGGCGCTGCTGCTGCGCGCGCTTGGCAGTGAGGCATACTGTGTTTCGGGCGATGAAATTCCCGAAAGGCTGCGCTTTTTAACTGCAGGGCTTCAGGGAAGCACGTTACCGACGAGCATACCTGCGGGATTTGAAAACGCGCGCGTTGTTTCGGTGGATACCGCTTCACCGGCACAAATGGGCCCTCTTTTTGAAGCGTACGGGGCGCGTGTTTGCCTGATGATCGACCATCACGGCACGGGTGAGCCCTATGCCGATCACGTTGTGGTTCCCGCTGCCGCTGCGTGTGCCCAGATCGTGCAGGATCTTGTGGCGTTATCGGGTATTGCGCTGACAAAGCAGATGGCAACGCTCCTTTACGCGGCGATTGCGGGAGATACGGGCTCGTTTCGCTATTCTAACGTCACGGGTCGCACACATTTGCATGCGGCGGCATTGATCGACGCAGGCGTTGACGTGGCGTTTGTTTCCCAAAAGCTGTTTGAAACAAAGCTTTACCAAAGTCTTCTGGCCGAAAAGCTTGGCTTTGACCGCTTGCAGCTGCTTGAAAACGGCAAATTGGCCGTGATCACCTTCCCGCACACACTGTGCGTGGAGCATCACCTCGCCGATGAGCATCTTGGCACGTTGATCGACGTGGCACGGTGCGTGGCGGGTGTTGAAATTGCTGCTGCGATTCGCGGCACTGCCGATGGGCGCTATCGCGTGTCCTTACGTGCCAACGGTGATTTTGACGTGGCTTCGGTGGCTGCCCGCTTCGGCGGTGGCGGTCATAGGCGTGCCGCAGGTGCGACTTTTGATGCTGATGATATTGAGATGGCCAAGCAGATGATCGTTGAGGCTGCTTCGCTCTTACTGGGTGGTGAATAAAATGTCTGATAAACCAAAACGTTGTGGATTTGCTTCCCCCTTCCGCATCGGTATTGCCTATCTTGGCTGCTGTATCGGTGCAGGGTATTTGTCAGGGCAAGAGCTGGTGCAGTTCTTTTCCTCCAAGGGTCCTATCGGCTTTTTGGCCCTTTTGATCGCTACGGCTTTTATTTTTGTGGCAGGTGCCGTGATCCTCTCGCTTTCGGTTGATAGCGGTGAGCACCGCATGGATAGCATTGTGGTATGGTTTGATTGCAAGCCCCTGCGCGCTTTTGTCGCCGTATTTGAGGTCGTATTTTTATTTATGATCTACACGCTGTGCGTGGCTGCCTTTGGCTCGCTGCTCTCACAGTTAACGGGTCTTTTACCGTTCGTCGGATCGGTCGTCTTTTGCGTTTTGTCTACGCTTCTCGCGCTTTTTGGTGTGCGTGGGCTGCTGCGCTTTTTGTCCTACGTGGTGCCCGTCATGGTGCCTGCTACTGTCCTGATCGCACTGATCGCGCTCGGTGTTTCGGATACGATCTCCTTTCCCAAAATGGAGATGGGAGGGCTGATCACGGGGATATGGCTGTTGGACGCGGTGACGTACGCAGTTTTCTCGCTGTTTTGCGCGTTGCCTGTTCTGGTGCCGCTTGGTGCGAATGTCAAGAACGCAAAAACCGCATGTCGCGGTGCACTTGTGGGCGCCTTGCTGATCGGCGGTCTTGCCACTGTGATTCTGCTGGCTATCGCCACAGCGCCCGAGGTAGGCAATGCCGCTATGCCGATGCTGGCGCTGGGCAATCGCCTTCACGTGGTGGCGGGTGGCATCTATGCTGCGCTGCTGGTCTGCGGTATCTTTTCTGCGGGCCTTTCCTCCCAGTCGGCTATCAGCGAATACCTTTTGCAGCGCTATGGCGCCAAAAAGAGCGTGTTGCTGCCCGTCATGATCGGTATTTCCGCGGTGGCGTGCTGCTTTGGTGTGTTCGGCTTCCAGGAGCTCATTGGCATTTTGTATCCCGTGTTTGGATATATCGGTTTTTTGCCTCTTACTATGCTCTTCATTCACGCGGTTATATTTTACCGCCGACGTAAAAAAGCAAAGAAAATGGATTAAGGACGATTGCTTTTGGCAATCATAATCAAAAATAAAGGGGAGGGGAACATGAAAAAACGAATAACCTTCGTGCTGGCGCTGTTGCTATTGCTTTCATGCGTCATGCCTATTGCCGCCGTAGCCCCTGCCGACGGTGCTGTAGCTGCGGCGCAAGCCGCCATTAGCGCTGCCGTCGGTGTCGATGCCCCGGGTGCAGCCATTGTACTGTATGAGGGTGGCGTGCTGAAAATGGCCGATGGGTTCGGTTATGCCGATCTTGATACGCGCCTGCTCGTTACCCCCGATACGGTGTTTGAAATCGGCGATTTTTCCGCGCTTTTCGTTGCTGTGGCCGCACTGAAATTGGCAAACAGCGGCGCATTTTCGCTGGATGCCGATATCGCTACTTATCTGCCCGATCGCTTTGTAAAAAAATTAGAGCTCACCTATCCCATTACCACACGTCAGCTTTTAAGAGGCCGTGCGGGCTTTGGCGGCCGCATATTTGATCTTTCCTTTGAAAAGCCCACGCATGCCTTTGAAAGCTTAGAGGAGGCGCTGCTGGCCGACGTGCCTACGCAGCTTTTTGCGCCCGATACCGCGACGCACCGTTCTGCCTTTGGCATTGCGCTGGCGGCCTTTGTGATCGAAAACGTAACGGGCAAGCCCTATGAGCAGTACGTACAGGACGAGCTCCTTTCGCCGCTTGGTATGCAACAAACGGTGTTGCATTTTACCGATAAGGAGCAGCCCGAAAAGGCTGCAACGGGTTATATATATCAAGCAGACGGTAGCTTTACCGAGGCTCCCCGTGGTGGGCGCAGCTATGCAGGTCTGTATCCTGCTACGGGTGCACTCTCTACTGCCGCTGACCTCTCACGGTTTCTTGGCTGGCTTGCTTGCGCTGAAGGTGCCTCGGTGAGAGACCAGCTGCTTGCTACCGCATCGGGCGACGCGTTCGGTATGGGCGGTATGGTGCTGACCGCAGTCGGCACGCGCGCCGTGCTGCAAACCGCCACACCGTATTTCAGCCTTTCTTTTTCCTTTGACTCAGCAAGCGGCAGTAGCGCTTTGGTGCTTGCCAACGTCTGTGATACGGTGCTGCTTGATTTTCCCGCAGCTTATATGCCGCTTGGCACTGCTTCTGCAACCCTTCCCGACGGCGAAATGCTTGACTTGAAGGATCTGCGCGGCACGTATGTGAGCGCTGATGCGGAGTACCGCACCTTTGTCGGGCGCCTTTCGATTGCGCAGAAACGTGTGAGTGTGCGCGCTAACGATGACGGTACCCTGCAATTTCTTGATATGCGCCTGGTGCAGATCGCGCGCGGCGTGTTTGCCGATGCCGATGCGGATACAAACCGCCCCGTCGTGCAGTTTTTGCTGGATCATGAGGGTGAGGTCAGTGCTGTTGTCACCGCCTCGGGAGATACCTACACGGCGTTGCCGTTCTATCTTTCCCGTGTACCCGCAGCCCTGCTTTACGGCTTACTGTTGCTCCTGATGGCGTGGTTTTTGATCAGCGGTGTATTTGCACTGTTGCGGTATATCACCGACCGCTATAACGGCGATAGATCCGAGCGCGCCGTGGTGCTGATACCGCAGCTGCTGGCCTTGCTTCTGGCAGCTTTCGTCGGTGTGCAGGTTTTGGTTGCTGCCCGTATGGGGGCGAGCGCACTTTCCTCGTTTTATTTTGCTATGCGGGTCATGACCCTGCTTGCCGCTATCGGTACCACCGTTGCTTATATTATCGGCTTTGTCGCCACGATGATCGAGCGTGAGCTCCATCGCCGTATTGCTTATACGGGCATTATGCTTGTGGTATTTTTGTTTGTGATCGGCTTCTGGGGCCTGACCGTTATTTAAACGCAAAAACCGCCTCGCGCCAAGCGCGAGGCGGTTTTTATTATGCTAACAGCAATATTTCTATCACCGTGATCAGAACAGAGGAAAACATAGAAAGTGCTCCGACTACAATGGCAACAATGCCGCAAACACGGCCCGTAGCTGCATCGGGCGGCTCAAAGCCCATGGTCTGCTTGGCGCGCTTGGCGCGCGTGCAGGCAAGAATACCGAGTATCAGACCGGCAAGAGGGCAACATACAAGCGCTAAGATCAACCCAACGATACCAAGGGTCTTCGAGGTTGAGGCGTCGTTGCTCTCGTTTGGTGCTTGCGCAGGGGGATAGTAGGGTGCGTTTGGCTGCTGCCAAGCGCCCTGGCTTTGCTGCCAAGCGCCCTGGTTTTGCTGCTGCCAGTTACCCTGGCCTTGTTGCCAGGTGCCCTGTGGCTGCTGCCAGTTACCCTGGCCTTGCTGCCAGGTGCCTTGCGGCTGCTGCCAAGTGCCTTGAGGCTGTTGCCAGCTCCCCTGGCCTTGCTGCCAAGTGCCTTGCTGTCCCTGCTGTTGGGGGGCTGTTGGCGTTTGTGTGTTATGATCAAGGTCGGCGCCCGCGCCGTTTTGCGTATCGTAAGAGTTGTTTGGATCGTAATTCATAAACAATCTCCTTTCATCTCGTTGGTTCTATTATAGCGCAATTTGCCGAAAAATGCAACCCTTGGCGAAAAAAACCTTTTACTTGCTTTTTATCTTGGAGTATGTTATACTTTATGCAGTATATTAAAAAGGGGGGAAAACCGTGTTAAAGCGTGATAGCGCAATGAGAAGATGGCTTTTTGGGCACTGCATTCTACTTTTGGCAATGGTGGCCTTTGCGCTTTACGGTGTGGTGGTGCTGTATTTGTTGCCTGAGATGCCTTACCACTGCTTTATGCACGACGTACTCCATTTATACTGTCCGCTTTGTGGTGGCACCCGAGCCTTTATGGCGGTGTTCCGTTTGGATTTTCTTACTGCCGTTACGTATAATCCTGCGGTCTTTGTGGCTACGCTCGTTTTTTTGTGCTTTGATCTGCGTGCCTTCCTTTTGGCGCGGCGAGGGAGCGAAAGACCGCTTTTTCCGCGTTTTTTACTGCCGCTTGGCGTTATTTGGTTGATGGGCTATACGGCATTGCGAAATCTCTTGCTCTTTTGGGGCGTGGATCCGATCGGTGATCTTGCCCCCTATCTTTCACAGCATTTAACGGGTGCAGAGCCGTTTGCCGCCACTGCTTTTTTCTTGCTTGCTTGTGTTTTTCTCACGCTTGCCGTACTGTCGCTGCGTACGGCTCATTGGTGGCTGTTGACGCTCGCTTCTTTGGTGCTGTTTTTGGCTGTCTGGGTGCACGCGCTTTGGCTTTTTGCGTTGGTGTTGGTGCTTGCCGCAGCAGTTTATCAATATGGGTTGAAAAAGCCGCGCAACGTGTGACGCTGCGCGGCTTTTTTATTGTATACCCGCTTCACGGTATGCGCGCGGTGATTGACCTGTGATCTTTTTAAATACACGGCGAAAATAAGCCGAGGACTGAAAGCCCGTTGCCTCGCTGATTTCTTCGATCGAGTGCCGCTCGCTGCCCATTAACAAAATGATGGCGCGGTTGATGCGGTAGTGATTGATATATTCAATGGGGGAGAGCTGAAGGGAAGCGCGAAAGAGCGGGAAAAAGCGCGAAACGCTCATGTTGGCGACCTTTGCCAGATCTTCTACACTGATTTCCTCTTTGTAGTGTGTTTCAATGTAAGAAACGGCGCGGAAAACGCGCGCGTCAAGCTGTGCTTGATTGCCGCGTGTGAGGCGTGGAAAAAGAGAGCACAGCAGCGTATAAAAATCGCCAAGAACCTTTAGTCGTGCCACCTCGTTGCCTGCATAATTCTCAAGCGCGTGCAAAAATACTGCCTTAGTGGCGGCAAAATCCTCTACCTTGACACGCTGCAGAGTAAAGCCCTGTGCTTTGGTAAACACGGCCGACTGGTCAAATACGAAATGCATACTGACGTATTCAATATCCGGGTCACCCTGCCAGCTTGAAATATAGCGTGCGCCGATGGGTACGAAAATAAGATCGCCTACCCCCACCTCTACGTCACAGCCGTAAATGCAATCGTGATAGACGGCGTGGCCCGCGAGCACCAGCCCAAGGCAAAATTGCGGACGGGGCAGATTTGAGGTGTCAAATGAGCTCGTGTGTGAAAAACGGTAACGCTCGGTCTTGAAAAACAGCAGCCTTGATGCGGCGGTGATATCCTGCATAACAGCCTCCGTGATAGAATAGTTTCGTTTTTTGACAGTATAACATATTTTACTTGACTCGTCAATATGATACAATCAAATTATCAATACAGGGAGGTTTTATAAATGAGAGCCATTGTAATTACCGATGATAAAAGACTTGAAATGCGTGAGGTAGCCATGCCCACCCTGCGTGCCGACGAGGTGCTGATCAAGGTGGAGGCTGCTGCTGTCAACCGTGCCGACCTGATGCAGGTCGAGGGCACGTATCCGCCCCCTCCCGGGTGTCCTGATTGGCCGGGGCTTGAGGTGGCAGGCGAGATCGTAGCCCTTTCTCCCGAGGCTGAAAAAAGCGGCAAATGGCAGATCGGCGCACGTGTTTGCGCCTTGCTTGGTGGCGGTGGCTACGCCGAATACGTGGCAGTGGAGCAGGGAATGGTTATGCCGATCCCCGTCGGTGTTTCTGCCATTGAGGCGGCCGCGTTGCCCGAGGCCTTTGCCACTGCATATTTGAATTTGTTTGTAGAGGGCGGTGCCAAGGCGGGGCAGACCTTTCTGATGCATGCAGGTGCCAGCGGTCTTGCCAGCGTGGTGATCCCAATGGCAAAGGCCTTTGGCCTTCGCGTGATCACTACGGTGTTAAACGAGAAAGCGGCGCAAAGCATTCAGCACTTGGGAGCCGACGTGATCGTGGATACCTCAAAGGAGGATATCGTTGAGGTCCTCAGGCGCGAGGCAGAGGCAGGGCGCCCCTTAAATCTCGCCATCGACTGTCTTGGCAGCGCGAAGGTCGGCGAATGCTTCCCGCACGTAGCGTATATGTGCAAATGGATCATGATCGCCACGCTCGCAGGCGATATTTCGCCCGTTAATATGCGCACGATGTTTATGAAAAATATCCGTCTGATCGGCTCCACTCTGCGCAGCAAAACACCCGCCTTCAAGGCAGAGATCCTTGCAAAGCTCGTAAAGGATATCTGGCCCCTGGTGGAAAGCGGCAAGGTGCGCCCCACCATCTGGCGCGTGATGCCCATTGCCGAGGCAAATGAGGCACATGCCCTGCTTCGCGAGGGTAAGAGCGCGGGCAAGGTGGTTATGACCTGGTAAAGACCGCACGCACCTTTTGCATCTGTGAAGTCGTGGCACGTGATATAAAAGTGCCGCTTTTTTGAAAGAGTATTAAAGTGAGGAACAGATATGGAATTTTTAAATAAAACGGTTTTGATTACAGGTGGTGCCTCCGGTATGGGATTTCTTGCGGGAAAGTGCTTCGCAGAGAAAGGTGCCAATATCGTGCTGGCAGATATCAACAAAGAGGGGCTTGAGAGCGCGGTTGGTGCAGTACGTGAGATCACGGCAAATGTGATCGGCTGCCATACCGATGCCACCAAATACGATCAGGTCGTTGCCTGCCGTGATGAGGCTGTGAAGACCTTTGGCAGCATTGACGTGCTGATCCCGTGTGCGGGCGGCGCTGAGCGCCGTATTCTCGGGCTTGAAGACAAAAACTTTTTTGAGCAGCCGATCTCCGCGATCGATTTCAGCATTGATATGAATCTGAAGGCGGTGCTCTATTTTGAGCACGCCGTGATGCAGCAAATGGTAAAGCAGCGCAGCGGAGTGATCATTCACCTCGGCTCTATTACGGGCGCGGAGGGAAGTGCGGGTAGCATTGGCTACGCGACCTCAAAAAGCGCGCTGATGACGGGTACGGTAAAATCGCTTGCACGGGCAGGTGCACCCTACGGTATCCGTGCGTGCTGTATCGCCCCCGGGCCTGTGATGACCCGTCCCGGTATGGCGGGTATGAAAACGCTGTTAGGTTATCCTGCCGAACCGCAGGAGATCGTTGATATGATGCTGTATCTTGCCTCCGATAAGGCGCGCTCGGTCACGGGCACGACCTTTTTGATGGACGGCGGCAGATACGTGATGTAAGGGGGTGTCATAATGAAAAAAGAGCTCTTTCACGCCACGCAAAAGCCTTTGCTGACGACAATGGTGCAGGCCCCGACACCCGACGGTGCGATCGCCCTGATCGAAAGGGCAAATGCGATGGGTGCGGAGATGCTGGGGATCCAGACCTGCCGTTTTCCGCGCGAGCTGCAAACAAAAGAGGAGTATCGTCGTATTTTTGCCGCCACTAAGGGGCGCCCTACGTACGTGACACATTATCGGAGTCGCAGTAACGAGGGAAAAAGCGATGAGGAGCTGGCCGAGGGGCTTTTGACGATCGCCGAAGCCGGCGCTACGCTGGTTGACGTGATGGGGGATCTGTTTGCCCCTCACTCTGACGAGTTGACCGATAACGTGCGCGCGATCAAGCAGCAAAAAAAGTTGATCAAGGCTTTGCACGAAAAGGGTGCGCTTGTACTGATGTCCTCGCATACACGCAAGTATTTACCCCCCGCACGTGTGCTGGAGATCGCCCTTGCTCAGCAGGCACGCGGCGCCGACGTGGTAAAGATCGTAACCAATGCTGACTACCCTGAGCAGGAGATCGAGCTGATGGGGGTTTCCTTGCTTTTGAAAAAGCACCTGAAGGTGCCGTTTTTGTTGCTTTGCGGCGGCAACTATCAGATCATACGCCGTATAGGACCGATGCTCGGCTCGTGTATGTGGCTGAGTGTTGTGGAGCATGATGAATGTGCCACCAAGGCGCAGCCTCTGCTTGCCGACGTGAAGGCGATCCGCGATCATTTTTAAATATAAAAAACCGAGCCGATTGCAATCGGCTCGGTTTTTCTTATACTTCAAAAAGTGGGGTGGAAAGATAGCGGTCGCCGCCGTCGGGCAAGATCGCTACGATCGTTTTGCCGCGGTTTTCGGGGCGCTTGGCAAGCGCGGTGGCGGCGTGCAGCGCCGCCCCCGAGGAAATGCCCACCAAAATGCCCTCGGCCTTGGCCAGGGCGCGTGCCGCCGCAAAGGCGTCGGCTTCGCTGACGGGCAAAATTTCGTCAATTTGTGTACGGTCAAGGTTTTGCGGTACGAAGTTGGCACCAATGCCCTGAAGGCCGTGTGGGCCCGCTTTCCCGCCCGAGAGCAGGGGGGAGGCGGCAGGCTCAACGCCTACGGCACGGAGGGCGGGGTTTTTGCTTTTTAAAAAGCTTGCCGTGCCCGAGATCGTGCCCCCCGTGCCGATGCCGGCCACCAAAATATCTACCTGCCCTTCGGTGTCAGCCCATATCTCGGGACCGGTTGTCGTGCGGTGTGCCGTGGGATTGTCCGGGTTATCAAACTGAGAGGGGATAAAGCTGCCCTCAATGGTAGCGGCAAGCTCGTTTGCCTTGTCAATGGCCCCCTGCATACCAAGCGCGCCGTCGGTGAGTATGATCTCGGCACCGTATGCTGAAAGTAAACGGCGCCGCTCGGCGGACATCGTGTCGGGCATGGTCAAAATGACGCGGTAGCCGCGCGGTACGCCAATGGCGGCAAGGCCGATGCCCGTATTGCCGCTGGTGGGCTCGATGATCGTGGCACCGCGCTTTAGCTTGCCCGCGGCCTCGGCCGCGAGGATCATGGAAAGTGCCACACGGTCTTTAGCGCTGCCCGCAGGGTTAAAGCATTCTAATTTCAGCAGTAGCTTGCCGCTCGGCGCATTGTTTTCATTATAGTTAGTAGGCTCAAAAAGGGGCGTGCCTCCAACCATCTCGTTGATGCTGCGGTAATACATAACAGGGAACTCCTTTTGGTAAATCGGTTATCATCATTACGTATTATTATATATTTAAATCGTTTCCATGTCAAGTGGAGAGATTTTTCCGAATATGCCATTTGTGCAACGCATTTCAGCACCGGTAAAAACGCAAAGCGAAAGACTAAAGAAAAGTTTTAAAAGAAAGAAGCAAGGAAGGGCGCACCGCAAAAGGCGAAATTCGTCTTTGAGGAGCAACGCATCCCTGCGCCGTTTATTTCTTTTAAAAATAAAAAAGCGGAAGCCTTCGGGTTAAAAGGCTTCCGTATTTTTTTGCGGCAATTAAGCCATTGCGTTGAGCTTTTTGGTGAACTGGCTCTTCTTGTGAGCAGCAGTGTTCTTGTGGATGATACCACGGGTAACAGCCATATCGATCTTCTTTACAGCTGCCTTGTAGGTCTCCTGTGCAAGTGCTACGTCACCGGCCTCCACAGCAGCCTCGTACTTCTTCATAGCAGTTTTCATCTGCGTGCGGAAGATCTTGTTCTGCAGAGTTTTTGCCGCGGTAACCTTTACACGCTTTTTGGCACTTTTAATGTTCGGCATAATCGTTTTCCCTCCTATTACAAAATTTTCGGTTTAAACGACTGCGCCTGAGAGGGTGCGCCGTCGTAAAAGTCCATACAGTC
>SVTG01000011.1 GCA_015063895.1 Oscillospiraceae bacterium | reverse complement strand
GTGCAATAGCACATTATTTCACGTTTTGCGAAAGCAAAACATTTCACTACATGCGTTTGTGACCACAAATGCAGTGCTTGTCAAGAAAAAAGGACGAGGAATTTTAACAATTCTTCGTCCTTTTCCTTTCGGTAGGTAGTATTCAATTTGATACTGCTTTATCGCAGGTGCCCCACGGCGCTTTTTTATTTTATGGCTTTTCAGATTTTGGCAATCAGTAAAAACAGCACTACAGTGTGCAAAACCAGCCCCACTACATTGATAACAGTGAAGTACCGGTGCTTTGTCTTATGACGAAACAGCTGCATACCGAGTAAGCCACCCACAGCGCCACCGAGCAGGGAGGCACCGAGCAGTACCTTTTCGGGGATGCGCCAGGCATTGACCTGTGCACGGTGCTTGTCCGTACCGTACAGCACCAGCGTGATCACGGTGAGCATCATTAAATAGATCAAATAAAAGGGAATCATCAGATTTACCTCCTTGTGGTGGGTGTCACTTATAGTATAACGGAAAGTGTGGCAAAAAGCAATAAAAAGCGCAAAAAAACAGGGTAAAATTCGGTTTTTAAACAAAACGAAAAAAATTTTAAAAAACCCTTGACAATCTATTTTCTTTATGCTAAAATATGTAGGTCGCAGAAAATCTGGGTGTGGCGCAGTTGGTAGCGCGCTACCTTGGGGTGGTAGAGGCCGCACGTTCAAGTCGTGTCACTCAGACCAACGTAAAGCAAGCTTTACGCGACAAAATACGCGGGTATAGGCGGTCCATTCCACCACACCCGCACAAATATGCGGGTATAGGCGGTCCATTCCACCACACCCGCACAAATATGCGGGTATGGCGGAATTGGCAGACGCGCTAGATTCAGGTTCTAGTGGGGGCAACTTCGTGGAGGTTCAAGTCCTCTTACCCGCACCAAAAGAAAAATGGCACCCGATTGGGTGCCATTTTTCTTTTGCCGCAGGTATCGGCTTGAGCCCTGCCGCCGCTTGCGATGATGGGCTTTTGTGAAAGGATACGGCGGCAGAAAAGAATGCCGTTTTTGCTTGCAAAATGATGCCGTTCGGGCATCAAGGCATTCTTTAAGCGTCTGCGGCATAGCCGCAGAAAGCGGGGCAACGTCCTTTTACTCGCATCACCCAAATCCTTGAAAACGCTAGTTTTCGAGGTTTTTTTGTAGTATTCGTCGCATTTTAATGTTTTCATATTGAAATTTTTATGTTATAATATGATTGAATACTTGATTTGAGGAGAATTTGCGATATGTTTTTAGAAATGAATTTTAAATCTATCGAACTGAAACGGCATACTCAGGTGTTTGTTTTGCTTCCCGATAAAAATGAAAAAAACGATACTTCGTACAAAACGTTGTGGCTTTTGCATGGACTTTCAGATGATAACACAGGTTGGATGAGATATACTTCAATCGAGCGCTATGCGAAAAAGCACAGTCTTGCAGTGATAATGCCTAACGCGGATAGAAGCTGGTATACCGATACAGCGTACGATGCTAATTATTTTTCATTCATTACAAAAGAACTGCCTGAGCTGTGTTTTAGAACCTTCAGTCAAATGAGTCAAAGGCGTGAAGATAACATAGTGGCGGGGCTTTCGATGGGAGGATATGGCGCTATAAAGATGGCATTTTCATGTCCTGAGCAATACGGATCTTGCATTTCTCTGTCGGGATCGCTCGATATTACGAGAAAGGGCCGCCCTTGCAACTTAAACGAGTGGAGGAGCATTTTTGGATTCAATATGAATAGTCCTCTGGAGCTTGAGGGAAGCGAACACGATCTGTACGCACTTACTTCAAAAGCAAAGGGTGAAGGGAAGCAGCTTCCAAAACTATATATGTGGTGTGGAACAGAGGATAGTTTGATTGAGGTAAACCGCTCGTTTGATCAGCATTTGACGGAGCTTGGCGTTTCTCATAAATTTGAATCATCCGAAGGAGATCACTCTTGGAAATGGTGGGATCTTCACATACAAGGCGCTTTGGAGTGGATTTTGAATCATTAAAAACCTTTCACCGAGGCGACGTTATCATCAGGTTTTAGTGGGGCAATTTCGCGGAGGTTTCAGTTCTCTTTCTCTTGCAATATAACGCGGCATCTAAAAAAGGCACCGCCTTGCGCAGTTTCTCATAAGGATGTTTTCGGAACACGGTAGGGGCGAACTGTGTTCGCCCGCGGGAGACCGCAGGCCTCCCCTACGGATACACATAAATTTCGGCAGAGAACTTGTTTTCTCTGCCGATCTGTGTTGTAATGGAGCTAACGAAAAGCCTCCCTCCGAGATGGTAAGCTTTGAAAAGGTAAACGAGGTATTTGGCAATTTTAAAAGACGTATTCGATAAGTGCGATAAAGCAAAACGGACGGCAGTTGCCGTCCGTTTTGCCTTGCGGTTATTTTTTCTTTTTGAATTCCTTCATGCCGCTGGTGCTGCCGCCATCGCAGAGCACGTCAACGCCTGCCAGGTAGCCGTTGCGCTCATCGGCAACGGTCGCGAGTGCGTAGCCAAGCTCTTCGGGCTTACCCATACGCTCCTCAGCGGAGAAGGGGATCAGCATGCCGCCCTCTTCCTTTTCCATATTGCCCATATCGGTTGCAATGAGGCCGGGGCTGAGGGATACCACGCGAATGCCCTTTTTGCCGTACTCAAAGGCGCATTTCTTGGCATACCATACCACGAAATTCTTGGAAAGCGAGTAGGCAAAGCCCTTGCGCTGATACTCACCCTTGGCAAGATTGCTCTTCTTGACCAGCTTCTTGAGGAAGGTCTCCTCGTCGGTTTCAGCTAAGGCATACACCTTTTTGTTGATCAGGAAGGAGGGGAGAACGTAAGCGGAGTTGGAGGATACGTCAACGATGACGCTGCCGGGCTCCATGACCTTGGAGAATTCCTGGTTGATGTACACCGTGCCCAGTGCGTTGATGCGCAGGATCCCTTCCTGGGTGCCCTTCATCGCGGGGGAAACACCTGCGGAGTTGATGACGTTTTTGACCGTACCAAGCGATACGGCGAAATCCACCAGCTCCTTGACGCTTTCGCGCTTGGAGGTGTCGCAGGTCTTGGCGTAAGCCTCAAAGCCCAGGGCTTTGAGCTCCTCAACAGCGCCCTCAAGCTTTGAGAGGGTTCTGCCCGACAAAACGATAATTTTGTCTTTAGGCATAAATTTGGCAGCCTCAAGCCCCATGCCGGAGCCGCCGCCGGTGATGACACATACGTTTGCCATGTTTGTGTTCTCCTTTAAGATAAAATTCAACAGTTTCATTTTAATGGATTCGGCCGCCCGTGTCAAGGGGAGACACTGAAATTATCAAAGAATTATCAAAAAAGCAAGGGCGCTGAAAATTCCTCTTCCAGCATCTTTAAAAATAGCGCCGCGGGCCTTGAAAAGTATTTTTGCCTGTTGCGGTAGGCATAGGTGGTGCGGGTGTCGTCGGTGACCTTTTTCAGCACCACGTTTTCCGAAAACTGCCCTTGCCAGGAGAGCGTGGGCACAAACGTGGCGCCCAGCCCCAGCTCTACGCATTTTCTGATATAATACGGGTCGTCGCTACGTATGGCAACGTGCGGAGAAAAGCCAAGACGGGTGCAGATATTTTCGGTGATGTCGGATAGGCTGCTGCTTTGATTGGTGCAGATGAAGGGTACTTGTGAGAGAGCTTGTGCGGTAATGACGGTTGCCTTGGCTAAGGGATTTTCGCGGTGCACAGCCAGTAAAATACTTTCTTCGAGCAGCTTGACTGCGGAATAAGCCTCCTCATGGGGCATCTTGTCGGTGATGATCAGATCAAAATCGTCCTCTGTGGGCGCGGCTGTATATTTGGTAACGATATTGATCTCGGGATATTGACGACTGAATTTTTCTACCGTTTGCATGACCAATCTGCGGTTGATAAAAATGGAAAGCTTGACGGTGCCGTGGGTGCCCTCGTCGGTGAGCTCCTCCTTTGCATCGTTGAGAAGCTGCAATCCCTTGGATACCTTTTCGTAAAAAATCCCCCCCTTAGGGCTCAGATGAATGCGGTTGGCTTGTCGGATAAACAGATCGCACCCCATTTCCTTTTCTAAGCGCTTGATGCTTTGAGATACGGCCGATGGAGGCACCATGAATTTTTTTGCGGTTGCCGATAAATTTTCGTTTTTGGCCGCTTCGGTGAAATATTTGAGCTGTAACAGTTCCATGTGAGCCCTCCTTTTTTGTTTTATTATAGCATATGCCACCATCACTTTCAAGTGATGGTGGCATATTTAATGTTATTATTTACATGATGATAAAAGCATGTTATAATGACAAAAAAGGGGGAAATACAAAATGGACGCTTTTTTGATTATGCTACGCAATGTGATCTTATTTGCAGCACTGGCTGTTCCCGGTTATTTGTTGGTTCGGTGCGGTATACTGAAGCAGGAGCAATCGGGCGTGATCTCCAAGATACTGATGTACGTCGGCATGCCGTTTCTTATTCTTTCGGGCACGGTCAATAACTTAACGCTTGGTGGCGAGCTGCTGGTGCAACTGTTGATCGTTCTGGCACTTGGCGTTGCCTATACGCTTGCCATGTTTTTTGCCTCCTTGCCGCTTTGTGCGTCGGAAAAGGAACACAAGACCAACGGTATGATGCGGTTTTGCGCGGTGTTTTCCAACAACGGCTTTCTCGGTATTCCCTTGGCGGTCGCCGTGTTCGGTAAGAGCTCGGGGGTATTTGTTGTTTTGGTCATTCTGAACATTGTCACCAATGTGATGATGTATACGCTGGGGGCGTATCTGATCTCCGGCGATAAAAGCAGCATCAGTCTGAAAAAAGCTTTTTTAAATCCTATTCTGATTGCCTTTTTGGTGGGTATTGTGTTGAATTTGCTCAACGTGAAGCAATACGTTCCCGAGATCAGCACATATTCCGACCATTTCAGCGGGATCGTGACGCCGATCTCCATGACCATTCTTGGCATGAAGCTGGCAACAGTCAGGCTTTCAACGCTCTTTACGTCGTGCAAGGGGTATTACGTATCGGCGCTGAAGCTGATTTTGTTCCCCGCGGTGATCGTCGGTGTGCTGTTGGCGTGCAGGACGCTGGTGGGCGGTGTATTCAACAGCGACATGGTTCTCGGCTTTTTCATTGCGTTTGCAATGCCAACAGCCGGGCTGGCTTCTACATTTGCTGATAATTACGGCGGCGACGTGGAAAATGCGGTGGTATTTACGCTTGGTACAACGCTTTTGTCGATACTCACGATCCCGACGCTCTTTTGGTTGCTTTCCTGCTTTCTTTGAGGTGCTGAGATGAAACTGCTTGAAAATATTTGTTACGCGCAGCGCGGAAGTGAGCAGCTTTGCCTTGATCTGTATTTGCCTGATGAACGGGTGTTTGACGTGTTTGTATATTTTCATGGTGGCGGACTGGAGAGCGGACACAAGGGAAATGCGGCGGTTAAGACGATCGCCCCGTGGTTAGCGGCACACGGCATTGCGGTGGCTGCTGCCGATTATCGCAAATATCCGTGTGCCGCATATCCTGATTTCGTGCGCGATGCGGCCGCCGCAGTGCATTGGGTCTCTTGCCATATCGGCGCGTACGGCACGTGTAAGCGGCTTTTTGTGGGCGGTAGCTCAGCCGGTGCTTATTTATCTATGATGCTTTGCTTTGACGCGCGTTGGTATGGTGAATGTGGAGAATTTTCAATACCCGTTGTGGGTTATTTTCACGATGCAGGTCAGCCGACCGCTCATTTTAACGTGTTGCGTGAGCGCGGAATTGACAGTCGCCGTGTGATCGTTGACGACACGGCACCCTTATATCATATCAGCGATGCGCAAGCGTATCCGCCGATGATGCTGGTGGTGGCTGACGATGATATGCCGAGCCGCTTTGAGCAGATACAGCTTGTGCGGGCTGCTTTACGACATTTTGATTACGATGAAAGCAAGCTCACGTATCGTTTGATGCACGGCAAGCATTGCTCTTATAATACACGGGTAGACGAGTTGGGAGATTCTGTGCTTGGAAAAATGGTATTTGAGTGGGTGACAAGCCTGTGAGAGGGTGTTTTCAATCACTTCCTCCGATCGGAGCAAGCAAAACCGAAGCACTTAAAAAAGCCGCAATGTGACAGGGGCCGCCGTGCAGGGCAGCACTTGACACAGCGCGGCTTTTTTGCTACAATCAAGGTATAGCAATGCTAATTTGTTTGCGAATGCAAAGCGGGGATGTTTATGACTAAGCAAAAAAAGATCACAGTGGGGGTTATTTGCCTTTTTTGTGCGGTGCTTTTGATCGCAGGTGCGCCCCTTTTCATACGCGTATATCTGAAAAATCAAATCACCTTTACCGTCAAGGATACCCTGGCGGACGGGCAGGGCAAAGAGGCTACGGTGATCCTGCTCGGCGGGCAATCCAATGCCTCGGGCAGCAGCCGTGACGATTATTTGCAGCAAAAGTCTATTCCCGAAAAATATGCCGAATATCAAAACGGCTATGATAACGTCTATATCAACTATCTTGCAGGCGGACGGTGCTCCGAGGGGTTTGTGAAGTGCAGTGTGCTGCAAGGGGAGCACGAGGGGTATTTTGGGCCTGAACTGGGGCTTGCCGAAAGGCTGCACGAGGCCTACCCCGACGAAACCTTTTTTATTATCAAATGTGCGTGGGGCGGTACTAATTTGTATGAGCAATGGCGCTCACCCTCCGCGCAGGGAGAAACGGGGGAGCTCTATCTTCAATTTGTGGCATACGTAAAAGCCTCGCTTGCCTATCTTGAAAAAAAGGATTACGATATCACGGTAAAGGGCATGTGCTGGATGCAGGGTGAGTCGGATTCCTGCACAGCAGAGGCTGCCGCCGATTACGGGATCTATCTTGCTGATTTTATAAAGGATATCCGTGCGGAGTTTAAGTGCTATGCACCGCAGGAGGGAATGGCCTTTGCCGATGCGTATATTGCTAATGATCCCTCCTTCTGGGTACATTGTGGGTTGGTCAATCAAGCAAAGCGCACGGTGGCTGACCGGTCGCCGATGAATGTGATCGTCGATACCGTGGCGGCGGGGCTTACACGGTCAGAGGAGCCTGAGGGTACACCCGATCTTGCACATTACGATGCACTTAGCGAAATAAAATTAGGTCACTTGTTTGCCGACGCGCTGGCACCGTTTTTGACATGATTTTTTGAATGAGCCGTATTTCTCTGCGGGTGTGGGAGAAATACGGCTCTGAGATCTTATACTACCGGCTGAGAATTGTAATTTTACAAGCAAAAAATGTGCTTTGATAACAAAATTTTCATAAACAGGCAGAGGTATTGTTAAAAGAATACATATGGCGGCACGCTGCATGCTGCATTTTGCCAAAAATTCGTTGATTTTTGTGGCAATTTGACACATAATGTTGACTTTTTACCGATTGTGTGTTAAAATTATGTTGATTTTAGAACTAAAAACGGTTATTTTGTTGTGATTTGTGGTATTTGACGTTTTGAGTCGGCGATGTAGTAAGTTTTGATGCAGTAAAGGAATTAGATGATGAAATTGTTTTCTCTCCACGGGGTCCATACGCCCCACAAAAAGGATACGGCGCATATCAAGCCCATACGCATGGCGCCGCCTACGCGTGTCGTGTTGCCGATGGCGATGCACATCGGGCGACCTGCCGAGGTGCAGGTCAAGGTCGGCGATGCCGTTTGCGTCGGTACTATGATCGGTGCAGCAGCGGGGCCCGTGTCGTCGCCTGTGTTTTCCAGCGTGTCGGGCAAGGTCGTTGCCGTGCAGGATTTTCTTTTATCAAGCGGAGCTACTACCAAGGCGGTGGTGATCGAATCCGATGGAGAAATGACGGTTGCGGATGCGATCGCCCCGCCCGTTATCACCTCGCGCGAGGCGCTGCTGGAAGCGCTTGCGAGCAGCGGTATCGTTGGTCTTGGCGGCGCGGGATTTCCTACGCACGTTAAATTAAACGTGCCCCCCGAAAAAATGGAATATCTGGTGATCAACGGCGCCGAGTGCGAGCCCTATGTGACGAGTGACACCCAAACGATGCAAACGCGCGGTGCCGATATGGCAGCAGCCTTGAAAGCGCTGGCTAAATGGCTTGGTGCGCGCCGTGCGGTGATCGGCATTGAAGCCAATAAGCCTGCGGCTATTGCTGCAATGCGTGCTTTGGCAAGCGAGCTTGCCGACGTGCTTGCATTGACGGTGCAGGTGCTGCCCGCCACCTATCCGCAGGGCGGAGAAAAGGTGTTGATCTACCACACCACGGGTCGTGTAGTGCCGACAGGCAAGCTGCCGATCGACATGGGGTGTGTGGTGCTGAACTGTACGACCTTGGCTGCTGTGGGCGCGTATTTGCAAACGGGTATGCCGTTGGTGGAAAAATGCGTGACCGTGGCGGGGGGTGCGGTGAAGCACGCGCAAAACGTGCTGGTGCCAATCGGCACCTCAATGGCAGACATCGTTGCGTTTTGCGGCGGGTATGTGCAGCCACCGCATAAGCTGCTTTACGGCGGCCCGATGATGGGTATTACCGCGCCTGACGACAGTGCCCCTGTTTTAAAAAACACCAATGCCTTGCTGGCGTTGACCGCGCGCGAGGCGAAAATGCCGAAGGCGACGCCCTGTATCCACTGTGGCTCGTGTGTGAATCATTGCCCGTTTGGCTTGGCTCCCTTTATGATCGCTACCGCGCTTGAGCGCCGTGATGCGACATTGCTTGAGGAGCTTGCCGTGATGACTTGTATGGAATGCGGCTGCTGCAGCTTTGTTTGCCCCGCTAATCGCCCCTTGGTGCAGAACAATAAGCTGGCCAAAGTATTTTTGCGCGAAGAAAAAGCAAAGGAGGGTGGCCAGAAATGAGTCAGAAAACAGTTCTTTCGGTCTCCCCTCATATACATAGCGGCCGCTCCACCGCGGGCATTATGCGTGACGTGCTGATTGCCTTGCTGCCGACAACGGTGGCGGGGGCGATCATTTTCGGCGCACGCGCGTTGTTGGTTGTCGCACTTTCGGTTGCTTGTGCCGTTGGCTTTGAAGCACTTTTTAACGTTTTAATGAAAAAGGAGCAGACCGTCGGTGATTGCAGTGCCGCTGTAACGGGACTGCTGTTGGCCCTGAATCTGCCCGCGAACATTCCTTTGTGGCAGATCGTTGCAGGTGATTTTTTTGCGATCGTAGTGGTCAAGTGCCTGTTCGGTGGGCTTGGATACAATCTGGTCAATCCCGCCATTGCCGCACGCGTGTTGATGCTGGTTTCGTTTGACGCGATGATCTCGCCCTGCATGCCGACGATCGTGGATACCGTGGCCACCGCTACGCCCTTGGCAGAGGGCGCACACATAGTGCCCCTTTATCGGCTTTTCCTTGGCATATACGGCGGTACGATCGGTGAGACCTGCACGCTGGCGATTTTACTTGGATTTGCTTATTTGCTTTTCCGCCGCGTGATCACGTGGCATATTCCCGTTTCATTTATCGCTTGCGCGTTGGTGCTTTGCTTTCTGCTTGAGGGCTTTGATGCCTACGAGGCGATGGGGCAGGTCATGTCGGGCAGCCTGCTGCTGGGTGCTGTTTTTATGGCAACCGATTACGTAACGTCACCCGTGACCCCTGTCGGGCGCGTGATATTTGGCGTTGGGGCAGGGCTTATTACCGTGCTGATCCGTTATTTCGGTGCGTATCCCGAGGGCGTTTCGTTTGCGATCTTGTTTATGAATATTTTAACACCCTATATCGATCGCCTGACAAGACGCCATGTGTTTGGAAAAGGGGGAAAGACGGTATGAAGACGGGTCTTAAGAATACGTTGGTGCTTGTTTCGATCTGTGCCGTGATGGCGCTCCTGATGGCAATTACGCATTACGCCACCTCTCCCGTGATCGCCGAAAATGAAAGAAAGGCCACGCAAAAAGCGTTACAGCAGGTGATGCCGGAGGGTGTGAATTTTGTGTCGGTGCTTCTGCCTGAGGGGGCGCCCGATACTGTGACGGAGGCCTACCGTGAAGACGGCGGCGGTTGCGTGTTTAAGCTCAAAACAACGGGCTACGGTAAGGATCTTATCATTATGTGCGGTGTGGATGCAAGCGGAACCGTGACAGGGACCGTTTGCCTTTCCTCCAGTGAAACGCTCGGCTTTGAAAAGACCTTCGGTGAGCAGTTTGTCGGGCTTGATCGGACGGGTGCTGCTGCCGTAGATACCGTGGCGGGCGCCACAAAGACGACGACTGCATACCGTGCGGCAGTGGCGGATGCCCTGCGTGCGGCACAAATGCTTCGTGTTACGGCGGGGGAGGTGCAATGATGAAGAAAAATCAGAATCTTACCCTCGTTTTAAAGGGTATTTTAAAGGAAAATCCTACGTTGGTGCTGGTGCTTGGCACCTGCCCTACGCTTGCCACGACGACTAACGTGGTGGGGGCGTTCGGTATGGGCATTGCAGCGCTTGCCGTGCTTGTTTGCTCCAATATGCTGGTGTCGCTGCTGCGCCGCCTGATCCCCGATGCCGTGCGTATTCCTTGCTATATCGTGATCATTGCAGGGTTTGTGACGGTGGTGGAAATGCTGGTGCACGCATATTTTCCCGCGCTTTACGAGATGCTGGGCGTGTATCTTGCCTTGATTACCGTAAACTGTATTATTCTCGGCCGCGCTGAGATGTTTGCCGGCAAAAACGGTGTGGTAGCATCGGCATTTGACGGGCTTGGCATGGGGCTTGGCTTTACCCTCGCTCTTACGGTAATAGCTACGGTCCGCGAGGTGCTCGGCAATGCCAGCTTTGCGGGCATTACCATCCCGTTCCTTGAGCCCTATAAGCTCGGATTCATTGTCAAGGCACCGGGCGGTATGATGGTATACGGCTTGATGATCGCGCTGACCTACGCGGTGACAAGCGGCAGAGCACCCTTGAAAAAGAGCTTTGCCTGTCAGGGGTGCCCCTCTGCGGCTACCTGCCGCACGGGTGCTTGCTGTGAAGGAAAGGAGGCGTGAGGGATATGTTTAAGTCTTTGATCGTTATTTTACTTTCCTCGGTTTTGATCAATAACTACGTGTTAAGCCGTTTCCTCGGGATCTGCCCCTTCCTCGGCGTTTCCAAAAAGCTTGATCAGGCAACGGGTATGGGCATTTCGGTAACGGCGGTGATGCTGCTTGCAACGGCGGTGACCTGGCCGATACAGTATCTGGTGCTTGATAGGCTGGGGCTCGGCTATATGCAGACGATCGTGTTTATTTTGGTGATAGCGGCGCTGGTACAGATGCTTGAGGTGCTGCTCAAGCGCTTTATTCCCGCACTGCATCGCGGTCTTGGCGTGTATTTGCCGCTCATTACCACGAACTGTGCAGTGCTCGGTGTGGCGATCAATAATATTACCGACGGATACAATTTTGTTGAATCTATGGTCAGCTCTCTTGGCTGCGGCCTTGGCTTTTTGTTTGCAATGGTGCTGTTTTCGGGCATTCGCTCACGCATTGACGAAAGCCGTGTTCCCGCTCCGTTCCGTGGCGTTGCCATTACGCTTATCGCAGCCTCCTTCCTCTCGCTTGCCTTTATGGGCTTTGCGGGGCTTGTTGACGGTCTTTTCGGATAAGGGGGTAGTGTGATATGGGTGAAATTTTGATCGGCTTTGCCGTTGTGGCGGGAGTGGGGCTCTTTGTTGGTGTGCTTTTGGCACTTGTATCGCATTTTTTTGCGGTAGAGGAGAATGTACGCGAGAAGGAGTTGCGGGCCATGCTGCCCGGCATCAACTGCGGTGCGTGTGGCTTTAAGGGATGTGATGATTATGCGGCGGCGCTTGCAGCAGGTACTGCCGCCCCCGACCGTTGTGTGCCGGGTGCGAGTGACGTGGCGACTTCGCTTGCAGATCATCTTGGTGTTGAGGCTACCGCCCCCCGTGATATGGTAGCGTTTGTGCATTGCGACCGTTGCCACGCCCCGACTGTACAGGCCAACGCCTACGAGGGCATATTAAGCTGTAAGGCTGCTGCTATGCTTTACGGTGGGCCCGAGGCTTGTCAGTTTGCTTGTCTTGGATTTGGTGACTGCGCGGCAGCTTGCCCTGCCAATGCGATCTGTATGCGTGACGGGATCGCTCACGTGGATACCGTGCGCTGCCTCGGCTGCGGCCTTTGTGCCACGAATTGCCCTAAGCACGTGATCGGCATGGTGCCGCAGGCAACGGCTGCTATTGTGATGTGTAACAGCCGCGACAAGGGCGCTGTGGCGCGCAAAAAATGCACCAATGCCTGTATTGGCTGTAAAAAGTGTGAAAAGGTCTGCCCCAACGGTGCCGTTTCGGTGCAAAATGAATTGGCTGCGGTTGATTATGATAAATGTATCGGCTGCGGTCTTTGTGCCGAGGCTTGTCCTACGGGAAGTTTGAAGCGAGTGATCTTTCCTGATGCGCGTGACGTGTAAAGAAAAGGGAGCACGGCGTGCCCCCTCTCCAAAATGGAAAAACGATCTGGTGCTTATTTTGGCGCTTCTGGCGGTTCTTTTGTTGGTCGGCGTATGCTTGCTGCTCACGCAAAAGCAGGGGGATATGGTGCGTGTGTCGGTCAACGGTCAGCTGTACGGCGTATATCCCTTGCACGAGGATGCAATGGTGGATATCGTCACCGAGGCAGGGTATAACCGCTTGGTGATCAAGGATGGGCAGGCATATGTTGAGGCTACCGACTGCCCCGATGCGATCTGCGCCTCTCATCGCCCGATTAACGGTACGCGTGAGAGTATTACGTGCTTGCCGCACGGCGTGGTGATCACGATCGAGTGCGACGGGCAGGATGGGCCCGACGTGGTCGTATAAATCAAACGAAAGGAAGTAGCAAGCGATGAAGCATACGGCAAGAAGTACGGCACTGATGGGCATATGTGTGGCGCTTGCGATGATCTTTTCTTACGTTGAGGTCCTGCTGCCACCCGTTTTTGCAGCAGTGCCCGGTGTTAAGATTGGGCTTGCCAACGTGGTGGTGATATTTGTGCTTTACCGTTGGGGAACGCTGCGTGCTGCAACCGTTTCCTTGCTGCGGGTGCTGCTGATGTCACTGCTTTTCGGCAATGCGCTCTATTTTGCATATAGCGGCGTTGGCGCTTTATGCAGCCTTGCCTTGATGGCGCTTTTGAAAAAAACACACTTGTTTTCCGTGATCGGCGTTAGCGCGGTGGGCGGCATTGCGCATAATGCGGGGCAAATTTTAACGGCGATCGCTTTGTTGGGCGTAGTCGAGATCGGATACTATTTGATCGTATTGGCCATTACGGGGTGCGTATTCGGCCTTGCGGTAGGACTCTTAGGAGGGCTTGCCGTGCGCCGCGTACCGCGTTTGCCGTTTGAAGGGGAGGTGCCGTAGGTGCGGATCGTTTCATTTGTGATGGTGTTAGCGCTTTTGCTGAGTGTGTTGACTTTCGGTGGCTGCCGCGGCGGAGGATCGCAACGTTATCAGGCTGAAAGCTTTGCGTATTTTGACACGGTCACCACGGTGATCGGATACGCCGAGAGCGAGAAAAAATTCCTTGACGAGGTCGCCTTGATCTTTGAGATGCTGGGGGAATACCATCGGCTGTTTGATATTTATCATGCATATGACGGCATAGAAAATCTTTATACCGTCAATGAGCTGCAAAACGGCGTACATCGCACCGTGACGGTGGATGCGCGCATCATCGCTCTTTTACAGTTTGCTAAGGATATGTATACTAAGACCAACGGTGCGCTGCATATCGGTATGGGCAGTGTGCTTTCCATTTGGCACACGCATCGCGAGGCGGCGTTGCAGAGCCCTGACACTCCCACCGTGCCGCTTGATGCGGAGCTTGCTGCCGCTGCCGCACACACGTCGCTTGATCATCTGGTCATTGATAGCGAAAACAGCACCGTTACGATCACCGATCCACAAATGACGCTTGACTTGGGGGCGATCGCCAAGGGGTATGCCGCAGAGTGTGCCGCGAAGGAGCTGGCAGCACGTGGGTTGTCACATTACGTGCTGAACGTGGGCGGTACGGTACGTACCGTGGGCGCGCGTGCCGACGGCAGAGCGTGGGTGGTCGGTATCGAGCAGCCCGCAGTCAATACAGCTTCGCCGTATCTTGCCGAGGTTACGGTGGTGGATCGCGCGCTTTCCACAAGTGGTAGCTATCAGCGTTATTATATGATGAACGGTGTGCGTTATCATCATATTGTGGATCCGAAGACCAACAAGCCTGCTACGGGTTATCTTTCGGTTTCGGTCCTGGCCGAGGATACGGCTCTTGCCGATGCGCTCTCCACGGCGCTGTTTTGTATGAGCATTGAGGAGGGCACCGCACTTTTAAACGAGTATCCCGATGCCGCTGCCCTTTGGGTGCGCGATGACGGAACGCAGTATAAAAGTGCGCGTTTTGACGCGTTTTTGAAAAAATAAAAAAGAGCAGGCAACGGCGTGCACAGTTAGCGGAGAAATCACAAAATCTTTCACCGATATACGGTAGGGGCGAACTGTGTTCACCCACGGGCGCTCATAGAACGCCCCTACGGATAATAAAATGGATATGCAGAAAACAAAGAGTAACCCCGACAGATTTTCAAAATCTGTCGGGGTTAGCCATTATTGACGATCATTTTCTTTCCATTTGAACATTTCTTTGAAATCATTGTAACAAGTAGGACATATCCAATAGTAATTATCTTCTGTCGTATATCCCTCATGTAGTGTGTCGGGATAATCGAAAAATTTCTCCCAACAAAATTCGCAATGATCGTGATCCCATTCTTTCTTGGGAGCTTTCCATTTGCGAAAATATAATGCTTTGCCTGATAAATAATCTTCTTGCCCTCTTAATCTCCAATCATCCTTATCTATCATGAATATATCTCCTTTGCTTTTTATCGCCAGTTTCGCCTTTGTATTACAAAGGCTTCGGGCAAAGCCCATACCCCTAAAGATGCACGAACGCGTCCAAAGGCTCCCTCTGGGAGGGAGCTGTCAGCGAAGCTGACTGAGGGAGAGTGCGCTACAATGAAGTTAATTCAAACCTAAAGTCACGCAGGCTCCTTTCGTCACGGCTACGCCGTGCCACCTCCCTCTCGGAGGGAGGCTTTTCGTTGGTTCCATTATAACACAAATCGGCAGAGAAAACAAGTTCTCTGCCGAAGTTTTGTGACTGCCATTTCTCCACTAAGAATGCAGAGAGAAGCGCCTGCTCTTTTTTGTCATATTTCAAGCTCGTTGTTAAAGGAAAGATCAAGACCTGCCGCAAAGAGATGCGACATATCGGAAAAGCACAGGCAGCGCGGTGCGGTAAAGCCGCTTTTGTGATTTTTGAACTGCAGGACCGTCACGCCCGTGTGCGTGTAATTGAAGGAGCCCCACATGAGGTGAAGCGGTACGTGTAGCAGCGAGGAGAGCCATGCGCGGGAGAAGGCAGAGTGGCAGAACAGCGCCACGCGGTCCTCACTGGGTGTGAGAATGCGGTAAACACCGTTTTCGTAGCGATAGCCAAGTCGCTCTAAAAATTCGTTACCGCAGGCTTCAATATAGGCGGTGGCTTGCTGCATTTTCGTTTGATCGATCCCCGTGCACGCAAAGCTTTGGTCATAGGAGAGATCAACGTTACCGTTTTCACGGAATACCGTATTATCAAGCAGAGAAATGGATTTGAGCTTGCCGTCGGGATAGGTGGTCAAGCGCTCGTCGCCGATCTCGTGTGTCCAGTCCTCAACGGTATAGGGAATGCCCAGCGCGCGGCAGGTGGGGCCTGCGGTCTCCTTTGCGCGCCCCATAGGGGAGGAGAAGATGCGATTGATACCGGCCTTTTGCATACGCGGCACAAGTGCCTCTGCCTGCTTGCGACCGCGCTCGGTCAGGGAATCGGTCTTATAATTGGGGTCGCCGTGACGAATGATGTATAAAAGCATGATTTTCTCCCTTGCTATATGAAAAATAAGCTTTTGCTGTGGTTGCTTGCAATATAATCAGTATAATGTGAGATGGCAAAAAAGTCAAGTAATTTATGTACGTTAAAGTGTGAAAAACGTTCATTCCCTTGACATTTGCGCATAGTATGGTTATAATTTATCTGACATTATCAGAGGGGGTGCGATATGCGCGAGTTCTTTGGCATTGGGGGCTATCAAAGAGAGCCCGAGGGGTATTTGTCTTGGCAGCACTTGACATTTGTAACGATTTTGATGCTGTTGATGGTCTTTTTTGCGATATGGCTCGGCAGAGCCCGAAAAAGAGCTTCAAAAAAGGATCAGAACCGTGTGCTTGTGGTAGCGGCTCTGTTGATTGACGGGCTTGAAATTATTAAAATTATTCTTGGGTGTGTCAATTCCTCGGATCCGATGGCGTGGCTGTACAATTTGCCGCTCTTTTTGTGCAGCATACAGCTGATCACGATACCTGTGGCGGCGTTTTGCCGCGGTCGGCTGAAGGAGGCGGCGCTGGATTTCGTGCTTATTTTCGGCATTCTCGGTGCGGTGCTCGGTACCTACGGCGCAGGGCAAAATTATGCCGCGTATCCCGTGCTTGGGTTTGATAATATGGTTTCGGGTGTCACGCACGCGATCGCGGGATTTTGTTCGCTGTATATCGTTTTTTCGGGTATGATCAGTATGAAAAAGCGTAATATGCCGATCACCTTTGGTATTTTGGGTGGCTTTTGTGCGGCCGCCTTTGCGGTAAATCGCTTGATCGATTATAACTATATGTTCCTGGTGCGCGGTGACGGCACTCCTTACGATATTTTTTATAATCTGGTGGGCGGGCACCCCGTGCTGTATCCCTTGATCGTGGTCGCTTTGTTTTTGCTGTATATTTTTGCTTTTTACAGCGTGTATTTTTATATTGAAAAACGGAAATCACAAACATAAGTGCTTATACGGGTAAAAAAAGCAGGAGCCGTACGGCTCCTGCTTTTTTTATGCCTCGTGGTGAGGAATGTTTTTCTTGTCGCAGTATTTGGCGGCGGCGGAATGGTCTGAGCAGATCACATGGATCTTATCGCAGCCGTTGAAGATACCCCAGCCGAAATCAATCACCGAATCGGGGATCGTGACCGATTCAAGATTGATACAGCCACGGAAGGCGGTATCGTCAATACGGTCAACCGACTCGGGGATCGTCAGCGACCGCAGGGCTTCGCATTGATAGAAGGCGCCCTCGCCGATCTCGATGACGGAATCGGGAATGATGATCTGCTCAAGGTTGTGGCAGTTGCAGAATGCCCAAGCGCTGATAGAGGTCACCGAATCGGGAATGGTGTAGGTGGACAGGGGCTGACGGGGGGCAAAGGCCACCAGCACGGACTTGTTTTTGTTAAACAGCACGTTTTCGACCGATTTGAAGTAGCGGCTCTTGGGGTCGACCTCGATCTCCTTGAGCTTAGTGCAGCCGCGGAAGGGGCCGATGCCGATGGAATTGACCGAGCGCGGCAGATGGATCGATTCCAGATTTTTGCAATCCTTAAAGGTGTATTTGCCGATCTTGGTGATCTTATCCTTCATATCCACGCGCGAGAGGGAAAGGCAGCCGTTAAATACAAGGTCGTCAATTTTGGTGACCTCGGCGGGAATATCAATCTCACCAAGAGAAACGCAATCGGCAAACGAGCTCTCACCGAGCACCGTAAGATTTTCAGGCAGTCGGATCGAGGTCAGGGCCTTGCAGCTGTTGAATACGCCGCCGTAAATTTCGGAAATGCCGTCGGCGAGCTGCACGCTTTCCAGTCTTGCACAGTTTTCAAAGGCGCGCTCACCAAGCTCGATCTCATCGTTTTCCACAACAAGCGAGGTCAGTGACGTGCAGTCGCGGAACGCGCTTTCGCCTACTGAGCGTACGTTCTTGGGCAGCACCAGATTGGCAAGACGCTTACAGCCGCGGCAGGCTTCGGTCATGAGCGTTTCTACCGAGTCGCCAATGTCAAGGCGCTCCAGCTTTTCGCAGTTTTTAAAGGCGCTCTTGCCAACGACGCGCACGCCCTCGGGTACGCTCAGCGTGCTGCTGCCGTCCTTGCAGCGCACCAATACGTCACCCTCGATCGCGAGGCTGCGCATGGTTTCGGGGGGGAGGCTTGCGATCAGCTTATCAATATAACGGGGGTCCTTATCAATGGCGGTACCCTTGACGTGCTGCAGATTTTCAAGAATCATCTTCAGGGCCCCGGGGATCTCGGTGGTATCGTCAAGATATACGGGGAAGATGCGCTTGTTGTTTTTAAAGGCTGTGATGATCTCCATACCGCAGTATTTGCTCTGCATGGAGGAGGGAGAAATAAAGAGCAGGAAGGCGTGGCAGCCTTCGATGCGCGTTTGCAGCTCGCGGCGGAAATCCTCACCGATCTCCATCGTGTCGTCATACCAGAAGCGGAATTTTTCCTTATCAACGCGTTTTAAGATCTCACGCACCTTGGGTGTGTCAGCGTGAGAGTAGCTGATAAAAATATAGGGCTCGTCGCCATCGTAGGAGGGGAGATCCATGTCGTAATAATTGGGATCCAGCATGTCTTTTGTCATAACGTTACCTTGTTGCCCAAAGGGCCCTTTCCGTAATAATATTTAGGTTAAAGCATCAGTGTAAGCATGCCAAGCGCCGCGAGCAGGGCGGGAACGGCTACGGTGATGCCGATCTTCAAAAAATCAAGATATCCGAATTTGAGGTCGTGCTTTTTCAAAATAGAGCACCACATAATGCCTGCCAATGCACCGATGGGTGTCAGGCATGCGCCAAGATTGGAGCCAACGACGGTAGCCATCACAGCGGCAGTGGAGCCGGCGTGCTGTAAAATCGCGGAGTAGAGCACGCTCATGGGGATATTGTTGATCAGATTGGCGGCCAGAAACGAGGTGATGCCGTATTTCCAAACGGGCGCGGTGCTGCCCAGAAGCTTGAAAATGGCGTCTGTCACGCCGTTGTGGTTGAGTGCCTCAACCATAACGAACATGGAAAGAATAAAGGGGATCAGCTCCCATGGAGCGCGCTTGAGACACGCGGCAAGGGTTTTGGGATATTGTCTGCGACACAGAGAAATGACGATGGCAAACAAGAAAAGACTTATCGCTGCAATCAGCGACACCAGCCACATTTCAATACCGACGTAAGAACCCACAGCCAGCACCACCGTGCAGATGGCTAAGTGCAGAATGCCAACCCAAAGCGAGAGCTTGTCAGGCAGATGCACCTCCTCGGGCTCGGCCTCAACGGGGGCAAGCAGCTTTTTGCGGAAGAGCAAAAACAAGAACAGGCACGCGACGGAGCCGGAAGCAATCGTTGGCAAAAGCATGATCTTGAGGTAAGAAATAAAATCACCGCCAGCGGCCGTTACTAAATAGATATTGGTGGGGTTGCCGATGATCAGTGTCATGCTCCACGTATTGGCCGCAACAAATTCAGCGGCAAGATAGGGGACGGGGCTGATATGCGCATTCTTGGCAAAATAACAGATAAAGGGGGTAAAGGACAGGATAATGATGTCGTTTGAGGTGAAAACGGTCAGAACCGACACCGTGACATACAGGAAAATAAAGAGCTTGAATTGGCTGGTGCCTGCGCGCTTTAAGGCGAAGTTGGCAAGATATCTGAAAAAGCCGAGCTCATCCAGAAAGATGGAAAGCAAGGTCATTGAGATGAAGAGCACCAGGATCTTCAAGGGATTGATGGCCGTGTCGGCAAACAGGGCCGACGTCACGGTGGAGAGCGCAACGGTCCTTGTGAGCAAGAGCAGAAACGCCCCCGCTAACGTGATAAGCCAATATGAGCTCAGCTCAAGCTTGCCAAGGCGCATCTTGGGAAAAAAGAGCACTGCCATGATCATGGCAAGACAGGTGATTGCACTGATGGTGATTGCGACTATCATAGTTACCTCTGTGGTCAGCTGAAATATACACATTTATTTTATCACGCCAAAAAGCGTTTGTCAATCCTTGTCAAAATAAGAAGTCTATATATTTCGGTTATCCCGTGTTATATTTTTTATTTTGACGCAAAACTACTTGATTTTACACGGGTTGGTATTGTATAATGGGCATAAGAAATGAGCACATTGTGCTGAAAAAAGAGGTGCCATGATGAAATTGACTGAATTTCTCGGCCGTGATAAGCTATCGCTTTCCTTTGAGGTCTTTCCGCCCAAAAATGACACGGCGTTTGAGAGCGTGAAAAACGCTACCGAGGAGATTGCTGCGCTTTCTCCCTCGTTTATGAGTGTAACCTATGGGGCCGGGGGAGGCACGAGCCGTTATACGCTTGAGATCGCCAAAAATATCAAAGAGCGGTATGGCGTGCCGACCATTGCACATCTGACGTGCGTTTCTTCTACCAGAGAAACCGTCGGGCAAAAAATTGCCGCGATGAAGGAAGCCGGGATCGAAAATGTCATGGCTCTGCGCGGTGATATTCCGGCAGAGCTTGCCGGGCAGGACCGTACGGGCTGGGATTACACACACGCGGTGCAGCTGGTGCGCGAATTAAAGGCAACGGGCAATCATTTTTGTGTGGGTGGCGCCTGTTATCCCGAGATCCATCCCGAAAGCCGCAACCAAAAGGAGGATATCTACTATCTGCGCCAAAAGGTGGAGGCAGGATGTGATTTTTTAACGACTCAGATGTTTTTTGATAATAACCTGTTTTACAACTTTCTTTACAAGATCCGCGAGGCAGGGATCGTGGTGCCTGTTCTCCCCGGCATTATGCCGATCACCAACGGCAATCAGGTGGAGCGTGCCATAAAGCTGTCAGGATCCCTGATGCCGCAGCGCTTTAAGGCATTGGTGGACAAGTTTGGCGCCTCACCGGCTGCTATGCGTCAGGCAGGCATTGCTTACGCTACCGATCAGATCATCGATCTGTTCGCCAACGGTATCAAAAACGTGCATGTGTATTCCATGAATAAGCCTGATGTGGCGGCGGCTATTTTACAGAATCTATCGGACATTCTTGGATAGGAAACGGTATGAAAATTACAAGCTTTTTGAAGAAAAATTTACTGTATCTTGACGGTGGCATGGGTACGCTGCTGCAAGCGGCGGGATTGGCGCCCGGTGAGCTGCCCGAGCGTTGGAATCTGACGCACGCGGATAGGATCACGGCCATTCATCGCGCTTATTTTGAGGCGGGTGCCCACGTGGTAAACACCAATACCTTTGGCGCGAATGCTTTGAAATTTGATGAGGCGGAGCTGGAGAGCATTGTACGTGCTGCGATCGTCAACGCACGCCGTGCCGCGCGTGAAGCGACGGGCGCACACCCCAAATGGGTGGCGCTCGATATCGGTCCCACCGGGCGTATGCTGAAGCCTTATGGCGACCTTGATTTTGAAGAGGCGGTGGAGGCTTTTGCCAAAACCGTGCGCCTTGGCGTAAAGTACGGTGCCGATCTTGTTTTTATTGAGACCATGGCCGATAGCTATGAAACCAAGGCCGCGGTGCTTGCCGCGAAGGAAAACAGCACGCTGCCCGTGTTTGTGTCAAATGCATACGGGTCTGACGGCAAGCTGATGACGGGGGCAGACCCGTTGGCAATGATCACGATGCTGGAGGGGCTTGGCGCCGATGCGATCGGTGTGAATTGCTCACTGGGACCAAGGGCGCTTGGTGAGGTGGCCGAGGTTTATTTAAAATATGCGACGGTTCCCGTGCTGTTTAAGCCAAATGCGGGTCTGCCGCAGATGGTGGACGGTAAAACCGTGTACGATCTTGGCGCCGAGGCATTTGCCGATGAGGTGGCGTCACTTGCGACTAAGGGGCTTGGCGCTGTGGGCGGTTGCTGTGGCACTACACCCGAATATATTGCCGCACTTTGCAGAAAAACAGCAGATTTTACACCCGTGTGCCGCGATGTGCACCCCGTTACTGCTGTTTCCTCTTATACGCATGCCGTCATATTTGATCAAGAGCCCGTGTTGATCGGCGAGCGCATCAATCCTACGGGTAAAAAGCGCTTTAAGGAGGCGCTGCGCGCGGGTGATATGGAGTATATCCTGCGTGAGGGAATGGCACAAGCGGAAAAGGGTGTGCATATTCTTGACGTTAACGTAGGTCTGCCCGAGATCGACGAGATAAAAACGCTCACCGACACGGTGTGTTCTCTGCAAGCTATCACCGATCTGCCCTTGCAGATCGACACCTCGAATTATGAGGCCATGGCAAGTGCACTGCGCCGTTATAACGGCAAGGCAATGCTCAATTCCGTCAACGGCAAGCGCGAAAGCATGGAGGCAGTTTTCCCGCTTGCAAAAAAATACGGTGCGCTGGTGGTGGCGCTGACCCTTGATGAGCAGGGTATTCCGTCCGGTGCCGAGGCGCGCGTGGCGATCGCTAAAAAAATTTTGGCTTGTGCCAAAAAATACGGCATCAGGCGCGAGGATCTGATTTTTGATCCGCTGGCACTTACCGTCAGTGCCGATCAAAATGCGGCCGCAGAAACCCTGAAGGCGGTACGCGAAATTCGCTACGGCCTTGGCTGTCACACCTCTCTTGGCGTATCAAACGTCTCCTTCGGTCTTCCTTGCCGTGAGGCGATCACGTCGAGCTTTTTCACGTTGGCGTTGGGACAGGGGCTTTCTGCCGCTATTATGAATCCTTATGCCGCCGATATGATGAAGGCCTATTATGCATACCGTGCGCTGGCCGGGCTTGACGATAACTGTGGCGATTATATCAATTTTGCCGCGACGCTGCCCGCAGCGGCCGCCGTGTCGGCTGCTACCGCACCGAACGCCCCTTTGTCAGCGGGCGATGCCGACACTTTACAGTATGCTGTGATCTGTGGCTTGGCTGACCGTGCCTCTGTGCTGACACGGGAGCTTTTAAAAAGCAAGGCGCCGCTTGCCGTGGTGCAGGAGGAGATCGTTCCTGCACTGGATACTGTGGGTGTGGGATTTGAAAACAAGACCGTATATCTGCCTCAGCTGCTGATGGCAGCAGAGGCTGCAAAGGCTGCCTTTGCATGTGTAAAGGAGCACATGCAGATCGGTGAGGCGGCCACCAAATGCCCCGTGATTATTGCTACCGTTCAAGGGGATATTCACGATATCGGCAAAAATATCGTGAAGCTTTTGCTTGAAAATTACGGGTTTGCCGTGACAGACCTTGGGCGTGACGTTTCGCCTCAGCGTGTCGTACAGGAGGTCGTGCGTCAGCACGCACCGATCGCTGCGCTCAGCGCCTTGATGACGACTACCGTTCCCGCGATGGAAAAGACGGTTGCTTTACTGAGGGCTAACGCCCCGTGGTGCCGTGTGATGGTTGGCGGCGCGGTGCTGACAGCCGAATATGCAAAAAATATCGGTGCTGATTATTATGCGGCAGATGCAATGGGTGCGGTGCGTTGTGCCGAAGAGATCTTTATAGCGTTGAGCTGAGCAGGAAAGCTTTGATCCTGCAAATAAAAAAGGCGCTGTGCGCCCTTTTAACCGCTTAAAAAGAGAAATGACCCTTGACTCCGGTTGTCAGCCAAAGTCAAGGGTCATTTCTGTTCGCTCTTGGTATCTAACATCTTTTGTGATCCTCTCTTTCTATTGTCTACCTTTTGCCCGGCTTGCATACAACTTAAAACACAGCACTAAAATTCTTTGAGGAGAATAACCTTGGTTTTCGGTATTTTGTCCCGCAAAAGGCGAAGTAGGGGGTCTTGTGAACCTTGCGCACCCCACATAACGTCGGCACTCCCGTAGTGCCGTTTTCACACTCGGCGCTTGGTTTACAAGAGATGGTTAAGTTCTCATCGGCGTATACCTCGCAGTTTTTGGCTTTGTGATGAGAAGTTTAGGTTTTCATTGGACTGTACCTCCCTTTCTTCTTCGCCTTTAGTATAGCATATTTTGAGCTGCTTTGCAATCGGCAAATTGTAACAAATCAACAATTATTTTTTATTAAATTCGCAGAAAATAGCAAAAATGCACATTTTATACTTTACAAGTGCGATCGGGTATGATATAATAGTATTGTTGATTGCATGAAAGCTGCGCGTAGCGCGGCTTTTTTTGCTTGAAATCTTTTTTGGCAAATGCCTTGACAGGGCAGGGCAAAATCATTACAATACTAGTATGGTTTTAAAAGGGGGTGAGGTCGTGCTGTGGCAGTTGTTTTTTACCTTTTTTAAAATAGGGCTGTTTACCTTTGGCGGTGGCTACGCGATGATAGCCAACATACGCGAGGTGGTGGTGACCCGTCGCGGTTGGCTTGACGATGACGAGCTGCTCGAGATCATCACCGTGGCGGAATCGACCCCGGGGCCGATCGCCATCAATCTTGCTACATACGTTGGGTACCGTCGGCGCGGTGTGCTCGGCGCGGCGGCGGCTACGCTTGGCGTGGTGCTGCCCTCGTTTGTGATCATTTTTGCGATCTCCATGTTTTTAGATGCGTTTATGGCTAACAAATATGTATCCTTTGCTTTTGTAGGGGTAAAGTGTGCGGTAGCCATTTTGATTTTGAAGGCAGGTCTTTCCATGCTTGGTAAAGTCAAAAAGCGTCCTTTGCCGCTTGTGTTGTTTGGCACCGTTTTTGCGTTGATGCTGGTGTGTGAGCTGTTGGCACTCTCCTTTAGCACGGTGTTTGCTATTTTAACGGGTGGTCTTGTCGGTCTTATTTCGTATGCGATTTCCAAAGGGGCGCATAAGGGAGGTGCCGCATGATCTATCTTGTTTTGTTTTTGGAATTTTTTAAGGTTGGGCTGTTTTGCTTCGGCGGTGCCTTTGGCATGATCCCACTGATCAGGGATACCGTGCTTTCCCACGGTTGGCTGACTGACGAGGCGTTTTACGATTTTGTGGGCGTTTGTGAATCGACCCCGGGGCCTATTGCTGTGAACGTTGCCACCTATGTAGGCGCCACACAGGGCGGTGTGCTTGGCAGTGCCTGCGCGACGCTTGGCGTTATCATGCCTTCGTTTATCATTATACTGTTGATTGCCGCTGTGCTGAAGAATTTGACGAAAAACGTCTGGTTTGCTGCATTTTTGTCGGGCGTTAAGCCTGTTGCAGTGGCTATGATCCTGGCCACGGGTGTTGCGCTTGTGCTGAAAAGTGTGGGGCTTGCTAAACTGAATTTTTCCTTACACGTCCCGTCACTCGTGGTCTTTACGGTGTTATGTGCCGTCTATTTTGCCGTCAAACGTCTGCGCAAAAAAGCGCTTTCTGCGATTTGGTTGATCTTGCTGTCGGCGGCTTTGGGGATTGCGGTATGCCTTGCGCTTGAATATTGCGGTATTGCCGTGTAGTGCTGCTAAGGAGGATAAATCATGGTACTTTATCGCCGTGCAAAATGGGCTTGCTATGCCAGCAACGTCACAGCTGCCGTTACGTGCAACGTAACGCCGCTTTTGTTTTTGACTTTTCGTGCGCTGTATGGAATTTCTTATACCAAGTTAGGACTTTTGGTGCTGGTAAACTTTCTCACACAGCTGACGGTCGATCTGATCTTCTCGTTTTTTTCTCATAAATTCAATATTAAAACGACCGTCAGACTGATCCCGGTCATTGCCTTTGTCGGCCTTTGGCTGTTTGCGCTGACGCCGTGGCTTTTCCCGAGCGCGCCTTACGTGGGGCTGGTGCTGGCTACGGTCGTATTCTCGTCGGCAAGCGGTCTTGGTGAGGTGTTGATCAGCCCCGTGGTGGCGGCGATTCCGGCAAAGAATCCCGAAAGGGAAATGAGCAAGCTGCACGCAGTATATGCGTGGGGTGCGGTTGGCGTGATCTTACTGAGTGCCTTGTATATTTTTACGGTGAGCGCTGTGTATTGGCAGTATATGATCTTTGCGTTTTCTGCAGTGCCTCTTGTTGCTGCCTTGCTGTTTTTCGGTGCAGATCTGCCAGATATGCAGACACCGGGCCGTGTTTCGGGTGCACTTGCCTTTTTTAAAAGACCTGCGTTATGGGTCATGTTTTTGGCAATATTTCTCGGCGGATCTGCTGAATGCAGCATGTCACAGTGGTGCTCGGGATATCTTGAGGGGGCCTTGGGTATTCCTAAGATTTTGGGCGACATGGTGGGTGTTGCCATGTTCTCGCTGACGCTGGGACTGGGGCGCACCCTGTATGCCAAATACGGTAAAAATATTGAAACGGTATTGTTGTTAGGCGGCTTGGGGGCAAGCGTGTGCTATTTGCTGGCTGCCCTCTCACCCTTGCCGCTTATTGGTCTTGCCGCTTGTGCACTGACGGGATTTTGTGTGTCAATGCTTTGGCCTGGGTGCCTTGTGGCGGCGGAAAAACGCATACCGTCAGGCGGTGTATTTTTATATGCTATGATGGCATCGGGCGGCGACCTCGGTGCCTCGGTGGGACCCCAGCTTCTGGGTGCTATCACCGATGCAGCCATGCTTTCGCCCACCATGATCAACGTGTCGGAGCGTCTTGGCCTGAGTGCGGAGCAATGCGGCATGCGCCTTGGCATGATGGTAGGCGCGTTTTTCCCGATTTGTGCTACGGCGGTTTATTTTTATCTTTTGAAAACTGCAAAAAATAAAAGTTTGGATTGACTTTTAAGCTTTTATCATATATAATGGAAGTGCCTTATTTTAGGACGGTAAAGAAAAGAGGACTGTTTTTATGGAAAAAAGAGAAAAATTTGGTTCGCGCCTCGGCTTCCTGCTGATCTCCGCGGGCTGCGCCATCGGTCTTGGTAACGTATACCGCTTCCCGATCATTACGGGTGCTTACGGCGGTGCGTTGTTCGTGCTGATCTATTTGGCGTTTTTGCTTTTGCTCGGTATACCCGTTATGTGCTGCGAGCTTGCCGTTGGCCGTTCAAGCCAGCGTAGCATTGCCTCTTCGTTTGAGGTGATGGAAAAGCCCGGTCAGAAGTGGCATCTGATGAAGTATCTCGGCATTGTCGGCAACTATATGCTGATGATGTTTTATACGGTCATCGCCGGCTGGATGCTGATCTATTTTTGGCAGTTCCTCACAGGCGGCGAGGTTATGAAGCTTGGCGCCGATACGGCGGCACTCGGTGCTTTCTTCGGCGGCACGCTCGGCAAGCCCTGGCTGCTGATCCTTACCACGGCGATCATCGTGCTGATCGGCTTTACCGTTTGCTCGCTTGGCTTGCAAAAGGGTGTGGAGCGTATCACGAAGGTGATGATGCTGGCACTGTTTGTGCTGATTCTCGGTCTTGCCGTTTATGCCTTTACTATGGACGGCGCCGCAGAGGGCTTGAAGTTCTATCTTGTACCCTCCGTTGAGCCGATCAAGCAGGGCCGTCTTGGTGAAATCATCACTGCCGCGATGGGCCAGGCCTTTTTCACGCTTTCGGTCGGTATCGGTTCCATTGCGATTTTCGGCAGCTATATTGACAAAAAGCGCTCGCTCCTGGGTGAGGCGATCACCATTACGGGCCTTGATACCTTTGTGGCTGTTTCCGCAGGTCTTATCATTTTCCCTGCATTCTTCACCTTTAATCCCGGCGGCGCCATCGGCGCCGAGCAGGCGGGAGCCGGGTTCCTGTTTACGACACTGGCAGGTATCTTTAATTCGATGGGTGCTGTTGCCGGTCGTATTATCGGTACTTTGTTCTTCCTGTTCTTGCTCTTTGCCGCTCTTTCCACGGTGATTGCGGTGTTTGAAAATATCATGTCCTTCTGGCTTGAGCTGACAAAGCTGAACCGTATGACGATCGCGCTGATCAACGTGGGGCTTTTCCTTGTGCTTACGCTCCCTGCGATCTTCGGCTGCAATATCTGGAGCGGTATTGTCGGTGTGATCGGCAAGGATTTCATCGATATGGAGGACTTTGTGGTCTCCAACGTTTTGCTACCCCTTGGCAGCTTGCTGTACGTGCTGTTCTGCACCACACGTTGGGGCTGGGGACGCAAGGGCTTTACTGAGGAGCTCAATGCCGGCGAGGGCTTGAAGATGCCGCGTTGGATCACCTACTATATGACCTATGCGCTGCCCGTGATCATTGCCTTCCTGCTTGTGTATTCGATCGTGAACTTCTTCGTTTGATACAAACGAGGCGAGCCGCCCCATCCGAGATGGGGCGGCTTTTCATTTGTGCAAAGTGATAAAATTTACTTTAAAGTATTGAAATACTTTAAAAAATGATATATAATCAAACCAATCTAACAAAAGGAGGTATCCTCAATGCTTGAGATACGCAACGTGACAAAGATCTACCGTTCCAAGACCGGTGAAGAGGTCAAGGCGTTAGATAATGTCAGCATCAGCTTCCCTGAATCGGGCATGGTGTTTATTCTCGGTAAATCGGGCTCGGGTAAATCCACGCTTTTAAACGTGATGGGTGGTCTTGACAGCTACGACAGCGGTGAATTTATCATCAAGGGCAAATCCTCAAACGATTTTGTGGGTTCTGATTTCGACGCATACCGTAACACCTTCATCGGATTTATTTTCCAGGAATATAACGTTCTTGACGATTTTACGGTGGGTGCTAATATCGGCCTTGCGCTGGAATTACAGGGCAAAAAGGCCACGGAGGAAAAGATCAATGAGATTCTTGCCTCGGTTGACCTTTTGAATTATGCACACCGTAAGCCCAACGAGCTTTCGGGCGGTCAGAAGCAGCGCGTGGCAATCGCCCGTGCGCTGGTAAAGGAGCCGCAGATCATTATGGCCGATGAGCCGACGGGTGCACTTGACTCCAATACGGGTAAGCAGATCTTCGATACCCTGAAGGAGCTTTCCAAAACCAAGCTCGTGCTGATCGTATCGCACGACCGCGATTTTGCTGAGCGCTATGCCGACCGTATCGTAGAGCTGGCTGACGGTAGAATTATTGAGGACGTCACCAAGCACGAGAAGCATGCTATGCAGCTTTCCGAGGGTCTGCATGCCATCAACGACAGCATTTTGCGCATTGAAAGCGGCTACAAGCTGACCGCTGCCGATCTTGATATGATCAATGCCTACCTTGCTAAGGCAAACGGCGATATTATTTTGTCGGGTGACGGGCGCGTCAATGAGGAGCTGCGCTCTGCCGCAGGCATTTCCAAGGACGGTTCAACAACCGTTTTTGAGGGCACGGTGCCTGAAAAGGATATCAAAACAAAGAAGTACGAGAAGGGCGATTCTAAATTCATTCGCTCACGGCTTCCCATGAAAAACGCCGTCAAGATGGGTGCTTCGGGCTTGAAGCATAAGAAGTTCCGTCTGGCGATGACGATCCTTCTGTCCTTTATTTCCTTTGCTATGTTTGGTCTGTCGAGCTCCATGGCCGCTTACGAGAAGGTGCATGCCGCTACGCAGTCGATCATCGATACCGAGATCCGTTCTGCCGCTATGACGATGGGCGTGCGTCGTACCACCACGTATGAGGACGGCGATATGTACAGCTGGCACGAATCGCATGCCATGAACGACGAGGATATGACAAAGCTCAAGGAGCTGACCGGCCTTAATTTCCTGCCCGTATTTACGGGCTATGACCGTGTAGATATGTACGGTGGCAGTCAGAACTTTGATATGAAGCATGTTTTCAAGCAATATGAGGATAACTCGGTCTTTTCGGGGCGTATTGCCGGCCTGATCGACATTGAGCAGAATGAATTGCCTGCTGAATATCAGCTGATGGCGGGTACGTGGCGCGCCAACCAGGGCGAGGTCGTGATCACCGAGTTCTTCCTGCGTCAGCTGCAGCAATACGGTTATACTGACGGCACCACCACGATCGAGGGTCAGAATGTTACCGCTGAGGCTATGATCGGCAAGACTATTTCGATCCGCAATATCGGTTGGTCTACGCTGTCCGACTCAAGTGCGTATACGTTGAAGATCGTCGGCGTATTGAATACCAACTTTAATTACGACCGCTATCAGAATCTGATGCCCGTTGCAAGCGACCAGCACCAGCCCTCCGCGCCGCAGGAAGAGCCTTCTCTGATGGATATGTTCCTTGAAAGAGAAGTCGGCTATGAGCGTGATTTCGGCTTCCACGGTATGGCCTTTGCTCACGCGGACGACATTGCTGCTATGACGGCTATGATGGGTATGAATTATGGTGGCTCTTCCCTTGGCGAGTATATGAGCGCCTTTAATAGCTCGCTTTATCTGAGCGTTTACAAGCCGCCTGAAGTAGATGGCGACAATCCTGCTTCCGTTAACGTGTGGATGCAGCGTGTGGGCGGCAGCTCGCTGTTGCCTCAGCTCGATAAGGTGACCTTTGATGGCGCTGCGCGTGAAACCCTTGCAGCTGATGAAATGATGATTTCCTATAGCAAGCTGAACAGCGAGTTCCTGCCCGGCGTGGAAATGACGATCGCTACCGATAAGCTGGCGGCGTTTGAAGCAGCCGTGACACCCATTGTGGCGTCTACGTTTGCCGGTTACAAGTTGAATTATAGCGTTGTGGCGGCTGCTAAACTGGCATACCGTGATAAGTATATTGCAGATGCATTCGCGCAAGACTCCACGCTTGAGGCAACCGTTATGCAGGACGCAAACAATGAATACGGTACGTATTGGAGCGACGCTGAGCAGTATTGGAAAGAGAAATGGAGCTGGGATGAGTCGGATTACGTGCCCACGGGCAAGAGCCTGCTTACTTACAAGGGAGTGATCTATTCCTTCTTTGGCAATACTGCGGTGAAAAATGCTGTTCTTGCTATGTTTGGACTTTCCGGCGATATGAGCACATACGGTATTGATCAGCTGGCAAGGATGCTTGATAATAGCGGCGAGAAGTTAAGTTATTACACCGTGGTCGAAAGATATTCCGCTATTTTGTTATCAAATTATTTTGAGTCACAGAACTATCATAAGGTAAACGGAACCGATCCGCTGCCTGCTTTCGTCAATAAATATGTCAATGAGTATATGGACGGTAAGCTCAGCGAATGGCGTGGCTACAGTGACAGCGAGCGTTTGTCGCGCCTGACTGATATGTACCGTTGGGAGTATATGAATAGTGCGAGCAGATTTGGCGGCACGCGTGTAGCGATCTATGAGGGTGCTATGAATATGTATCTGGCACTCACTAACCAGACGATGGCAGATATCTTTACAATCGTCAACGGTATGCTGTATCAGTTGGAGGTCAACACGTGGATCGATGGGTCGGAGAGCAGAGAAATCAAGACCGACTACAGCGAGTATAAGGTCGTAGGCTTCTTTATTACCGAAAACACCGAGGGTGACTCGATGGTTATCAGTGATACTGTTTATGAGGAGTTCACTACCTGGAAGAGCGAGCAGGATAAAAACATGAACGGCGATATGTTCATTCCCGATTATACGGAGGAGCGTGTGGAGCATACGCCGGGCAGCTACGCCTTTGCGCTGACAGCGATCAGCGCGGGTGACGCCGCTGCCATTCAGAAGCTGGTTGAGCTGTCGTATTCCGACGAGCACACCACCGACTTCCTGTTTGAGATGCAGAACGCCGTGATGTATACGCTTGGTAACTTTAATGAGATCATTGAGGTTCTGGCACAGGTGTTCGTATGGGTCGGGCTTGGCCTTGCACTTTTCTCGGCACTTCTGCTGATGAACTTTATCAGCACCTCGATTTCTTACAAGAAGCGCGAGATCGGTATCCTGCGTGCTGTGGGCGCCCGTTCCTCCGACGTCTTTAAGATCTTCTTTAGCGAGGCGTTTATCATTGCACTCATCAACTTCCTGATGGCAGTGGCTGCTTCCGTCGCCGCTGTGCTGGTGCTCAATTACTATATGAGAAATTCGGGCATCAATATTACACTCCTGTCGTTTGGTGCGGTGCAGGTTGCTATTATGCTGGGCGTCAGCATCGTGGTAGCCGCGCTTGCCTCCTTCCTGCCCGTTAACGGTATTGCACGCAAGAAGCCCGTTGACGCGATCAAGGATAGATAAGCGATATAAGTAAAATAAAAATCAAAGCTCCCCCACCGCGGTGGGGGAGCTCTTTTCAGCTCTCTTGCTTTTTGGCAAAATATCCTTGCGGATGCTGGCAGGCGGGGCAGACGGCGGGCGGCTGCTGGGCTGTGACGATATAGCCGCAATTCAGGCAGATCCAACGTGTGTTGGGGGTGGCGGAGGTAAATACAGTGCCGTTTTTGAGGTCGGTCAATTTCTTCTGATAATTCTCCTCATGCTGCTTTTCAATACTGCCGATGCGCTCAAACAGATCAGCAATCACGTCAAACCCTTCTCGGCGTGCGTCAGCGGCAAATTCTGCGTACATGGTAGCCCATTCAAAATGCTCGCCGCCCACCGCTGCGTCAAGATTTCGCTCGGTTGAGCTGTAGCCGCCAAGATAGCGGAACCACAGCTCGGCGTGCTCCATTTCGTTGGCGGCGGTGTCGCGAAAGAGCTGCGAGATTTCCACGTAGCCGTCGTTTTTTGCCTTTTTTTCAAACCATTTGTAGCGCAGATACGCTTGCGATTCACCCGAGAGGGCAGTGTGTAGATTTTGCTCGGTTTTGGTGCCCTTCAGTGCTTCTGCACTGACACCCTGTTTGGTATAGCTTGCCATAAAAAAACCTCCTTGCAAAGCTTGCAAGGAGGAGTATTGCCCCCAACGGGGGTGATTATTCAGGGTGAAATTCGTTTTGTAGGATAGCGGCTGTGGCGATGTCGCGATACGCGCCCTTGACAAGCATACCGTCACGGGCCACCCCCTCATAGCGCATGCCGACCTTTTGCATGACGCGTAGCGAAGCATCGTTACCGACCATGTAGCGCGCCTCGATACGGTGCAGCCCCAGCATATCAAAGCCAAAGCGCAAAACGCGCCCGAGGGCCTCGGGCATGATGCCGCGTCCACGGTAGTCGGGATTTAAAACGTAGCCGACCTCTGCGCGGCGGTGTGTGCAATCGATGGTGACAAAGCCGCACGTGCCGATCATGCGATCTTCTTCCTTTAATACAATGGCCCATTCGTAGTGCATGCCAATGCGGTAGCGTCCTGCAAGATACTCAAGATAACTGCGCGTGTGCTGAGGATGTGGGTGCGGTCGCCACAAAAGATAGCGCGTAACCTCGGGGTCCTTAGCATAGGCATACATATCGTCGGTGTCACTTACGCGCAAGGGGCGCAGCAAAAGCCGCTCGGTCTCAAGATTGGGCATGCGCGAAAAAATGTGCAGAATATTTTCCTTTTTCAAGCACTCGCCCCCTTTCTTTTCTCTATTATACATAAAAATTTCCCCACTTGCAATAGAATTTTCAAAAACGCCAAAATTCGCTTGTTTTATACCCCGTAATGGAGTATAATAATGTTGGTTGCACAGCGCGGGTTTGTTTTGTGCGATCGGAAAAGGGGTGAGGCGATGCAAATCAACGAAATACTGGGTGAGTGTCTGTTTCCCGTGATTCTCGGCTCTAATACCGAGGGGCATGCATGTGTGCGTCGCATGGGTAGAGAATACGGCGTGCCTTGCACGGTCCTGACGGGCAAGCGAGCGCTTACGCTGCGTTTCTTGCCTGATGTGAAATTAGTCTTTGCCCCTGCTACGCTTGGTGATGAGGTGATGCTGAAAGTGCTCGGCTCGCTTTGCGATGAAAGCGGCTTTCGTCTGCCTCTGTTGATTGAGTGTGATGGGGCATATCACGGTTTTGTGCACCGTAATCGCACATTGCTTGAGAAAAAGTTTATTTTGCGTGATGCAAGTGACATTTTGGGAGGAAAACGTTTTTGAGAGTTGACAAATTGTTTGGTAATCTTGACCTTGCACGGCGCAAGGGGGCTCTTTACACCTATGATCTGAAAATTAAAAATATTGTCACTACTTGCGATGCCGCGGCACGTGATACGGTATACGTTGCGCTTAAAACGCCGTTTGGCGACGGACATCACGGCGCAGCGGCCGCTTACAGTCGCGGCTGCCGTGTGTTTGTTGGCTCACGTGTGATGGATCTGCCCTCGGATGCGGTGGAGTATTATACGCCATCGCCCGAGCTGGCACTGGCCACGCTTGCAGCAAAATGCTACGGGGAGCCTGTGCGCGATGTGACTGTTATCGGCGTTACGGGTACGCATGGAAAAACCTCGGTAATTGACACGTTTGCGGCTCTTCTGAGAGCGACCGGCAGACGTGTGGCAACACTGACCACCGATGGCGTCAGCTACGGTGAGCATTTTGTGCACGCGGGGGATCGCGCACCGGACGCAGCGGATCTTTGGCGCTTTTTGCGCCTTGCGCACCGTGAAAAAGCCGAGTTTGCCGTGGTGGAGTTTTCCTCATATATGCTGGCACAAAAGGCGCATTTTTCAATACCGTTTACCGCTGTTTTGCTAACCGATTACGCGCCGCGCCATATCGGTACCGTGCATGCCGACGAGTGTAGCTATCGCGCGGCTAAGCAAGCGCTGCTTGAGAGTGCGGCACCGCTCAAGCTTCTGCCGTTTGATTGCACGGCTTTGACGGCTGTGGGGCGTGTGGTGCGCTATGGCAGCGATGGGGAAGTTGCTTTGCGTGAAGCAAGTCCTGTGGGGCGTGAAGGGGTAGCACTCACGGTTGATCTTTCCGGGGAAAAAGCAGAGATTTTTTACCCCGTTGTGGGTGATTTTGCATATAAAAATGCGCTGGCGGCTACCGCACTTGCGTTTTCTGTGGGTGTTTCGGCCGCGGAGATCGCACAGGCCATGCCTAAGGCGGCACCGGTGGGCAGGCTGGAAAGGCTTTTCACTGAGAACGGGAAAAGCGTCTATCTTGATGCTGCTTATGAGGATGAAGATCTTGCGGCTGTTTTACGCGCCCTGCGCCTCGTGACCGATGCCAGACTTTCGGTTGTGCTCGGTTCGGTTGGCGGCCGTGCTACCGAGCGCCGCGTGTCACTTGGTGACGCAGCGTTTCAAAATGCCGATTTCGTATGGTTGACCGCCGATGATGCAGATGCCGAGTTGCCGCAAAAGATCGCCGAGGATATTATTGGTGAGTATTATAACAGCGCCGCGTACCGTATTTGCCTCTCGCGCGCAGCGGCTATTGAAGCGGCTGTGGCGGATCTGCAGGAGGGTGACACGCTGCTGATCCTCGGTAAGCCGAGAGAGGACACACAGTTAACACGAGGCAAAAAGGAGTTTTTCTCTGACCGTTTAGCGGTTAAACAGGCGTTAGCACGCCGTTAAAAATGAGGACCCGCGACAGTTTTTTCGCTGTTGCGGGTGTTTTTTTGCCTTTTTTTTGCAACCCCTTGCATTTTCTATAAAATCATGTTAAAATGAGCTATGTATACTAAGAAAGGAGGGCGGACCGTGAATCAAGTGAATGATACTACGATGGATCGCATTTCCGACGTGGCAAAAGAACCCGAACCCCAAGCAGTGAAAACAGCAGCCCCCGGCTCTTCTGCCACGCGCAAAAGATCCAGCTCTGCCCCCCGAAAAAAACAGGGCGAGGCAAAGCCGGAAGTACAGCCCGTTGAGGCCGTTCCCGTAGCGCAGATGCCTGCCGACGAAGCGGCTGCAGTACCCGAAAAGAAGGCGCCGAGCCGCCGTCGTACGATCAAGAAAACAGCCGAGCCTGCTGCCGATCCTGCACAAGACGTGCAAGCGGCACAGCCCGTTGAGGCCGTTCCCGTAGCACAAACGCCTGCTGTTGAAGTGAGCGCAGCACCCGAAAAGAAGGCGCCGAGCCGCCGTCGCACGACCAAGAAAACGGCTGAGCCTGTCGCCGATCCTGCACAAGACGTGCAAGCGGCACAGCACGTTGAGGCTGCTTCCGTAGCACAAACGTCTGCTGTTGAAGTGAGCGCAGCACCCGAAAAGAAGGCACCGTCCCGTCGCCGCACGACCAAGAAAACAGCCGAGTCCGTTGCCGATCCTGCACAAGACGTGCAAGCGGCACAGCCCATTGAGGCCGTTCCCGTAGCAGGGACGCCTGCCGACGAAGCGGCTGCAGCACCCGAAAAGAAGGCACCGTCCCGTCGCCGTACGACCAAGAAAACGACCGAGGCATCTGATGAATGCGTGGTCGCAGCCGTAGTGCCAATCGATGAAAATCTGCCGGCGGAGGCTACGCCCACGGTATATTTTCCCGAAATGGTGGCCAGCGTCAAACGCAGCTTTTTTGCCCGTATCGTATTGATCCTGGCGATCGTTTTGGTGTTTGCCGTTTCTGCGTTCATTTATTACAACCGTCCTGCCGTGTATACCGAACAGACAGATTCGGTGAATTTTCTGTATTTGCCGCAGGAGGATAAAACGACGATCGTGGTCAACGGTGTCGTGCGCGAGAGCGTACAGGGCGCACTGCAGCTTAAGTCGCAAAACGGCCACGGAGATATATGCGCTGCCTTGATCGGTGATGAGCTTTACGTGATCAGCGGCAAAGCGGTTTCAAAAATCGCCGATGAGGTGACGGATTTTGTGCTGTCGGCCAACGGCGACGTCGTGGCTTATCGCACAGCCCCTTCGTTTTTATACTATCGCAAAACAAACGATAAAGCTACCCCCTCTCTGATCTCGCGCGAATGCTATGATACGGCGTACTGTCTGTCCTCTGACGGCAAGCAGCTGGTGTATACCGCGGGTCTTGGCGAGGAAACGCAGATGCGTGTCGAATCTTATGCGGGCGAGCGGCCGTATATCCCCGCTGTGCGTGGCTGCCGCCCTTTGGCGGTTGCCAATAAATGTGATTTTGTGTATTATATGAATGCCGACGGGCATTTGGTGGTCTTTGATCGCGAGCGCAATACTGCTACGACCCTGGCACAAGCTCCGGACGCGTCGTCGTTTTCCTTTAACCGTGATTTTACTGAGCTGCTGCTGGTGGAAAACGGTCGTACGGTTTTGATCGCCGAGGGGGAACGCCAAGGCGTATTTGATGACAAGAATACGTTTTTACAGTTGATGCCTAACAACCGCGTGGCGCAGCGTATGTTGCCAAACGGTATGCAGTATATGACTACCACGTTCTATAAGAGCTACTACCTTCTGGCGTGTGAGGACGGGCTGCATTTGCAGTATATTGACCGAAAGGGCGTATGGTCGGACGTGTCGCGTGTGGACGATGCCGCTACGGTGACTGTGACAGATAAGCGTGCGTTTTTTATTCTGACCAATGAGCACGGTCGCGCGGAGCTGCTGAGTGTTAAGGTGGGCAAGAGTAAGATCGTGCGCATTGACTGGGACGTTACCAATTATTGCCCTAACGTGGACGGCAGCCGTGTGCTGTATACCCGTGATGAAAATGCGCTGTACCTGTACCGTCCTGAATTTGGCATTTCGCGTATGGCAGACAGTATCAAGCCCGAAACGCTTACCGTAACGGCAGATGATCTGTTCTGCTATATTGATGCGACGGGCGCGCTGTTTGTCAGTGAAAACGGCGCAAAGGCACGTGTGCTGTGCGAAGCGGTGTCGGCTTTGCAGGTGGATGCTCATACGCTGTATTATTATACCGATCCTGCCGAGGATGGCACGGTTACCGTGTCGGTCAATTACCGCGCCGGGCGTGTCAGTAAGACCGTGGGTGCGGGTGTTTGTTCGGTTTCGTAAGATAAAAAAGGCTTTCGCCGCGGCGAAAGCCTTTTTGCTTTTTGAGCTTAACGGTAGGTGGGGAGCCAGTCGCGATGTGCTTCAAAGAGGTCGTCGCAAAGGGCTACGATGTCGTCGATCGATAGCTCGGAGGAGGTGTGCGGATCCAGCATGGCGGCCTGATATACCGCTTCCTTCCTCAGGGTAACGGCAGCCTCGATCGTCAGAAGCTGGGGGTTGATATTGGTGCGGTTCATGGCGGCGCAGATCTCGGGCAGATCGCCGATCACCGTGGGGATCACGCCGCGCTTGTTGACAAGGCAGGGAACCTCCACGCAGGCATTTTGCGGCAGGTTGGTGATCAAGCCGGTGTTCAGCACGTTGCCACCGATCTCGTAAGGATTGCCCGTGACGATCGCTTCCATAATGTGTGAAGCATACTCGCGTGAGCGCGTGTGCGTGATACCCTCGGTGAGGTATTTTTCACGGTTGGTCGACCATTTTTGGATTTGATTGATGCAGCGACGCGGATATTCGTCAAGCGGAATTTTATAGCGCTCGATCAGCTCGGGATAGTTGGCCTTGATAAACAAATTGTTGTATTCGGCGTTATGCTCACTTGATTCGGTGCAGTAGTAGCCAAAGCGGCGGATATATTCATAGCGCACCAGATCGTGAGAATCGTTTTCGGGGTTGTTGAGCACTTCAATCGCGCGGCGCTTGATCTCCGGATAGAGGTCATTGCCCTGCGCATCGTAAATTTCAAGCAGCCACGCCATGTGGTTGATGCCGGCGATTTTTTCGCGCACAGGTCCCTCGGTCGTGATGGCAAGTGCTTTCAGCAGATGCGAGGTGCAGACCTGTACGCTGTGGCAAAGGCCGACGGTGTTGACGTCGGTATAGCGCTGCATATAGCCCGTGAGCATTGCCATCGGATTGGTGTAGTTTAAAAACCATGCGTTGGGGCAGACTGCCTGCATATCCTCGGCAAAGCCCTGCAAAACGGGAATGGTGCGCAGCGTTCTGAAAATGCCGCCGATACCGAGCGTGTCGGCGATCGTCTGTCGCAGGCCGTATTTTTTGGGGATCTCAAAATCAATGATCGTGCAGGGGTCGTAGCCGCCGACCTGAATGGCATTGACCACGAAATCGGCACCGCGCAGCGCATCTCGGCGATTTTCCACACCAAGATATTTGCTCACCTTTGCGCGCCCCTCGTTGATATTGGCATTCAGAAGGGTGACCATATCAAAGGATTCCTGCAGACGCTGTGCGTCAATGTCATAAAGCGCGATCTCAAAATCGCGCAACGCCTCGGTCATCATACTGTCGCCCAGTACGTTTTTGGCAAACACGGTGCTGCCTGCACCCATAAACGTAATTTTGCTCATAAAAATTACCGTCCTTTCATTTAAGCCTTGCTTTTCGGCACGCGTTGTGCTATTATCATTATAGTGCCTTAAAATGGCGAAAGTCAAGCGCAATATTGCGCTTTTTGATAACAATATTGCGGAGGTCGTGATGAAGCACACTTTAAATATTGACAAAACCGGTCTTGAGCGCGGCACGCGTGGCAACTTTGATTTTCCTGTTTTGGCAGTGCAACACGGTGTTGAGATCATGCAATATGAGGGAGAGCAGTTCGCCTGTCATTTTCACCCCGAGGCGGAGTTGACGTTGATCGCCTCCGGGAAAATGTACTACCGTGCCAACGACATGGAATATCTTTTGTGTGAGGGAGATGCAGTATTTGTCAACGCAAACGTGATGCACGCAGGGCGTAGCTGCGACGGCGCTTCGTGTGTGTATCATCCCATTAATTTCTGGCCTTTATTTTTGTCAGGGCACGAGGACAGCCGCATTGACCGCAAATACGTAGCGCCGCTTTTGGGGGAGGCACTGCCCAGCGTAGTGATGCGCGCCGATTGTCCTGAGGATGCGCCGTTGCTTGAGGTGGTGAATGAGGTCTGCGCTCTTGCGCGTGTGCACCCCGACGGGTGGGAGTTGCTTTTAAAAGCGGCACTTTGCCGCTTGTGGTATTATTTTTATCTGCGTCGCCCCGCAGATGCCGAGGAGCGCCCGATCGGTGCCGAGGCTGTCAAGCGCGCCATCTCTTTTATGGAAACGCACTACGCTGAAAAGCTTTCTCTTGACGATCTGGCGCGTGAAGCGCATCTGTCACGTAGCGAATTTTGCCGCACCTTTCGGCGCTATACGGGGCGCACCGCCTTTGATTACTTACAGCATCAGCGCGTATTGCGCTCTCTGGTGCTTTTGCGCGAGCCGCGGTGTCCCGTGCTGGAGGTGGCACTCAGCGTCGGCTTCTCGGGTGCCAGCTATTATGCGGAAATCTTTCGGCGTTATATGGGCACGTCACCGCTTGAATGGCGTAAAAAGTTTTTGTGACGGTGCGCTGATTTTTTGAAATAAGACTTGTATTTGTCGGCAAAATTTGGTAATATGTATCATAGATGCTTTAATATCTTAAATTGGCGGTAAAAATATGTTCGGTTACGTAAAAGTCAACAAAGGGGAATTGCGCGTACGCGAGTACGAGTATTACCGTGCGGCCTACTGTGGGCTTTGCCGCAGTATGGGAAAATGCACAGGACAGTGCTCACGTCTGACACTCAGCTACGATGTTTCCTTTTTGTCTCAGGTACGTATGGCGCTTTGCGGCGTTGAGCCGCAGCTTAAAAAGCGTCGCTGCCTGATACACCCGTTCAGGGCGCGCATGATGATGGAGCCGAACGCGGAGCTGCTTTATGCTGCAGACGTTTCCGCCTTGCTGGCGTATGAGAAATGTCGCGACGATAGAGCAGATGCCCGTTTTTGGGGGCGTGTAGGGGCGTCGCTACGGTGTCTGTTTTTACATGGCGCTTACCGCCGTGCCGAAAAACGGCACAAAGAGCTGGCAGCAGCTCTGCGTGCGCTGCTGATCAAGCTTTCACAAATAGAGCGCGGCGCGCGCGCCAGCGTCGATGAGCCTGCCGCCGTTTTTGGTGAGATACTGGCCTTACTGTTTGCTGACGGTCTGCCTGAGGAGTCGGCGCGTATTGCACGCGTGATCGGCACTAAGATCGGCAGGTTTATTTATATTGTCGATGCGATCGACGATATGGCGCGCGATGAAAAGAGCAAAAATTATAACCCCGTGCTTTTGCTTTACGGCAAGCGCCCCGAGGCACAGGAGCAGCAGATGCTTTACGATGCCCTGGTCGTTTGTCTTGACGATGCGGCCGCGGCACTTGATCTGATCGACGAGCCAAAGTCATCGCCCCGTCGCGCGGTGTTGGAAAACATATTGTATTTAGGCATGCCTGCCGTGGCAAAGGCCGTGATCTACGGTGAAGCAGGTTGCAAGGAGGACACAAGTGAGCAATAATCCTTATAAGATCCTCGGCGTTTCGCCCGAGGCTGATGACGAAGAGATCAAAAAAGCATACCGTGAGTTGGCACGTAAATATCACCCCGACCATTACAGTGACTCTGACCTTGCCGACCTTGCAGGGGAGAAAATGAAGGAGATCAATGCCGCGTACGAGGAGATCCTGCGCCTGCGAGAGGGTGGTACTGCTTACGGAGGCGGCACTTACGGCGCCGACGCTTCTCGCACGTCCGATAACGGGCAAGCACGTGGCACAAAGCAGGAAACCCACCGCACCGATATGGGTGGTGGAACCAACTATCATTCACAAAATTATTCGGCCGAGGCAAAAAGTAAGTTTACCTTGATCCGTAATTGCATCAACCAGGGCAACGTTACCGAGGCCGAGCGCTTGCTTGATGAGGTCGACGGTGCCGATCGCGGTGCCGAATGGGTCTTTTTGCTGGGCTGTATCCAACTGCACAAGGGATATTACGTAGATGCACAGCGCTCGTTTGAGACTGCTTACCGTATGGAGCCCACAAATAATGAATACTGGCAGTTCAAGGAGAAAATGCACCAAAAGGCCAACGGCTTCGGCGGCGGGTATCAGACCTCGAACGGCGGCGGTTGCGATTGGTGCACGTCGCTGATCTGTGCCGATTGCTGCTGCGAATGCATGGGCGGCGATCTGATTCCTTGCTGCTGATATGAGTACACGCAGAAAAAAATCCACGCGTCAAATGACGGCCGCTGCGATCTTAGTGGCACTTGGTGTGATTTTACTGGCACTTGGCGCCTTGGTAGAGGTACTTGATCTTTCCATGGCAGCCATCGCTTCGCTTTGTGTGGTGTTTGCGGCGATCGAGCTGAAGGGAAAATATCCGTATATGGTTTATTTCGGCATTTCCTTGCTGTCGGTGTTGCTGCTGCCGGTCAAGACTCCCGCGTTACTTTTTGCCCTGTTTGCAGGGTATTATCCTATTGTGAAACGGTTATTGGAAAGCCGTTTTTCGCGTCCCGTGTCGTGGGTTCTTAAGATTTTGACCTTTGAGGCGGCGCTTGGCCTGATCCTGCTTGTTTGCGTCAAGCTGTTTTTACTCATTGAGGTCGTATGGCAACCGTGGCATCTTGCTATATTTCCCTTGGGAGGCGTTGTTTTTTTGCTGTATGACGTGGCATTGACGCGTCTGATCACGGCCTATTTATACCGTTTGCATCAGCGCTTTCGTTTTTTGCATGATGACTGATATTTCCAAGGGTCTCACCGCGTCGCGGTGAGGCCCTTGGCCTATTTTTTGTGCCCTCTCTTGACAAAAGAACATAAATATGTTATATTAACAGTTAAACACATTCAAATTTCAAATATAAAGGAGTTGGTTTTTTTCATGGACAGTATACCCTTATGGATTGTGTTTGTGATTTGCATTGTGGGTGGCGCTTATTTTGCCGCTACCGAAAGCTCTTTTTCGGCAGTTAACAAAATTAAGATCAAAACCCTGGCCGATGACGGTAACAAGCGTGCGCGTGGCGTGCTTTGGGTGGTCAATCGCTTTGATAAAGCGTTAACGACCCTGCTCGTTGGCAACAACGTTACCAAAATTGCGGCCGCCTCGGTTGCTACACTGATCGCTACGCAGATGTTTGCGCACAAGGGCGAGAATTTTATCAATTCGTTTGCCTTTTCGATCATGTGCAGTGCCGCGAGCACGGCGGTTGTCTTTCTGTTCAGCGAAATGATCCCGAAAAGCTTTGCCAACGACCGCAGTGAGAGCGTGTCGCTGTTCTTCCAAGGGTCGTTGCGCTTTCTGATGCGCGTGCTTTCTCCCATAGCAGGCTTCTTCGGCTTGATCTCTACGGCTGCCTCCAAGGCCTTTTCAAAGGGTGAGGCAGAGCCCTCTATTACGGAGGACGAGTTGATCGAGATCATTGATACCGTCGAGGAGGAGGGCGTTGTGGATGAGGAGCAAAGCGATATGCTGAAGTCCGCGCTTGAATTCGGCGATACGGTGGTAGGCGATATTATGACGATGACGCGTGATATTGAAGCGCTCAACGTTTCTGCCAGCACGGAAGAGGTGCTGGACGTTATCCGTGCCGCCAATCATTCGCGTATCCCCGTGTATGCAGGTGATATCAACCGTATTATCGGTACGTTGCGTATCCGTACGTTTCTGACCGAGTACCGTCGCAATCCAAAGGTGAAGGTGCGCGGACTGCTTTCGCAGCCTCATTTTGTCAGTGAGGACACTAAGATCGGCGAGATCCTGACCGATATGCGTCAGCACAAGCACCATATTGTGTTAGTCCGTGATAAAAACAAGAAAATAGTCGGTCTTGCCACCATCGAGGATATTCTCGAGGAGCTGGTAGGCGAGATCTTTGACGAGGAGGACGTGGTCGATAAGGATTTCCAGGCCCTTGGCGGCAACCGTTATCTTGTCAACACGCATATGCTGATGGGCGATCTCTATGCCCGTATCGGCTTATCCGATGCACCGAAGCATCTTTGTGCCAAGCCGTTGCTTTCTTTGATGCTTGAGACGCTTGGGCGCTTGCCCGAGGTGGAGGAGAGCTTCCTCATTGATGACCTGGAGTTTACCGTTGAGACCGTTGAAAATCAGCGCCCCGTGCGCGCCTTTGTGCACGTACTTGACGAGGAGGACCTTGCTGCCCTTGCCGCCAAGTCCACGGAAGAGGAGGTGCAGGCATGATGGCTGAGCATTTTGTAAAAATGTGGTGGGCATACGTCGTGATTTTTGTCATGATCTGCTTTTCCGCATATTTTTCCGCTTCTGAAATTGCCTTTAACAGCGCCAATAAGATGCGCTTGCGCCGCGCCGCCGACGAGGGCTCTCGCACGGCAAGAACTGCGTATAAGATCGCGGAGAACTTCACGATGTCCCTGTCGACTATTCTGGTTGGCAACAATCTGGCTAACATTGCCGTTTCTACTTGCACGACGCTGATCGTGATGAATTTGTTTGCCCCCGACATGGCGGGCATGGCTTCGTTTATCGCTACGATCGTTGTAACTGTCGTGATCCTGATCTTCGGTGAGATCGTGCCCAAGGTGCTGGCAAAGCAGCATGCCGATGCCGTTGCGCGCATCGTAGCAATTCCCACGCGTGTGCTGACCGTGCTTGTCAGCCCTATCGTTCTCATCGTTATGGCACTGCTGTTTGCGCTGCGTAAGCTTTGGGGCAAGGACCGCAGCGACAGCGACCCGACCGTGACAGAGGAGGAGCTTTCTTCCATTATTGAAACGATCGAAGAGGAGGGCGTGATCGACGAGGAGCAGGGTGAGCTGCTGCAATCTGCGCTCGAGTTCCATGATATCACCGTTGAGAAGATCATGACGCCGCGCATCAACGTGACTGCTGTTGACATTGATGACATGGAGACGATGCGCGCCGTGCTTGCCGATACGGCACAGTATTCACGTATCCCCGTGTATGAGGGGAGCGTGGATAACGTGATCGGTATTTTGTCGCTGAACCGCTATTATAAGGCCGCCATGGACACGGCCGAGCCCGATATCCGCGAGCTTTTGTTAAAGCCTTGTAAGCTACATAAGACCATGAAGCTGCCTGCTGCACTGGCGCGCTTGCGTGAGCAGAAGATGCACCTTGCCATCGTCATTGACGAGTTTGGCGGCACATTGGGTGTGGTGAGCATGGAGGATATCTTAGAGGAGCTTGTCGGTGATATCTGGGACGATACCGACGTGATCGTTACCGAGTGCTTCCCGACGGGTGAAAACACCTATGAGGTGTCGGGTGATATGAATATCGAGGACTGCTTTGACGAGGTCTCGTTCCGCTGTCCTGAGGACTTTTCCTGTGAATATACCACCATGGGCGGTTGGGCTATTGAGATGCTGGAGGCCAATCCCCACGTGGGCGATAGCTTTGAATATGAAAATCTTTTCGTGATCGTGTCGGGCATGGAAGAGGAACGCGTGACCAAGCTTACGCTTTTCGTGAAGCCCTTACCCGAGGCTGAGGACGAGGAGAAGCTGTAAAAGAAGGAAGGGAGGGAAAATTTTGGCTATTCACGAATCGGGAGAGAATTATCTTGAGCAGATCTTGATTCTTTCCGCTACGAAGGAAAAGGTGAGAGCTGTGGATATCTGCGCAGCGCTGGGATTTTCCCGTCCCACCGTCAGCGTTATGCTGCGTGAGCTGCGTGAAAACGGCTTTGTTACGGATGCTGTAGGCGGTGGTCTTGCCTTGACCGAAAAGGGTAGGGCTGTGGCTGAGCGCATGTATGAGCGTCATTGCTTGCTGGCGGAGGTCCTGATGGCGCTCGGCGTTTCACGAGAGGTGGCGCTGGAGGACGCATGTAAAATAGAGCATGACCTCAGTGAGGAGACCATTGCTTGCTTGAAGACGCATCTCTTGGCATTTAAGGACAAGAAAAATGAAGCACGTTGATATTTATACCGATGGAGCCTGCAGAGGAAATCCCGGGCGCGGCGGCTGGGGCGCCGTTTTGGTGTACGGTAAGCATGAGCGCGAATTGTCGGGTGGGGATCCTCACACGACGAATAACCGTATGGAGCTTTGCGGTGTCATCGCCGCACTTTCGGCATTGCGTGAGCCCTGCGAGGTCACGTTGACCTCGGATTCCCGATACGTGGTGGAGGCCGTGAATAACGGCTGGGCCGAGGGCTGGCGTGCACGCGGCTGGAAAAAGGCAGATAAATCACCTGCTCTGAACGTTGATCTGTGGGAGCAGCTTTTGGGATTGCTGAAAAAGCACAAGGTCACCTTTTGCTGGGTGCGCGGTCATGCGGGCCACGCATATAACGAGCGCTGTGACCGTTTGGCTACCGCATTTGCCGATAGCTTTCCGCCGAGTGAAGATGAGGCTGCGAATCAAAATCAATAGCTGCAAAAAAGGACCGCTTTGGCGGCCCTTTTTTGCTTTTTTACGTGCGTGCCGTGCGCGCAATATAAGATGTACGGAAAAAACACCCTTTTGCGCTGTCAAACTGTATATTTTGATCACTGAATTTTTGTTGAAAATCGCGAAAATGAGCAAAAAGGATTGACTGTTTTTTGGAAATCATATATAATATGATTGTATCTTTTTACGGTTTGTGCACACAACCGTCACAAACCGAACATACAAACAGTGGGTAAACCCACAATACAAGAAAAGGAGATTTTCCTATGAAGAAACAACTGCGTTTGGTTCTTTTCGCGGTGCTGGTCATGATTCTGATCATGGCGTCGGCGCTGGTTGCCTCTGCGGTGACCGAGGGCGCTACCACCCCCGAAAACGGACACTACTACTCAGTTCTCACGGGTCCGCGTGACAGACAGCCGAAGTACTACAGTACTTTGGAAAATGCCATCGCGTCCATTGAGGCTGACGGCTACACGATTACTGTTCTGCAAAAAGTAACAGAGCAGGCCGTGACTCTTGATGTGCCTTATGCGTACACCATCAAGAGCAAGGACGGCGCACGCGTGACTCTTAACTTTATTTCGACCAGCGAGGAAAAAGCGCTGATCGAGGTGAGCGCAGGTAAGGTCACGTTTGACGGCGTGAACTTCTCTTACGCCGAGTCCTTGTTTAATGCAAGCACAAAACCGATCAGTGTGATCCGCGTAGGCGGCGCAGCTGAGGTTGTGCTGAATAACGTAGTCACCGAGGCCGATGTGACCAACACCGTTCTGGTTGAGGCTGCTGCTACCGTTACGGTGAGCGGCGATGAAACCGATATCAGCGGTGCACAATTCTTCTTCAAGGCATCCGTGAACGGTGCTACCGTGAATTTTGCGGGCGGCGAGATCGCCGCCACGAAAACCGTGGTATCTGCAGTCGGTAAGACCGTTACCGTCAACGTGACGGGCGGTAAGCTGATCGGTGGCGCGGCCGCTTTGATGCAGATCACGATGACTATGTCGGCGCCGACACCGTCGGTCATTACCGTTTCCGGTGGCGAGCTCGTGCCGGGTAACGGCCAGCTTGTATTTGCACTTAACGCAGCATCCGCTAAGGTGGACGTTAAGGAGGGCGCCAAGATCTATGTAAACAACAAGGCGGCGTTTGACGGCTTGAATGCAAACACCGCGGTTGAGCTGAACGGCGCAACGTTTTATATGAACGGTGCTTCCGCCGAGCTCTTTGGCGTAGATGCACCCCTTGGCACGATCACCGCAACCGCAGGCACGGTCGTTCTCGCAAACGGCGCACCCTGCCCGCGTGCAGCCTGGACGATGATCGATTGGTCCAAGGTAGGCGTTGCTCTCAGCGAGATCACGCTGACCACGGGCACGGTTGATATCACCTCTGCCGACGACGTGGCAGCACTTGTTGCAGCCGCAGTTCCTTCGCACATCACCAAGCTCGTGCCCGGTTGGACCACGATCGTCGTTGACGGTGCGACTGTAAACGTTACGGGCGGCAAATACACCGCAAACGGTAACGTGATGTTCGTTGTTAAGAGCGGTACGCTGAATCTTACCGGCGGCGAGCTGGTGGGCGCTGACGACACCGCAATGGTGGTTGTCGAGGGCGGTACCGTAAACTATACCGCAACCAAGATGACCGTCGGTGAGGACGGCGAAACCTTTGACGTGCAGGGCGGTACGCTCAACATCGAGGGTGCAGAAACGCGCTTGCCCGATCACGTGTGCGGCCTGGTGCTCGCACAGGGCGAATCGATGAAGTATTATACTTCTCTTGCCAATGCGATGGCGGCTGTGACTGCCGACGGCGCCGTGATCACGATCTACGGCGAACTGAGGATCCCCGCTCTCGTGCTTAATATTGACAAAACTTACACCATTAAGGGTGGCTCGGCTGACGCCAAGCTGGTATTCACCTCTACCGTTACCGCAGGTCAGGCGACGCTGATCAACGCGCAGGCAGGTAAGGTGACGCTTGAGAGCTTCATGATCGGGTATGACCTTGCGGCTGCACCGAAGACCTATATCGCGATCGGCAACGCGGCAGCGGATCTGACCGTACACAATATGGTGATCGACGCCGACGTGTCGACCTCCGTGTTCTTTGTAAACGCTGCAGGTAAGCTCACCATTTCCGGTAATAAGACCGAGATCAGCGCGAAGTACAACGCAGGTACCGATGCAAACAAGCAGGGTATTGCGGTCATCCGCGTCAATACGGGTACCTCGACCGCACACGGCGAGATCGCGATCAGCGGCGGTAAGTTCAGCTCTCAGGGCTATATCGTATGCTTCCAGAAGTATGCAGCCCTGACCATTACGGGCGGCACCTTTACCGGCGGCCAGAACACGATGTTTGCAAACATTCTGTTCTCGAACGGCTCCGAAATGACAGCCACCAACGCAACCTTCACTACGGCTGAAGGCAAGATCTTTGCAGCCGACTTCAACAACCAGACCAGCCCCATTAACGTAACGCTGGGCACCGGTGTTAAGGTCGTTGCCAACGGCGCACCCGTCTTCTCGCTGGTGAATACCTCGGCAAGCTTGATCACCCTTGACGGCGCAACGATCGAGCTGGTTGGCAGCGCAACGCTCTTCTCCAAGCATACGAGCAATGCTGATTATTCCAACCTTACTAACGTTACCGTGACCTCTAACTCCGGCACCGTGGTGCTTGGCAAGGGTGCAGCGGTTCCCGAGGTAGCGCTCGATACGATCGTTGACTGGTCCAAGATCAACGTTAAGTTCACCGAGTATGAGGCTGTCTTTGAAATCAACACGGCCGGTGTTTACGTCTTTAACACGCTGGAGGAGTATCTGGCAATTTCCCAGCAGCAGGCAATGGCTGACTTTGCCGAGGAATACGGTACGCGTTTCCCGAAGGCGCAGCTTAATCTTTCCGGCTGGATCCCGCTGACGCTCAATCACGCCGATGCAGTCGTTAACATCGTAGCAGGTGAGTATATCACCAGCGACTCGTATTTCTTCAAGGTCGTGGCAGGTACGCTTAACCTTCGCGGTGCGACCTTCACTGCCGATAAGGACGCTGTGGTCGTGATGGAGGGCGGTACGCTCAACGTGATCGCCGCTACGCTGAACGGCTCTGACGGCGGCAAGGTGATCGACCATAAGGCCGGTACCGTGAATATCACGGGCGGCACGCTCAATGCAGGCATTTCTGCAAATTCCTACATTATTTATACTACGGCAGCGGTTGGTAACGATATCACCATTGGCGGCGGCACCCTGAATGGCGGTGTTGTCGTTTACATTGACGAAACTGCAACCCTGACTGTTACTATCACCGACGGCCTGATGAACAAGCGCGAGGGCGCTCTGGAGGCTTACGGTGTGCAGCTGTACTCCGAAAATGCTGTGCTGAATATCAGCGGCGGCGAGATCAAGGGTATGACCAATGTTGTTCGCGCTACCAAGGGTACTGTGAATATTACCGGCGGCGATCTGAAGAACGATGCCAACGGTTCTCACGTGATCAACATTGACGGTCCTGTCAAGCTCACCATTTCCGGTGGTTCGCTGTATTCTATTACGGGCAGCGACACTATTGGCGTAGTTAATATTTCTGCGAATGCTGCTGACGCTGACGTTACGATCAGCGGCGGTGCCTTGGGCGGCGTAGATGGCGCAGTACGCGACTACATGATCCCGCTTCAGGTTTATGCTCCTATCCAGAAGCTGAACGTGACCGGCGGTAAGTTTATCGGCGGTAACTCGGGCGGTACTATCGTAGTACGTTCGGGCGCAAACGGTGCGGTTCTGAACTTCTCGGGTGATCTTTCGGTCGAGGGTTACCGTAACTTCTACATTCTTGATAATGTTACCGTGAACATTTCCGGCGGTACCTATACTCACCGCGTGGAGCAGCCCAATAACGTTCTTGTTGTTGTGCAGTCCACGGCAACCGTCAACATCAGCGGCGGTCAGTTCGTGGAATACATGAACTGCTTCAGACTTACCCAGGCTGCTACTGTAAACATTACGGGCGGTTCGTTCGTTTCCCGTACGCTCCACGCGAGCAGCAGTAGTGAGTATTATTGCTTCGCACGTATCGATGCTGCTGCTAAGTTCAATATCATGCCGAACCCCAACGGTGTGGATCCCGAGTTCTATCTGAAGCGCTCCGCAACCTCTAACGGTGCAACCATCGTTGATATTGAGGGCTTCAAGATCTCGAACGCCTCTGCCGAGCTGAAGATCGGTGCAGGTATCTTCAATATTGAAAACAAGAACAACGTTTGGTTCCTCTTCCCCGATGCGGGCCTTGCCGCATTTGAAATTACTGGCGGTACCTTTAACGTGGTTGGCGAGGGCGCAAGCCTGATTCCTGCCAGCATGGATAAGCCCGGCACGGTAGTCACCGGCGCGACCGTTAAGATCAGCGGCGGTGCAGGTCTTCCTGTTTATAACAATATCGATACTACTACGCTTCACGTCGTATTTGAGGGTGCTATCACCAATGATATCATCATTCGTAAGCCCTTCGTCGGTGAAGATCCCGACAATAAGGGTTATGTGATCTCCTCTCCTGCAGATCTTTATACTCTGGTTGCCGGTCAGTTTGCAAGCTTCGAGGCTGATCCCACCGCCTTTACTACATGGCTTCCCATGTTGATTGACGGTGAGGGCGTTATCGTAACGCTTGAAAACGTTAACGATGTATATGCAATGCCCTCGTTGATCAAGATCAATAAGGGTACGCTGAAGGTCAACGGCGGTAACTACGTAGCTCAGGCAGGCGAAAAGCTGTTTGAGGTTACAGGCAATGCAGAGGTCATCATCAACGGCGGCGAATACAACATATCCGGTGCCGGCAGCTATCTGATCTATATTGCAGACGGCGTAGATACCAGTAATATCTCGGTTACCAATGCTAAGATGACTGTGGGCGCCGCAGGCGACGCACAGCTTCAGGCAAGCTTTAACGTCAGTGACCAGCAGGTTACCGTTAACGGTATGGCTGCTATCGATCTGACGCAGAGCGGTGCTTACACCATCAGTCAGATCTCTGAGATCACGGCTTTGGTGCAGGCCGCTTTGGAGAGCAAGTTTGCAAATCTCACTGTAAGCATTGATAGCTTTGTACCTCTTCACCTTAACAACGCAGGGCTTACCGTGACGATCACGGGCGGCGATTATACGGCTAGCGCGCCGTTTATGTTCAAGGTTACCGCAGGTACCCTGAAGATCACGGGCGGTAAGTTCACCAACAATGCAGGTGACATCATTCAGATCGCAGGCACAGGTGCTGTGGTAGAGATCGATCTGCCCAATACCGGTACTGAGGAAACGAACGGTATGTACACCACGGGCCGTATCGTTTACGCCAAGAATGCAAGCGCAGCAAATGTAACCGTGAAGAACGGCCGCTTTGTTGAGTTGGCATACGACGCAAGCAACGACCAGATGGACGCACTCTTCGTGTTCGACGGCACGGCTGAGGCTGCAACCTTCGCAATCCAGAACGGCTACTTTGAGGCAACCCGTGTACTGCTCATTTACTACGTACCCGTTACCGCCACCATTGAGAACGGTACGTTCGTGAGCAACTGTGTCGTAGACGGCACCAATATCACGGCGCGTCCTACCAACGCACATATGCTCGCTCCTCGCGGTGAGGGCGTGACGCTTACCATCAACGGCGGTAGCTTTGATAACAAGCAGGGCAACTACGTGCTCGCACAGAGCGGCGGCAACGGTGCCTCCACCACCATCAACGGCGGTACCTTTAACGGCGGTGGCGGCTGGTACATCTCCAACGTTGTCACCACGCTTACCATCAACGGCGGTACCTTCACGGATACCGAGGGTTATGCCAATAACCACTATATGTATCTGAACAACGCATCTGCCGTTGCCAATATCACGGGCGGTACCTTCACGGGTACGGTCGGCACCTCCGATATCTTCCACGTGGCAAAGGGCCATCTTACGGTAACGAGCGGTAGCTTTGAGGGGTCGCTCTTCCACATCACTACCGAATCCCAGATCACCGTCAGCGGCGGTACCTATAAGGCAACCGGCATTGGTGGCGTGTTGTTTGAGTTTATCGCAAACGGCGAAACGCAGCCCACCTCCGCCAACTTCAACCTGACGGCTGCTACGGCGTTCGCGGTTGAAAATTACGCAACCATTCTCGATACCACTATGGCTGCAGCCACGGTCAAGACTCTGCTGAACAATGCCAGCTACGTGATCAACGGCAGCGTAAGACTCGGTATCACCGTTGACGTTACGGCAAACGAGGTTTGGGATACCCCTGCGGCAGCCCAGAAGTACATCCGCAACTTCTTCGGTTCCACGAAGGTCACCTTCGGTGATGCAGGCACCTACGCACTTCAGCTTCAGGGCAACTACACCATCACCATTAAGGGTGGCGACTACCGCTTCCCCGGTGCTACGCTCTTCAAGCTTTACGGCGTTGACCTTGTTATTGAGGACGGTATCTTCTACGCAAGTGAAGGCAGTGACGTGATCTACCTTGAGGGTGATTCCAATATCACCATCGGTAAGGAATTTGATGTGTCTGCACAGCCCACCTTTGTGGTTGGCTTCGGCGGCAATATCATTCATGCTCAGGGTTCCTCTGCGACCTTTATCATCTACAACGGTAAGTTCTACAAGGGTATCCTGAACGGCGACGGTACGGTAACTCCTGTTATCGACTACGAGAACTACACCTCGCCTCTGTTCTACTTTGCAGGTGGCGGTAATCCCATCTTCATCATTTGCGACGGTTACTACGAAGCAACCCGCGTGCTGATGGATTACTATGCATACGGTGCAACCACGATCTACGGCGGCGTATTCAAGAGCAACTTCAACAAGCAGACCATCGCACAGATCTACGGCCCCGGCGTTGAGTATGACGGTAGAAATGGCCCGATGATCTATGACCCCAGCGATAACAACACCATTCTCTACGATAGCAACAAGAACTACTTGCTCTGCGTGCGCGGTAACGGCGCAAGCCTTACCATCTACGGCGGTACCTATAACGGTGGCTATGCTCGCGCGATCATCGGCCTTGCAGGTCAGGGCGGTACCACCTTCAACTTCTACGGCGGTGACTTTACCGGTGGCTATAACTGGTTCTACTCTAACTATGGTGTAACCGTAGATATGGCCGAGAAGGTCAACCCCTGGACTGAGGTTGTCAGTGCACCCACCTTCCGTGCACCCGATAACTTCACCCGTTACGGCTTCTACTTTGACGTGAACGGCGCCAGCAAGCACGTTGATCTGACGATCTCTGCAGGCACCTACTCTATGACCGACACGTACGAGCGTTATATGTTCGTTCTGAAGGGCGACATTGACGTAGACGTTTCCGGCGGTAACTTCACGATCAATATGGGCTCTCGCTACGATGAGACCAGCAAGGAGCTGCAAAATGATAGCCGTATGTTTACCTCCTATGCTACGGCAGCCGATCTCTGGGTAGATCTGACGATCTCCGGCGGTAACTTTACTGCGGCTCGCGTCGTGCTCTTCTCGAGCGGTCGCGGTCACCTGGTAATTACCGGTGGTAACTTCACCAGCAATGCCGAGTCGTGCGACGATTCTAACACGATCTATTCTAACTACACCGGCAACACGATCTATATCTCGGGCGGTAACTTCGTAGGTAATAAGTACCAGTATCACCACGTATATCTGACCGGTGCTGCCGATCAGGAGCTGACGATCGTGGGCGGTACCTTCTCCAAGGGTCTTCGCTGGATTTACCTGGCAGCTCCCAATATGAAGGTAACCTTCGATAAGACTGCTACCACGACACCTCAGTTCAAGGAGCTTTCCGACGGTGTAGGTGTTGACCTTGACAAGGGCAAGAAGGCTAACGTAACGGTTTACGGTATGTATATCCACCGTAACTGCGCAGGTAGTGAGATCAACTTCGTTTCCGGTAACTTCGTACTTCCCGTAACCACGTCGTGCACGGCTATGTTCGTAGTTGAGGGTGGTAATATCACCTTCGGTCCCGGCATGAACGTTGAGCATCCTAACCGTATCTTCCAGATCACCAACGCCTTTATCGGTAATATTCACTTTACCGGCGGTACTTACACGGCCACCAACGTATGTAATATGTTCTATATTACGGTGGCAATGAAGAATGCTAATGCGAACGGCGGTCTCGGCGATGCTCGCATTCTGATCGAAGACGGTACATTCAATGCTATGGAGAACTCCACGATGTTCCACCTGCTCTCTGAGGTTCCTCAGTATGAGCTGTTGATCAGAGGCGGTAAGTTCTACTCCGAAAACTCCCGTATGTTCTTCTACGACGGCACGGGTATGACTGTAAATATCGAGGACGGTGACTTCAGCACCACTGCTGCAAGACTGATTTACCTTGATAACAACACCACGCCTATGTACATTAAGGGCGGTACGTTTACGCTGCTGCCCAAGTCGGGTAACAATACCGACAACGGTCTTATCTACGCTGTAGGTAAGAACCCCTCTGTGATCACGATCCAGGGCGGTACCTTCATTGACCAGCGTCTTGGTAATAAGCAGACCTTCATCAAGATGAATCCGAGGGCCGTATTTAACTTTGAAGGCAACTTCAAGATGTACGTGCTTGAAAAGAAGGATAACTTCTTCTACGATTACGATAACACGATGAACTCGATGCCTATTACGAAGTATGCTGCAGTTGAAACACTTGACGGCGAGGATTACTACGTATGCTTCGGTTACTACCGTGAATACGGTCCTGTAATGACCTCTACGCCCGCACTTCGCGCGGTTCTTGGCGCTGAGGGTATTACCTACTCTGCACACATTCCTGCAGCAACCCTTGAGTATCTCCGCGGTATCGGTACCGTAAGCTACGGTACGCTGATCTTCCCGACCGAGTATCTCAATGATGGCGAATGGGATAACGACACCGATTTCTTGGCTGACCTTAAGGCTTATGCCGATGAAAACGGTAAACCCGAAAGCAGCGTTTACGTAGATATCGTTGCTGACAAGGGTCAGGTCGTTGCCGCAGACGGTTCGGTGACCTACTACGCATCCTTGATCAATATCAAGGAGGAGAATCACAACCGTGCCATGACGGGTATTGCATACATCAAGGTCGTTGATGAAAAGGGTACTGTTACCTACCATTATGCAACGCACGTATCTGCGTCTGTCACGCAGGATATGCGCACGATCGCTAAGGCAGCTCTTTACGATCTGGATACCAGACCTTGGGAGAATGGTGGCCGCGTATACTGCTATGCAACCATCATGAAGGAAGGTATGTACTTCAGCCGTTACACGCCCGCACAGCAGGATTCCTTGAGAAAGTACCTGCCTGAGGGTGAGCGTATGCCTAAGCACGAAAAATAATCACACTCCGTGAGCGAGGCTCACAAACCAAAACACCCGACTGCCTTGGCAGTCGGGTGTTCTTTTTTTACAGATATGAGCTGGTCAAGGGGGAATTTGTCGAGAAACAGCTATTTTGTTATTTCTTTTTTGTCGGGGTTGTTCCAAAATGTTTTAAATATATACGGTAAAAATTACTGTAATTCTCATAGCCAATCTGCGCGGCGGCGATGGTTGGCGGAGTGCCCTCGCCAATCAGCTTGCTTGCAAGAGCAAGCTTTTTTTGCAAGATATATTGCTTGGGGGAAATATTCATTTTTGTCTCAAACAGATGGCAAAAGGAGGATTTTGATCTCGACGTGTGTTTTGCAAGATCGTCAAGCAAGATTTTTTCATGCAAATGTTGGTCGATATAGCTGAATGTTTTTTGCAAAAACTCGTCAGTGTCAATTTTTGTAATAGTTTGCGGTATTTGTAAGGCATCATAAAATGTCCCTATCATTAAGCTTTGTAGCAACGGAGCATAAAACGACGCATCTTTCTTTTGACAGATCTCCTTGATTTTATCTATACGAGAGGTAGCAACGGTAATATTTCTTTCTTGATTTGTAAATGCATCTTG
>SVTG01000010.1 GCA_015063895.1 Oscillospiraceae bacterium | reverse complement strand
CATGCTCCACAAAGAACGCTATGCGTTCTTTAGAAAGAAACCAAAGGTTTCTTTCGCTCCCTGGAGGGAGCCTTTCACAAAACACATCCTGCCTCTACCCCTTGTTTGCTTCTCCTCACCGGCAATAACCTCTTTTAAACCACGCGAAGCGTGAGGCGACATATCGCGTGGTTTTCTGTTACAATAAAACCGCGCGACGCCAAACGGCATCGCGCGGTTTTCCTTTTTAAAAATCTCTTTTACAAAAGCACTCAGATCACAACGCGCGCGCCGTGGCTCCTGTAAAGCGCCAAAATGAGGCGGATCACGGTGGCGGCGGTGGCGCCGTTGACGGCAAAGGGACGCTTTTCCCCGATGGCGGCATAAAAATCCCGCATCAGCGCCACGTGCCCGATACCGTAGCAGGGCTTGCCCATCACCACGGTCTGCGGCTCCTCAAAAAGCGCCTGACCGTTGAGGGTCACGCGATGCGGCCACAGGCACAGCTCCCCCTGCTCTAATTTTACGCTCACGGTGGCTGACATACTGGCCGTTGCCCCTACGGTAGCGAAAAAGCTGAAGGGCACAGGCCCCTCAAAGTGCGCCATGACCGTATCCTCCACCTCAACGGTGTCACCAAGCGCCATCGTGGCGATCTGCCCCGTGACAGCCGTGGGGGTGCCCAGCAGCCACTGGCAAAGGTCAAGGGTGTGCAGCGCCTGATTGATCATCACGCCGCCGCCCTCGGTCTTCCACTTGCCGCGCCACGCACCCGACCGATAATAGTCCCGCGAGCGATGCCACACGACGGACCCGTGTGCGGCCAGCACGGGCTTATCCTTGATATAATCCTTAAAAAAGAGCGTGGCGGCATTATAACGGTTTTGCTGGCAAACGCCAAGCTGCGCCGTGCTGCTCGCCTCGGCAGCCAGCACGCGCGAAAGCCCTTGCTCACTGATTGCAAGCGGCTTTTCGCAAAGCACGTGCACGTTTTTTTCAAGCGCCGCCACCACCATATCGGCGTGGCAGTAATGCGGCGTGCAGATATGTACGGCGTCGGGCGCAAGATCGCACAGCACCGCCTGATAATCCCCGTACACGGGCAGATCCAGCCCCGCCTCAAGGAGCGCCGCCCGTGCCTTTTCAACGTCCACGTCGCAAACCGCCACGGGAGGTGTGCCGAGCGCGCAAAGTGATTTCAAATGCACACGGCCGATCACGCCCATACCGACAATGACGATCCGCATGGCCTCAGGCCCCTCCCTTGGGCTTGCCGGTGGCAATGCGCTTTTTCAGCTCACTGTAATAAAGCTCGTCGTCGATCGGCACCTCTACGGCGCGACCAAGGAAGGAGGACAGCAGAATACCGTCCATAATTTCAACACCGTTGAGGCCCTCGGTGCCGTCCACGTAAAGCGGCTCCAGCCCCAGCACGGCGTTGGCAAAGTTGTTAATGATCCCCTTGTGCTGGTCGTTTTTGCCGTCGGTTTCGACCTCCATGACCGTCTTCTCGGGCTCGCCGAACTGCTTGTCGGTGGTTTTTGAGAACTCGCGAGAGCCCTCTGCCAGCTTGGTGAACGTAAGGGTATCGTTCTCTGCTACCAGCTTACCGTTGTTGCCAACAACCTCAAAACGGTTGGTGCCGCCCGCCTCGCAGGTGGTGGTCACAAACACGCCCGTGGCGCCGTTGGCATATTCAAAATACGCCGTGACCTCGTCCTCCACCTCAATGTCGTGCCCCTTGCCAAAGCCACAGAAGGAATGGATCTTTTTCGGCATCATGCCGACGACCCATTGCACCAGGTCAAGCTGGTGGGGGCACTGATTGAGCAGCACGCCGCCGCCCTCGCCTGCCCAGGTGGCACGCCAGTCGCAAGCGTTATAATAAAACTCGGAGCGGAACCAGCTGGTGATGATCCAGTTGACGCGTCTGACCTCGCCGATCTCGCCTGCCGCGATCATCTCGCGCATTTTACGGTAAAGGCAGTTGGTGCGCTGATTGAACATCAGCCCGAAGAGCTTGTCGGATTTTTTCGCAACCTCGTTCATTTCCTTGACCTGCTTGGTGTAAACGCCCGCAGGCTTTTCGCACAGCACGTGCACGCCGTGCGTCAGGGCATAGATCGTCATTTCGGGGTGGCTGTAATGGGGCACCTCGATCATCACGGCATCTACCGTGCCGCTGTCGATCATCTCCTTATAATCGGTAAAGACAGCACCCTTGAAGTCGGCCTCCTCTACCACGCGGTCGATCGCCTTTTGGTCGATATCGCAGATCGCCACGACCTCGCCGTTCTCGACCTGCCCTTCGTTAAAGATCCGCGTAATGTACTTTCTGCCTTGATTACCGACACCGATAATACCAAATCTTACCTTTTTCATGTTAAAAATTCTCCTTTAGATATTGTATGCTGCGCGCCACCTGAGAGAGCGGCTCCTCATAGTCGGTTGCGTCGTCCTGCTCAACAAGGAAATACTGTGCCCCTGCCTCCACGAAGGCGGGGATCACGCTGTGCCAGTTGATATTACCGTCACCCACGGGGGCGAATTTCGGCTTGGATTCGTACTTGCCCGTTTCCTCGTTCTTGACAAAGAAGGGCAAAAAGTCCTTCAGGTGTACGCACCCGATGCGCCCCTTCAGCTTTTCGATATACTCAATGATCGACACGCCGCCCGATTGCAGCCAGAAGGTATCCAGAATAAAATTCACCGCGGGGCACTCCGTGACGATCGTGTCAAACACGGTCTTGCCGCTTTCCATCTTCACAAACTCAAAGTTGTGGTTGTGGTAAAAGAAATTTGCGCCTGCCTTGGAGATCTTTTCTGCCGCCCGGCCGATCTTGGCAATACCCTCACGCCGCGTTGCCTCATCGGCACCGCGGAAATCAAAGGCACCGAGCCCCACGTTTTCGCACCCGAAGAGCTTGTGCTCCGCCACCAGCTTTTCGGGATCGTTTAGCATCCTATCAAGCTTCACGTGCGTGAGCACCACGGGCAGCCCCACTGCCTCACTGACCTCCTTCACGGTGTTTGGCTCCCACGGGCCGCCCGAATATTGCAGATAATCGTAGCCCATTTCCTTTAAGGCCTTGGCGGTTGCCAAAAACTTCTCCTTGGTATCGATCTGCTTGCGCAGTGAAAAAAGATTAAGACCACACCTCATGCCTTTTTCCATATCCATGCACCCTCCTTTTTGATCTCGGAATAACCGCACGCCACCAGCAGCGCCTTTAAGGCGTCGGCGGCCGCGGCAAAGCTTTCCTCATTGGTCTTGTATGCGTATTTGGTCTGCATTTCGGTGTTGTCGATCTCACCGTAGCCCGCAAACACCTTCAGGTGCGGCTCAAGCGTGAGGACCGCATCGCGCCCCGATGCGGCGATCATCTCGATCATTTTGGGCACAGACCCGTCACCGCACCCCGCAGGCACCAGCTGCCCCGTTGCCGCGATCACGTCCTTGATATGAAAATACGCGCTCTGATCAAACAGCGCCTCCAGCGCCGCCGCCGTATCCACGCCGCACTGCACGTAGTTGGCAGGGTCAAAGACAAATTGCAGCCCCTTGATCTCGGCCTGCACCAGCTCCAAAACGTGGGGGAGCGTATCGCCGTAGATCTCCTTTTCATTTTCGTGGCAGAACACGACGCCGTGCTCACCCGCGATCTCGCACATGCGCGCAAGATAGGACTTTACCTCGGCCCCCCTGCCCTCACTCTCAAAAAAGCTGAACACGCGCACGCGCTCGGCGTGCAGTAAGCGGGCGATCTCGCAAACGCGGCGCACCCGATCCAGATGCGCCTGTGCCTCTTGAAGCGGCACCTTGCCGAGCGGCGAGCCCACCGACCACACGGTAATATCGGCCGCACGCAGCGCCCGATAGGCGGCACGGGCCTCATCGTCGGTAAGATCGGCCACGTTTTTGCCGTTGACGCCGCGCACCTCGATCAAAGAAATATGATTGTTTTGCAGCGCTGCGATCTGTGTATCCAGCGCCTCTCCCGCCTCGTCTGCGAAGGCACAAAGTCGGATCATTGCCATTCCCCCTTGACAGCAGAGCTTTTTTATGCTATTCTCATTTTAGCACAATTTTATATCCATTTATAGCAAAATCTTTATTTTTGAGCATCAAAAAAGGATTATTTTAACATGAGTGATCTTTCCTTATTTTATGTCAGGCACAATCACGGCGCGCCCGCCCCCATCATTCACGAAAACGTGATCGGCTACTGCGATCTCACGGTCGTGCTGGAGGGCACGCTGCAATACCGTATTGACGGCACGCCCCTTTCACTTTCGGCAGGTGACGTGCTGCTGCTCGGCAAGGGCACGCTGCGCGCACGCGAGGCGGGCACCGAGCGCGTGGATTATATCAGCTTTAACTTTTACACCGAAGCGCCCCCCTCCCTACCCACGGTGATGCGCGGCGCCGCGCGCAACGAGATCAAGCTGATCATCGCCGCGTGCGACGAGATCGTCAGGCACGACCCCTTGGGAAACGAAAAAGCGGCGGCGCATTTGCTGGCCGCCATGCTGCTGGTGCTGGAGGGCGACAACAGCCGTGAAAAGGTGCGCCCGCTCACGGCCAAGATCGTGCGCTATATCGGCAAGCATTTCGCAGAAAGGATCACCCTTGGCGATATCGGAAAATTGACCTATTTTTCCCCCGTTTACTGCGATACGGTCTTTAAAAAGGATATGGGGGTGTCGATCATTGACTATCTGCTGACCCAGCGTGTGAACGCCGCCAAGCGCCTTCTCATTGAGGGCACGAACACCCTTTCCGAGATCGCGCGCCTGACGGGCTTTGAGGATAGCAATTATTTTTCGCGCGTCTTCAAAAAGCGCACAGGCTACACCCCCACTGCCTACAAAAAAACGGTCCTTGGAGATCTGTCATCATAAAAGCCGCACCGCGGCGCATATTCCCCCGTGCCTGTGAGGCATACGATCCCCTCCGAGGCACGCGCATATTTTAGCTACGTAAAAAAGGAACAGCAGCCGCTGTTCCTTTTTTGCTATGCCGATGAGCAGAAAGCACACAAAGAGTAAGCGCAGAGTGTTCTTGTGTAAAAGGCTCCCTTGTGTAAAGGGAGCTGTCAGCGAAGCTGACTGAGGGATTGTTTTGTGTAGATTATCGCTTTTTACAATCCCTCCGCCACGGCAAGCCGTGCCACCTCCCTTTACACAAGGGAGGCTTCAAGACAGCAAGTCCGTTTACGGGTAGCAGGTAACAGTTGCATAGCTGGTAGGCCAATCTTTAGCGCACTTGTGCGTAGCCGCACGGGAATCGAACACATAAGGTCCGACAGGATATATTTTCCGCAATACTTCATTGAGTTTTTCTTAAATATCTGTATATTTCTCAAAAAACTCAACTTGTCTTGCAAAAAATCTATTCCTGTGGGACTGCCAAAGGCACCCTGCGGCAAATCAATTTTTGATGGATTTTGCCGTGGCAAGGTGCAGACAAGTGCGGACTTTTCAAGCCTTGACGCGTCAAAAGACGCGAAAATTTATTGCCGCAGGGCTTGTGGGTTCGACTCCCGTGCGGCTAGGCATGTAATACCAACAAAATCGATTTGCGATTTTGCCACAAAGAGAGCGTTACGCATTCTTTGGATCAGGGCTATGCCCGAAACTGAAATACCCCCCGCATTTTTATTATTTTTTTGAAAAAGGAGTGACAACCACAAACGGCTTATGCATTTTTTGAGCATATTTCAAGGTATATTGTGCTCCCTTAGATCTACCGTCCCATATCACAAGCACAGCATCGGCCATATCAACCATTTGCTCATTTCTCTTAAGAGGCGCCGCCCGCCCGTAAAGATCATATCGCGGTCGCAAGATATATTTGGATAGGCCATGCGAATCCGCATATCGTTCGGCAACGCTGTCAATCCCCACCGCACCGCCGCTGATCACCGTATCAACGTCCGCAGAAATATATGGCCACAGATCAAAATCCTTTATGCTCCTTGATCCAACGATCAACAATTTCATAACATAATACCTTCCCTTCTCGTATATACCTATATAAGTATATACCTAAATGGAGAAATTGTCAACTAGGTATATATCCGATAGAATACATATCAAGGGAGGGATAGCTATGGTAAGATTGACAATAGATAAATATTTGAAAGCATGCGGCATCACACGGTACGAATTAGCCAAGAGAACCGAGGTTAAATTTCAAACCATAGACCGTTATTATAAAAATCGCGTTGTCCGTTATGACAGCTATATTTTAGACCGCATTTGTGCGGCACTGGAGTGCTCAATCAATGACGTTATGGAGTACGTGAAGGACGAGGCTCCTATACACCCCGATGACGTCTAGCCGCACGGGAGCCATAACGCTCAAAGCAATTTTCACGCAAAAAAAAGGAACAGCATAGGGTGAGCCTCTTAGCGGAGAATTTGCAGCTTGACAAAAGTGCAAGCATCGCATTTGACTGGTCAAATGCAATCGGGCTAAGCCCAAACCCCTTTACAAACAGAAACAGAGCAAGAGTACAAGGAGAAAATCCTTCTATTCTTGCTCTGTTTGTTTTATGGATGAATTGATGCTGACGCATCATGAATTGGCCTTGCCATGAATTGCTCGCGGAATTGCCACGCAATTCGTCGCTCACATGAATTGAATTGCAACCAATGTGCCGCAAGGCACAATTCATGCCGCAGGCAATTCACGAAAGCACGGCTTTCAATTCATGCAACCGCAAGGTTGCAATTCATTGCGTGATACTCCGTTTGGAGTATCACGCTATCTGCTGTTCCTTTTTTGTTTTTAGCCGTTATCTTTTCTTCAGCTTGCCGATGACGCGACCTGCCACGCGCACGTCGCTGAAATCCTTTAACAGAATATCGCCGTATTCGGGGTTCAGGGAATACAGGCGGTCACCGCCGAAGACCTTGAAGAAGCCGCACCCGTCAAGAATAAAGATGCCAAGCTCACCAAACTCCACCGTGTCGGTCTCCTGCACCAGCAGAATATCGCCGTCGCGGTAGCGCGGCTCCATAGAGTTGCCGCTGATGCGCAGGGCAAAATCTGCCTCGCGCGTGCGCGAGTTGTCGCTGACCGTGATCTCCTCGGTGCTCTCCCCATCCAGCAGCACGCCGACCCCTGCCGAAACGGGCAGGTCAAAGAGTGGCAGCGCACGACGGGCAAAGCCGTTTTTGTTGTCGGCATACGCCGCCGTCAGGCGGGCGGACAAGGGCTGCTGCACCGCGCGGCGCGTGGTATGCGGCACCTCGGCGGCAGGGGCGAAGCTCGCCTCCTTCGCGATCAGCGCCTCCACCGTTTCCTTACCGCGTGCGTCAAGGGTACGGTAGCGCTCGATCATGGTGATCTCCTCATCGTCAAGCGTGTAGTTATTGCTGTTTTCCTCAATGCCGTACATAATGTAATCAAGCGAGCAATTCAGCGCCTCGCAGATCGCCACAAAATTGGAAAGCTTGGGCGACTCACTGATACCCGCCAGGATCTTAGACAGCGTGCCGACCGCAATGCCTGTTTTCTCGGCCAGCTCATCATTTGTCATCTTTTTTTCGCTCTTCAGCTGCTTAATTCTCTTAATGTAATCCATAAAAGCACCTCGCTTTTCCGTCTTTGGCTTCATTTTAGCACACTTTTTCCGTTTTGTAAAGTACTTTTGCAAAATATTTTTCCGTTTTTGGATAATTTTTCGGAAACGGAAAAGGTCGGAGCCTGTCGGAAGCAGTACTTCCCCCTGACTTCGACCTTTTTTGCGGGCTTTGTCGTATCGTGGAGGAAGCGGCACTTCCGACAAAAAATGCCGCAGCTTTTCTTTGAAAATGCTGTCTTATTTCCCCGAAATATCGTCATTCGGCACACTTTTTGCCAAATTTACATTTTTATAGCGCTTGTCAGCCGTCACCTCGGCGATCACGGCAAGCTCGGGGGGCAGCAGCACGCCCTCGCCCTCGCTTTTCACCTCAATTTCCAAAATAGCGCGATCCTGCCAGAAGGGATAGACGTCAAGCTCCATCACGTGCCCCTCGTACGGCCATTGATAGCGTGTTTTTTCAATCGGGCGGCGCGTGGGATCGGCGCGGAGCAACAGTGCCTCGTACTCGGCAAGTGTCACTTCCCGCTCCTCCTCGGTGGCGCTGAGGGCACTGATGCGGCGCTTACGCGTTTCCACGTAGCGCACACAAGCCCCCTCCTGTATGCGGCGCACGCGGTGCGTTTCGCCCGCAGGGGCCAAAAGATAGGTCTGCACCATTGACAAAATACGACACGACGGGCGCGAGGCGACCCACGCCAAGTCGGGCATTTTTACCAGATATTTATGCTCGATCTCCAGCGGCGCCGCAAACAGCGACCAGGGAAATTCATCGGGGGGCGACGCCTCAAAGCGCATCACCTCACCCGTTTTCGGGTGCGGAAAGGAGAGGGCCTTGGCAAAAAGCGCGGGGGCCTTTGCCTTTACGCGCGCGCCGTATTTGCCGTCACCGACAAGCGGCAGCGCACGCGACGCAAGCTGCACGCGGATCTGATGCGAGCGCCCCGTTTCCAGCGTCACACAAAGGCGCGCAAGGCGCTGCTCACCGAAAAGCGCCACGCCCTCGGTCTTGTACGAAAGCACCGCCTCACGCGCACCGCGGCGCGGTGTGCTGACGACAAAGCTCTTATTCTGGCGGCTATCCTTAAACAAAAGGTCGCAAAGCCGCGCCTCGGGTGCCTCGGGCACCCCCTCACAAACGGCAAGATAGACCTTGCCAAGGCGATTTTCTGTCACCGCCAAGGACAAGGCGGCCGCCGCTTTTTTGTGACGGGCGTATACCATCACGCCACCCACCACGCGGTCAAGACGGTGCACGGGATACAGGGTGCCGAGGGTGCCCGAAAGCGCGTGCGGCAAGGAGCCCTCGCCCACGTCCTCCGACAGGAGCCCCGCCGGCTTGACGACCACGGCAATATCGCTATCCCGATATAAAATTTCTACCGACACAAGAACCTCTTTCCCGTCATTTTCCGACGTACTACCTTCAAAAAATAAAGCGAGGCGCACACCCGTGGCAGCTCCTGCACATTTTTCGGGTGCGGTTGACGACAAATCGCGCGACCTCTGCTACAATAGAGTCAAACAAAACAAAAAGGAGGACAACAAATGCCCAAAAAAACAAATTTAAATCTTGGCTTTTTATTGCTTTACGACTGGCTGCCCGCCGTTTACGAGCTCCCCGCCAAGGAGGTCAAGGCCCTGCTGATCGCCCTGATCGAGCGCCAGCGCGAGGGCAAGCCCCTACCTATTTTTAAAAATAGAATGACCAACAGCTTTGCCCTGATGATCGAGCCTGTGATCAAGCGCAGGCTGGACGGACAGGCAGGCGGCAAAAAGGGGCACGAGGGGGGTGAGGTGCTACCCCCTGTTACTGCACCCCAAAGAGAAGAGGAGGAGAGTGCAGAAAAAGAAAAAATAAGCCTATTTGAGAGAAGGCGAGAGGAAATTTACAAGTCCCTCTCCCCCACGGGCTCCGCCCCAAAGGAAACAAATCAAAACGCAGGGGTAGCTCTCTCCCCCACGGGCTCCGCCCCAAAGGAAACAAATCAAAACGCAGGGGTAGCTCTCTCCCCCACGGGCTCCGCCCCAAAGGAAACAAATCAAAACGCGGTGGCAGCTCTCTCCCCCACGGGCTCCGCCCCCGAGGAAAAGAACGGTAAATATAATTCCCTCTCACACGCCCCCACCAACGCGGGCGTGACCTTGCCGCAGGGTGTAAGCGCCCTCCCCCTTGATGAGGTACATAGCACCGTGGGTGCGCTTTCCTATGAGGAGCGCGGTGCGCTTTTGGAGGCGGGGGTGCCGAGCGAGTATCTCAATGACCGCCTGCCCCGCGCCGCCGAATGGGCGGCCAAAACCAAAAAGCGCGCATACAGCGTTTTGCTTGAATGGTGGGCGCAGGATAAAGCAAGGGTACAGCGGCGCGGCAATCTGTCAAGCAGCAGCGACAGCAGCTTTGATGCAGACGAGGTCTTTGCCATGATGCTGGCAAAGACCTATCAATGCGACACCGACGGCAGGGCCCCCGCCAACGAGGTATAGACCGCAGCATACCGACGCCCGAGCTCGCGCTGGGCGTGCGCGTTAAAGTGCAGCCCGTCCTCCTTCAGAGGCAGGTCGGCTGCGGGCACCACGGCGGTGCTCGGCAGCGTTGCGGCAAGGCGGGCAAAGACCGCATTCATCTCAAGCGGCATATCGCCCATCTGCCATTCGGGCGCATAATGGGCCGACAGCTCACCGATCAGCAAGGGGAGATCCCCCTGCCCGAGATCACGGCGCAGTGCGGTGATCATGGCGGTAAATTTTTCAAAATAAGTCTCCACACCGCCATGGCGGCAATCACTTTCACCCTGATGCCACAAAATACCGCAAAGGCGCGAGGTGCGCATAGCAAGGCGCGACATCATCAAGGCGTGGTCGTAAAGCACGCTTCCCTCCCGCCACTCGTCAAGCGAGGTGCCGCCGTCGGCACACGGAATGATGCCCACGCGTACGCCACAGGTGCGTGCCACGGCATCGGCAAAGCTTGCCTGCGGCCCGATGCCGCTGTGAAAGCGGCCCGAAAAAATATCACGGTCGGGGTTGACGGGCTCAGCCATACGCTGCCAGCGCCCCATACGGAGCATGCGGCAATCGGGGTTGACGATCGGGGGCACGTCGCCCAGCTCACCGCGCCCCGCCATATTGGATTGACCGATCAGCAAAAATGAAAAGATCTGCTCACTTTCTTTGATTCCATCCTTGATCTGCATCTTATTCAAACTCCGTTTCACCGTCCGCCAGCAAAACGCGGCGGCGCAAAATGCGGTAATGCTCGGTCGTGGGGTCACCCGTGAGGATCCCCGTTTTTTGGCGCAGTGCGCCTAGTAGCGCCTCGGGCGAGAGATATCTGCCCTCGCCTGCCGCCATTACGGCAACGATCGAGATCACGCCGTTTTCAAAGCGCACGTCGGCGCGCAAAAGCCCCTCGGCAAGATCGACCTCGCGCTCGCCCGACTTCGTCCTTTTGAGAGCGGGCAAGGGCCCTTGCAGGGCCTCGCGCACACGCGCGGCAAGCGCCTCGTCGGCGCCGCCCGTACCCACAGTATATTCATACTCGGCAAAGGCGATCTCAGCAAATTTGCGTGCGGCGGGATATACGGCCGTGACCGCAAGCTCGTCGGTCAATTCCGCGTTCAGGCGCGCCAGCACCTCACTCTCCTGCATATCGCGCTCAATGCGGATATCCAAAAGCTCACAAACGCTCTCCGACCCGACGGGCAGCGGCAGCCCGAAAACCATTTTGATATGGGGATTAAAGCCCTTGGTATACCAAAGCGGCAGGCCTGCCCTGACCAGCACGCGGCTGAAGGTGCGTTGCAGGTCAAGGTGCGAAATGTATTGCAGATTGCCGAGCTTACAAAAGCGCAGGCGCAGCGTGCGCGGTGCCTCCAGCATCGGCAGGGTAAATTTTACGTCGTTGTTTTTCACGTCCGTCACACCTCCTTGCAATCGGGGCAAGGGGTACGCAGACCCCCCAATCGGTTGGCGCCGCACCCCGAGCAGGCCTCACGGCAGGAGGGTGTGGTGGTGGCGGCATACGCCTTTTCGCGCTCGCGCTTGAAGAAGGACTTGCTCACGCCAATATCGATCACGTCCCAGGGCAAGATCTCGTCAAGCCCCATTTGTCGGTTGGCAAAGAACGCGGGGTCTATGCCGCATTCGTCAAACACGGCAAGCCACTTGTCGTAGTCAAAGAACTCGTCCCACGCGTCAAAGCAAAAGCCGCGCTGCACGGCCAGCAAAAGCGCGCGGCCGAGCGTGCGGTTACCGCGTGCCAGCACCGCCTCAATGTGGCTGACGCGTGCATCGTGGTGCGTGTAGCGCACCTTGCGGTCGGTGATCTTTTCATACAGATATTCCTGCTTTTCCTTAAGGACCTCCATGGTATCCTGCGCCTCCCATTGGAAGGGCGTAAAGGGCTTGGGGATAAAGCAGGCAACGCTGATGGTGACCTGCGGCGAGCGTCCCTTGGGGCGCCCCTCGGTCTGATAATACTCGTGCACCACGCGCGAACTCAGGGTTGCGATCCCCTCGATATCATCGGCTGTTTCGGTGGGCAGACCGTTCATAAAATACAGCTTGACGTTGGTCTTGCCGCCCGCAAACGCCACACGTGTGGCGCGCAGCAGATCCTCCTCGGTGACGTTTTTGTTGATGACGTCACGCAGACGCTGCGTGCCCGCCTCGGGGGCAAAGGTGAGGGAGGAGGTGCGTACCGAGGCAATGCGGTCCATCAGCTCACGGCTGAAGCTGTCAACGCGCAGCGAGGGCAAGGAAAGACTGACCATATTTTTATCGGTCCAGTCAAGCAGAGCGCGCGTCAGGGGCTCAAGCTCGGTGTAGTCGCTGATCGACAAAGACGTGAGAGAAATCTCCTCATAGCCCGTGTTATCGTAAAGGCATCTTGCCTGGCGGTTGAGGACCTCGTGCGTTTTTTCGCGCACGGGGCGATAGATCATACCCGCCTGGCAGAAGCGACAGCCGCGGATACACCCACGGTAGACCTCCAGCATAATGCGGTCGTGCACGGCCTCGATATAGGGCATAACGGGCTTTTCGGGAAAAAAGGCCTTGTCCATATCGGCCATAATACACTTCTCTACCTGCTTTGGCACGTCGTCGTATTTGGGCGTGATGGCGGCAATGGTGCCGTCGGCGTGGTAGGTGACGGTGTAAAGCGAGGGCACGTAGATGCCCTTGATCGTCGCTGCGGCGCGATGCAGGAAGGCAGCACGCGTATAGGTGCCCTCCTCCTTCATTTTGATATAAAGCCTCGTAAACTCCACGAGGTTATCCTCGCCCTCGCCGATCGAAAAGCAGTCAAAAAAGTCTGCTACGGGCTCGGGATTATAGGCACAGGGACCGCCGCCGATGACGATCGGCATATCCTCGCCGCGCTCGGCGGCGAGGAGTGGGATCTCCGAAAGCGCCAGCACCTGCAAGGCGGTGGTGTAGCACATTTCGTATTGCAGCGTGATGCCGAGAATATCAAAATCCTTCACGGGATCACCCGACTCGTGCGCCCAGAGCGGCACGCCGTGCTCGCGCATTTTTTGTTGCATATCGACCCACGGGGCAAACACGCGCTCACACCAGATATCCTGTTCCCTGTTCAGACACCCGTAAAGGATCCGCATGCCGAGGTTTGACATACCGATCTCATAGGTGTCGGGAAAGCAGAAGGCAAAGCGTGCCTTCACACGCGCCTTATCCTTAAGTATGGCGCCGTATTCACCGCCCGAATAGCGTCCGGGCTTTTCCACGGTCTTTAACAGTGAGCTGATTGTTTCGTTCATAGCAAATTCCTTGTTCCTAACGCCGTGGGCGCGGCGTATATCATTCCATTTCGCCCTTTTCACGCAGCGTGAAGTAAGAGCTCATCGCGTGGGTGCCACTCCACAAAAAGGCATAAAGGGCCACGGCGTAGGCAGGCAATGCGTCAAGCACCCCAAGGAAGGTCAAGAGCGTAGACAGCCCTGCACCCAGCACCAGGGAAAGCACCTGCCATACGCGTCCCAAGCGCACAGCACGGCGAATACGGCGGCACGTGACAAAGGTGTGCGCCGCCTCACGGGCGGAGCCGACGGCCACCACGGTGGCATCTACGCGCTCGGCCGAAAGATCGCTTTCGGTAGCCAGCGGCTTCATCACGCGAGGGGGCTGATCGGCATCGGCAAACAGCTCCTGCAGGAGCTCGTCGTGAATACCGGGGTCTGCCGAGCGAATGACCAGACGCACGCCCTCGCTCTCCAGCGCCTCGCTGAGCGAAAGCATACCTGCCTCGGGACGGTAACGGGCAATAAAGAGGGCCGTGAGGCGATTGCCGATGGCAACGCAAAGCATATTGCGACGGATCTCCTCATAGCGACCGTCCTTCTTGGGGCTGACGTGAATGCCGTAGCGCTGCAAATAGCTGACGTCACCGAGCAGAATTGGGGTCTTGCGTTCACCCGAGATGACCGCGGCGACACCGCGTTCCGACACGTCGGTCAGCGTGACCGTATCGGGGGACAAGCGCATCTCCTCGGGCACCTCTACGGTGGGGGCAAGGGCGCTGCCCAGCTTATCGAGCAGCGCGCGGATCATCAGCGTGGCCTCCTGCGCGTCGCACCCCTTGACGAGCTCAAACTGCTCGTGGGGCATCTGCTTGAAGCAGGCGCTGTCGGGCAGAACCAGCTCGGTGCTGCCCTCGGATTCGTACACGGCCTGCTCCCCGATGATGGCGCCGCGGCGCCCAAGGCAAAGGCAGGCACCGCAGAACATGGGCAAGGAGGTCAGCAGGACCGACACGGCGGGCACCGAGATCAAAAAGCAAACGAAGGCGGTATGTACGGCGTCGGGCAGACTGCCGCCCATGGCCAGCTTGAAGAGCGCCAGCGCCACCGACAGGGCCGCGAGCAGCAACAACTGCGCGCCGAGTGCGCGCTGATGGTTTGTCTTTTTCCTCGTATTGGCAAAATAATTTCGGATAAAGCCGACGGGGCGCACGTACCACACGCGCGTGTGCGTTTCGTTTTCAAACAAGCGTCGGCGCGCGCTGCTCTCCTTACTGCCGACCGATACACGGGGCAAAAGCGCGTATTTTTGCTGCTTGGAGGACACCACACGGAAGGCTGAAAACTCGCGATACCAGTTAAAGAACTCGGAAAGCGACAGCAGGCAAAGGCTAGCCATCGCGGGTGAGAGGAAAAGCGTCATGGCGCCGTCAAGCGGCACGAAAAAGAGCACCGCGTGATAGCAAAGCGTGACCAGCACCACCAGGGCGCAAAGCGAATTGTCGTTCGGGGTAAGACAAAGCAGCTGCCACAGACCGTCCACCAGGTGACGGCGCAGCATAAACACGCCGACCAAAAAGAGCAAAAGTCCGACAGCCAGATACAGCGGCTCGTGCAGATCGCCTGCGGTCTCGCCAAAGAAGGAGCGGATCACCGCCGAGCGCTCAAACATAAAGAGCACGAGCAGCAAAAATGCCATCACAGTAAGACTGATGATATGCGTGCGGCGCTGCTTGGCATAAAACTTAGACAGCCCGATATCGTGTGCATGGGCGGTATATTCATATTTTTGCCTGTGACGGCGGCTCGAGGCACGGCGCTCAAGCTTACCGTTCAGGCGCCGCTCGTGGTAGGCCTTTATTTTTTCAAAGCCAATGACCTCGCCAAGCTCCTCCTCGTAATCGAGGTCGACCAGCAATTCGAGCTCCTGCTCACTTTCCTCCAGCTGACGCTTAAAGGCAAGCTGATCGGCTGAGCGTCGGGTGAGCTTCGGGCGCGGCAGAGCGCCATCGCGCCTTCTGTGTACCGAAAAGGCGGAGAACAGCGGCACCTCACCCTCACCCTCAGCGGCAAGGGAGGGCTCACCCTCGGCGGGGTCAGTGCCCTGTGGCGCACGCTCCTGCGCGCTATCGGGGGTATCGGGCAGGTGCTGTCCCTTGGCCAGCGCAGCCTCGTCGGGCAGCACCAGCGCCTGACCGCCCAGCACCACCGTCGGTGCGTCGACGTCGGGGGCGGCCGCGGTGTTCGGGTCGGCAGCGGGCGCGACGGCAACGGGAGCACCTTGCTTGTCGGTCGGCGCTGTGGGCTCCTTGCCCTGTGCCGAGAGCCACGCGTGCCCCGCAGGCCCCTGCCCCTCGCCAAAAATGTCGCTGAGCAGCTGCTCTACCGTGAGGCCTGCATTTTCCTCGCTCTTGCGCGCCATTTTTTCGCGCATGGCGCGACCGCGTAAGCCGCGACGGCGTGAGGCATGCAGAAAATCCATACCGTGTGCGGCTTCGGCGCCCGTATCGGGCGTGGGCTGCTCAAAAGCAGGCGCAGCCGTCACCGATGCCGCCTCCTCAACGGGTGCCACGTCCGCGACGGGTGTTACGTCCGCGACGGGTGTTACGTCCGCGACGGGTGTTACGTCCTTGGCGGGTGGCACGTCCGCGACGGGTGCCACGTCCGCGACGGGTGTTACGTCCGCGACGGGCTTGGACACTTCACTTACCGCTTGCTGCGGCGCACGCGCCGAAACGGGGGGCGTTTTCGGTATGGTAATAGGATCGTTTTCTGTTGCAAAAGCGGATTTTTTCGCCACAGGTGTGGCCTTTTCCGCCACGGGTGCGGTCTTTTCTACCACAGGTGCGGCCTTTTCCGCCACGGGTGCGCTCTTTCCGACGGGAGAGGCTTTTGCAAATGCCGCACCCCTCACGGCAGGCGTAGGCACCGCGGCATCGGGAGTAAGCCCCAGCACCTCCTCCTCGATCACGTCGGGGTTTTTGGGCTTGGGCGCAGGACGGTGCCTATGCGTCTTGCCGCGATCCTTTGCGGCGGCGGCAGCCACCACCGAGGCACCGCGTTGCGGTGCATAGCGCGGCGCTTGCCCCACGGGCGTTTGCTGCCAGAACAGGCTATCCTCGGCCTCGCCTGCAAGGGCTGCGGCGCGTTTTTTCTTCTCTTCTCTTGCCGTGCTGTCAAGGGGCACGGGTGCCTCCATGCGCGAGATGCTGTCAAAGCGCGGTATACGCAGACGCTTCTTGCGCTTTTGCGGTGCTTGCGCCACGGCGGCCTCCACCTCGGCCTCCACCACCTCAAGGGGCGTATCGTCCTCGATCAATATGATCTCGGGCTCGGCAGAAACGGGCGCCTCTGCCTCGGCAGCAACCTCCTCAACGGGCACTGCGGCCTCAACAGGCTCCTCCGCCTCGGCAGCGACCTCCTCAACGGGCGCTGCGGCCTCTACGGGCGCCTCCGCCTCGGCAGCAACCTCCTCAACGGGCGCTGCGGCCTCAACGGACACCTCTGCCTCGGTAGCAGCCTCCTCTACGGGCGTATTTGCCTCTACGGGCTCCTCTGCCTCGGCAGCAACCTCCTCAACGGGCGTATCTGCCTCAACGGGTGCGTTTTCTTCTATATTTGTTTCTTGTTTTTGTTCTTGTTCCTGTTCCGGTTCCTGCGGTTGTCGTTCTTCCTTGTCATGCGTCGGTGCCGACAAAGGCACCTCAGCAGGGGCGACCTCGGCAGAGAGGCCACGGTCCGCCTCTAACTGTGCACGCAGCTGCTGCATCACGAGATCGGCCTCCGAAAAATCGGTCTTTCTTTCCTCTGCCATCAAATTCACGCCTCCTTTGCTTTCATTTTTCAAGTGGGTCGGGATCAGCCCTTACGCTGCTGATAGGCCGCTTCGCACAGCAGGACCGCGGCCGCGGTCGATACGTTAAAGGAATTTACCCTGCCGTACATGGGGATAGACACGATAAAATCGCTCTTTTTTCGCACCAGCTCCGACACGCCCGATCCCTCGCTGCCAAGCACGATGGCGGCGGGCACGTTCATATCGGTTTCTCTGAAATCACTGCCCCCTGCCTCGGCGGCAAAGATCCAGAGTCCTGCCTCCTTCAATTTTTCCACGGTTGCGGCAATATTGGTGACCTTAGCGATCGCCAGATGCTCAATAGCACCGGCAGAGGCCTTGGTGACCACGGGGGTAAGACCCACGGCGTGGCGCTTGGGGATAATCAGGCCGTGTGCGCCGCACCCCTCGGCACAGCGAATGACGGCACCGAGATTGTGAGGGTCGGCTATGCCGTCGGCGATCACCACAAGCGGCTTTTCGCCACGGGCGGCCGCGATCTTTAAAATATCCTCTACCGACACGTATTCCTTTTCGGCTGCCATCGCGATAATGCCCTGATGAGGCACGTGACCTGCCAGCATATCCATTTTGCGGCGCTCGGTCTCCACCACGGGGATACCGCGTGCGATCGCCTCGCCGACCAGGGGCACCAGCGCCCCCTCGCGCTCACCGCTTTGCACCAGCAGCTTATCCACGGCACGCCCGGATCTCAGGAGCTCGCGCACGGCGTTACGGCCGATGACGGCGCCTCCCTCAAGGGGTGCCGCGTCACAAGCACCCGCTCGCGCCCCCTCACGGGGCACACGGGCAGGGTTGGCACGTGCAAAGCCCTTGCCCTTGTCAAAATTTTCGCGTTTTTTCTTGGTGCTATAATCCTTTTGCATTTTTTAACCTCACGTATCGGGCGCGCACTCTTGCGCGCATTATGTCTTTTAAACTTTATTATAACATATAAAAACGTGTTTGTACACCCTTTTTTGCGATTTCCTTGGCATAAATGCACGCTTTTTGGCAAAACATAAGCCTATCAAAGCCAAAACAAAGCCAAAACAAGCAGGAGGAGCATTGCTATGAGCAAAGCGTTTATCAAAAAGGTCACCGCCCGAGAAATTCTTGACTCGCGCGGCAATCCCACCGTGGAGGCCACCGTGGTGGTGGGCGACGGGGCTGTCGGCATGGCGGCTGTGCCGTCGGGTGCCTCAACGGGCAGCTTTGAAGCGCACGAGCGCCGCGACAGGGACACCGCGCGTTACCGCGGTCTTGGCACCAGGGGGGCCGTTGAGGCCATCAAGGGTGAGATCGCCACAGCCCTCACGGGCGTCAACGCCGCCGAGCAGAGCGAGGTCGATCGCCGTCTTATTGCACTTGACGGCACCGAAAGCAAGCACCGTTTGGGGGCTAATGCCCTTTTGGCGGTCTCTCTTGCCACGGCGCGTGCGGCTGCCGCCTTTTACCGCATGCCGCTGTATCGCTATCTCGGCGGCGCGGTTGCCACCACGCTGCCCGTGCCGATGATGAACGTACTCAACGGCGGCGCACATGCCGCCAACAACGTGGATATTCAGGAATTTATGATCGTGCCCGTGGGCGCCCCCTCGTTTGCTGAGGCGCTGCGCTGGGGCAGCGAGATCTACCACGCACTCGGCGCACTCTTAAAAAAGCAGGGGCTTGCCACAACGGTGGGTGACGAGGGTGGCTATGCCCCCGATCTTGCCGACGACGAGGCGGCGCTCTCCTTGCTCCGCGATGCCATTTTTGCCGCAGGCTATGACGACGAGCGCGTCAAGATCGCCCTTGACGTGGCGGCGAGTGAATGGCAAACCGACAAGGGCTATCGCCTGCCCAAGCGCGGTACCCTGCACACGGGAGAGGAGCTGATCGCCAAATGGTGCGATTTTGCAGACCGTTACCCCATCATTTCGATTGAGGACGGGCTGGGCGAGGAGGATTTTGCAGGCACACGGGCCCTCACGGACGCCCTGGGCGCACGCATCATGCTGGTGGGTGACGATCTGTTTGTCACCAACGAAAAGCGCCTGGCGCTGGGCATTGCCGCAGGGGCGGCCAACAGCATTCTGATCAAGCCCAACCAAATCGGAACACTCACGGAAACGCTATCGGTTATCGCCGCCGCCAAGCGCGCGGGCTACCGCCATATCCTCTCGCACCGCTCGGGCGAGACCGAGGATACCACCATTGCCGACCTTGCGGTGGCAACGGGTGCACCCTTTATCAAATCGGGCGCCCCCGCACGTGCGGAGCGCGTGGCAAAGTACAACCGCCTTTTGCGCATCGAGGGCGCGCTCGGGCAGGGCTGCTACGCAGGGCTTTTCCTATAACGTGTAATGCGTAACGTGTAACGCTACCCCGCGCAGCGCCACCGTAAGGCACTTCGCCACCCGTGTGATCCGCAGCTGCCACACGAGCAAAAGAGCCGCCGTGCGATGCACGGCGGCTCTTTGATGGCAGACGGAGCTGCCCTGTTTTATTTGCGTTCCTTCAGTTCCTTCAATTCGGCCAAGAAGGTATCAAGATCCTTAAACTCGCGGTAAACCGACGCAAAGCGCACGTAGGCAACGTCGTCGCGCTCCTTGAGCTTTTTCATGATCATTTCACCCAGCTCGCGCGAGGTGACCTCCTGAACCAGCGAATTTTGCAATTCAGCCTCGATCTCGGCGGCGATCTCCTCACCGTTGACGGGGCGCTTCTGGCAGGCCTTCATAATGCCCGAAAGCATCTTGGAACGGTCAAAGAGCTCCTTTTTGCCACTCTTTTTGACCACTAAAATTTGCATAGACTCGATCACCTCAAAGGTGGTAAAGCGTTTCTGACAGCAAAGACACTCACGACGGCGGCGAATGCTGTTCCCCTCCTCAATGGGGCGGGAATCGATCACCTTGCTATCTTGAAAACCGCAGTTGGGACACTTCATTTCGGTTCCTTGCGCTACACGCGCACCTTTCTTTAAAATATTAGCGATATTATAGCATAAAAGATGCGATTTGTAAAGTATATTTTTGCAAAAAAACGCGAAAAGTCGCCCCCATACAGCACTTTATTCGCACAAGAGGTCCAAAATGACGTCAGACACGTGGCAAGGCGCCACCCCGTGGGTGACAAGCGCTTCAAAAAGCGCGGTGGCCGCAGCCGCACCTTGCCCGAGGGGCTCCGTCACGGCGGTGCCACCCTCCTGCGCGGCGCTGACCTCAAAAACACCCGAACGGGGTGAAAAAACAAGTGTATAGATGATGCGATGCCCACCCACGTACGCATCGCGTTTCTCCAAGATGACGGGCGTGCTTTGACGCTTGTGAAGCAAACAAACTTTCATAGGCGATTTCCTTTTCATTGTCAAAAATTCTGCCGTCCTTCTACTATATCGCGCAAAGGGGCAGGCTCTTGCGGTGTATTCGTGCTGCTTTGGGTGGATTTTGTGCAATATTACCACAAAAAGCGGGAGAATTTTCTTTTGGCCGAGCGCGGCGCGCGACATTTATGCATTTTTAGCAAAAAACATTCAGCAAATATGCAAAATCGCATGGCGCGGTGCGAAAATTTATATCATCTGCCAAAGTGTGTCAGATACGGAAAAATCTTTGTATTGCAAGAAAAGAGCCCGTATTATATAATGTAAGAAGCCCCGATACAGTATCGGGGCTGAAAATATTCATTTTGGAAAGAATTGTATAAATATGAGAAAAAAGGAATATATGGCCGCATGGCGGCGACGGTGGCGCGCGCGGGCACCCGAGCTGATGCTATGGATCTCCCTGCCGCTTGTTTTACTGGTGCTGTGCGGTATTTTGTTTTTGGTACAGCGCGAGGGGGTGCTGACCGTCGCCGAGGCGGCCTATTACGGGGCATTGCTTGAATACCCCGCCGCAGGCATTACCATTGCAACCGTGACCGCCCTGCTGCTGCGCTATCAGCACAACAAGCTACATAGGAAATAAGAGAATAAAAAAAGAGAGCGCTTCGGTTTTTTGACCGATCTGCTCTCTTTTTATTTGTTTGCGCAGGGGATCTTCTATGTAGGGGCGACCATCGGTCGTCCGTTTGCGACAAGGCATTCATCGGTCGTTCCGGACGTGCAATGCACGCCCCTACGAATGTAAACCTTTACATGGCATACACGACAAAAGAAAACCTACGCTTGTAGGGGCGACCATCGGTCGTCCGTTTATTGGTCGTCGCCTATCGTCTATTCGCGGACGTGCAATGCACGCCCCTACGAAGGTAAACCTTTTACATGGCATACACGACAAAAGAAAATCTACGCTTGTAGGGGCGACCATCGGTCGTCCGTTTGCGGCAAGGCATTCATCGGTCGTTTTCGGACGTGCAATGCACGCCCCTACGAATATACACCTTTTACATGGCGTACACGACAAAAGAAAATCTACGCTTGTAGGGGCGACCATCGGTCGTCCGCATCGGGCGTCCGTTTATCGTCTATTCGCGGACGTGCAATGCACGCCCCTACGAAGGTAAACCTTTTACATGGTGTACCGCCTCGTTATTCCATTGCGTGCAAGTCATCACAACGCCACCGCATAGGATTTTCGGCAATATACCTGACATGTTCTTCATAATCCTTTCGGTTTCTGATAACATGATCAACAAAAAGCTTCTGCCAAATAACACAACCAATGCGTTTTGTCACATAGCCCTTTAATTGCTGCACCACTCTTGACATGGTAGGGGCGACCATCGGTCGTCCGTATTCATCAGAATGAACAATCAGCAATAAATGGATATGATCGGGCATGATCACGTAGCAATCAAGCTCTATCGCAGGATAGATCGACGAAATATTATGGATAGCTTCATCCACAATTTTTCCATAATGCGACAAAACAACGTCACTCGGACGACCAATGGTCGCCCCTACATTCTCCCAAAAATAATTACGCCGTTGCGACGTACATATTGTGAGAAAATACCCCCCTGATGCGCTGTAATCATAATTTTCAAGGCGGATATGCTTACGCCGTGGCCAATTTTTTTCATCATTCATTTTCATCACCCAAATCATTATAACACAAAACGGCAGAGTAAGCAATTCCTCTGCCGTAATTTGTTTATAGGGGTGAATGCCGAGCGTGTAGGGGCGACCATCGGTCGTCCGTTTATCGGTCGTCCGCATCGGGCGTCCGCATCGGGCGTCCGCATCGGTCGTTTTCGGACGTGCCATGCACGCCCCTACGGTCAATTTTTTACGCCGTTCGTGTGGGCATCGTTATCCCTTGTAGGGGCGACCATCGGTCGTCCGTTTGCGGCAAGGCATTCATCGGTCGTTTTCGGACGTGCAATGCACGCCCCTACGAATGTAAACTTTTACACGGCATACGCGACAAAAGAAAACCTACGCTTGTAGGGGCGACCATCGGTCGTCCGTTGATCGGTCGTCCGCATCGGTCGTTTTCGGACGTGCAATGCACGCCCCTACGAATGTAAACCTTTTACATGGCATACACGACAAAAGAAAACCTACGCTTGTAGGGGCGACCATCGGTCGTCCGTTTATCGTCTATTCCCGGACGTGCCACAAACAAACGCCCTTACACGCCCCATTCGTTCCCAAGGGCGCGGAGCACGCCTGCCGCCTCGACGGTATCCAGGCGGTCGGTAGCAAAGGCCTTTTGCAAGAGCTCGCGCGGCAGCAGCGCATCAAATTTATCAAACAGGGGCAGCTCGGCGGCACCGACAAGCTCGGCGGCATGGATCCCCTCCTCCCCGAGTACCGAAAGACGGGCAGCCAGGGTGGCGCCGTCGCCGTCAAGATGGAATTTCAAATAACAGCACCCCTCATATTCGATGCCCGACACACCAAGTGCGGCGGCATTTGCCGTCAGCGTGCGGCGCAGCGTGCGAAAGCCACGCGTGCCCAGCCACGGGAAAAGGCACCACGTGCGCCCCCCGAGATGCAGAAGCATTTTTTCAGTCACACCCGTGTTGCGCGCCAGATGCCTTGCCACGTCAAGACGGTGCTTGGCGTTTGGCTTCAGATACGGATAGTCGGTATCCTCCGCCAGCACACGGCGCATACGCTGTAAGATCCTGGTGTGAATTTCACCGTAATCGCCCGGCCACGATACCTCCATCTTTCCTGCCACCGCGTGCACGTAAACGAGGCGCCGCGCAATATCCAGCTCCTCCACCTCCCATACGCGCCCTGCCAGCGCAAAGCGGTCACCGACGGGGGGTGGCGTCGTGATGGTGCCGATCTCCTCGGCGGTGCCATGCTCGCCCGTGGCGCGTACGGTAAAGTCCTCACTGTCCTTAAAAACGGCGTAAAACTGAAAGCTGCGCAGTAAGCGCTCACCCGCAAGCCCCACGATCAGCCCCTTTTGCTCGGTCAGCTCCAAAAAGCCGTCGGTCACCATGTGCACGAGCAGCGCGCGATAATCCTCACGCGCCACCGCCGTAAAGGGGGGCATTTTCAGGATCTGCTCCGCGAGTGCCCTCGGCGTGCGCTCACCCGAGGCAGCGAGCACGCTTAAGGTCTGATGAAACAAGAGGCTCATCGGCATTTTTTTGCGGCGCGGCGGCTCGATAAAGCGCTCCTCCAGATAGAGCTGCACAATGGCAATGGCGCGCAGCAGCCCCCAGGGCAGCAGCTGCGGCAGGGGGGTGTTTGGCAAGGGGTCCTCCTCGCGAAAGACCATCATCATCTCGGGCGGTGCATCGCGCCTGCCCGAGCGCCCCAGGCGCTGTAAAAAGCTGCACACCGACGTCGGCGCGTCGCTTTGCAGCACGCGCTCAAGGCGCCCGATATCAATGCCCAGCTCCATGGTGACCGTGGCGCACGTAACGGCGTGCTCCTCGTCACTTTTCATACGGCGCTCGGCGTCCTCACGCAGGGCGGCGGAGAGATTGCCGTGGTGGATATAAAACCTATCCTTGTCGTGGCGGCGCGCGGCGATCTGACGGAAGGTAGCCGTCAGATACTCGGTCTCCTCACGCGAGTTTGAAAACACCAACGCCTTTTTATCCTTCACGCAATCGTACATATATTCATATCCTGCGTCAAGCGGGCTGTTTTCGCCCCCGTCAAGGGGCTTTTTGTCGTCGCTTTGGTCGGGGTCGGCATTGGCAAAGAAAAAATGCTCAAGCCCCAGACGCCAGCGAAGCGCCGCAGGCGGCAGGGTGGGCACCTCACAGAGAATGCCGCTGTCGCCCGACAGCCACTCGGCCGCCTGCTGCGGATCGCCCACGGTGGCGGAAAGCCCCACGCGGCGCGGCTGATGCCCGATCAGACGCGCGATGCGCGAAAGCTGGCACTGTATCTGATTGCCGCGATCGGCACCCGTGAGGGTATGCACCTCGTCGATCACCACAAAGCGCAGATCGCCAAACAGGCGCGGTATATCGTTTGAGCGGTTGATGAGCATGCTTTCAAGCGACTCGGGCGTGATCTGCAAGATGCCCTCAGGGCATGCAAGGAGCTTTTTCTTGTGCGAGGCGGCAACGTCCCCGTGCCAGTGCGTCACGGGAATACCGCTTTCGCGCAGCAGCTCCTCCATACGGCCAAACTGGTCGTTAATGAGGCTCTTGAGGGGCGCCACGTACAAAACGGCAATGCCCCGTGCGGGGCGCTCGTAAAGCTCGGTCAGGATCGGAAAGAACGCGGCCTCGGTCTTGCCGCTGGCCGTCGTGCTGGTGAGCAAAAGATGGTGATCGGTATCAAAGATCACCTGTGCCGCCGCCACCTGTACGGCACGCAGGCTTTCCCACCCGTGCGACCAGATATATTCGCGCACAAAGGGCGCAAAGCGATCAAAAACGGTTATCTCCTGCATCGCGTCACCTTACAAAACGATATCACTGGGGTCAAAGGGAGAAGGAGTGCCGTTTTCGCTACCCGTTTCGGCACTTTCCTGCACACCGCTCTCCCCTTCACCGCCGACACGCGCCAGCAGCGCATCAAAATCGGTATCGGGATTTTGCATTAAAATATTCAAAACCGTCATATAGTCGCGCAGGATCTCACGCGGCGTCATCAGGCTGTCAGCACCCGCACGGGAAAGGCAAAAGCGCAAAAAGCGCACCTGCTGCTCGCTTGTTATGCGCGGCGCTGTGCCGTAGCACTCGGCATAAAGGGCGCTCACGCGCACGATCAAGGCATACAGCTCGTCATCGGAAAGGCGCCGCAGGCGAATGACGGGCCCGATAAGATTTTTAAATTCGGGCGCGAAAAAGCGGCTGTCACAAAGGCGGGAGCGCAAGGCCTCGTAGCTGAAGAGCCCACGGCGCGTATCCTCCAAAAACTGGGGTGTGCCGCCAAGGCAGAGCAAAAGCCCCTCGGCCTTGCCCTGCAGGGCGTCGTTGAACATAGAAAGGATCTTTTCGTAATTGTTTTCGCGGCTGACACGGTGTACGATCTTATAAAGATTGACGCATTCGTCAACGAACACCACCAGCCCCCGATAGCCGATGCGGCGCGCCAGCACCGCAAAAAGCTTGATAAAATCGTACCAGTTTTCGTCGTTGATGATCACCGAGACCTGTATGCCGAGGGCGCTTCTTGCCTCGGTCTTAGAGGAAAATTCGCCGCGCAGCCAGCAAAGGCAGGCCGACATTTTTTCGTCGTTTCCGTCAAGATACGCGCGGTAATACGCCACGATCACACGTGCAAAATCAAAGCCGCCCACCATAAATTCCACGTCGCTGAGCGCTTCACTCACACGCACGCGCAGCTTTTCGCCCGTGGCGTCCTCACCGACCTCGGCCTGTAATTGCCCCAGCCATCTGGCAATGATCTTCGGGAGCGCCCCACCGTCGGGCGAGGCCTTGGAGGCAAGATTTTTCATCAGCTCGCGATAGGTGGCAACGCCTGTGCCGCCCGTGCCGTACAGTCGCCGTTCGGGGGTAAGATCGGCATCGGCCGTAAGAAAATCGCGCTCAAGCGCGTAGCCGCGCACCAGCTGCATCAAAAAGCTTTTACCGCTGCCGTAGCGACCGATCAGGAAGCGCATGGCGGCACCGCCCTCGCTGATATTTTCAAGGTCGGACAAAAAGGCACCGATCTCCTCCCTTCGGCCGATCGCCACGTACGGGGCACCTGTGCGCGGCACCACGCCTGCGGCAAGCGAGGCCATCAGCGCGTTCAATATGCGGCGCGGTACACGCACCGCCCCTTGCTTGGTTTCACTCATGATAACAGTCCCTCCTCTAAATCGGTACGGTAATCCTCGATAATTTGCCACGTACCCATACTTTCTTCCAATATAACGTCACCGAGCAGATCTACTGCCACGGTGTTGATGCGATCGCAAACGGCGTCTACCATCAGCCCCCTCTGCCCCGAGAACGCGCGCATGGCCGCTGTATCTCCTCTTGCCACAAGCGGCAAAAAGGCAGCAAGGTCACCCAGCGCCTCGGCAAGCGGCCCCTTGCCGTGTGCCCCACCCTGCGTGCAGCGCGAGTCTGTGGGGCACGTGGACGGAACACCCTCTTGGGGGCGCGTGGACGCGACACCCTCTTCGGGGCGCGTGGACATGACACCCTGTTGAGGGCGCGTGGACATGACACCCTCTTGGGGGCGCGTGGGCGCGACGCACTCTCCGGGGCGCGTGGACATGACACCCTGTTGAGGGCGCGTGGACATGACACCCTCTTGGGGGCGCGTGGGCGCGACGCACTCTCCGGGGCGCGTGGGTGCGGCAGGCTCTTGGGGGCTCGTGGGTGCGACGTCCTCTTGAGGGCGCGTTGCATGCAAAGCGCTGCCGTTTTCATGCAAAGTGTCGGTTTTTGATACCGTTTCGGGGTATTTTTCGTTTTTTTCTCTGCCAACGGGTACCGCGGGCAGCGGATCGGCATCGGCTTGTATACCGCCAAAGGCCTCCACCAAGCGCCTGGTGGTCTGCCAGGATTCTGCCTCAATGGTGGCGGCGCGGTCAAGTGAGAGTGCAAGCTGCGGCAGCTCATAGCGCTTTTCATAGTCGGGCATCGGCGCGGGGGTTTTGCCGACTGCACGTACGGACTTGGGCGGCAAGGCGGTAGCAAGATAGCACTCAAGCGCCTCGCGCAGATCGTTTGGCACCTCGTACACCGACAGACGCGATTTGATACCGAGGTGAGCTCTTACCGCATTCTCCGCGTATTTCAAGACGTCGCTGAGCACGTAACGCAGGCGATAGGTATGCGAAAAGGATACAAAATCCACCTCGATACGCTTTTTTTGGCGGCTGGTGCAAAGCGCCCCCGAAAAGCTTTCACGCGTCACGGTGGAATGCCCCAAGGGCATTTCCCCTTCACTGTTTTCGCGCATCAGGGCCTCCAGCGCCAGCTTGGCGGCCCCACGCAGCACGCGGTCAAAGAGTGCCACGTGCTCGCCGCGGTAAAACTTGCTTTTGCGGTAGTCGTAATTGCTGGAAAAGGCCAAAACGGCATCCAGCAAGCTCTCACCCTTGCCCGCCCCCAGATAAAATTCCTTTAAGCGTGCATCTGTGACAAGTGCGCGAAGCTGCCCCGCGGGCAATGGCAGGGGGGCGAGGCCGTGCACAAGTGCATAATCGCAAAGCCACTCACGCAAAACACCGTCAAGGCGCGGATATTGACCGCGATAGGAAAGCCAGAGCCTTTGCAGGCTTTCCTGCCCCGTTTGGGGGTCAATTTCATCACCAAGATTGATGATCTCAAATATATACAGCAAAAGATAGGAATAATCGGCTTCCAGTGCCACGCCGCGCCGAAAGGAGGTCCGCCACCAAAAATAGTAGGCAAGCTGTGGGCGTGTCAACTGCGTATATTGCGGCATATAGGAGAAAAAGGGAACGTGGGGCACCTCCTTGCCCTCAAAATCCTTAAGCTTTTTCGCGTGATTGGCAAAGGCCGCATAGTAGGTATGCGGGCGACCGAACAAAAACACGCGCACCTCACGCAAAAACCCGCCCTCGGGGCGGTAAACACGCTCGGGGCGTGGCGCTTCGGTCGGCGCCGCGGGCACAAGCTCGCGGCGCGGCAAAGGCACGTCACCCGCCATCACCGTGCCCGTTTGCGACATCAGATGCACGGTGGGCGCGGTCGCCACCGCCTCCACGGTAACCGTGGTTTGCTGTGCGACATTTTGGGGTTGCGGCACAGCGATTTTTTCTGCACCGTTTTGGGGTTGCGGTGCGGTGCTTTGCAGCTGCTGCGCGACATTTTGGGGTTGCGACACAGCGATTTTTTCTGCACCGTTTTGGGTGATATCGTCAAAAAGGAGTGGCGCGTTCCCCCTTGTGGCGCCCTGCTCTCCTTGAGGGGGCGCGAGGGGGTGCTGCGCGGCCACGGGGACGGCTTCCATACGGATATCGGCTGTGCCTGCGACGGGGGCGGTCTGCCTCTTACCCTGCGGCTGCGGCACGCTGACGGGCACCGCTCGGGTATCGGTTTGGCGGCGGGGCGGCTCACGGTACGTGCCGCGTTTCGCGCGCGGCGGCACCAAGGCGGCAATATCCCAAAAGTCCGAAGGCACGCCCGTTGGTCTTTTCTTTTCCTGTGACATTCAGCACCCCCCTTTCCCCGTTTTTTGCGGTTTGCTTGTAATATTCTATTATACTATGAAAGAGTTCATATGTCAAGTATTGCCCACCACTCTTTGATGGAATTGATGGGAATTCATACCATTTATACCGACGCACCGACGCCTCTCCTCGTAGTTCCCGACGCGTGGCGGCGGTTGCGAGCCTTCGGCGACCCGTTATTCCGTGCAAACACATCGCGGACAGTCGAGGGCGCCTGTCCCTACAGGTGGGCGGTACATTGTGCGTAAATTTTTTTGTTTTTGCGAGCGAAGCACGTTTCCTTGTAGGGGTCGACGCCCTCGGCGACCCGTTATTCCGTGCAAACACATCACGGACAGTCGAGGGCGCCTGTCCCTACAGGTTGGCGTTACATTGTGCGTGAATTTTTTAATTTTTGCGAGCGACGCACGTTTCCTTGTAGAGGGCGTTATACGAATAAATTGCGCTTGGGGGTTGCATTTTGCGCTGCGATGCAGTATAATAAGCAAAGACGGAAGGAGGTGCCGCTATGCAACTGGTCAGCTTTTGTGAAAAACAGCCCGTAACGCTTGCGGGGGGCTGTGGGCTTTGCCTTGGCCATTTTGACGGTGTGCACGTCGGCCACCGCGCACTTTTTGACGAATTGCAGCAGCAAGCGCGCCTGCGCCATGCCGACCTCCCTCTTGGCGTACTGCTTTTTACAACGCCGCCCACGGCAACGCTTTCCAAACGCCCCACCCCTCAGCTGACCTCGCTTGAGGAAAAGCTGGCGCTGATCAAGGCGGCGGGCCTTGATTTTGCCGTGCTTTACGATTTCCCCGCCATCAAGGACCTCACGCCCGAGGCCTTTATCGACGACGTTTTGATCGGCGAATGTCACGCAGAGCTGCTGGTATGCGGCTTTAATTACAGCTTTGGCGCACGCGGCAAGGGCACACCCACCGACCTTTTGCAACGCTTTGCCAAAAACGGCCGCACCGTATCGGTCATGTCACCCGTGCTTGACGGCCCTTATACCGTCAGCTCCAGTCTGGTACGCGCCATGCTCACGGGCGGTCAGCCCGATGATGCGGCAAGGCTCCTCGGGCGCCCCTATGCGCTGACGGGGCACGTCACGGACGGGCGCCGTATCGGGCGCGCGATGGGCTTTCCGACCGCCAATCTCACCTTTCCCACCGGTATGCTTGTGCCGATGCACGGCGTTTACGCGGTGCAGGTAAGCGTTGACGGCGCCTGCTACTGCGGTATTTGCAACGTGGGCGTGCGCCCCACCGTGAACGACGGGCGCGACGTCAACTGCGAAACCTTTTTGTTTGATTTTGACGGCAATCTTTACGGCAAGGAAATGACGGTCAGCTTTTTGCATTTTCTGCGCGAGGAGCGCAAATTTGAGGGGCTTGACGAGCTCGAGGCGCAGATCCGCCTTGACGTGGAGCGCGCCAGATCCTATTTCTGATATGAAACAAAAAAAGCCAAGCGGCGAGCGTGATGCTCGCCGCTTTTTGACATTTTCCATTTTATTTTGACAAAATTCCAATTTTAATAAAATAATTTCCAAAACAAAAGCGCAGACGCCGGCTGTTTTTTCACTTTTGCCGTGTGCCACCCATCTCTATAGGCAAGAGGTTGCGTGCAGTGCGCTCAAATATACCGTTCCAGCAAGGCCTTTCCTGCCTTGATATCGGCGATCTGCCTTGCACCGCTGATCTCACGCTCAATGGTAATGGGGCCGTCATAGCCGCATTCCTTGAGCCTTTTGATCAACAACGGAATATTCACCTTGCCTTCCCCAAGCGGCGTTTCCCGCCCGAGATCACGCCCGTTGGTGGGATACAGGCCGTCCTTACCGTGTACGTCGCGCACGTACCCGCCGAGCGTATCCAGCGCATCGACAGGGTTAGCCTTGCCGTAAAGAATAAAATTGGCCGGATCAAGATTGATACCAAGATTATCGGTGCCTATGTCCTCAATGGCACGCAAAAGAGTGGTGGGCGTTTCCTGACCCGTTTCAAGCAAAAAGTACTGACCGTTTGCCTTTGCGTATTCCGCCACCTCACGCAAGGCGGCAATGACGCCGTGGTACGCATAGCTGTAAGGGTTTTCGGGCAGGAACCCCGCGTGCGTGGCGATCTGCGTGGCGCCGATCCTTTGGGCAAAATCCGAGCCGCGCTTCAGCTCCTCAATGCGCAGCGCGCGGTAGGCCTCGGGCACCAGCCCGAGAGTTAATTGCCCATCGTAAAAATTCCACTTTTTTCTCCCCGACCAGCCGCACCAGAGCGTGGAGATCTCAACGCCGTTTTCGGCCAGCGCATTTTTAACGCGCACAGCCATCTCATCGGTATAAAGCGACATATCCCAGCAGGTGATCTGACACGAAGAAAAGCCCATATCGGCCAATGCCTTCAGCTTTTCCTCAATCGTGGGGGTGGCACTCAGAGATACCAGTAAACCGAGCTTCATAGCATAATTCCTTTCCAAATATTACAACCAAGCTTTTTTCAATCGGTTGAGCGAATGACCTCGATCACGTTGATGCGCTTCAAAAGCAGCATTTCAACGCCAACCGAGCAGGCGGCCACCAGCAGCAAAACGGCAAGATCGATCAAGATCACGCCCGCGCCGGCGCGCAGAAGCGTAAAGTCATAAACCATCTCGTTGCCAAACAGGCGATAAAAGGTGCTTTGCAGCACGCCGTTGCCCCAGCGAACAAGCCAAAAATACGTGCCGACCGTGAGCGCGGCAGAGATGCCGAGGACAAGCAGGATCTGATAGGCAAAGGCCCTCAAAGCATCGGCGGTGCGTTGACCGAGCGCTTGCATAATACCAATGCTCTTGCGGTTTTTACGCACGATGGTATTGGCAAAGAAGAAAACGACCAGCAAGGAAACCAGCACCACAAAAACGACGATCAGGGCAAAAAACTCCTCAAAGACCGACACGATCTTGGTAATATTGGTCGCCAGCTCATAGCCCTCGACACCCGTGTACAGGTGCTGCGCGGCAATACTCTCGTAGGCGGCACCCAGCGTTTCGCTATCGGGCAGACAGAGTGCGTATTCAAGCAGCTCGTGATCGGCAAAAAATTGATATAGCGCCTGCCCCGCCCGAAGCCCCTTATCCTTGCTAAGAGCCGTGATCTCGATCTCCTTTTCAAAGATCGGCCGGCTGTCAATATCCGCATAAGGCCGCAGGCGGCTCAGCGTGACGGTATGAGGGGTAAACTCCTCTAAATTTTTGGTGGTATATTGCGTGCCGTAAAGGCGGTTGTAAAGGGTGTAGTCCATCACCACGCCGTTTTCGGGCAGTGCCTCTTCGCTCAGGAGCACATAGGTATCCTCGTGCTTGCGCAGGCAGGTATCACCCGCGTAAAAACAGCTGTTGCCAAGGCGCACAACCTCCTTGTGCGTTTTAGCATTGACAAGAAAATCAGGGTCAAGCGTATAGCAAACGCCAAGGCGCTCGGTGACGTCGGCAAAAAAGGCGGTGCACGCCTCGCTTCTGATCAGCGAATATAACAGCTCATCGTTTTGCGTTTTCTTGGCGTTGATCAGCTGCTGATGAAAAATATCGTAGCGCTCATGGTAATCGGTCTTGACGACTGCCGTCACGCGCGCACGCAAGTAGGAGGCGATCGTCAGCTCACCGATCAGATCTGAGTAGGTATTCAGTTCCTTTTGATAATAGATCAGCGAATCCGCCACGTAATCGGTGATCACGATGCCGTCAGTATCGGTAAGGTCGCCCGCCAACACCTCGATCTCACCCTCGCCGCCGAAGGCGCGCTGCAAATAGGCGCTGTCGCAGATCAGCGTGCCATAGGTCTCACGCAAATAAAAATTGGCCAGATTGTCACTGCTTCTGATCTGCTCACCGTGCATCATGCGATAGGAATTGGAGGATACGGGAATGGAAAAATTATTCAAGCGATAGATGTTCCCCTCATAGCCCGCAGCCAACAACCCCTCCTCCTCGGTGGGTGAGAGCGGCACCAAATAGTCGGTCTTCAGTTCCCGCGCATAGGTGTCATACACACCCTTGTAAAGCACGGCCGACGGACGCTCGTTGCTTTGAAAGACGGTCGTGTATATGCCCGCCTCGTCAAAGAGCAAAAAGGACTGCACCAGGGCAAACAGCGTGACCAGAAGCGCAGAAAGCAGCACCGTTACGGTACATACAGCCTTTTGATGCCTCATAAAGCGCCACAAAAGCCCCCACAAAGCCCGAAACGGCATGTTTTTGCCTCGCCCAATGTCGCTTTGCACGGCCGTCGGCAGCGAGCATGGGTCCGGCACGTCGGCAAAGCCGTCGTTTAGCTGTATGATCTCACGCACAGAGCCGCTGACAGCAGCATGCTCAAAGCGCGTCAGCTCCTCCTCGCTCAGCTGCTTGTTGTAGGGTAGCACTACCCTACCGTTTTCGATCGAAAAAGCGTTTCGGTATCCCTCACAGCGCTGCTTGTTGACGATCACCTCACCGTCGCGCAGCTCCACGATACGGTCGCCGTAGCGGTAGGCATCGCTGATATTGTGAGATACGATCACAACAAGGCTTTTCTCGGATACGGTCTTTAAGATCTGCAAAACGGCCGCCGAGGTCTTGCTGTCAAGATTGCCCGTCGGCTCGTCGGCAAGAATCATGTCGGGGGATTTGATCAGTGCGCGTGCGATCGCCACACGCTGGCATTCCCCGCCGCTGAGCTCGCAGATCCTTCGCTCACCGTAGCCCGCCAGCCCCACGTCCGCCAGGATCTGCGCGACGGCATCGGGGTCCTCCCGCGCCTGTAAGGAGAGCGAAAAAGCCACGTTTTCCGCTACCGTCAGGTGGTCAATGAGGTGAAAATCCTGAAAAATAAAGCCTAAGCGCGTGGCGCGATAGGCCGCTGTTTCGCAGGGAGACAGCTCGGCCACGTCACGACCGTTCACCAGCACCTGCCCCTCGCTTGGCGTATCCAGGCCGCTGAGCATATTCAAGAGCGTTGATTTGCCGCTGCCGCTCTTGCCAACGATAAAGACCATGCCGGTCTTACCAAACGTCAGATTGATATCGCGCAGTGCCGCTACACGACGCCGACGGCGCGTATGATACAGCTTGCTGACGTGCTTGATCTCAATCACGGCGCCACCTCCCTTCACAAATTAAAATATCGCATATATCTTCTGCTTTAAGAGTACCATACCAACGCCCCATTTGTCAAGAAGCGCGGCGGTCAAAATGACATTTTTTACCAACGTGTTTCGCGCGGCGATGATATGCAAAAAAGCAGGGCGATTTTTCCTTTTGGCGATGTATTTTGCCCCTGCAGCTCTTGTCGCCCCCCGACGTTTGCCGAACTTTTTAAAAAATACGCAAAAAACAGCGCGCGCCAAAACAGCCGCGCGCGACGAGAATGCGGCGCGATTTTTTCAAAAAGCGGCAAATTTTTTCAAAAACCTCTTGACAAGCGCCCTCTTTTTTGCTATCATATATAGGTCGCACGGAGAGATGGCTGAGTTGGTCTAAGGCGCACGACTGGAAATCGTGTGAAGGCTAATACCCTTCCGAGAGTTCGAATCTCTCTCTCTCCGCCACATAAAAAAGCCCGCCAAACGGCGGGCTTTTTTATGTGGCAAAGAGGGTCGATGCGAACGATGCCTTACCAAAAATGCCGTGCTTTCCCCTTTTGCCGCGCGGTGGGGCAAGGCAGAGTTCGCATTCGCCGCCCGAAGATCGGCAAGCGCCTTGCAAAGCAAGGCATTTGGCAGGCGCAGGGCGCGCGAATCTTCAAGCCGTGGGCTTGAATACCTCTCTTTTGATAAAATAAAGCATTAAGCCCGCCAAACGGCGGGCTTTTTTATGTGGCAAAGAGGGTCGATGCGAACGATGCCTTGTCAAAAACGCAGTATGCGTTACCGTTTTCGGTGCGGTGTGTAGGGGAGGGGCTTGCCCCTCCCCTACGAGGTGTCGTTTCATTGCGTGTGGTTTTTGTTTTGCGCGTACATTTCGCCCCCTACAGTATTGATATTTTACGAGATACGTTTGCGCTGAGCGACAACGCTTTTTATTACGGCACAAAATGAACAGCGCTCAAATATTTTCATCCACAAACACGCGCTTGGCCGCTTCTAAATAGCCGTAGCCATTGAGATCATCAGGCTCAAGATAACTGCCCTCGGTCCACTCATTCCAGCTATTGACCACCACAAGCGGTGCTTCTGCTTCGGGGTGCGCGTCAATATAGTCGCGTGCTAAACGAAAGCCCTTTTCCACGTTTTCGGGTGTATTTTCATAGCAAAGCCACTTCTTTTGCTGCACCGCAAAGCGCAAGGTGTTATCCCACCCGAGGGATACCTGCGGGATAAAGGGGGCTTTTACGCTCTGCTCGATCTTGTGCCACTCACGCTTCACATCCTCTAAGATCTCTGGGTAGGTGCGGTTCATCGGGGCAAAGTTTTCAAAATTATAGTATGTGACGCCGTCAAGCTCTGCCAACGCAATAAAATCAAGCACGTCGGTCTTTTCATCCAGCATTTCAGCACGGTGCTTTTCATTAAAAATACAGGCCTGCAACGAAAGGCCGGGAAAGCCTGCCCTTTTGGTTTCCTCGCGAAAATACCGCAGTGCCTCAAGCGCCTCATCGACGCCCCCCAGCCCCTTGACAAACTGAGGAATACTGAAGATCATATACGCAGGCTTGCCGCCAATCTTATAATACGAGGGGTACGAAAAATATTTTTCTATGGTAAGCGCTACAATGTACGCAAAGGTCTTTTTATCAACAGCGCCGTTCCAAATAGGGATATCCTCGTGCGCAAGCTGCTTATACCAAAGTGTGGTGGCGGTATGATTTGCCCACATCAGATAAAACTTTACCTTATCGTTGTTACGTGCCTGCATATAACCGTTTTCCAGGCATTGCGCCAAAAACGGACGGTTGTCATACCAATACCAATCATACAAAAACACGTTGATGCCGTGCTTTGCCGCCTCCTCGATCTGCATTTCCATTACGGCAGGATCTGCCTCGTTGACGTAACCCCACAGAGGCTTACGCGGCCACTCGTGCTCATCGTAGATCTTGGTTGCCTCCTTCACGGTCTGCCATTCACCCTCGCCCTTTGGCCAGAACATACGCGTGCGCGGCTCATCGCCTGTATACGAAGGCCACACAAATGCTGCAACGTCGTATTTTTTCATTGCTACCTCCCCTTTACAAACAAATTTTTTTACCCGTATCGGCCGCCTCAACGGCTGCAAACAACGCGCGCATAGCCGGCAATACCGCTTTCACCGTAATTGCAGATGGCGCGCCGCGCAGCACCGCATTCACAAAGTCGTCTATCACGCCTGAGGTCGTCTTTGGCGGCAAACGGTATTCACACACCTCACCGTCTTGACGGCGCACACGTACAAGATCTTGTGCCGAAAGGATCTCAAGCGTGCCCTTGCTGCCGTAAATTACCGTGTCGTTATCCTCTTCACCGTAGTAGGTCCAGCTGACCGTAACGGTTCCGATCACGCCGCTTGCCATACGGCAAAGCACCACAGCGTTATCCTCAACGCGCACGGGCTTGCCCGCAGCATCGATCTTATCAAGCACCGCGCGTACCGCTTGTACCTCCTTCATTTCCTCGCCGAGCAGATACTGCACCAGATCAAGCTTATGTATGCCAAGATCCGCCATCACACCAAATGCGCTTTTGGATCGATCAAAAAACCAATTTCCCGTGCCTTGCTCGATCCCCCAATGATCGGGGCCGCTATGACCGAAGCAAGCCTTAAAGCTAAGCGGCTTGCCGATAACGCCCTCCTCCAGCAGGGCCCTTGCACGTTGATGTACCTGCCATAAGCGCTGGTTATGCGCCACCAACAGCATTTTACCGCAAGCATCGGCCTCACGCACCATAAGCTCACATTCCGCAGGTGTCGTAGCCATCGGCTTTTCACACAGCACATGCTTGCCCCCGCGCAACGCCTCAATTGCCAGCGAAGCGTGTGTATAATTCGGCGTGCAAATGCTGACAGCATCAATATCCTTACAGGCAAGCAGCTCCTGCGCACTTGCAAATGCCCTGCCGCCATAACGCTGTGCCATTTCCGCCGCACGCGAGTCGACAAAATCATAAAAACCAACCAGCTCTACCGACGGATTGGCGGCATATTCGGGAATATGCCTGACCTGTGCGATCTTGCCGCACCCAAGCACACCGATTCGCAACCGTGTTTTCAGCATCGGAAAGCACCCTTGATAAAGTTATCGGTGTGATTTTCCATCATCTCGCTGACCTTATCAAAATCCTTCATATCAAAAATTTTTGTCACGCCCTTAAATTGCCAGATCCCGCTTTCCAGCAGCTTCATGCAACGACGGCAAAGATCTGCCTCGTAGTCAATGCGGCGCTCGTGGCAGTTGATCGTGGTGATGGCCTTAAAATTCCAAAGCTTGTAATCAATACAGCGTCCGCCGTCGTTGTGATAGCCACCGATACCAAGACGGCCATGCCCCTGCACAAGGTCACCCGCCAGACGCAATCCGTCTTCCGTGCCCGTAAATTCCATAACGGTGGGAATGCCGCCGTTTAAAATATTATAATTATCGCCGTCACGCGTTAAGCTCACCTTGCCCATCGTTTCAAAGGTAAGATAATAATAGGTGGGGATCTCTTCGGGCAGATAGGTCTCGGTCGCACCGAAGCGCTTGGCGTTTTCCAACGCCTCGGGACGCTTATCAATAGCAATGATATCGCCGTAGCCCATTGCCTTAAACAGCGAGATCGCACCAAGCCCCATATAACCGCATCCAACCACCGCCACACGGTCGCCAAGCGTTTGGCAGGGCAACTTCATCGCAGCGGATAACAGACAGGCAAGCGGCTCGGAAATGGCATCCTCATCGGCAAGGCTATCAGGCACGTGTGCCATCTTGTGCGGTTCTGCTACAATATATTCCTTGTAAGCACCGCCGCCAAGGCCCGTCACACGGTCACCCACGGCAAAGCCCTTTACATTTTTACCGATCTGCTCTACCACACCCACAGACTCATGCCCCAGATGCTCACCGCCCTTAGCAGTCTGCCACGTGTAAAGCTCAGAGTGGCACATACCCGTCAGCGTGACGCGCACCAACATCTGATCATCATTGATAATAGGCATCGGCTCTTCTACGATCGCGGTTTTACGCGGACCTGTACAGATCATTCTTTTCATCACTCTTTTCATTTTTCATGCTCCTTTCGTTATCCCATTTGGTGGGATCTGCCTCCATTATATATTTTTTTGCTTATTTTTTTAAGGACAAAAACGATTTTTAATGTGGACAAAAACGACTTTTTGTGTTAAAATAAACTCAAAAACATCTAAAAGGAGCTTTTGCATGCCGTTTTTATTTATCGGAACATCCTCAAGAGCACTAACCAGATCTGCCACACACGCCCATCCCGTTTGGGAAATCACCTTAAACATAGAAGGCGAGGGGACCAGTCTGATCGGCGAGCACGAGGTCGCCTTTGACGTGGGGAGCATTGAGATCATTGCACCGCACGTACCGCACACCAAACGCGCCCACACCTGTTTTAAGGATATTTATATTCAAGTGGATGAATTGAGCCCCGTACTGAGATCCGTTGCCACGCAAGGCTTTACCACATTGACGTGCAATGAAAGCGACGGGATCTTCCACCTGATGAAGATGGCCCTTTTCCGATATCACAACGCAAAGCGGGAGGATCACACGCTGGGGGTGATGATCGAGCTTATTATGCAGCTACTGGCCGAAAAATGCACCGCGTTGCCGCAGGATGCCGTGCTTGAGGATCTGCGCCAGCAGCTGACCTTGCACTTTAACGACTTGGATTTTTCACTTGATCGGTTATTGACAGCGACGGGCTACAACAAGGATCACATCCGTCGCCGCTTTATTGCCGCTTACGGCATCACACCCGTAGCATACATCACCGAGCTGCGCATTGAAAATGCCAAAAATCTACTTTCGCGGCAAAAGGAATCAGGGCTTTCGGTGGCCGAGATCGGTGCCGCGTGCGGCTATTTTGACGAGCATTATTTTTCACGTATCTTTAAAAAGCAGACAGGGCAAACGCCGGGTTGCTTTGCCGGCACATGCAAAAAACGATCCGAGCAATGAAAAGTGTATTCTTATAAAAATTCATCGTATGCGCGAAGAATGTAAAAATTATTCAAAAAAGCTCTGCAAGTGTGACAAAAAGGCTGTTGACACGCGCGCGCGGAAGTGCTATACTCTTATTATAATTTTATTAAAGAGGTTTCCATGATTATCACCGACTTACTTGAAAACAATGCCCGCCAGTTCCCCGACGACGTGGCGCTGGTGGAGATCAACCCCACCGAAAAGGAAACGCGCCGCATGACCTGGCGCGATTACGAGCTGGTTGAGCCCACGCCCCGTGCGCCCTACTACCGCCGTGAGATCACCTGGCGCGTATTTGACGAAAAGGCAAACCGCTTTGCCAACGCCCTCTCGGCACGCGGCATCGGCAAGGGCGACAAGGTGGCCGTATTGCTGATGAACTGCATTGAATGGCTGCCGATCTACTTCGGTATTCTCAAGACCGGCGCGCTGGCCGTGCCCCTCAATTACCGCTACGCCGCCAGCGAGATCACCTATTGCTTAAATCTTGCCGAGGCCGACGCGCTTGTGTTCGGCGCTGAATTTATCGGACGCGTAGAGGAGATCGCCGACAAGATCAGCGAGCACCGCCTGCTGATCTACCAGGGCACGGGCTGCCCCTCCTTTGCCGAGGATTACGCCGAGATGACCGCCGAGTGCTCGGGCGTGTACCGCATGCCGCATATCACCGAGGACGACGATGCCGCCATTTACTTCTCGTCGGGCACGACGGGCTTCCCCAAGGCGATCTTACATACGCACCGCGCACTCATTCACGCCTGCCGCGTGGAGCAAAACCACCACAGCCAGACGCGCGACGACGTCTTTCTCTGCATTCCGCCCCTGTATCACACGGGCGCCAAGATGCACTGGTTCGGGAGCCTTGCCTCCTGCTCGAAGGCCGTGATCCTGAAGGGCACCTCGCCCGAAACGATCCTGCGCGCTGTTTCCGAGGAAAAGTGCACCATCGTGTGGCTGCTTGTGCCGTGGGCGCAGGATATCCTTGCCGCCCTTGACAGCGGAAAGCTGAGTAAGGACGACTACTGCCTTGACCAGTGGCGCCTGATGCATATCGGCGCACAGCCCGTACCCAAGAGCCTGATTAAGCACTGGAAGGAGATCTTCCCCCATCACGATTACGACACCAACTACGGTCTTTCCGAGTCGATCGGTCCCGGTGCCGTGCACCTGGGCGTAGAGAACCTGCACAAGGTCGGCGCCATCGGCAAGGCCGGCTTTGGCTGGCAGCTGAAGATCACCGATGCCGAGGGTAAGCTGGTTCGTCGCGGTGAGGTCGGTGAGCTTTGCCTCAAGGGCCCCGGCGTGATGAAATGCTACTACAATGACGAGGCCGCTACCGCCGCCACGCTGCGTGACGGTTGGCTTTGCACGGGCGATATGGCCATGGAGGACGAGGACGGCTTTATCTTCCTCGTTGACCGCAAAAAGGACGTCATTATTACGGGCGGTGAGAACCTGTATCCCGTACAGATCGAGGACTTCCTCTCCGCGCACCCCAAGATCAAGGACGTGGCCGTGATCGGTCTGCCCGACGCGCGACTGGGCGAGATCGCCGTTGCTGTCATTGAGGTGCACGAGGGTATGACCTGCACCGAGGAGGAGGTCATGGAATTTTGCCAGGGCATGCCGCGCTACAAGCGTCCGCGCCGCCTGATCTTTGCGAAGGTCCCCCGCAACCCCACGGGCAAGATCGAAAAGCCGAAGCTCCGTCAGATCTACGGCGCCGAGCGCTTGGTTGCGGCACAGAATAACGCCTGATCCTCACGATCCTACAAATTCCACAAAAAGGATACATACTATGAAAAAACTGATGATTGGCAACGAGGCAGTTGCCCGCGGGCTTTACGAGGGTGGCCTCTCGCTGGTATCGAGCTACCCCGGCACGCCCTCGACCGAAATTACCGAATTTCTTTCTCTGTACGACGATATTCACAGCGAATGGGCCCCCAACGAAAAGGTGGCCGCCGAGGTCGCCTTCGGCGCCTCGCTTGGCGGTGTGCGCGCCGCTTGCGCGATGAAGCACGTAGGCCTGAACGTCGCCGCCGACCCGCTCTTTACCCTCTCTTATACGGGTGTCACGGGCGGACTTGTCGTGTGCGTCGCTGACGACCCTGCCATGCACTCCTCGCAAAACGAGCAGGACAGCCGCCACTATGCCATTGCCGCCAAGGTGCCGATGCTGGAGCCTGCCGACTCCGCCGAGGCGCACGCCTTTGCACGCGATGCCTTCCTGCTCTCGGAGCAATTTGACACCCCCGTTTTACTGCGTGTTTGCACGCGTGTGGCACACAGCCAGTCGGTGGTGGAGGTGGGTGAGCGTGCCGAGGCCCCCAAAAAGCCCTACGAAAAGAACCCCGAAAAATATATTATGATGCCTGCCAATGCCAAAAAGCGTCACCCCGTGGTGGAGGCGCGCACCAAGGCACTGGCCGCATACGCCGAGGATTGCCCCTTCAACCGCGTGGAGATGGGCGGCACCAAGATCGGCATTATCACCTCGGGCACCTGCTATCAGTACGTAAAAGAGGTATTTGGCGATAACGTATCGGTATTAAAGATCGGTATGCCCTACCCGCTGCCCGAAAAGCTTTTCACGGATTTTGCCGCCAAGGTAGAAAAGCTTTACGTGATTGAGGAGCTTGACGGCATCATCGAGCAGCATTGCCGCAGCCTCGGCCTTTCCCCCATCGGCAAGGAGCTCTTTTCCCCGATCGGCGAATACTCACAGGCCTCGATCCGCGCGGCCTTCGGTCTTGCCGCGCTCGACTGCGTTTCACTTGAGGCGCCCCTGCCCCAGCGCCCCCCGATGATGTGCGCGGGGTGTCCGCACCGCGGGCTTTTCTACACGCTTGCCAAAAACAAGGTGACGGTGCTTGGCGATATCGGGTGCTACACCCTGGGTGCGGTGCCCCCGCTTTCCGCCCTTGACAGCACGCTTTGCATGGGTGCGTCGGTATCGGGTCTGCACGGCTTCAACCTTGCCATGGGCAAGTCGGCCGAGGGCAAGTCGGTGGCCGTGATCGGCGACTCGACCTTTATGCATTCGGGCATGACGGGCCTTGTCAACATTGCCTATAACAATTCTAATTCAACCGTCATTATCCTGGATAACTCCATCACGGGTATGACGGGTCATCAGCATAACCCCACCACGGGCTACAATATCAAGGGCGACCCTGCCGCAAAGGTAGACCTTGAGGCACTTTGCCACGCCCTTGGCATTGCGCGCGTGCGCGTGGTCGACCCCTACGATCTTGCCGCCTGCGACGCGGCGCTGAAGGAGGAGCTGGCCGCCGAGGAGCCCTCGGTGATCATTTCGCGCCGCCCCTGCGTGCTGCTGAAATCCGTGAAGGCCGCACCGCCCCTCACCGTCAACGAGGACAAGTGCAAAAAGTGCAAAAAATGCGCTTCGCTCGGCTGCCCTGCCATCAGCATCAAGAATGGCAAGGCCACCATTGACAAGACGCTTTGCGTAGGGTGCGAGGTCTGCGTTTCGCTTTGCAAATTCAACGCCATTGAAAAAGGAGGTGCCGCCAAATGAAGACCACCAATATCATGATCGTGGGCGTGGGCGGTCAGGGTAGCCTGCTTGCCTCCAAGTTACTGGGCTCTCTTTTGCTTGACGAGGGCTATGACGTAAAAGTTTCCGAGGTGCACGGCATGAGCCAGCGCGGCGGCAGCGTTGTCACCTACGTGCGCTTTGGCGACAAGGTCTACTCCCCCATTATCGGGGAGGGTGAGGCCGACTATATTTTAAGCTTTGAAAAATTAGAGGCCGCACGCTGGGCTCCCTGCCTTGCCAAAAACGGGCGCCTGATCGTCAACACGCAGGAGATCGATCCGATGCCTGTGCTGATCGGTAAGGCCACCTACCCCGAAGGCGTGCTGGAGGAGCTGCAGGCAAAGGGGCTCTCGGTCGACGCCATTGACGCGCTTTCGATTGCCACCGCCGCAGGCAGCGCCAGGGCCGTGAATATCGTGCTGCTGGCACGCCTTGCCAAGCTCCTTGATATCCCGTACGAAAAATGGCTCGCTGCCATTGAAAAAAACGTCAAGCCCCGCTTTGTTGACCTGAACAAAACGGCCTTTGAAATAAGCTATCGCAAATAAACTCACAAACGGAGAAAAACCATGGAAGAGCGCTATTATCAAAAAGAAATTGAAACAATGGCCCCCGAGGCCCTGCGCGCGCTGCAATCCGAAAAGCTGGTAAAGCAGGTAAAGCACGTATGGGAAAACTGCCCCCCCTACCGTAAAAAGATGGAGGAAAAGGGCCTCACCCCGGACGATATCAAGGGAATTGAGGATCTTCACAAGCTCCCCTTCGTCACCAAGAGCGACCTGCGCGACACCTACCCCTACGGCATGCTTGCCAAGCCCCTTAGCGAATGCGTGCGCATTCAGTCGACCTCGGGCACCACGGGCAAGCGCGTGATCGCCTATTACACCCAGCACGACGTGGATCTGTGGGAGGATTGCTGTGCCCGTGCCATTATGGCCGTGGGCGGCACCAAGGAGGACGTGGTGCAGGTATGCTACGGCTACGGCCTGTTTACGGGGGGCCCCGGTCTGAACGGCGGCTCTCACAAGGTGGGGTGCCTTACGCTCCCCATGTCAAGCGGCAATACCGAGCGACAGATCCAGTTTATGATGGACCTGAAGTCCACCATTCTTTGCTGCACCCCCTCCTACGCCGCCTATATCGGTGAGGCACTGAAGGAAATGGGCTACAAGCCGCAGGACAACTGCCTGAAGGCGGGCATCTTCGGCGCCGAGCCCTGGACCGAGGAGATGCGCCACGATATTGAAAAATCACTTGGCATCAAGGCCTTTGACATTTACGGTCTCACGGAGACCTCCGGCCCCGGTGTTGCCTTTGAGTGCAAGGCCCAAAAGGGTATGCATATCAACGAGGACCACTTCTTAGCCGAGATCATTGACCCCGAAACGGGCGAGGTCTTGCCCGACGGCAGCCGCGGTGAGCTGGTGTTCACCTCGCTTGACAAGGAGGCGTTTCCCCTGCTCCGTTACCGCACGCGCGATATCTGCGTGCTCGATCGCACCCCCTGTGCCTGCGGACGTACGCACGTACGCATGTCCAAGCCCATGGGCCGCAGCGACGATATGATGATCATTCGCGGCGTCAACGTATTCCCGAGCCAGATCGAAACCGTGCTGCTGAGTGAGGGCTATGCCCCCAACTACCAGATCGTGGTCGACCGCGCCAAGAACAACGATACGCTTGACGTATACGTAGAGCTCTCGCCCGAGCAGTTCAGCGATACCGTTTCTGCCGTTACGGCACGCGAAAAATCGCTGGCGGCCGCCATGCGCACCATGCTTGGCATCGGTGCCGTCATTCACTTAGTGGCCCCCAAATCGATCGCCCGCAGCGAGGGTAAGGCCGTACGCGTGGTTGACAAGCGTAAGCTGCACGACTAAGAAAGGAGATCCTATCATGGCTATCAAACAACTGACCGTATTTGTAGAAAACCGTCAAGGCGCTTTGGTTGAGATCACCGACCTGTTTGCCGCCAACCGCATCGATATGCGCGCGCTCTCGATCGCAGACACGCAGGACTTCGGTATTCTGCGCATCATCGTGAACGACACCGATGAGGCACTGCGTATCCTTCACACGCGCGGCCACCTCGTACAGGCCACCGACGTCATTGCCGTCAAGATCTCCGATGCACCCGGCAAGCTTTCCGCCGCCCTGCACGCCCTCAACGTGTCGGGTATCAACGTTGAATATCTTTACGCCTTCCTCGCGCGTACCCCGCGCCACGCCTACGTGGTGCTGCGTGTGGCTGATAACGCCGCCGCCAGCGCCGTGCTGGAGGGGGCAGGCTTCCACATGGTATCCGAGGAGGATATCAAAAAGCTGTAAAAAAAACGCCACACCGACCGCGGTCGGTGTGGCGTTCCCCGTGTCCTGAGAGGAGGGTCTTATGCTTACTGCTCTGCAATTTGCCGCCGAGGCGATCGCCCCGATCATTGCGCTGGTGGTGATCGGTTATATCGTCAAGCGCATCGGCATGGTGGACAAGGGCTTTTGCAGGATCGCCAACAAGCTGGTTTTTCGCCTGTTTTTGCCTGCAAGCCTGTTTTTAAACGTCTACCGTATCCCCGATATCGGCGATCTTGAGATCGGCTATATCATCTACGCCCTGGCCGTGATACTCGTGATATTTTTACTGGGCATTCCTGCGGTTTATTTTTTCACCAAGCATAACGACCGCCGCGGCCCCACGCTTCAGGCCACCTTCCGCTCCAACTTTGCGCTGGTGGGCATTCCCCTGGCGGGGGCGCTGTTCGGCACCGAGGGCATGATGATCGCGAGCCTGTTATCCGCCGCCGTGATCCCCTTATTCAATATTCTCGCGGTCGTAAGTCTGTCGCTCTTTTCGGGCGGCACACAAAAGCCGAGCGTAAAAAAGATCCTGTTGGATATTCTCAAAAATCCGCTCATCATCAGCATTGCCGCAGCCATTCTCGCGCTGGCCGTACGCGCCCTGCTGGTGCGCGGCGAGATCGCCTGGCGCCTCACGGACGTGGGGCCCGTTTACGAGGTGCTTTCCTACCTCGCGTCGGTGGCTACCCCCTTGGCGCTCCTGGTGCTCGGTATGCAATTTGAGTTTTCCACCGCAAAGGAAATGCGCCGCGAGATCGTATTCGGCACCGCAGTGCGTATTCTGATTGCCCCCCTGCTCGGCATCGGCGTGGCGTTTTTGTGTTTCCGCGATCACTTCAGCGGCGCGCATTTTGCGGCGTTTGTGTCGCTTTTTGCCACCCCTGTGGCGGTCTCCAGCGTACCGATGACGCAGGAAATGGGCGGGAACACGCCCCTAGCGGGACAGTTTGTGGTGTTCACCACCCTACTCTCAGCCCTTTCTATCTTTATCGCATCGTTTTTACTGCGCCTTGCGGGTGCATTGTGATCCGATCGCACGCTTTTGAGGTACTTATGAAAAGAACCTACGTATATGCAGGGATCGCCATTTTCATCTGGTCTACCCTTGCTACTGTTTCAAAGCTTTTGCTGGGCTCCATGAGCAGCTATCAGGTACTGATGTGGAGCTCGCTCTTTGCCGCGCTTGCCCTGCTTGTTGTCAACGTGATAAACGGCAATATCAAGTTCCTTCAGGGCTACCGCGTCAAGGACTATCTCCTCACGCTCTTTATCTGCCTGCCCGGCACCTTTATTTACTATATCTTTTTGTATCTCGGCACAGCAAGAATGTCTGCCTCACAGGCCTTTATCATCAACTACCTGTGGCCGATCATGAGCGTGCTTTTCGCGTGCATCATCTTAAAGGAAAAGCTGACCGCACGCAAGGGCATTGCCTTTGTGCTCTCCTTCCTCGGTGTGCTGACCGTGGCAGGGGCCGACCTGCTCAGCTTTAACGTGGACACCCTGCTTGGTGCGGTGCTTTGTATGCTTGCCGCCGTTTCCTACGGCGCGTTCACGGCACTCAATCAAAAATGGCACTATAACGAGCAGGTTTCCCTGATGCTGGCGTTCTTCGTGTCGTTTTTGCTCTCCCTGCTTTTCAACGCCCTGACGGGCGACTGGGCTGCCATCGGCGTGCCGCACCTCTTAGGCTTTGCCTGGAACGGCATCTTTGTCATGGCCGTTGCCACCGTCACCTGGGCACTGGCGCTGAAATCGGGTGACACGGCAAGAATTTCAAACCTCGCCTATATCACACCCTTCCTTTCGCTTGTGTGGACGTTTTTTATCTTAAAGGAGCCGATCACCCCCTGGTCCCTCATTGGTCTGGCTGTGATCGTCTTGGGCATTTTCATTCAGCTAAAGGATAAAAAAGCACCAAAGGACGCGGCTTGAAAAATTACAGCAACAAAAAAGGAACAGCCGTCGGCTGTTCCTTTTTTATTTCGTAGCATTAGTCGGCGTAAACGCTAACCTGCTTCTTATCTTTGGTTTTCTGCTCAAAACGAACCTTGCCCTCGATCAAAGCAAAGAGGGTGTGGTCCTTGCCAAGTCCCACGTTGTTGCCGGGGAGAATGGCAGTGCCTCTCTGGCGCACGATGATGCTGCCGGCAGAAACAGTCTGACCGTCAGCGGCCTTTACGCCAAGACGCTTCGACTCACTGTCACGGCCGTTCTTGGTAGAACCTACGCCTTTTTTGTGAGCAAAGAACTGCAAGCTAATTCTCAACATTGTGGTGTATCCTCCTTGTAAAATTTGTTGTTCTCGTAAGAGAGCTTTACGGATTATTCAAATTCCCTGTTTTCAACCTTAATCTGAAAGCCGCTATCGCCCGTGAACTCGTACAGATCACCGTGCAGCTGCATATCCTCCAGCATCGTGTAATACGTGAGGAACAGCCCCGATACGGCAAAGCGCACGCGTTCGTCCTGCTCAAAGGCGGGGAGCGCGGAGGGAGAGCGAACGGATATCACAGCCTCGTCGTCGCGAATGTCGTAGATCACTTTGCCGTGATATACGTCCTCAACCGCGTTGACGATATACATTGTGAGAGAAGAAAGCATGGCACAAAACGGGTCGTTGCCGTATTCGGCAAAGCCGACGTGCCCCTTTTCCTCAAATCCGTAAAAAATTCCGTCGCTTCTGAAAAAAGTGATGGTCGTCATGTAGATTAGCCCTCAATGGTGTTAATCTGCACCTTGGTGTAGGGCTGACGGTGACCGAGCTTCTTCTTGGAGTCCTTCTTGGACTTGTACTTGAGAACAACGATCTTCTTGCCCTTGCCGTTCTTCAGAACGGTTGCGCTGACCTTTGCGCCTTCAACGTTGGGCGTGCCAACCTTGAGCTCACCCTCACGGGAAAGAGCCTTTACGCAATCAAATACAACGGTTGCGCCTTCTTCAGCAGTGAGTTTTTCCACAAAAATGGTGTCGCCTTCGCAGACCTTGTACTGCTTTCCGCCGGTTTCGATAATTGCAAACACGAAAAGCACCTCTCTTTCTTTTAAGACTCGCTGACGGGGGCGTTATCTTGCGATAAACTTCGGGAGCCCTTTACATGCGGCAGATTATTATAACACGGTAAGACAGTGCTTGTCAAGTGGTTTTTACACTTTTTTCAAATCTTTTTTTCTTTATATATAATAGGAGCAAATAAAGCCCCCAAAACGCGAGAACCCCGCAAACGCCGCCCAAAAGATCCAGCAGCACGTCAAGCACGTGCGGCCCGCGATCGGGCACGAAGCACTGGATCAGCTCGTCAACGGTGCCGACAAGCAAGCAAAGCAGGGGCGATTGCAAAAAGGGGTGCCCGAAGCCGTGCAGCAAAAGCGCTTGCGCACTCAACACGCCCAGCACAAAAAACTCGGCAAAATGCGCCATTTTGCGCACCGTGTGCGCACTCAGCGTAAAAGGCGCGTTCAGCCTTTCCAGCACGCTGTTGCAAAACGCACGCACGTGAGTGCTGGTCGCAGCGGAGCTGCTGCCGGCAGACAGCGAAAACTGCCAGATCACCGCGCACCACAAAAGGCACGCCGCCAGCGCCAGCCATTTGCCGTATTTTCGCACACGCTCCCCTCCCCTCGCGCCGCGCACCACGCGCCACGCCAAACTCTCTTGTATTATTGTAGCATACTTTGCCCACAAAATGCAACCATGAGTTTTTTGTGCACCACTTTTGCAAAAGTTCTTGCCTTTTTGGAGAATATATGCTATACTACATACGCTATATCACACGCCCCCATAGTTAAATGGATATAATAGCCCCCTCCTAAGGGGTAGTTACAGGTTCGATTCCTGTTGGGGGTGCCAACGCGAGGTCTGCCGAATGGCAGGCCTTTTTGCGTTGGTACCCCCACGGAACGAACCTGCTCCGCGGCACTGTTATAGCAACCACCCTATTTGTTTGCACAGTGCTTGAAAACCCCGCTGCCCGCGGAATTGGGTTCGCCACATTGGCGCGCCGCTTCCCCGTGGGAAGCCTTGCAGGGCGCGGCAAATTCCTGTTGGGGGTGCCACGAGCGGTCTACATAACATTTGTAGACCGCTTTTTTATAAGTATAACGGAAACTATCGTAAGGCTCCCTTGTGTAAAGGGAGCTGACGCCGTAGGCGGCTGAGGGATTGTTACGGTTGGTGTGCTCCAAGCCGTTTGCATCGGCGGTCATAGAGAGCGACTCGTCTGTCAGATGATGGTAGCCGTAGGCGGTGTGAATTACAAAAAAACTAGGTGATTGGCATAGCCAACCACCTAGAAAAAACCTGTTTTGAATTTTTATTTTAACACACGGAATTGTTCCTTGTCGATTTTATTTTGTGAAAAAGAATTGGTGTTCACTTTTTTAAAATTAATGTAAACATAGCCTCAAATTCATCAATGCTACCGTTAATCAATAAATTTTTTTGACAGATATAAGCGGTGCTGATATCTTTCCATATAACATAGTAAAACTCTCCAGCATCTATTACTTTTTTTATTTTGGATAGAGGGATTGATTGCTCCAGTTCTTGGCGTCCATTGCAAACTTTTTTGTGGATATGTGTATGATCTATTTGGATTGTAAAATTCCACGTGAATCTAGTTTGTTTTTTTGAAATTGGCGCAAAGGCAGTAAAAATAGAAACAGAAATTGCAATTATACACCATAGCAAGGTATTCTTATCCAATACATTAGGAATAAAAATATTCATAATAAGAATGGATACGAAGGCACTCATGGAAATCGCAAATAACAATAATCCTAACTGTTGCTGTGATTTTTTTAAAACTTTTTTTGTACAACTTCAGACACTGGACCTGAAAATGTAATCATACAATCACCTACTAATCAAAAAATTTATCAATAATCCAACGAGCTCCCGTTGCAAACAAACTTGTAAAGATCAATTTTGCTAGTGGTTCTCCAATATACCAAGTAGCCTTGGTAATAAAAATACGGCTTGTGCTCGGATGCAATGCAGCTAAAATTCCTTTGGCAAGTCCATATGAAACGGAGTCTGACATGAGTCGTTTTCCAAGGATATCTTGTAGGAACAATTTGTCAAAAGTGCCTGATTTGCCACCTTGATATCCTATTACATACGTAACTGCTGCTTTTGATAATCCATTAACTCCTGCTCGTATAGCGTGCCCTCACTATATTGTAGCATGGTCGCTATATTCTAATTTAATTATATCATTGTTTCAAGATTGTGTCAACAATAAAAAACGAGGTGGTCGGTATCACCAACCACCTCGGAAAACCTTAGTTCGTTTTTACATAAAGAACTGTGCCTTGCATTATGTTTAAATCTATTTGGATTTTGTTTCAGTGCTCTTTTTGCACATTTTAGGAGTTAGTTTCACGCTAACATCCCTGTTCTTCACTGTTATCCTAAGAAATCTTATTTTGCACTTTGAATTAATTTCAAAATATAAGCTGCTTTTTGTGTCAATCTTCCGTGTTTTTGTGCGTCATTATAAAATCGACCACCCTGCAAGTAGTTGGGGTGCAATCAAATTTAAAAGGATAGTTCCATGACATTGCTTTTCCATTTCCTTTTACCTCAATGAGGAAAAACGTGCCTTCACGTGCTAGGTGCAGTTTGTGCACGTTAATTATATCAGCAAAAAATAGATAATATTGTTTCTTAAAAATGTTTTTAAACACCAATCCGTTATCAAAAACATTCACAAAATAGATAACTTTACCAAGCGCAAAAATTACTGGAATAAGAGCTAAAGCATAAAGGACAATAACAAATATATAGCCCCAATTCTTCCATGCAAAAATAAATATTGTTTGAATCACAATTCCAAAACATAAAGCACTTAACAAAATCACAAATAAATATAGCTTAAATTTAGAAGCTACAAATTTTTGCTGGCACATTACGTATCTCCTTTGATTAAATTTTATGTTCGTTTACACGTGAGAGTTTATCATAAGTATAGCACAACTTGGTAGAATTTGCAAGCATCAACAAAAACAGCCGCACCCGTAGGTGCGGCTGAAACAATTTTTTAAAAATTCTCATCATCCGTTTCAGATGGCTCTTCTTTTTTCTCCAATGTATCTAAAATGCGGTCATAAAAATTCTTTTTGTCCCCTTCCCTGTAAGGAGAGCCAAAATGAATTTTATTTTGGTAACGGGTCGCGTTTTTCACGACCAATATAATCACGCTGACAACAACAAATATGAGAAGCGCGATCAAGGGTATTGTGATCAGTGCTTTTTTCCACAATGCAGAGCTTACGTCATACAAAACCTGTGCTTCACCGCTCGTGTTGGTTACAACGATTTGACCGTACTCGTTGACCACAAGCCCCAGCACGCCCAAGCCCGTTTTGGCAGCGTACGTTTCATCTCCCACGGCCTTTTTCTTTTTCCACACGTTTGACCAATGGGAAGTGTTATTCGGGGTGTTTAAAATTGACTCTACTTTTAATACCGTTCCCTTGTTATCCACCAAAACCGCGTGGTCGCCACGAACGATATATATCCAAAGATCTTCCCCTTCCCACTCGGCATAGATCACGCCGTCGGTATCTACGGTATACTTGTATTGAAATTTCCCTTCTCTATCATACACGTAAATCACAGGATTTACAGTTCCCGATTCTGACACAAGAGCTATCATTCCTTCCTCGCTTACGTCAAAATTCGAAAACGGTCTTTTTTTCGCATTATAGGTTGAAAAAGAGATTCTGTTTTCCACTCTTTTTCCTTCATTTACCGAAACGCTTTCCGTTTCAAAGCCGATCGCAAAAGCCGAAAGCTGCGTCGCCAATATCAAAGCAATGATGAAAAAATTTAAAAAGATATGTTTTTTCATTGTATGTAATTACGCCCCTTTGATTTTATTCCAAATTGATTTCACAGTATCAAATAAATTGAATTTTGATTTTTCTATTTGGTTTCCCCTGCTGCAATCAGACGGTTGGCGGAATCATATACATAAGCAGTCTGCCCGTCGTCTACCATGTTGCCGTCAAAATCGTAGGTTACTCCCTTACCCTGATACGAAACCAAACGATTTTGTGCATCATACGTAAAGCTGCTTTCGTCAGCCTCTGCCGTGATGTTACCTGCCAGGTCGTAGGTAAAACGCTCGGTATGCAGCACCGTACCACTCAAGGTTTTTTCGATGCGGGACGTTACGCGGGAGAGTTCATCATAAGTATAGCACAACTTGGTAGAATTTGCAAGACACGTTTCGTTATCTATGTCATCTCCTACCATATCATCTTCATCCCAATCATTATAGGGATCATCACATGAGCCCTCATCACAAGTGCCCAAGTATTCTTTATCACAAGTACACATTTTTACTCCTTTTCGTATTGTATTTCAATGATTTTGATATGTGAAACAACACATATCGAGCACAGTATAAATTTTAAAGCTGACAGTTTCTGTCCACTTTAATATAATCCGGTAACCGTGCAACCCAAGGATACGCAGGCAACTTGATACTGCGCAATCTCTGTCGAGCGATTTGCATTTGGAAACTATTGACAAAGCAATATGTCTAATATATAATCAAAGTATCAAATGTAAGGAGTTTTTTTATGAAACGATTGATTGCCCTGTTCATTCTGTTTTGTTTAACCACAGTTTTCCTTGCTTCTTGCGGATTAAATAGCACAAAAAAGCCGAATCCTGCTTCTGATTTTGAGTATAAAGTCGATGGTGAGCAGATTACTATCACAAAATATATCGGCAAGGACAAAACCGTTAGAATTCCCGAAACCATTGATGGAAAAATCGTAACCACAATTGGGGACCAGGCCTTTACTATGTCTATTATCACCGAATGCGTGTTGCCCGCAACCATTAGAAAGATTGGTTGGTGCGCCTTTGCTGCTTGTAGCAATCTGGAAAAAATCACCTTGAACGAAGGGTTGCTCACTATTGATCACGGTGCTTTTGCGGGCGAATCCAAATTAACCGAAATCAGCATTCCCAAAACAGTGGTTAACATTGACGAACAAGCCTTTGCCTCATCTTTGGGTGTGTACGCATCAAGCACCCTGAAAAAGGTTATTTTTGAGGGTGACGCGCCTCAGAATTTCCTGGCCCCCGCGCCTACGTACTACGATGGTAATTTCACGATCTACTATCACCAAAATGCAAAAGGCTTTACCTTTCCGCGTTGGAACGGATATCCCACACGCGTCATTGAAACAGAAATGGATGTGCCCGTATTTGAAAACTTTGAGTATAGCGAAAATGAAACGGGTGGTATCACTGTGCTTGCCTACCTTGGCTCTGCCGAAAACGTTATTATTCCGCAAACCATTCAAGGTAAGAATGTCACCGAAATTGGCGTATATGCATTTAAGAAAAATAGCACGATGCGCACGGTTACAATTCCCAATACCGTTATATCCATTCAAACCTATGCTTTCTTCTCTTGCTCTGCATTAACCACCGTCGCACTATCCAACGGCTTAACCGAAATCGGAGCCTTTGCCTTTGCCTCTTGCCGAGAACTATCCACCATCAACTTACCTAACACGTTACAAACGCTGGGTGATTATACCTTCCATTATTGCACAGCGTTAAAATCCATTACCATTCCCAACAGTATTACCGATTGGGGAGATTGTGCTTTTGCCTATACTGCACTTAAAAGCGTTGTGTTTGAAGACGGACTTACCACGATTGGCAACTCTGCCTTCTGGGCTTCTGAGCTGGAGCATATTACCTTGCCCGACAGCATAAAGGTCATCGATGCAGATGCATTTTCCAGTTGCCACAGCTTAAAAACCATCACCTTGAATGAAGGATTAACCATTCTTGAGGCAGGCGCATTTGAAAATTCGGGCCTTACCGCCATTACACTCCCTTCAACGGTTATCAGCATTAGTGAAAAATCATTCGCATCCTGCCGAAACTTAATCTCTGTAACATTAAACAACGGGCTTCAATCCATTGGAGACTATGCATTTGAAAATTCGGACGCCTTAACCGAAATTATCATTCCCGCCTCTGTAACTGACATCAACGAATCTGCATTTAAATCCTGCACGGCGATGCAGGCTGTTAAATTTGAAGGTGATGCGCCAACCGCTTACGCAAACCCCGCAGCAGATGTCATGTACGGCCCGGGCTATGGTGTTTACTATAAGGTATATTTCCACAGAGGTGCACAAGGATTTACCGAAGGAGAAGATTGGCACAGGTACGGGACTGAAATCTGGTAATATATGTTTCATACATAATAAGCAATCCCCGACAGACTTTAAATCTGTCGGGGTTACTTATTTGTTTACAGCGGAGCAATTATTAAATAACTGATCATAATTTTCCGCTAATTTTGCACACCCTTGCGGCAGGCTTTTTTGCATTGCTGTTTTGCATTGCTGTTTCGCCTTGCCGAGGGGGGCTCACGCTGAAATGCGACAAAAATAACACGCGGCGCGGTGGGAGGCGGCATGCGCTGCAACGGCCTCAGCGGACTTTTTTGATATACTGTGAGGCCGTAGGCTGAAAAAATTTGGGCAAAAACATTGATTTTTCAAATGCTTTTTGCTATAATGGCAGTAAGGAGCCCTTCCTGCTTAGGCAAGAGTAAGGACCTTAATAACATCAAAGGAGTACAAGTTATGAAAAAAATCGCAACCATTTTGTCTTTGGTTCTGGTGATCTGCATGATGGCCGTTTTGCTGGCTTCGTGCGGTGAGACACCCGAAATCAAGATCGGCGAAAACGGTAACTGGTTCATCAACGGTGAGGACACCGGTGTAAAGGCAGAGGGCAAGGACGGCACCTCGCTCACCGACAAGTACATTGTTGACGTGAAGACCGCGGCCGGCATTGACGAATACGGCCTTTCCTACACCGAAACGACCGTGACCTACAACGACGGCACCACCAAGAGTGAAAAGACCTACGTTTCTACGGTTGTTGAGGAGATCTGGTTAGAGTCACTGGATACCTATTACACGGGCTTTGCCCCCATGCTGACCCTGTGCGTTCAATACACAAACGGTTCCTACGACTACCTTCCCGTTACCGAGAATATGCTGGTAACCCCCCTGCCCGATTTCACGACCCCCGGTGAATATCCCCTGCATATCGCTTACGGCGGCCACTACACGCAAGTGGTACTTGAGGTTGTGGACGGCACCGGCATTGAGGTTGATTACTTCTATATCAGCAACGATGCCGTACGCGTTGGCACACCCCTTTCCGAGGTTGGTCTTCACGTCCAATTTACCGACGGCGAGGAAAACGACCGCGGCTCTTACACAGTACCGCTTACCGCGTGCTCTGCCATCAGCGTCAGCGCATTCGATAAGGTAGGCGACATCAACGTAAATCTCACCTACAAGGGTGTTTCCGACAACACCTACGTTGAGGTTTACGACCCTGCCGTATCCAACATCCGTTATGCCTGGCTGAATGACAGCGTGGACGAAACCCTGCCACTCAATGCAAACGCCACTGCCATTCAGGCGCTGGCTACAAGCCTGGTCGGCAAAGAAGCCAACGTTTACTTGTTTGAGTACGCTCCTCGGATCGGCACCGACATGCTGACGATAAAGGTCACCGCTGACATGATCGACGTCTCCAAGATCGACACCTCCGCTGTCGGTGTGCAGTTCCTGTATATCAACTACACCGTTGAGGGTCAGGGCACCTACCAGGAGGAGATCGCCATTTCCGTTGAAGCCGACCTCACGAGTGCTACCCTGCTCGGCTCCTACGGGGCAGACCCCGCCGCGCCAATGCTTGACGACATGTTTGGCGCCATCGCCCTTTACAACAACGGCGTTGCTACCTACGGCAACGGCATGGCCCAGGCATCCTACACGCTGAGCGGCACCACGCTTACTCTCTCCATGCGTGGCTCCATGATTTACCTGGCGCTTGACACCACGAACCACACCTACAACATCTTCCAGCCCACAGGCACACCCACGAACACCTACGCCAATCCCGGCGAAAATTTGAAGGTTGAGGTGTATGCTGATTACGTGGTGATCAGCTACTATATGCCTGCCGAGGGTACCAACCCCGAAATGAAGATGCCCGTATGCACCATGTCTGCCAGCGCCATTGAAAACAACAAGCTTGACTTTATGGGTATGGGCATTACCCTGAATCAGGACGGCACCTGCACGTTCGACTGATCCGCTTTAGCGCGCAAAAAATAATAATCCCCCCCCCGCATATAGCGGGGGGGATTTCAGTTTCGGGCATAGCCCTAATCCAAAGAATACATTACGCATTCTTTGTGGCAAAATCGCAAATCGATTTTGCCGGTATTACATGGCTACGCACAAGTGCGTTTTAGGTTGACCTGACAGCCATGCAAAGAATACTTGCTACCCGTCAACGGGTTGTGAAAATTTTCGCCCTTCTCAAGTCAAACGCTCTCTTCAATGCCTTCCTCCGAGAGGAAGGTGGCACGCGAATGCGTGACGGAAGGAGCCTGCGTGACCCTCACTTTTTCGCTTGCTTTATTACAACTGCTTTTCCCAAGTTACGCACTCTCCCTCAGTCGCCTACGGCGCCAGCTCCCTCCCGGAGGGAGCCTTTGACACAAGATCATTCTACGCTGAATTTTTATTTGCTTTCTGCTCATCGGCAAAGCCTTTATAGAACCCCGCCACTATGGCGGGGTTTCGTCTTGCTTAATATGATCAATATTCCCGTGCGGCTAACCACAGGCGCAGTACCTGCTCGGCGGTGGCGGCGATATTGTAAGAGGCGGTGGTCAGCTCCATGGCTTCACCGACGCTCATGGGCGCTCGCAGAACGGGGAAAAAGGCATCGATGCCAAAGGCGTGACAGGCGGTGGCATCGGGGGTGGCACAGCCACACAGCGCGAGCACCGGCTTTTGATATTTTTTGGCAAGCGTCGCCACCGACACGGGTGCCTTACCCATAGCACTCTGCCCATCCAGGCGCCCCTCGCCCGTGATGACAAGATCGGCATCCCGGATCTTTTCCTCAAGCCCCGTTTCGGCAATGACCAGCGGTGCGCCCGGGGTGAGCGTGGCGCCAAGATACGCGGCAAAGGCAAAGCCAAGGCCGCCCGCGGCCCCTGCCCCCTTGGCGTTTTCATCGGCACCCGTGATCACAGCGGCGGTCTTGGCGGCATAATGCGCCATGGCAGCATCCATCTCACTCACCATATCGGGGGTGGCGCCCTTCTGAGGGCCGTAAACCGCGCTGCAGCCCTTCGGGCCGCACAGAGGGTTCGTCACGTCACAGGCGACGAAGATTTGGCACCCGTCAAGACGGCGATCCAGGCCCGATACGTCGATCACGGCGATCTCTCCAAGCCCCTGCGCGCCCCACGCCACAGCCTTACCGTCAGCGCCCAAAAAGCGCACGCCAAGGGCAGCAAGCATGCCCGTGCCACCGTCATTGGTGGACGAACCGCCGATACCCACGATCAGGCGGCGCGTGCCCCTGTCAAGGGCGTCCTTGATCAGCTCACCCACGCCATACGTGGTGGTAACGCGCGGATCGCGCTTGTCCTTTGGCACAAGGGCAAGACCTGCGGCGGCCGCCATTTCGATCACGGCTGTATCGCCCTTGATGCCGTAAGCGGCCGTCACGGGCGTGCCGAGCGGACCTGTGACCTGCTTTTGCAGCAGCGTGCCGCCCGCGGCAATGATAGCATCAACCGTGCCCTCTCCCCCATCGGCAAAGGGCACCACCACGGTTTTGACCGAGGGCAGGGCTGCATGCAGTCCTCTTTCCACAGCCTCGCCCGCTGCGCGGCTATCCACACTCCCCTTAAAGCTATCCATTGCGATCACGATCTTCATACGGCACCTCCGCCAAGCTTATTGCTCTTATTGTATCACATGAAAAAAAGTGTGTCAAGTATTTATAAACACTTGCAATTAGCGCCATAATGCTTTATAATATAATTGAAATTTTGTTTTGCGAAAGGAGCAAAGCTATGAGATTTGAAAATAAGGTTGTGATCGTAACGGGCGGTAGCCGCGGCATCGGCTACGCCACCGTTGAGGGCTTTTTGCGCGAGGGCGCTACCGTTGTGCTGTGCGCCAGCCGCGAGGAGACCGCCGTTAAGGCTGTCAATGCGCTGAAGGCCGCCTACCCCACCTCGACGGTTGAGGGCATCTGGCCCGACCTTGCCGACTACGATGCAGTCAAGGGCGCCTTTGACGCCGTTGCCGCAAAATACGGCAGGATCGACGTACTGGTAAACAACGCAGGCATTTCCGAAAGCACGCCCATTGACAAGTACACCAAGGATATTTTTGATAAGGTCATCGACCTCAACGTCACGGGCGTATTCAACTGCTCGAAGGCTGTGTGCGACCACATGACGGCACAGGGCACGGGCGTGATCCTCAACACCTCCTCCATGGTCAGCATTTCGGGCCAGCCGTCAGGCGTTGCCTACCCCACCTCCAAGTTTGCCGTCAACGGCTTTACCCTGTCGCTGGCACGCGAGCTGGGTCCGCGCGGCATTCGCGTCAACGCCGTGGCCCCCGGCATCACCGAAACCGATATGATGAAGGCTGTGCCGAAGGAAGTGATCGAGCCCATGATCGCGCGCATTCCCCTGCGCCGTCTCGGCACCCCCGAGGATATTGCCAACGCCTTCCTGTTCCTCGCCTCCGACGAGGCCTCCTATATCTCGGGTGTGGTGCTGTCGGTTGACGGTCTGATGAGGGCATAAGCATGGATAACAAGGCAATGTATAAGCTGTCGTACGGTCTGTTTGTTGTCACCGCCAACGACGGCAAGGATAACGGCTGTATCACCAATACCGCCATGCAGGTAACCACCACCCCCAACCGCATCACGCTGGCGGTCAACAAGCAGAATTACACGCACGACCAGATCGTAAACAGCGGCGTGTTTAACGTATCGATCCTCTCCGAGGAGGCCACGTTTGATCTCTTTACGCACTTCGGCTTTCAGAGTGGGCGCGAGGTGAATAAATTTGCCGATTTCACCGATTGCAAGCGCGCTGACAACGGCGTGCTGTACGTGACGCGCGGCACAAACGCCGTGCTGATGGCAAAGGTGTGGCAAACGCTTGACCTGGGCACCCACACGCTCTTTATCGCCGACGTCACCGACGCGCTGGTGCTCTCCGATGCGCCTGCTGCGACCTACGCCTACTACCACGCACATATCAAGCCAAAGCAGGGGGACACAAAGCCTGCGGGCAAGACCGTGTGGCGCTGCAAGATCTGCGGCTATGAGGTAGAGGCCGACACGCTGCCCGACGATTTTACCTGTCCCTTGTGCAAGCACCCCAAGGAGGATTTTGAAAAAGTGACGGTGGCAGGCAAGACCGTGTGGCGCTGCAAGATCTGCGGCTATGAGGTAGAGGCCGACACACTGCCCGACGATTTTACCTGTCCCTTGTGCAAGCACCCCAAGGAAGATTTTGAAAAGATCATAAAATAATAGCGCAATCAGTCAGGACCACCGGCTTAGCCGGTGGCTTGCACCGCCCCTATAAGGGGCCATTACCGGCAGCACTTTCGTGCTCGAAGGATCTGCCAACCGCACCGCTTCTACGGGCTACCGCTGAAGCGGTGTCT